>NZ_JAUYEY010000031.1 GCF_030689685.1 Polaromonas sp. | reverse complement strand
CGAAGCGAAAAGTGGCCCCGGCGAGGACAGTTTTTGCCGGGTTTGCAGCCTCATAGCCGTAGCTATGGGGCAAAAAGCCGGTGAAAAATGGACCGTCGCGGCCGCTTTGCAGCCGACGTTCCTTCTGCCGCCCAGGCTCCTAATTGCCAAAAAGCAGTACAAAACGTGCCCCGCGCGACCTGTCAGCGGGCGCCATGCGCCGACTGTCACCCCGCTTGCGTTTTGGTGCCAAATTTCGCAGGCCCGCGCATAGACTGCGGCGACCCGCCCGCGCCTGCGCCGGGGGCGCCTGTCCTTTCAACCGGTACGCCATGTATGACAACCAACGCGCTGAATCCGTCCCCTGAAGACCTGGACGTGAGCATCATGGACCTGGGCCCGCTGGCCTGGGTGCTGGAGGAGCTCCACAAATCCCTGGATGGCGCGAGCAAAGCCCTGAAACGGTTTGTGCGCGAGGCCGCTCTGGCGAAGGGCGCGGAGCTGGAGGCGCTGGACGCCAGCCAGTTGCGTCTGGCCCGCCAGCAGTTGCACCAGGCTGCGGGCGCCCTGGAAATGGTGGGCATGAGCGCGCCGGCGCTGCTACTGCGTGCCATGGAAACAGTGGTCCAGCGTTTTATCCAGTCTCCGAAGCAATGCACGGAACAAGCCGGCAACCAGATCGAGCTGGCCGGCCTCGCGCTGACGGCCTACCTGGAGGACGTGCTGGCGGACAAGCCGGTGTCGGCAGTCTCGCTGTTCCCGCAGTACCGCGATATCCAAAGCCTGATCGGCGCGGACCGGGTTCACCCGGCGGACCTCTGGGCGTTTGAATGGCGCTGGCTGGAGCCCGAGCTCGCTGTCAGCGTCGAGGCCACGGCCTACAGCGACACATCGCGGCAGTTGCTGGACCGACTCACGCTCAAGCTGGTGCGCAGCGGCGATGCACAGGCCGCGCAAAGCCTGTCCGACATGTGTCTGGGCCTGGCGCAAACCGACACCGAGGTCGAGCTGAAAACATTCTGGAAAATTGCCGCAGGCTTTTTTGAAGCGCTGGCGCAGGGTCTGCTGAAGGTGGACGTGTATGCCAAAAGGGCGATTTTGCGCATCCTCCTGCACTATGCCAACCTGGCGCGCGGCCTACCGCATGCCTCGGACCGGCTCGCGCAGGACCTGCTTTTTCTGTGTACGCAGGCGGTGGCCCGGCGTGCCAGCGACGCGCCGGCACTGACAGCGGTGCGGGCCAGCTACGGCCTGGCGCGTTTCCAGCCCGTGGACTACGAGGCGGTCCAGTTCGACCGCTTTGCGCCGGCCCTGATTGAACAGGCCCGCAAACGCATCAGTTCGGCCAAAAAGAGCTGGTCTGCGGTGACCGCCGGCGACCTCAACCGCTTCAAGATGGTCAGCGACCAGTTCAGCCTGGTGACCGATTCGCTGGTCAAGCTGCACCCGCCCAGCGAGCCGCTGGCCCAGGCACTGACGCAGGCGATCAACACCACGGCGGCTTCCGGGCAAGCGCCCTCGCCGGACCTCGGACTTGAAGTTGCGACAGCGCTGCTGTACCTGGAAGCGGCGTTTGACGATCTGGACCCGAAAGACCCGCAGCTCACGGCCCGCACAGGGCGCCTGGCGCACAGGCTGGACAGCGCCCGGACCGGCCAGGCCCAGGCGCCCGACGCCTGGATGGAAGCGCTGTACCGGCGCGTCAACGACAAACAAACCATGGAAAGTGTGGTCACCGAGTTGCGCAGGCTGCTGGGCCAGCTTGAGGTGGCGTTGGACCATTTTTTCCGTAGCCCCGAAGACAAGGCCATTCTCGCTGCGGTACCGGGGCAGCTTGAGCAGATGCGCGGGGTGCTGGCCGTGCTCGATTTGGAGCAGGCTGCACTGGCCGTCACCCACATGCACGAGCTGGTCGAGCAGATGCTGCAGACCGGCAGCACCGAACAGGAAGCGCGGGCGACCGGCAGCTTTGATCGCCTGGGCAACAACCTCGGCGCCTTGAGCTTTTTGATCAACATGCTCAACTACCAGCCGGCGCTGGCCAGAAAACACTTCAGCTACAACGCGGCAAAAGGCGAGCTGCAGGCAAGAATCCGCGAGGGTGAACCTGCCTCCTGACTGTTAACCTATGGCGCGGGCATCGGGCCCGGAACATGGGGCCACGCATTGGACAGCAGATCTGAAACAGGCAAAGTTATCATCGTCAGCCCGGCGATGCGCGAAGCCAACAACGGCAATTGGCACACCGCGTGGCGCTGGGCGCAGTTTCTATCCGGTCATTGCGAGACCGCCTTGCTGCCGCATTGGCCCCCTTCCGCGAACAACCAGCCTGCCGCCGCCATGATCGCGCTGCATGCGCGGCGCTCGGCAGCATCGATTCAAGCCTGGGCCCGGCAGTGTCCGGGCAAAGCGCTGATTGTGGTCTTGACCGGCACCGACCTGTACCGCGACATCCGCAGCGATTCTGATGCACAGCAGTCACTGGCACTGGCAACCCACCTGGTGGTGCTGCAGGAAGCCGGGCTGCACGAGTTGCCGCCCGCCCTTTGGCACAAGACGTGTGTGATCTTCCAGTCGGCCCGGCCTTTGTTGCCGGCTGCCAAATCGAGGCGGCGGTTTCGGGCAGTGATGGTCGGCCACCTGCGTGACGAGAAAGACCCGCTGACCTATCTCAGGGCAGCCGCCAGGAGCGACTCCCGCCGCATGTTGTTTGAGTCCATCGGCGAGGCCTTGCAACCCGAGCTGGCGCGGGCCGCCAGCACAGCGCAAGCCGGGATGCCGCACTACCGCTGGCTAGGCGGCCTGCCGCGCGCCCTCACCCGCCAGCGCATCAAACACGCGCATGTGCTGGTCAACAGTTCACTGATGGAGGGCGGCGCGCATGTGATCCTGGAGGCCGTCCAGTCCGGCACCGCAGTGCTGGCCTCCCGCATCAGCGGCAACCTCGGCATGTTGGGCGACGACTACGCAGGCTACTTCCCGGTGGGTGACGACGCCGCACTGGCGGCGCTGCTGCAGCGCTGCGCCACGGAGCCGGCCTTTTTGCTGCGGCTGGAAAAGCAATGCCGCGAGCGCGCCCATTTGTTCAGCCCTGCCCGAGAAAAGCGCCTTGTCATAAACTTGGTCAACAGCGCACTGAAAGCTCCCCCATGAATGCCCCCGACAAACTTCCTGCCACGGTTCCCGCAACAACTCCCCGCCTGAGCAGCCTGTCGCACGGCGGCGGCTGCGGTTGCAAGATCGCGCCCGGCGTGCTCGCCGAGATCCTGAAAAACTCTAGCAACCTCCCGATTCCCCCGCAGTTGCTGGTCGGCATCGAAACCTCCGACGATGCGGCGGTTTACCTGCTCAACGACGAGCAGGCGCTGATTGCCACCACCGACTTCTTCATGCCCATCGTGGACGACCCCTATGACTTCGGCCGCATCGCAGCGACCAACGCCATCAGCGACGTCTATGCCATGGGCGGCACGCCGATCATGGCGTTGGGCCTGGTCGGCATGCCGATCAATGTGCTGCCGCTGGAGACCATAGGCGCCATCCTGCGTGGTGGCCAGGATGTCTGCCGTGATGCCGGCATTCCGATTGCGGGCGGGCACACCATCGACTCGGTCGAGCCGATTTACGGCCTGGTGGTGCTCGGGCTGGTGCATCCCTCGCGGGTCAAGAAAAACTCGGGTGCGCGCGCCGGCGATGTGCTGATCCTGGGCAAGCCGCTGGGCGTCGGCATCCTGTCGGCCGCGCTGAAGAAAGACGCGCTTGATGCCGAGGGTTACGCCCGCATGATCGCCGTCACCACCCAGCTCAACACACCCGGCATCGACCTGGCCAAACTCGACGGCGTGCATGCGCTGACCGACATTACCGGCTTCGGGCTGGCCGGCCACGGCCTGGAACTGGCACGCGGCGCGGGGCTGAAAATGCAACTGCAGATGAGCCAGATTCCGCTGCTGCCGGGCGTGCTTGAGCTGGCCGCACAAGGCATGGTCACCGGCGCCTCGGGCCGCAACTGGGCCAGCTACGGCACCGAAGTCAGCTTGCCTGCCGATATCAGCCCGGCCCAGCAGGCGTTGCTCAGCGACCCGCAGACCAGCGGCGGGCTGCTGGTGTCCTGCGACCCCGGCATTGCCGACCAGGTTCTGGCCTGTTTTCACAGCCAGGGCTTTGGCGATGCGCGCGCCATCGGCCACATGCTGGCGGGCAGCGGTGTCGAGCTAATTTATTGATCTTTTCCAACGACACGACAGTGAGTTGGACGGCGCTCACCCTCGCCCTGTGGGAGAGGTGTGGGGTGAGGGATTGAGCGGCGCGACTTTTTGGGGCTACCGTCCGCGCAATGTCTATGGCCGCTACGGGATAACACCGTCACAAAGCTGTCAGTTTGCCTTCTATAGTGCCCTATAGAATCCCTCACGCGCCAAGCTGCATCCGGCACGCCCTCCTACAGAAGGTTGCCGGATGATTTTTATGCGCGAACCTTTTCCCAGGATCCCCAGGAGACACCCACCATGACCCCTCTTCTTTCGCTGTCCCGGTCGATTGATGCCTTCAGCACTTGGGTTGGCAAGACCACGATGTGGCTGATTCTTGCCACCACACTGATCAGTGCCGGCAACGCCATCGTCCGCAAGGCATTCGACATGAGCTCCAACGGCCTGCTGGAGGTGCAGTGGTATCTTTTTGCCACTGTGTTCATGCTGGGCGCGGGCTACGGCTTTCTGTCGAACTCGCATGTGCGCATTGACTTCATTTCCACCCTGCTGAGCGCCCGCACGCGCAACTGGATCGATGTACTGGGCATTGTTTTTGTGCTGTTCCCGTTCTGCATCCTGATGGTCAAGCTGAGCTGGCCTTTTTTCATGGGCGCCTACACCAGTGGCGAGATGTCGCAAAACGCCGGTGGCCTGATCCGCTGGCCGGTGTACCTGCTGGTGCCGGTCGGCTTCGCGATCCTGGCGATCCAGGGTGTGTCCGAACTGATCAAACGCATCGCCTTTCTGCGCGGCGTGATCGACGACCCCATTGGTGGAGAAGCCGCCAAAACCGATGAACAAAAACACCTGGAAGAGCTGGAGCGGATTGCTACAGCGCGCCTGGCTGGAGATAAATAAGATGGAAACCACTTTTCTTGCACAACAGTTTGTGCCTCTGATGTTTGCAGGCCTGTTTGTCCTGCTGCTGACCGGTTTTCCGGTGGCCTTCGGGCTGGCGGCCACCGGTCTGGCCTTTGGTTTTATCGGCATGGAGGCAGGCCTTTTTCCTGCCACCATGTTCCAGGCGCTGCCCTCGCGCATTTTCGGCATCATGCAAAACGACACGCTGCTGGCGATTCCGTTTTTCACCTTCATGGGCATCATTCTTGAACGCTCCGGCATGGCAGAAGATCTGCTTGAGACGGTGGGTCAGGTCTTCGGCCCGCTGCGCGGCGGTCTGGCAATTGCGGTAATCCTGGTCGGGGCGCTGCTGGCAGCAACAACCGGTGTGGTGGCTGCAGCGGTGATTTCCATGGGTCTGATTTCCCTGCCCATCATGCTGCGTTACGGCTACAGCCGGGTCATCGCCACCGGGGTGATTACCGCTTCAGGCACGCTGGCCCAGGCGATTCCCCCGTCCCTGGTGCTGATCGTGCTGGCCGACCAGCTTGGACGCTCAGTCGGCGACATGTACTCCGGCGCGCTGGTGCCGGGCCTGCTGCTGGTGGGTTTGTACATTTTGTTCATCGTGGTGGTTTCTTTTGTCAAACCGGCGATGGTGCCGCCGCTGCCGCTGGAGGCGCGCATCTACAAAGAGCCGGGCGGCGCCTCGGGGCACAAGTCCCTGATGTTTCTGGTTGTGCTGTGTGCAGTGGCTGGCATGGCCTGGGCCCAGGTGCACAACGCGGTGCTGACCCCGCTGCTCAAGCGTCCGATGCCGGCACCCGGCGATGAAATTGTCATCCTGTCGATGACCCTGGCCTCGCTGCTTGGTTTGTTCCTGGCCATCATCAACCGCGTGACCGGCATGGGCCTGCTGTCCAAGCTGGCCGAGCGGGTGACTTTTGTGCTGATGCCGCCGCTGATCCTGATCTTTCTGGTGCTGGGCACTATTTTTCTCGGCGTGGCCACACCCACCGAGGGCGGCGCCATGGGTGCGCTCGGTGCATTGATCCTGGCGCTGGGCAAACGCCGCATGACCATGCCGCTGCTGAAACAGGCGCTGGAGAACACCGCCAAACTTGCCTCGTTTGTGCTGTTCATCCTGATCGGCTCCACGGTTTTCAGCTTCACCTTCAACGCGGCCGACGGACACTTCTGGGTAGAGAAACTGTTTGTCGGCATGCCCGGCGGCGCGTGGGGCTTTCTTATTGTTGTCAACATCCTGGTCTTTATTCTGGGCTGCTTCATCGACTTCTTTGAAATCGCGTTTATCGTGATTCCGCTGCTGGCACCGGTGGCCGAGAAAATCCTGCCGGGCCTGGTGCCGGGCATGACGGTGGACGACGCCATGATCTGGTTCGGCGTGATCATCGCCATGAATCTGCAAACCTCATTCCTGACGCCGCCGTTCGGTTTCGCGCTGTTTTACCTGCGCAGCGTGGCGGCCAAGTTCGACTACCGCGACCGGGTCACGGGCGCCACCATTCCGGCGGTAACCACCGCGCAGATTTACAAGGGTTCAATTGCCTTCATCATCCTGCAACTGATCATGGTGGCGGCCATCATGATTTTCCCGAGCCTGGTCACGGGCGGCATTGAAAAGATCGACAAGCTCAGCGACGCGCAGGTGATGGAGCAACTGCAAATGCCCAAGTCCGAGCCGGATGCGCCGCAGGAAAGCCTTCCGGGCGCTGCTCCGTCCGCTGACGACAAGAGCAAGGAAGACGACCCGATGAAAGCCATAGAAGACGCCCTGGCCAAGGACAAGAAGTAGCACGAGTAGCGCGGTGCGGCCAGCCCGTGCCGTCTCTACCCATCGTCAAGAGGGCAGCAAGGCCCAACGAGGTTTCTCCTGAGCTGTTGATGTGTTGATGCCCTCTGACCCAATGCGCCCCCTGAACAGGGGCGCATTTTTTTAGGGTACGCCCGGCCGGGCGCACCCTAAAAAAAGCCCCGCAGAGCGGGGCTTCGGGCAGCGGAAAAGCTGCTTTACAGCTTCTGCGCCTGCATGAATTGGTCGAAGCGCATTTCGGTGAAGCGGAACCAGAGGTTCTGGTCCTTGCGGAAAGCCGAATAATCGCCGTAAATCTTTGCCCACTCCGGGTTGCTGGCGCTGAGCTCGGCGTACAGGGCCATGGCCTCCTTGAAGGCCAGGTCCATCACATCTTTCGGGAAAGGAAGCACCTTGGTCTTGGCAGCCACAAGCTCCTTGAGCGCACCGGGGTTGCGGGCATCGTACTTGGCCTGCATGTCGGTGTGTGCGAAGGCAGCTGCAGACTCCAGGATGGCCTTGTTTTCGGCCGAGAGTTTGTCGTACGCTGTCTTGTTGACAAACGCATCGAGTTGCGGGCCACCCTCCCACCAGCCGGGGTAGTAGTAAAACGGCGCCACCTTGTTGAAGCCCAGCTACTGGTCGTCATAGGGACCGACCCACTCAGCCGCGTCGATGGTGCCTTTTTCGAGGGCCTGGTAAATCTCGCCACCGGGAATGTTTTGCGGCACCACGCCCATGCGGGTGAGCACCTTCCCGGCAAAACCGCCGACCCGGAATTTCAGGCCCTTGAAATCAGCCGCGCCCTTGATTTCCTTGCGGTACCAGCCACCCATTTGCGCGCCGGTATTGCCCATCGGGAAATTGACAATGTTGTATTTGCCGTAAAACTCGCGCATCAGTTTCAGGCCGTTGCCCTGGTACATCCAGGCCGTCATCTGGCGGCTGTTGAGGCCAAACGGAATCGCGCATCCCAAAGCAAACACATCGTTGATGCCAAAAAAGTAATACGGCGCTGTGTGCACCATTTCGGTCGTGCCCTTCTGCACGTTGTCGACCATGCCGGCAATGGCAGGCATCAACTCGCCACCGGGGTGCACCGAAATCTGGAACTTGCCGCCAGACATCTCGCTGACCTTTTTGGCAAAGGTTTCTGCTCCACCGTAAATGGTATCAAGCGCTTTTGGAAAGCTCGATGCCAGACGCCAGCGAATGGCCTCCTGGGCATGCACGGCCGGTGCCACGCCAGCAGCGAGCACGCCGGCAATGCCGGCATTTTTGATAAGGGAACGACGATCCATGAATTGACTCCAGGTGATTTTGAAAAACACGGCTTATGGCCGGGCCATCAACTTTTGCAAGTTGTGCCCGATTGTAAAACTCGCTTTTCGCGGGCCAAGGGCGGGTTTTCCCTGCGCAAAATCGTGCTTCGACGACCCAGTCAGCCAGTTGTCAGTCCCGCCGCTTTCAGAGTTTCTGGCTTTGCAGGAAGCGGTCAAACGTGGACTCGGCGAAACGGAACCAGAGGTTCTGGTCGCCACGAAACCTGGCGTAGTCGCTGTAGACCTTGCGCCAGTTCTTGTTGCTGGCCGACAGCTCGCTGTAGAGCTGCATGGATTCCTTGAATGCGGCGTTCATGAGATCCGCAGGGAAAGGCCTGAGTCTGGCGCCCGCCCCGACCAATTGCTTGAGCGCCGTCGGGTTTCTGGCATCGTATTTGGCCTGCATCTCCACATGCGCCGCGGCGCTTGCGATTTTCACGACCGCTTTGTTGGCCGTGCTCAGCGCCTCATAGGCTTTTTGGTTGATGTACAGGTCTAGCTGCAGGCCGCCTTCCCACCAGCCGGGGTAGTAATAGTTGGGTGCAACCTTGTTGAAGCCCAGCTTCTGGTCGTCGTAGGGTCCTATCCATTCGGCAGCGTCGATGGCGCGCTGTTCCAGTGCCTGGTAAATATCGCCGCCCGGCAGGTTTTGCGGCAGCGCGCCCAGCCGCTCGATGACCTGGCCAGTAAAACCACCGACGCGAAATTTCAGGCCCTTCAGGTCCGCAAGTGAGCGGATTTCCTTGCGGAACCAGCCGCCCATCTGCGCGCCGGTGTTGCCGCAGGCGAAGTTGATGATGTTGTAGCCGGCATAAAACTCGCGCATCAACTTCAGGCCGTTGCCCTCAAAGGTCCAGGCACTCATCTGCCGGCTGTTCAAGCCAAAGGGAATCGCGCCGCCGATGGCAAAGGTTTCATCCTTGTCCGCAAAATAATAGGGGGCGGTATGCGCCGCTTCAATGGAGCCCCGCCGCACGTTATCCACCACGTCGAAGGCGGGCATCAGCTCACCGGCCGCATACACAGATATGTCAAACTTGCCGCCCGACACCGTCCTCACGTGCTGGGCAAAACTTTCGGCCGCGCCATAAATGGTGTCCAGCGACTGGGGAAAGCTTGATGCCAGGCGCCAGCGGATGGACGCCTGCGCAAACACGGCGGGCGCAACGCCGGCCGCAAGCACGCCGGCGATACCGGCATGTCTGATCAGGGCGCGACGATTCATGGAACACTCCGAAAGGGGAAAACCGGCCTGCGGGGGGCCGCGATCACGGCATGGCATGCTTGCGCCGCCTTGCCCTGATTGTAAAAACCTCGCGCCGCGCACTTTCACGGGTTTTCCCGTGAACTCACATCAGGTCACTGACCCCGACCGTGCGGGTTAACCCACCGACTTGAGCACCGGCTTGGCTGCCCTGGCCGCTGCGAGCATGCTGGCAAAACGCGCAGTGATAGCCCGTTCAATGCCCGCTGCATCCAGGCCTTGCTGGGCCAGCAGCTTGGCCGGATCACCATGTTCGGTGAATTCATCGCGCAAGCCCAGTTGCAGCAAAGGTTTGCCGATACCCGCTTCGGCCAGCGCCTCGGCGACAGCGCTGCCGGCGCCGCCCATCACCGCGCCTTCTTCAATCGTGACCAGCGCTTCGTGACCGGCGGCGACCTGCAGCAGCAGCTCCAGGTCCAGCGGTTTGGCCCAGCGCATGTTGACCACGGTCGCACCCAGCTTCTGCGCCGCCTGCAGCGCCGGATACAGCAGCGTGCCGAAGGCCAGGATGGCCAGGCCCCCGCCCTGGCGGCGTATCTCGCCCTTACCGAAAGGCAGCGCATCCAGGTTGGCCTGTGTCGCCACACCGGCACCAGCGCCGCGCGGATAACGCACGGCCACGGGATGGTTCTGCGCATACGCGCTGCTGAGCAGCATGCGGCATTCGTTCTCGTCGGCCGGGCAGGCGACACTCATGTTGGGGATACAGCGCAGGTAAGGGATATCGTAGGCCCCGGCATGGGTCGCGCCATCGGCACCGACCAGGCCGGCGCGGTCCAGCGCAAACACCACTGGCAGATTTTGCAGCGCCACGTCGTGAATCAGCTGGTCATAAGCGCGCTGCAAAAATGTTGAATAAATCGCCACCACCGGTTTCAGGCCCTCGCAGGCCATGCCAGCCGCGAAGGTCACCGCGTGCTGCTCGGCGATGCCGACGTCGTAATAACGCTCGGGAAAACGCCGGTGAAACTCGACCATGCCCGAGCCCTCGCGCATGGCCGGCGTGATGCCAACCAGTCGACTGTCTTTTTCCGCCATGTCGCACAGCCAGTGGCCAAACACCTGGGTGAAGGTCTGCTTGGCGGGTGCGCTTGATTTTTGCAAACCCATGGCCGGGTCAAACTTGCCGGGCCCATGGTAGGCCACCGGGTCGGCCTCGGCCAGCTTGTAGCCCTGGCCTTTTTTGGTCACCACATGCAGAAACTGCGGGCCCTCACCCTTGTCCATCAGGTGTTTGATGTTTTCCAGCGTCGGGATCAGCGACTCCAGATCGTGGCCGTCAATCGGTCCGATGTAGTTGAAGCCGAAATTCTCGAACAAGGTGGCCGGCACCACCATGCCCTTGGCATGGGTCTCCAGCCGCTTGGCCAGCTCGAACAGCGGCGGCGCCACCTTGAGCACCTGCTTGCCGACATTTTTGGCCGAGGCATAAAACTGCCCGCTCATCAACTGCGCCAGGTAACGGTTCAGCGCGCCCACCGGCGGGCTGATGCTCATGTCGTTGTCGTTGAGCACCACCAGCAGCTTGCAGTCGCAGACACCGGCGTTGTTCATCGCCTCGAAAGCCATGCCGGCGCTCATGGCGCCGTCGCCAATGATGGCGACCGCATGCCGGTCCTCGCCCTTTTGTTTGGCCGCCATCGCCATGCCCAGCGCCGCCGATATCGAGGTGGACGAATGCGCGGTGCCGAAGGTGTCGTACTCGCTTTCGTCGCGGCGCGGAAACCCGCTGAGGCCGCCCAGCTGGCGCAGGCTGCCCATGCGCTCGCGCCGTCCGGTCAGTATCTTGTGCGGGTAGGTTTGGTGGCCGACATCCCAGACCAGCCGATCGTCCGGCGTGTTGAAGACGTAATGCAGGGCCACGGTGAGTTCGACCGTGCCCAGGTTAGAGCTCAAATGCCCGCCGGTTTGCGAAACGCTGTGCAGCACATAGTTGCGCAGTTCGTCGGCCAGCGTCTTGAGCTGGGCGCGCGGCAGCAGCCGCAGGTCTGCGGGGCGGTTGATGGTTTCTAGCAGTGGGTACATCGTGGTGTGCCTTGTTATTTGGCGCCGTGCGCCTCATCCCTGTTTTCCGGCTATCCGCTCACGTCCTGCGGTTGACCAGCATGTCGGCCAGCGCGCTGAGCGCGTCCGTGTGCTTGAGCTCGCTGACCTTGAGGCTGTGGTGCGCCTGCGAAAGCAGCTCCTGCGCGTAATTGCGTGAGGCCCGCAGCCCCATCAGCGAGACAAAGGTGGGCTTTTCCTGCGCCGCGTCCTTGCCGGCCGTCTTGCCGAGCGTGGCGGAATCGGCCGTCACGTCAAGGATGTCATCGACCACCTGGAAGGCCAGGCCAACGGCCGCGCCGTAATCGCGCAGCGCATTTTGCGCTGCCGGTGTGAGAGCGCCGCAGGCCGCGCCCATCATCACGCTGGCCTGCAGCAAAGCGCCAGTTTTCAGGCGGTGCATGTCATGCAGTTGCTCCGACGACAGCGCCTTGCCAACGCTGGCCAGGTCAATCGCCTGGCCACCGGCCATGCCCTGGTAGCCAGCGGCCTGCGCCAGCATGCGGCACAACGCCGCCTGGGTCGCGGCATCGACCGAGCCGTCATCCGGTGTCAAGAGTTCGAACGCCAGCGCCTGCAGCGCATCGCCGGCCAGCAGCGCCTGGGCCTCGCCGAATTTGACATGCACTGTCGGTTTGCCGCGCCGCAGGATGTCGTTGTCCATACAGGGCAGGTCGTCGTGGACCAGCGAATAGGCGTGGATCAGCTCGACCGCGCAGGCCACGCGCAGGGCGGCGGCCGAACTGCCGTCTACCGCATCGCAGGCGGCCATGACCAACAGCGGCCGCAGACGCTTGCCTCCGTCGAGCACGGCGTAACGCATGGCGTCACCGAGCCCGGCCGGCGCCGGCACCGGCACCGGCGGTGCCACCCAGCGCTTCAAAGCCTGTTCTACGTCGGCGAGTTGTCGGGCGCTCCAGGCGCCCAGTGCAAAAGAGGGTCGGTGGTCAGTCAATGGATGCTTACTCTTGGTTCCAGGGCTTGAGCTCTGTGCCTTCCAGCACCTTGATCTGGCCTTCCACAGCCTCAAGCTTGCTGCGGCAGAACTTGAGCAGTTCGGCGCCGCGCTGGTAGCCGGTGAGCAACTGGTCCAGTGGCAGTTGGCCCGATTCGAGCCGAGCTACCAGGGCTTCGAGCTCTTCGAGCGCAGCTTCATAACTGGCGGGGCTGGGTGGGAGGGAAGCGGAAGAAGTTTTGGCCATGGTATTTCTTGAGTGCACTGATTTTAGGCCGTTCTAAAGTCCCCCCTGTTTGCGGCCGCGCCAAGCGGTGCCTTGCCCATTGCCGCACGCCGCCCCACAAGGGGCAGGCTACAATCAAAGGCGGTTTTCGTCCTCGCAGCCCCGCCTTAGTGCAGGCTGCCTGCCTGTCCCTCTACCCTACAGTGCAGTGTTGCACTTGATCGCCGGTTCCGGCAAATGCATGTCTGATCTAAGCCTCCGTCTCCTGCAGGCCACCAGCCAGCTCCCGATCTCCAGCTACTTTGATGCCGGCCTCTACCAGCGGGAGCAGCAAAAGCTGTTTGCCCGCGGTCCGCGTTATGTGGGGCACGAGCTGTCGGTGCCGAATTTGGGCGACTACTATGCGCTGCCGCAGGAGCTCGGCGGCCGCGCGCTGGTGCGCAATGCCGGCGGCGTCGAACTGATCTCCAATGTCTGCCGGCACCGCCAGTCCACCATGCTGCAAGGCCGCGGCAACACCGGCAGCACCATTGTCTGCCCATTGCACCGCTGGACTTACAACACCACCGGCGAGCTGATTGGCGCGCCGCACTTCGAGGTTGATCCCTGCCTGAACCTGAACCGCTACACAACCAGCAGCTGGAACGGCCTGGTGTTTGAAGACAACGGCCGCGACATTGCCGCCGAGATGGCGCCACTGGGCGCCATGCCGGATCTTGATTTTTCAGGCTACCAGCTGGACCGGGTTCACCTGCACGAGTGCAACTACAACTGGAAGACCTTCATCGAGGTGTATCTGGAGGACTACCACGTCGGCCCCTATCACCCGGGCCTGGGCGCTTTTGTGACCACCGATGACCTGCGCTGGGAGCTGACGCCCAATTATTCGGTGCAAATCGTCGGCGTCTCCGACAAACTCGGCAAGCCCGGCACCGACATCTACAAAAAATGGCACGACGTGGTGCTGCAATACCGGCACGGCGTACCGCCCAAATACGGCGCAATCTGGCTGACCTACTACCCGAATGTGATGGTCGAGTGGTATCCGCACGCGCTGGTGGTCAGCACCCTGCACCCGCAGGGGCCCGACAAAACCCTCAACGTGGTGGAGTTTTTCTACCCCGAGGAAATCTGTGCCTTCGAACGCGAGTTCATGGATGCGCAGCAGGCCGCCTATATGGAGACCTGCGTCGAGGACGACGAAATTGCGCTCAGCATGGACGCCGGGCGCAAGGCCCTGATGCAGCGCGGAGACAACGAGTTTGGCCCTTACCAGAGCCCGATGGAAGACGGCATGCAGCATTTTCACGAGTGGTACCGGCGCGAGATGGGCGCCAGCAAAACCACGCAGATGCTGTGAAGCCGCATTCTGGCACCGCCTGCTACTACTGATTTGATAGCTGCTCACGCCCGACTGGTATGGGCTGAGGCCATTTTTTACCTATAAAACCAGGACAACGATGCAAGCCTTATGGATGGTAGCCGCCGCCTTTTTCTTTGCGACCATGGCGGTCTGCGTCAAGTTTGCCTCGGAGTATTTCAACAGCGCCGAGCTGGTTTTTTACCGCGGCCTGCTGGGCATGTTTTTCATGTGGGCACTGGCCCGCTCGCGCGGCATCACACTGGCCACGCGTTACGCGGGCATGCACATGTGGCGCAGCCTGGTCGGCGTGATCTCGCTGGGCGCCTGGTTTTACGCGATTGCCCATCTGCCGCTGGCCACCGCCATGACCCTGAACTACATGAGCAGCGTCTGGATTGCGGCCTTTCTGGTCGGCGGCGCGCTGCTGATGGGCTTGCTGCCTGCGCGCGGCGACCGCGTGGCTAGAGAAGCGACAAGCGTAGGGATAACATTCAGCCAGGGTCCGCTGGTGCTTACGGTGGTCACAGGTTTCATCGGCGTCATCATGATGCTGCGCCCCACCATCGATCAAAACCAGGCCTTTGCCGGCCTGGTCGGCCTGATGTCCGGCCTGCTGGCGGCATTTGCCTACATGCAGGTGATGGCGCTGGCGCGTGTCGGCGAGCCCGAGACCCGAACCGTGTTTTATTTCGCCGTGGGTTCGGCCGTGGCTGGCGCTCTGGCCATGGGCGTCGCAGGCGTTTCCGAATGGCACTGGAAGCCGGCGCTCTGGCTGATCCCGCTGGGCGTGCTGGCTTCGCTGGGGCAGCTCTGCATGACTCGGGCTTACACCCGCGCCAAAACCCGCAGCGCCACGCTGGTGGTCGCCAACCTGCAGTATTCGGGCATCGTCTTCGGCGCGATTTACAGCCTGCTGCTGTTCGGCGAGCAGCTACCGCTGATCGGCTGGACCGGCATGGGCCTGATCATGGTCAGCGGCATCGCGGCCACTGTGCTGCGTGCCCGTGCCGCGCCCGGCGCGCCCGCTGAAGAGCACTGAGCGCCGATTTTCGTCCTTGTTCCACATGCGCCGCAGTCAATTCACTTGCCCTTGCCCGCTGCGGCGCGCCATACTTGACTCCGCACGACCGGCCCCGGCTGACGCCAGCGCCTCTTTCTTTTGAAGGCACAGTTATGTACACCACCCTGATCTCTGCCGAACAACTGCAGGCGCTGATGGCCGACGCCAAGCCTTTGCGGATTTTTGACTGCAGCTTTGACCTGATGCAGCCGCATGCTGGCAAAGACCAGTACCTGCTGGCCCATCTTCCGGGCGCGGTGTATGCCAACCTCGACACCGACCTGAGCGCCAGGCATGGCGTGCCCGGCGCCCACGGCGTGGTCACCGCTGGCGGCGCCGACCAGCCAGCGTCCGGTGGGCGGCATCCGCTGCCGAATCGCGAAAAATTTGCGACCTGGCTGTCCAGCGTCGGTTTTGCCAACACCCTGCAGGCCGTGGTGTATGACCGCAACGGCGCCAACTACTGCGGCCGCCTGTGGTGGATGCTCAAGTGGGCCGGCCACGAAGGCGTGGCCATCCTCGACGGCGGACTGCAGGCCTGGCAGGCGGCCGGCGGTGCCGTCGCCAGCGGCGAAGAGGCCTCGCACTTCCAGTCCAACTTCGAGCTCGGCCCCGAACGCGCCACGCTGGTCGATGCTGGCCAGGTGTCGCGCCAGCTTGGGCGGCCAACCCACACCCTGATCGACGCCCGCGCCCCGGCCCGCTTTCGCGGTGAGGTCGAGCCGCTGGACCCGGTAGCCGGCCACATCCCCGGCGCGCTGAACCGCTTTTTCGGCCAAAACATGGGCGCAGACGGCAAGTTCAAGCCTGCCGCCGAACTGCGCGCCGAGTTTGACGCTTTGTTAGGCGGGCGGGACCCGGCCAGCGTGGTGCACCACTGCGGCAGCGGCGTCAGCGCCTTGCCCAACCTGGTCGCCATGGAGATCTCGGGCCTGGGCCGCAGCGGCCTGTACGCCGGTAGCTGGAGCGATTGGGTCAGCGAGCCCGATCGGCCAGTGGCTCTGGGTTAGAAAACCGGCGGGTTCCGGGTAGAAAAATCCAGCCGGGCGCAATGCCTTGCTTTAGTATTGACTGAGCCCACACTGCCATGCCCCATACCTCCCCGCCAGAATCTGCCTACCTGCTTGATGCACACCTGACCGAGAAAGGGCCGATACGCGGCCTGCGGTCGTTGCTGGGGGCGTTGCTGATCCTGCAGGTGCTGATGGCGGGGGGGCTGACTGTGATGCTGGTGTTCGGGGTGTCCGTCATTCATACCAGCGCGTACCTGCAGCTCGGTATTGCGGCGGCGGCGATCACTTTCACCGGTCTGACCTACCTCTTGCTGGTGCGCGGCCGGCATGTGCTGGCCAGCCAGGTGCTGGTTTTTTCCATGATCGCCTGCTCTGCGGCCAGCATCATTGCCTACGGATCCACGCGCAGCGCCATGGTGATGGGCTTTGCCGGTGCGGTGGTGGTCGCCGGCATGATGCTAGGGAAAAAGTCGCTGGTGATAACCGTCGTGCTCAGTGCGGCAACGCTGGCCCTGCTGGTCTGGGCCGAGGCGTCGGGCTGGCTTGGCAGGCCAGACTTCAATGTCAACCTGGTGTTCTGGCTGACCCATGTGATGCTGCTTGTCGGCATCGCCGCCTGCGTGTACGCCGGCCGCCAGGTGGTGCTGCTGGCATTGCGCGAGCAGCACGCCGACCTCCAACGCCGTGAACAGGCCGAGAACCAGCTACGCCTGAGTGAAGACCGCTTAAGTCGCATCTTCCGCAGCAGCCCCGCCGCCATCATTGTGCAGGCGCTCGAAGACATGACGGTGCTGGACGTCAACCCGGCCTTTGAGCGCCTGTACGGCTACACGCGGGAGGAATTCATCGGCGGTACCGACGCGCCCCTGTGGCGCGACCCGGAGGAACGCAAGGCCCTCCAACGCCAGATGGCTGCGGCCGGCCGTGCCATCAACATGCCGCTGGAGGCGCGTGCCAAGGACGGCAGGCGACTGCACGTTCTGCTCTCGACCGAAATCGAAGGCATGGGGCACGGGCGCATTGTGGTGTCCACCATCACCGATGCCACCGCCGAAACCCTTACCCGGCAAGCGGCACGCCAGTCGGCCGAACTGTTTTCCAAGGCCTTTGACTTCAGTCCCATCAACATGGCCATCACACGGGTCTCGGACGGCACCTTTCTGGCGGTCAATGCCGCCGAGGACTCGGTGCAAGGCTTTAGGCCCAGCGAGCTGATAGGCCGCACCTCGGTGGAGACGGGGGTCTGGCGCAACCATGAGGACCGCGTGCAGTTTGTTAAAGAGCTGAGCACAACGCGCCACCTGAGCCGCCAGACGCAGATGCGCCACAAGAATGGCCGCATGATCGACTGCCAGATGTGGGCCGTCATCGTCGAGATTGCCGGCGAGCCCTGCATCCTGAGTTCTACCATCAACATCAGCGAGCAGAAACGGCGCGAAGCCCTGCTGATCGACATGGCCAAGGGTCTGTCGGCGGAAACCGGGGAAGCATTTTTCCGCTCGGTGGTGCAGCATCTGGGCCAGGCGATTGCTGCCGACCTGGTAATGGTTGGTGAAACCGGCCCCGACCAGACCGTGAGTTCGCTGGCCATGATGCTGGACGGCGTGCATCAGCCCGACATCACATACAACCTGGTCGGCACCCCCTGCGACATGGCTATCGTCGGGGACGGTTTATGCGTCTATGGCGAAAGCATTCAGGAGTTGTTTCCTCAAGACCCCTTTTTGGTGGAAGGCGGCTACCACGCCTATGCAGGCGTTGCGCTGCGCGATGCGGACGGAAGTGCCATCGGCATCGCCAACGCATTCTGGCGCAAGCCGCAAGCCGCCTCAACTGACCGCGACGCGTTGATGCAGATTTTTTCCAACCGCATCACCGCCGAGCTGGTGCGACTGCGCCGCGACCGCGAGATTCAGCGTCTGCACGACACCCTGGAGCAACGCGTGAACGAACGCACCGACCAACTCAAGGCGACCAATGCCGAGCTGGAGTCATTCGGTTATTCCGTCTCACACGACCTGCAGTCGCCGCTGCGCAGCATTGAAGGCTTCAGCGTGCTGCTGGCGCGCCAGCTCAAGGGCCGGCTCAGCGAGGAAGAAGAGCGCCTGTTTGACCGGGTGCGTATCAACGTGGTGCGCATGCATGAACTGATCAACGACCTGCTGGCCCTGGCCCGCGCCAGCAAGGGCAAACTGGTGCTGGATCAGGTAAATCTCAGCGTCATGGCCGAGCAGGTCGTCGCCCAACTGCGCCAGCGTGAGCCCATGCGCCAGGTCACGGTGGAGATACAAAGCGGCCTCAGCGTGCGCTGCGACAGCAAGTTCGCCCGCATCATCCTGGAAAACCTGATCGCCAACGCCTGGAAATATTCGCGCAACGCAGCCCACGCCAGCATCAGCTTCGGCGCCTTACCTGCCCGCGAGGGCGGGCGCAAGATGCTGTTCATACGCGACAACGGCGCAGGTTTTGACATGGCCTATATCGACAGCCTGTTCAAACCCTTTCACCGACTGCACCATGAGACCGAGTTCGAAGGCAGCGGCATCGGCCTGGCCACGGTACACCGCATCCTGGAACGACACGGCGGCACCATACGCGCGGAGTCGGCGGAAGGCGCCGGCGCATGTTTCTATTTCTCGTTTGATCCCCGATTTGGGACGGCGCGCGGCTGAACAGGCCAGGGGTGCTCAGGCCGAACAAGCCTGGGCGCGCGTCGTTCAAGCAGCCTGCGCCGTCCCAGCCATCAGGCCGGCATTTCGTAGTTGGCGATCAGCTCCTCCTTCAGCGCCTTCAGATCCGTCACCATGGCCTTGAGGTCCATCTCGCTCTTGCGGGCCTTGGGAAACATCTCTTCGCGCTCTTCTTCTACATGGTGGTCAATGTATTCACCGAGTACGATGACTTTGGCGTCGAACAGTTCTTCGTCGGCGTCCATGCCCGAGATTTGCGCGATCAGGTCTTTGGCACAGGCATGCTCGACTTCGGCTTCGTTGAGCAGATCGTCGTCATGGACGGCCGCGCGCGTTGCGGGGTAAAAGATTTGCTCTTCAATCTCTGCGTGCACCGTCAACTCCTTGCAGATCTTGTCGGCCAGGGCCTTACGCTCGTCGCCGGGCGCCTTGGCTTCGCTGAGTTTCTTGAATTGAGTGAATAGTTTCTTGACGGCAACGTGGTCGGCGTCGAGCAGGTCAACGGCGTCATTCATCTTGGAGGGTGCTTTGCTCATGGTGGGATTTCCTGGCGGGTGGGTTATGGATTTGCTGGTCATTCACGGCACCGGCGGTGCTGTGTGTATGGCGGGCTGCCACACACACAAATTCACTTTAGGCAAGGGCCGAATTTGCTCGTGTCAGACGCTGTTGATCCTGTTGTAGGACGACAGGCACCGGCCCGGATCCCGCATGGACACCGCAGCATGGGGCATCCGGGCATCAGCGCGCACCCCAATATTTATGCATCAAATAAGGCTTCAGCCCATATGCAACAAGCACTACCAGCTATCAATAGCATAGCAATCGTAGGGTGCTGCGATTCGCGCACCCTGCACTCCCCCAAGAACTTTTCATGACAAACGCGATGGACGTCGTCACTTTTGGTGAGGCCATGATGCTGCTGGTGGCCGACCGGCCCGGCGCGCTGGAGGACGCTGCTTCGTTTCACAAATACACGGCCGGCGCGGAAACCAATGTCGCCATCGGCCTGGCCCGCCTTGGCCTGAAGGTAGGCTGGGCCAGCCGTCTCGGCACCGACATGATGGGGCGCTACCTGCTCCGAGAAATGTCGGCCGAAGGCATTGACTGCTCGCATGTGGCACTCACCGACGCGCAAGCCACCGGCTTCATGATCAAGGGCAGGGTGCTGGACGGCGGCGACCCGCCGGTTGAATACCACCGCAAGGGCTCGGCCGCCAGCCACATGGGCTTGGACGACCTTGACACCGACTGGCTGCTGTCGGCGCGGCATCTGCACGCCACTGGCGTGTTTCCGGCCCTCTCGGCGACCACCTTGCCGCTGGCGCGACTGAGCATGGACGTGATGCGCGCTGCGGGCCGCAGTGTGTCATTTGACCCGAATCTGCGGCCCACGCTGTGGGCCACGCCCGAGACCATGGTTGCCGCCATCAACGACCTGGCGGCGCGCGCCGACTGGGTGCTGCCGGGACTGGAAGAAGGCCGGCTGCTGACCGGCGAGAACACTGCCGAAGGCATTGCCCGCTTCTACCGCGAGCGCGGCGCCAGGCTGGTGCTTGTCAAGCTCGGCAGCCAAGGCGCGTACTTCGATGGCGAACACGGCAGCGGCCGGGTGCCGGGCTTTCCGGTCGACAAGGTGGTGGACACCGTGGGCGCGGGCGACGGTTTTGCCGTGGGTGTGATCAGCGCCCTGCTGGCCGGCTGCGACGTGCCGGCCGCCGTCAGGCGCGGCGCCTGGATAGGCGCGCGTGCGGTGCAGGTGCTCGGCGACAGTGAAGGCCTGCCGACACGCGCGGAACTCGAAGCTGCCGGAATGTGAGGCTGAATCGACGCTTGGCCGCCTGGCAATTACATCGGTTGTGGCGTCGGTTGCACCTGTCCGGGGTTGGGCGGCGTACGCAGCGGTTGCACCGGCTCCGGTGGCGGCACGTTGGGGTCAGTGGCCATGGGCCTGGCCTGTGGGTTTGTCGCCCGAAGGCTCGGTCGGTTTGTCGAGGTCGCGGATCATGGCTTCACCCTCGGGGTCGCGGCCGTCAGACGGAATGTCGCGCTCCTTGTTGATCTCCGGCTCTTCGTCCAGGGGCCGAAGATGCTTCTGAGGGGCAGACGCCGAGGGATTGCGCTCACCGCCATTGCGGCCGGGGTGGTCGGCCGGCAGCGGCGGCGTCGGGTCGGTGTTGCTGTCGTCGCCGGGGGGCACGCTGTCTTCTTCCGGGCTGTCCGGCGCGGGTTTCGGTTCGGCGTGCATGGTCACAGGCCCGTAACCAGCAGGATGGGCGCGGTCTCGGTGACCACGGCAGCAGCGGCCGCCATGCTGGCGCACACGGTGGTGAAGTAGGCGATCCAGGCCGCCATCAGGCGGCGGGCGCGGCGGGGCTTGGCGGGACGGTGACGGGGGGTGGGCAGTGTCATGGCGCATCCTTGAAAAGAATGCTTCCATGATCGCCCTCCGGAAACGCCGCGTTTATAGGCAGCGATGCCCTGTTCGTGTCAGCGTCCGCCTGACACGCCAGCGTCACAGGCTGTGGGCCAGCCCGCTGACCGCCGTGACCAGCGCGATCCCCACCACCAGCCAGGCAATCTGGGCAAAGGTTTCGCGGGCGCTCAGGCGTTTTTGCAATTGCGGAATCAAGTCGGCCAGCGCCACATAGACAAAACTGCTGGACGCAACCACCAGGAAATAAGGCAGCCAGTCGTGCAGCATGTCCACCAGCGCGTAGCCGACCAGGCCACCGAGCGCCGTCACCGCGCCAGCCAGCGACACCTTGACCACTGCGGCGCGCTGGTTGCTGGAGGTCTGGCGCAGCACCACCAGGTCGCCCATGTGGTGCGGGATCTCGTGCGCCAGCACGGCCAGCGCAGTGATCACGCCCAGGCGCATGTCGGCCACGAAGGCCGAAGCGATCAGGATGCCATCGCCGAAGGCATGCACGCTGTCGCCGGTGAGCACCGCCCAGCTACCGGATTTGACCAGATGGCTGTGATGGTGATCGTGCCCATGCTCCAACGGGCTGGGCGAGGTCTCTACCCGTTCTGCGCGCAGGGAGTTGCCGGTGCGCACTGGCGCCAGCACATGGCCCCGATCTTTGTCGCGCCCCTCCGGGTCGTGGTGCTCATGGCCATGGTGGTACAGCTCTGCCTTGTCGAGCAGGAAAAAAAACACCAAGCCGACCAGCAAGGAGGTAAACAGCTCCTGCGCGCCCGCCTGGCTTTCAAAGGCTTCAGGCAGCAGGTGCATGAAGGCTGTAGCCAGCAGCGCGCCAGCCGCCAGGCTCAGCATGTGGGTGGTGTAGCGCGCCAGGATGCCAAAGCTCAGCAGCGCGGCCAGCCACACGCTGCCGATGCCAGCGGCCAGGGTTCCGGTCAAAATTGCTATCAAAGTCATAGCTGCTTACGCACACCCCGTATGGGCTGGAGCCCTAAAAGTTATATAAACCGCTACCTTGCCGAGGCCAAGGCACGAAAAAGCCGCCACACATTGCTGTGGGGCGGCTCCAGGCCCGGCGCGCTACAGTTTAAGCAACGCCGTTGGCCTTGAACCACGCCAGAGCGCGTTTCCAGCCGTCCTCGGCCGGTTCCTTGCGGAAGCTCGGGCGGTAGTCGGCGTGAAACGCATGCGGGGCATCAGGGTACACCACAAACTGCGAGGCCTTCGCCGCCGGGCTGCCGATGGCGAGAGCGGCTTTCATCTGATCAACCGTGTCAAGCGGGATGCCGGCATCCTGGCCGCCGTACAGGCCGAGCACCGGGCTGTTCAGGATGGGCGCAATCTCCACCGGATGTTTCGGCGTCAGCGGTGTGGAGGCGCCGACCAAACGGCCATACCAGGCGACGCCGGCTTTGACGCTGGCACTGTGCGCCGCATACAGCCAGGTCACGCGGCCGCCCCAGCAAAAGCCGGTGATGCCGACCTTGCCGGTGTCGCCGCCGTTGGCGCCGGCCCACTTCACTGCGCCGTCGAGGTCGGCCATGACTTGCGCGTCAGGCACCTTGGAGACAACTTCGGCCATCAGCTTGGCGATCTCGCCGTACTGCGCCGGATCGCCCTGGCGGGCATACAACTCAGGCGCAATCGCCAGGTAGCCGGCCTTGGCAAAGCGGCGCGCGGTGTCGGCAATGTATTCATGCACGCCAAAAATCTCCTGAATCACCAGGATCACCGGCAGATGGGTCTTGCCGGCGGGTGCGGCGTAATAGGCCGGTACCTTGAAACCGTTGACTTCAAACGTCGTTTCGCCGGCCTTCAGCCCGTCGGCGGAGGTCTTGATAGCGGTCTGCGCCATGATGGGCAAGGCGGTGGCGGCATAACCCACACCCAGAGCCGCCTTCAGCGCGGTGCGGCGGGTGGCGCCGATGTCGGTGCTCTGGCCGGGAAGCAGAGAATCAAACTCGTTTTTCTGGTCGCTATTTAGCATGACGGTGTCCTCCAAGGGTGAATGAATCAAGCCATCGAAGTTTATGCTGCCGCAAAAATTCTTGCCAGCAACGTGAAATACAAGGTTAGGGAAGCGCTGAATGAGTCCTTGCGGATGTGCGGCAGCCGGATCGGGATGGGGTGCAAGGCGGATTTCGCAGCCAATAGTTGACTATTGGCAAGAAATTCAACGAAGCAGACCGCCCGAGCCCGGCTGATCGCGCGCCGCCGGGTGCCTGTTCAGCGCTCCCCAAGTTCAGGGTATTCACCGTGCACATCAATACTAAGTATACTTAGTATTGAACTCGTCTCTGACTTTCAAGACCCATCATCGTGACATCTCCCTACCCCATCCTTATTGCTGGCGGCGGCATTGGCGGCCTGGCCACCGCGCTCGTGCTGGCGCGCGACGGCCATGCGGTGACGGTGCTGGAGCAAGCCGCAAACTTTGGTGAAATCGGCGCGGGTATCCAGCTTGGTCCGAATATTTTCCGCATGTTCGCCTACCTGGGCCTGACCGACGTGGTCAGCAAGGTGTCTTTCTTCCCGCCGGGCCTGGGGATGAACGACGTGCGTACCGGCGAAAAAATCGTCCGCGTGCCGCTGGGCGACATGGCGCGCGCCACCTACGGCTTTCCCTATGGCGTGATTTACCGCGCCGATCTGCACCAGGTGTTTCTGGAGGCCTGCGCGGCGCAAGAGAACGTGACACTGCGCACCAACGCAAAAGTCGAATCTTTCGCGCAATCCGAAGCCAGCGTGCAGGCCCACCTGGTGGGCGGCGAGGTGCTACAGGGCGCAGCCCTGATCGGCGCCGACGGCATCTGGAGCAAGGTGCGCGAGGTGGTGGTGGGCGACGGCAAGCCGCGCGTGTCGGGCCACATCGCTTACCGCGCCGTGCTCAAGCGCGAAGATGTGCCGGCGCATTTGTGGAGCGACGACGTGCTGCTCTGGGGCGGCGAGAAAACCCACCTGGTGCACTACCCGCTGCGCCGCGGCGAGTTGTTCAACCTGGTCGCAGTGTTTCACAGCAACAAGTACGACGAAGGCTGGAACACCTTTGGCGACACGGCGGAGCTCACGGAGCGGTTTGCCCAGGCCTGCCCGCAGGTCCGGGAACTGTTGGGGAAAATCGAGACCTGGAAAATGTGGGTGCTGTGCGACCGCGAGCCAGTGAAAAACTGGACCGACCGGCGCGTCACGCTGCTGGGCGATGCGGCGCACCCCATGCTGCAGTACCTGGCGCAGGGCGCTGGCCAGGCCATCGAGGATGCCGTGGTGCTGCGCGAGGCGCTGCGCTTTACGCACGGCGACCTACCTCAAGCCTTCCAGAAATACCAGCAGGCACGCTACCTGCGCACCGGGCGGGTGCAACTGACCGCGCGCTTTTATGGCGACATCTACCATGCGGCGGGCGTGCAGCGCGAGCTGCGTAACCAGATGTTCCAAAGCGAAAAAGAAAATGCAGGTTTTGCAGGCCTGCAGTGGATGTACGACGGAATCGAGCCGTCAAAGCTGTTCAAATAGAGCCCTTTCAAAACTGGAGGTTTGCATGAAATTGTCCAAGCGCACTACACTTTTGATAGCGGCTCTCGCTCTATCCACGCTGGCTACAGCCCAAAATACCTCGAAAAAACCAGCCCTCAAAGAAACCGCTTCTGCTGCGTCGGCTTGGCCGACACGCACGGTCAAGCTGCTGGTGGGTTTCCCCGGCGGCTCCACGCCTGACATGGCGGCACGCACACTGGCCGAGCCCTTGTCGCGCGCCCTCGGGCAACCCGTCATCGTGGAAAACCGCCCTGGTGCATCCGGCAATATCGCCGCCGACCTGGCGGCCAAAGCCACCGACGATCACACCCTGGCGGTGGTGATCAACGGCAACCTGACCTCGGCCAAGATGCTGTATGCCAAGCTGCCCTACGACCCCGCCAAAGACTTCGCCCCGATCTCGCTGCTGACCACCGCACCGCTGGTGCTGGTTGCCCCCATAAACCAGCCTTCGGGCAGCGATTTTTTCCTGGCCGCTCGCAACGGCGGCGACAAATGGAATTACGGCTCGGTCGGCAATGGCTCAGTCGGACATCTGGGCATGGAACTGCTCAAGTCCACCGCCGGCAACCTCGGCGCTGTGCATGTGCCCTACCAGGGCAACCCCCAGGTCGTCACCGCGCTGCTGGGGGGCCAGATCCAGATGGCGCTGGTGCCGCCTGGCATCGCGCTGCCGCAGATCAGGGCCGGCAAGCTCAAGGCCATTGGCCTGACCAGCGGCCGCAGTGCCCTGGCCTCGGAGATTCCCTCGCTGGCCGATGCGGGAGTGCGCAACTTCAACCTCGAAGTCTGGACCGCGCTGGTCGGCCCGGCCAATCTGTCCAAGGCCGCGCAGACACGCCTGGCCCAGGAAGTGCCGCGCATCATCCGCGATCAAGACACCCGCCAGAAACTGTTCAACCAGGGCTGGCAGGCCGTGGGCACCTCACCCGAAGGCCTGACCAGCCGTATCCGCAGCGAGACCGCCATCATGCGCGGCATCATCGCGGTTCGGGGCATAAAAATCGAGTAGCTAATGCCCCCACGTTCGCTCACTGCCGCATCTGACTGACCTACCCATGGGACCCAGCTGCACAACCGTTAACGAACCCGCACGCACGCTGCCTGTTTACGGCGAGTTCGATGTCGTCGTGATTGGCGGCGGGCCCGCCGGACTGGCGGCCAGTGTCAGTGCCGCCAGGCACGGTGCGCGCACCTTGCTGGTGGAGCGGTATGGTTTTTTGGGCGGCATGGGCACGGCCGGCGGCGTCAGCAACTTCGCGGGCCTGTATGGTCGCAAGAACGGCGAGATGAAGCAGGTCGTGCATGGTGTGGTGGACGACCTGCTTGAACGTATTGATGTCCTGGGTGGACTGAACCAGCCGCAAGACGGCATGCAGGGCCGCATCCGCGTGCGCTCCTACGATGTCTCGGCCTACAAATGCGCCGCCGACCAGGTGCTGCTGTCGGCCGGCGTTCAACTGCTGTTCCATGCCTGGGCTGCGGCCGTGGTGATGGACGGTCCGGTCATCGCAGCGTTGGTGGTGGAGACCAAGTCCGGCCGCCAGGCGCTTCGTGCCCAGCGCTTTATCGACTGCTCGGGTGACGCCGACGTGGCACATTTTGCCGGCGTGCCTTTTGAGCTGGGCGACGGCCAGGGCAGCGCCTTGTTTCCGACCACCATGTTTCGCGTCGGCCAGGTTGACGCAGCGCGCGCGCTGGCTGCAGTGGGTGAGTTCAGCGCCATCAACAAGCTCATGAACGAAAGCCAGTTGCGCGCGCCCGGCCGTTATCAATTTCCGCGCCAGGGTGCGATCCTGCGCCCCAACAAAAATCCCACCGAATGGCGTGCCAATGTCACGCAGATCCGCAACGCCGCTGGCATGGCCATGGACGCCACCGACGCGCGCCAGCTCAGCGAGGGCGAGCTTGAAGGCCGCCGGCAGATCACCGAGTACTTCCGTTTTCTGAAGAACGAAGTGCCCGGCTTTGAGCAGTCGGCCATTGTTGATATCGCCGCCCAGGTCGGCATCCGCGAAACGCGGCGCATCTGCGGCGACTACGCGCTCTCCGGCGAGGATATCCTGTCGTCGGCGCGTTTTGACGACGTGATCGGCATCAATGCCTGGCCCATGGAAATGCATGTCGACGGCGCCATCAGCTGGGGCTTCCCGCGCGACGACCAACGCGCCTACAACGACCTGCCGTGGCGCATGCTCACCAACAGCGCAACGCCCAACCTGCTGGTCGCCGGGCGCTGTGCTTCCATGACCCACGAAGGTCAGTCGGCAGCACGCGCCAGTGGCGGCTGCTTTGTGATGGGCCAGGCCGCCGGTACGGCTGCGGCGCTGCTCGAAAGCGGCCAAACCTTCCGCGACATCAATGTTGCCGTCCTGCAGCAGCAGCTGTCGCAGGACGGCGTTTTCCTCGACCGATGAACCGACGGAGTGCCCGATGGACATGACCCCACCTCCCGGCAGGACGCGCAAGGCCTTTTATGACGCCATCCGCGCGCAGCACATGACCCCATTGTGGGAGGTGCTGCATGCGCTGGTGCCACAGCAGCCGACCACACCGTGTGTGCCGGCGTTCTGGGCCTATGACCAAGTGCGCCCTTACCTGATGGAGTCCGGCCAACTGATCACCGCCGAAGAAGCCGTGCGCCGTGTGCTGATTCTGGAAAACCCGGCTCTGCAGGGGCAATCGGCGATCACCCAGTCACTGTATGCCGGCCTGCAAGTGATTCTTCCCGGCGAAGTGGCTCCCAGCCACCGCCACACCCAGAGCGCCCTGCGTTTTGTGGTCGAGGGACAAGGGGCTTACACCGCAGTCGATGGTGAGCGCACCACCATGACACCGGGCGACTTCATCATCACCCCAAGCTGGACCTGGCACGACCATGGTCATGAAGGAACGCAAACCGACGGTGAGCCGGTGGTCTGGCTGGACGGCCTGGACATTCCCATGCTGCGGTTTTTCGACGCCGGCTTCGCGGAAAACCACAGCGAGCGCTCTCAGCCGGTGACCAAAGCCGAAGGCACCAGCTACCAGCGCTACGGCGCCAACATGCTGCCGGTGCGTTACGACGCGCCCTTCGGACAGACCTCGCCTATCTTTCGCTACCCCTACGAGCGCACGTGCGAGGCGCTGTATACGCTGGAGCGCCAGGCGCCGGTGGACGACTGGGAGGGCGTCAAGCTGCGCTACGTGAACCCGGCCACCGGCGGCTCGCCGATGCCGACCATGGCCACCTTCATGCAGCGCCTGCCGGCCGGTTTTGACGGCAAGCCCTGGCGCCAGACCGATGGCGCCGTTTTCAGTGTGGTGGAGGGGCACGGCAGCGTGAGCATCTCGCACGGCGCCGGGCAGCAGGTGTTCGAGTTCGGCCCGCGCGACCATTTTGTGATTCCATCCTGGCACACGGCCAGCCTGCATTCGGCGCAGGGCTGCGTGTTATTCAGTTTTTCAGACCGTCCGGTGCATCAGGCACTGGGCATCCACAGAGAAGAGAGGTTGTCATGAGCTTTGTATTTACCCCGCCGGCGCTGGTCTCGGTCCCCGTGGTCGGCACGCTGGACCGTTTCCCGGTGCACCGCGTTTACTGCGTCGGCCGCAACTACGAGGAACACGCCAAGGAGATGGGATTCACCGGCCGCGAGCCGCCGTTTTTCTTTCTCAAACCGGCGGATGCAGTGGTGGTGGTCGAAGCCGGCCAGACCGGCGTCATCCCCTACCCTTCGCTGACCAGCAACCTGCACCACGAAATCGAACTGGTCGCCGCCATTGGCACCGGCGGCAAGAACATCAAGGCCGCTGATGCGCTCAAGCACATCTTTGGGTATGCCGTCGGCCTGGACATGACCCGCCGAGACCTGCAGGGCGAGATGAAAAAACAGGGACGCCCCTGGTGCATTGGCAAGGCCTACGACCACTCCGCCCCCATCGGCCCGATCACGCCGGCTGACAAGGCCGGTGATGTGGCCAACGCCGAGATCTACCTGCAGGTCAACGGAAAAGATCGCCAGCGCAGCACCGTCAGCAAGCTGATCTGGAACCTCGCGGAAACCATCGAGCACCTGTCCGCAGC
Organism: Polaromonas sp.; assembly: GCF_030689685.1. Lineage (GTDB taxonomy): Bacteria > Pseudomonadota > Gammaproteobacteria > Burkholderiales > Burkholderiaceae_C > Polaromonas. Next base: position 129,395 of record NZ_JAUYEY010000031.1, on the reverse strand, counting down.
TTGGGAGCTGCAGCCTGGCGACCTGATTTACACCGGCACGCCCGAGGGCGTGGCCGCTGTTGTCTCGGGCGACACCATGGTCGGTGAAGTGCGGGGGCTGGGCAGCTTGACAGTCAAAGTGGCATGAAGTGCCGCCGGATCGCACCCTGCGCGCCGCCGTACCTTGTAAAGTTTTCGCCTGACACCTCTTCATCAGGGCAAGCACGGGTTCCCAAGCGGGCCTTCTTGAATTAATTTCTACGCACCCCTACCGGAGACTACACATGATTCAACGACGCACTCTTCTTAAAACCGGCGCCGCCGCTGCCCTGGGCGCACCCGCCCTGTCGGGCCTGGCCCAGCAGGCGGTGACCCTGAAGTTCCACACCTTCATGTCACCGGCGTCCAACGTCTGGCTGACCATGCACAAGCCCTGGATGGACAAGGTCGAAAAAGAATCGGGGGGCCGCATCAAGTTCGAAGCCTATCCGGCCATGCAGCTCGGCGGCACACCGGTGCAACTGTATGACCAGGCCAAAGACGGCGTGGTCGATGTGGTGTGGACACTGCCGGGCAACACCGCCGGCCGCTTTCCGCGCATAGAGGTGTTTGAGCTACCCTTCATGATGTCCAACGCTGAGGCGACCTCCAAAGCCTACTGGGAATATGTGCAAACCGTGGCACCCGACGAGTTCAAGGACACGCAGGTCATCGCATTGCAGGTCCACGGCCCCGGCGTGATTCACACCGTTGCCAAACCGGTGAAGTCCATTGCCGACATGCGCGGCCTGAAAATCCGTGCCCCCACCCGCCAAGTCACCAAGCTGATGGGCATACTCGGCGCTATCCCCGTCGGTATGCCCCTACCCAGCATTCCGGATGCGTTGAGCAAAGGCACCATCGAAGGCTGCGTTATTCCGTGGGAGGTGGTGCCAGCGGTGAAAGTCAACGAACTGACCAAATTCCATGCGGAGTTTGATCCTGCCGGCGGCAGCTTGTACACCACCACTTTTGTGATGGCGATGAACAAGGCCAAGTACAACTCGCTGGCCCCGGATTTAAAGAAAGTCATTGACAACAACTCCGGCATGGCAACATCCGCCTGGCTGGGAAAAACGCAGCAGGGCAACGACGGCATAGGCCGCAAGAGCGCGAGCGACCGCGGCAACTCGATCTATACGGTCAATCCGGTTGAGGCCCAGGAATTCCGCCGCAAGTCCCGCACGGTGGAGGTTGAGTGGGTGGAAGACATGAACAAGAAAGGCTTCGACGGCAAAAAGCTGCTCGACACCGCACGCAGCCTGATCGAAAAGCACACCAAAACCACCAAAACTTGAGCCTGAAGCAGTAGATCAAGGGGCTCCTCACGGAGCCCTTTTTACTTTCAATCTACACTTGTCCGCATGTACCGCAGCCCGATCAAACATTGCAAAAACTGCGGTAGCGCCGTGGTCTACCGGGTACCCGACGACGGGGACGTCAAGCAGCGTGCGGTCTGCCCGGCCTGCGGCACCATTCACTACGAAAACCCGCTCAACGTCGTCGGCACCGTGCCGCACTGGGAAGATCGCGTGTTGCTTTGCAAGCGCAACATCGAGCCGCGCTGGGGCAAATGGACGCTGCCGGCAGGCTTCATGGAGCTCAACGAAACCACTTCGCAGGGCGCTGCGCGCGAGACCGACGAAGAAGCCGGCGCCCAGTTTGAAATGGAAGCGCTTTTCAGCGTGCTGAACGTTGAACGTGTGGGCCAGGTGCATCTGTTTTACCGCGCCCGCCTGCTCAGCGACCAGTTCAAGCCAGGCCATGAAACGATTGAGGCCAGACTTTTCACCGAGGCCGAAATCCCCTGGGACGAACTGGCCTTCAGAACCGTCAAGGAAACGCTGGAGCGCTACTTTGCTGATCGTCGCCAGGGCAGTTATGGCATTCACACCATCGATATTGCATAAGCCGCCGGCCCATATCTCAACAAGTGCGCCACGCTGGTGGGGCCGCACTTAAAATTTCCAGGCTGGCTGGCCCTCCGCGTCCCCCTTGTGACGGTTGGTCTTGCCGGCACAGCCCGTCTGACTTCCTCCCACCTCATCTACCCCGGAGTTTCATGTTCAAAGCCGCTTCGTTTTTTCGCATTGCCGACGACTTCACCTTGCCCCCACTGGACGCCCTGGAAGAAGCCTTGCAGGCCAGCCGCTTCCTGCCCTGCGGCGCGACCCAGCCAGAGTCCAGCGGCTGGGTGCCACCGCGCGGCAACAAAAGCACCGTGCTGGCTGAAAAAGTGGGCGGCCAGCTTATTTTGCGGCTCTGTACCGAACGCCGGCCCGTGCCCGCCTCGGCGATCAAGGATGCGGTCGAGCAGCGTATTGAGCAGTACAAACAGGAAACCGGTCATGAGCGGGTTGGTAAAAAGGTCAAGAAGGAATTCAAGGAAGAGGCCATTCAAAGCCTGTTGCCACGGGCCTTCACCAAACGATCCACCACCACTCTGTGGATCGATCCGGTCCGCAAGTTTCTGGTCGTTGATTCCGGCAGTCTGACGGGCGCCGACAAGGTGGTGAGTCAGTGGGTGGAAATCCTCGGCGAGATACCGGGTTCCAGCGCCGGCCTGATGGCCAGGCCAGTGCAGACCACTTTGGCAGCCGCCACCGCCATGGCGCACTGGCTGGCCAGCCGCGAAGCACCTGTGGGCTTCACGATTGACCGCGACTGTGAACTCAAGATGCCCGATGACCAGAAGTCGACGGTTCGTTATTCACGCCACACGCTGGAGATTGACGAGGTGGCCGAACATATTGCGGCCGGCAAGGTGCCCACACAGCTGGCGATGACCTGGCACGACCGGGTGTCGTTTGTCCTTACCGATACGGCGCAGGTGAAAAAACTCAAGCTACTCGATGTGGTGCTTGATGGCGTGCAGGACAAAGGCAAGGACGACGATGGTTTCGACGCCGATGCCGCCATCCTGACTGGCGAACTGGCAGCGCTGATTCCGGACCTGCTGGAAGCCCTGGGCGGAGAGCTCGACCGCGAGGCCTCTGCATCCGGGGCAGAAATCGCCAAGCCCACGCCCGAGCTGGCTCTCGCATAAACAGTTCGGGCACAAAAAAGCCCGCTTCAAGCGGGCTTTTTTGGCCAGTTTTTCACTGGTGTATCTGGTCGGTGTGAAAGGATTCGAACCTTCGACCCCTTGCACCCCATGCAAGTGCGCTACCAGGCTGCGCCACACACCGTCTCAAGCCTGAAATTATAACGCGCTTCCCCTGGCCACTTCAGGAGGTGGCGCTGAGCAGATCCCGAATTTCAAACAATTCGCGGCGTACCAGTTGCAGCCGCTGCAGCGCGGCACTGCTGTCGGGCAAATGGGCGATGTCCAGGACGCTGTCCATCGCACTGTCTTCGAAATCCGCCGAGTCGCCGAAGTCATCCAGGATGGAGTCGCCTCCTTCCATCACATCGACACCTTCGAGCATCACTTCACCATTGCGGCGCTTGTCGCGTTCGATTTGAACGATTTCCTGCAGCTTGTTGCGCGCGCCACTGATGGTGAAACCCTGGTCGTAGAGCAGATCCCGGATTCTGCGAATCATCAGCACTTCATGGTGCTGGTAGTAGCGACGGTTGCCGCGCCTTTTCATCGGGCGTAGCTGCGTGAACTCTTGCTCCCAATAACGGAGCACATGAGGTTTGACACCACACAAATCGCTGACTTCACCGATGGTGAAGTAACGTTTGGCGGGAATGGGGGGGAGAGTTTTCTCCAATTAAATCAATGCGCTAAGCGGTAAATCTACAAATCTACTCTAAGTCCAAACTTAGCGCAAATAGTTACAAAGAGATATTTCAGATGTGTTGTTTAGGTCCCATGCCGGGTTCATACCGACATCCAAACCCTAACCGGGCCAAGGGGTGGCCACCAACGGACTTCTGGCAACTATTTGCCCGGAACAAGCAGCGGGTCGACGGCACCGGCCGTTTGACCCTGGATGTGTTCTTTGAGCTTGTGGCTGGCATGAAAAGTCACCACGCGGCGCGCCTGAATGGGGATCGACTCTCCGGTGCGGGGATTGCGCCCCGGACGCGGGGCTTTGGTGCGAATCTGGAAATTGCCAAAGCCTGAAATTTTCACGTCATTGCCTTCGACCAGGCTGTCGGAAATCAGGTCAAAAAAAGCGTCGATCATGTCCTTGGATTCGCGCTTGTTCAGTCCGATCTGTTCAAACAACAATTCGGCCAGATGGGCTTTGGTGAGCGCGGGGCTTTCAAGACTTTCAACGGAAAATTCCACGCTGCACTCCTCGCTGATAACTGTTGTTGTTGGAAACCTCAGGCACGCAAGCGCGCCTGCAACCGAACCTGGAGACTGGCCAGCACCGCCTGAGTGACAGCTTCGATTTGTTCGTCGGTCAGTGTAGCGTCGTCGCTGCCGAGGACCAAGCGTACCGCCAGGCTTTTTTCGCCGAGTTGCATGGCGGTATTGCCTTGTTGCGGTTTGTAGACATCAAACAGGGTGGCAGACTTCAGCAAACCCTGGGTGTCGGCGCCATGGATGCCCGCCATCAGGGCAGCGTGTGTCACCCCTTCGGACACAATCACGGCGATGTCACGCTCGACCGGCTGCAGCTTGCTGACCGGCTGGAACACGGGCACAGGCCGCTGCAACAGGGCGTCCAGGTCGAGTTCAAAAATAATCGGCGCCTGCGCCAGCTCATAGCCCTGGCGCCACTGCGGGTGCAGCTCGCCGACAAAACCGATGGCCTGGCCGTTGACCGCCACACTGGCGCAACGTCCGGGATGCATGGCGGGATGGCTGGCCGGCATGAACACCGCCGGCAACGGCGACAACAAGGCCTGCACATCACCCTTGACGTCGAAAAAATCTACGCCCTTGCCGGACAGGCTCCACTGCAATCCTTCACGTGGGCCGTAAGCCAGGCCGGCCACGCGCATCGGCTGGTCAAAACCCGCGACCGTGGTGTCGGTGTTCAGGCTGGCCGGGTCGCGCAAAAACACGCGCCCCAACTCAAACACATTGACACGGCCGGCCTTGCGGTCCAGGTTGAATTTCAGCACCTGCAGCAGCGAGCCAACCAGGGACGAACGCATCACGCTCATTTGGCTGGCGATCGGGTTCAGCAGCTTGATGGGATTGGCGTTGCCGGCGAGTTCACGCTCCCAGCGCTCCTCGACAAAGCTGAAGTTGATGGTTTCCTGGTAGCCTAGGCCCGCCAGCGCGCGGCGCACAGCAAATGCACTGCGCTGCGCTTCCGGGCGTATACGCGCGGTGATGGGCGCCAGCGGCGGTGTCGCCGGCAGTTGCTGGTAGCCGACCAGACGCACCACTTCCTCGATCAGGTCTTCCTCGATCTGCAGGTCGAAGCGGTAACTCGGCGGCGTCACCGTCAGCGTGCCCTCGCCTTCCGTCACAGGCAACCCGAGGCGCAGCAGCGCGTCGGCGCACTGCGCCTGTGTCAGGGGCATGCCGATGACCTTGACGGCGCGTGCAACCCGAAGCGTGACGGGAGCGGCTTCCGGCATGCTGACACGCACATCGTCGATGGGGCCGCAGACAGTGTCCGGTGTGCCGCAAATATCGAAAATCAGTTGCGTGATGCGTTCGATGTGCTCAACCGTCTGGTCGGGATCGACACCGCGTTCGAAGCGGTGGCCGGCATCGGTGGAGAAGTTGTAGCGGCGTGAACGCCCGGCAATCGCTTTGGGCCACCAGAAGGCGGCCTCGACATAAATGTTTTCTGTCGCCTCCGACACCGCCGTGGCGTCGCCGCCCATGATGCCGGCCAGCGATTCGACCTGATGGTCATCGGCGATCACGCCGACTTTTTCGTCAACCGTCACGGTGTTGCCGTTGAGCAGCTTGAGCGATTCGCCGGGTTTGCCCCAGCGCACATCAAGGCCGCCGTGAATCTTGTCGAGGTCGAAAATATGCGAGGGGCGACCCAGCTCAAACATCACATAGTTCGAAATATCCACCAGCGCGGTGACGCTGCGCTGGCCGCAACGCGCGAGACGATCCACCATCCAGGCGGGCGTGGCCGCCTGGGTGTTGGCCTTGCGTACGATGCGGCCGGAAAAACGGCCGCAGAGGTCAGGCGCACTGATGGTGACGGGAAGTTTGTCAGCACCCGACACAGCTACCGGTGGGAAGGTCGGGGCTTTCAGCGGCGCACCTGTCAGGGCGGCGACTTCGCGGGCCACGCCATACACGCTCAGGCAATGCGCCAGGTTGGGCGTGAGTTTCAGCGTGAACAGTGTGTCATCGAGATGCAGGTGCTCACGAATGTTCTGGCCGATCGGTGCATCTGCGGCGAGTTCCAGCAGGCCTGCGTGGTCTTCGGACAACTTGAGCTCACGGGCCGAACACAACATGCCCTGGCTCTCCACACCACGCAGCTTGCCGACCTTGATCAGAAAGGGTTTGCCGTCTTCGCCGGGCGGCAACTCCGCGCCGACCAGCGCGCAGGGCACCTTGATGCCGACACGCGCATTCGGCGCGCCGCAAACGATGTTGAGCAGGGCACCTTGCCCCACATCCACTTGGCAGACGCGCAGGCGGTCAGCGTCGGGGTGCTGTACAGCCTCCCTGATCTCGCCGACGACGATTTTGGTGAACGACGGCGCCACCGGCTTGAGTACTTCGACCTCCAGGCCGGCCATGGTCAGGGTGTCGGCTAGCTGCTGCGTGGTCAACGGCGGGTTGCAGAATTCGCGCAGCCAGGATTCAGGAAATTGCATGATGAGTCAAATACCATTTAATGCCACAAGGAGGTCAAGGAGGTCAAGGAGTTGAAGGCGATGAAGGAGGAAGATTCCATTGGTTTTTCCTCCTTTCCTCTTTGATCTCTTTGTTCAAATTCTTCAATTCCAATTTATTGAAATTGCGATAAAAAGCGGATATCGCCGTCAAAAAACAGACGCAGGTCATTGACGCCATAACGCAGCATGGTCAGCCGGTCCGGCCCCATGCCGAAGGCAAAACCGATGTACTTCTCCGGGTCCAGGCCCATGTTGCGGACCACGTTCGGGTGCACCTGACCGGAGCCGGCCACTTCCAGCCAGCGGCCGGCCGGTGGACCGGCCTGGAACTGGATATCAATCTCTGCGCTGGGCTCGGTGAACGGGAAAAAGCTGGGGCGAAAGCGCAACACCAGGTCATCGGATTCGAAAAACGTCCGGCAGAAGTCAGTGAAGACGACCTTCAGGTCCTTGAAGCTGACGTTTTCGCCTATCCACAGGCCTTCGCACTGGTGGAACATCGGCGAATGCGTGGCATCGCTGTCGACGCGGTAGGTGCGGCCAGGCGCGATCACCCGGATCTCCGGCATCGCACCACCGGCATCAATCAGTGCGCGGTGCTTCTTGACATGTTGCACCGCATAGCGGATCTGCATCGGGCTCGTGTGGGTACGCAGCAGGTTGGGAGCGGTGTCGGTACCGCCCTCGACATAAAAGGTGTCGTGCATGGAACGCGCCGGATGGTCCTCGGGCGTGTTCAGCGCGGTGAAGTTGAACCAGTCGGTTTCGATCTCCGGGCCTTGCGCGACATCAAAACCCATGGAGCCGAAGATGGCCTCAATGCGCTCCAGGGTCAGCGACACCGGGTGCAGGCCACCTTGGGGCCGCTGGCGGCCGGGCAGGCTCACATCGAGGGCCTCGGCCTTGAGCTGCAACTGCAGTTCGGCATCAGCAAGTGCCTGACGGCGCACGGTCAGTGCGGCTTCAACGCCTTGCTTGGCCTGGTTGATGGCGGCGCCGCGGGACTTTTTTTCTTCCACCGGGAGGGCCGCCAGACCCTTCATCAACTCCGTGATGCGGCCAGACTTGCCCAGAAACTGCGCCTTGGCATTTTCCAGATCGGCCGGTGTGATGGCTACAGAAAAAGCGGCACCAGCGTCTTCAACAATGGAATCTAAATCGGTCATGGTGCAAAAACCTATTTAACAAGGAGATCAAAGAGATAAAGGAGGCTGAAAAAATTCACCTCGAATTGTTCTTTGATCTCTTTGACCTCCTTGTTCAATCGAAAAAAAGGGCCAGAGCCTTTTCAAGCTCCAGCCCTCGTCTTTTGTGCGCTAGCAGCTATCAATTCAATAGCTGGCTAGCCCTCAAAAAATCAAGCAGCAAGCTTGGCCCTGACCTGGTCCACGATGGCACCAAAAGCGGCACTGTCATGGATCGCCATGTCGGACAGAACCTTGCGGTCGATCTCGATACCGGCTTTCTTCAGGCCATTGGCAAACTGGCTGTAGGTCATGCCGAACGAACGGCTTGCGGCGTTGATACGCGCAATCCAGAGACGGCGGAACACGCGCTTTTTGGTGCGGCGGTCACGGTAGGCATATTGCCCGGCCTTCATCACCGCTTCTTTGGCGATCCTGAAGACATTGCCGCGGCGGCCGCGGAAACCTTTTGCAAGGGCGAGAACTTTTTTGTGGCGGGCGCGAGCCGTTACACCACGTTTGACGCGAGGCATGTGAGTACTCCTTGTTCGTCGTTATTAAATGCCCATGCCGGGCAGCATCTGTGCCATGTGACCCATATTGGTCTCATGAACAGCAACTGAACCACGCAAGTGACGTTTGTTTTTGGTGGTCTTCTTGGTCAGGATGTGACGTTTGAAGGCTTGGCCGCGCTTGACGGTGCCACCAGGACGAACGCGGAAACGCTTTTTGGCGCCGCTTTTGGTCTTCATTTTGGGCATTAAATGCTCCTTTTCATTTGTGCTCGTGAGGCGCTGCGAACCTTACGCAGACTTGATGGCCCCGAGCCACTTGTGTGGCGAGTTTTTAACTCTTCCACTTGTCGTGGCGATTTTCACATCACCACGTTTGGAAAGCAGTGTGACCTGCCTTCGCGGGACATGCTTTCGCATCCCCCTCAAGAACCTGCCGGTAACCACACCTGCAGGCTCAAATCCTTTTCCGCGACAACGCCCTCAGGCGTTTGTCGATGCAACCGGTGCCGCTTCCGCGGGCACCGCTGCGGGCTTGGCAGCCACCTTCTTCTTGCCCGGCGCGATCATCATGACCATCTGCCGGCCTTCGAGCTTGGGAAACTGCTCCACCACAATCAAATCAGCCAACTCGTCGCGGATACGCGCCAGCAGGGCCAGGCCCAATTCCTGATGCGTGATCTCGCGACCGCGAAAACGCAAGGTGATCTTGCATTTATCGCCCTCTTCCAAGAAGCGCTTGATGTTGCGCAACTTGATGTTGTAGTCACCATCGTCGGTACCGGGCCGGAACTTGATTTCCTTGACCTCGATGACCTTCTGCTTGGACTTCGCTTCGGCCGCTTTTTTCTGCTCGGCGTATTTGAACTTGCCGTAATCCATCAACCGGCACACTGGCGGAACCGCTGTGGGGGAGATTTCAACAAGATCAACGTCCGCCTCACCTGCCAGGCGCAAGGCTTCCATGATGCTGACAACGCCCAAAGGCTCATTGTCGGGCCCTGTCAGGCGTACCTCAGGGGCCATGATTTCACGGTTCAAGCGGTGCTTGCGTTCTTCACGGTGACGGCGGTCACGAAATTCAGTAGCGATGGTTTTAATCCTGTAAACATTGCTATAAAAGCTATAGCGGCCTGCGCCCGTCCAGCAAGGACGAATAGCTGATTTGACTCACAAACAAGTCAACAATCAGGCTTTTTGGGTAATGTCAGAGGCAATCGTCTGGACGAAGGCTTCGAGTGACATGACGCCAAGGTCTTTGTTACCCCGTGCGCGCACGGCAACCGCGCCAGCTTCCTTCTCCTTGTCGCCGACGACCAGGATGTAAGGCAGCTTTTGCATTGAGTGCTCCCGTATTTTATACGTAATTTTCTCGTTGCGCAGGTCGACATTGACCCTAAGCCCTTGATTTTGAAGCGTTTTAGCTATTTCGCGACAGTATTCAGCCTGGGCATCGGTGATATTGAGCACCGAAACCTGCACCGGCGCCAGCCAGGTTGGCAGCGCTCCGGCATGCTCCTCGATCAAAATCCCAATGAATCGCTCCAGGCTGCCGACGATGGCGCGGTGCAGCATCACCGGGCGGTGGCGGGCACCGTCTTCCCCCACATATTCGGCGTCCAGCCGCTCCGGCATCGAAAAATCCACCTGCATGGTGCCGCACTGCCACTGCCGGCCGATCGCGTCCTTCAGCGTGTACTCGATCTTGGGGCCGTAAAACGCGCCATCGCCGGGAGAAATCTCGAATTCGCAGCCCGACGCCCGCAGGCTTTCCATCAGCGCGTGTTCGGCCTTGTCCCAGCTTTCGTCGGAGCCGATGCGAGCCTCCGGCCGCGTCGCCACCTTGTAGATGATGTTCTTGAAGCCAAAATCGGTGTAGACCTTCTGCAGCAGGGTCGTGTAGTCCACACATTCCTTGAGGATTTGTTCTTCCGTGCAGAAGATGTGGCCGTCGTCCTGCGTGAAGCCGCGCACGCGCATGATGCCGTGCAGGCCGCCCGAAGGCTCGTTGCGGTGGCACTGGCCGAACTCGCCATAACGCAGCGGCAGGTCGCGGTAACTCTTGATGCCCTGCTTGAAAATCAGGATGTGGCCCGGGCAGTTCATCGGCTTGAGCGCGTACTCGCGCTTTTCGCTCTCGGTCGTGAACATGTTGTCGCGGTACTTGTCCCAGTGGCCGGTTTTTTCCCACAGCGTCTTGTCGATGATCTGCGGCCCCTTGACCTCCTGGTAACCGTTGTCCTGGTAGACCTTGCGCATGTACTGCTCGACGCCCTGCCACACCGTCCAGCCTTTGGGATGCCAGAACACCAGGCCGGGCGCGTGCTCGTCGATGTGAAACAGGTCCAGCTCGCGGCCCAGCTTGCGGTGGTCGCGCTTTTCAGCCTCTTCCAGCATGGTCAGGTACTGCTGCAGTTCGTCTTTTGTGGCCCAGGCGGTACCGTAGACACGCTGCAACATCTCGTTGTTGTGGTCGCCACGCCAGTAGGCGCCGGCCAGCTTCATGAGCTTGAAGAATTTGAGCTTGCCGGTGCTGGGCACATGCGGGCCACGGCACAGGTCCTCGAACTTGCCTTCACGGTACAGAGACACATCTTCGTTGGCCGGAATGCTGGCGATGATCTCGGCCTTGTAGTGCTCGCCAATTTCCTTGAAGTGGGCCACGGCCTCGTCGCGCGGCAACACACGGCGTGTCACCGGCTCGTCCTTGGACGCGAGTTCACTCATCTTTTTTTCAATGGCGACCAGGTCGTCCGGCGTGAACGGCCGCTTGTAAGAGAAGTCGTAGAAAAATCCGTTCTCGATCACCGGGCCGATGGTGACCTGCGCATCGGGAAACAGCTCCTTGACCGCATAGGCCAGCAGGTGGGCGGTCGAATGGCGGATCACGTCCAGGCCTTCAGGGTCCTTGGCCGTGATGATGGCCAGCGGGCTGTCGGCGGTGATCAGGTAGCTGGTGTCCACGACCTTGCCTGCCACCTTGCCGCCCAAGGCCGCCTTGGCCAGGCCGGCGCCGATTGACGCGGCCACTTCGGCCACCGTCACCGGTTCAGGAAATTCACGGATCGAAGCGTCTGGCAGCGTAATTTTGATCATGGTGGTGGGACTCAGAGATTCGGAAATAAAAAAGCGCGGTGAATGCCGCGCTTTGAGATGCTGAGGAATGGAGGTTTGCTATCTATTCAGTAGCTACTAATCATCGGGGGATGCGGCAAGCGCCCTGGATGACTCCAAACCGGAGGCGTGGTCGTAGTTCGCGGTGTCATAACCCGAACTATCCTTCCTGTTTCCAGCTTGATTGATTGCATGGCCCTATTTTACGGCAGCTTTGGATTCCTGGCAGGGGGACCGTGTCCGCCAATCGCAAGCGCCAGAAAAAAGCCCGGCCGACGCGTGTAGCGTGGGCCGGGCCACGACCGCCCGCAGGCGACCGCGATGAGAGCATGTCAGCTCAGTGGAACTGCTCTTCTTCAGTCGAGCCGGTCAGCGCGGTCACGCTGGACTTGCCGCCCTGGATGGCGGTGGTGACTTCGTCGAAGTAACCGGTGCCGACTTCCTGCTGGTGCGACACAAAGGTGTAGCCGCGGTCACGGGCTGCGAATTCGGGCTCCTGCACCTTCTCGATGTAGGCCGTCATGCCGCGCTTGACGTAGTCTTGCGACAGGTCATACATGTTGTACCACATGGAGTGAATACCGGCGAGCGTGATGAACTGGTACTTGTAACCCATGGCGCCGAGCTCGCGCTGGAACTTGGCGATGGTCGCGTCGTCCAGGTTTTTCTTCCAGTTGAACGATGGCGAGCAGTTGTAGGCCAGCATCTTGCCGGGGTGCACCTTGTGCACGGCATCGGCAAACTGCTTGGCAAAATCCAGATCGGGCGTGCCGGTCTCGCACCACACCAGGTCGGCGTAATGTGCATAGGCATTGGCGCGTGACACGGCTTGGTCCAGGCCTTTGCGGGTCTTGTAAAAACCTTCGGCCGTGCGCTCGCCAGTCAGGAAAGGCTTGTCGATCTCGTCATAGTCGGAGGTCAGCAGGTCGGCGGCTTCAGCGTCGGTACGGGCGATAACAAGTGTGGGCACGCCGCAAACGTCGGCAGCCATGCGGGCAGCGATCAGTTTCTGGCAGGACTCGCGGGTTGGGAGCAGCACCTTGCCGCCCATGTGACCGCATTTCTTGACCGAAGCCAATTGGTCTTCCCAGTGCACGCCACCGGCGCCCGACTTGATCATGGCTTTCATCAGTTCAAAAGCATTGAGCACGCCGCCGAAACCGGCTTCAGCATCGGCCACGATAGGCGCGAAGTAGTCGATGTAACCCTTGTCGCCAGCGTCGATGCCTTTGGAGTGCTGGATTTCGTCGGCACGGCGGAAGGTGTTGTTGATGGTTTCGACAACCTTGGGCACCGAGTCCACCGGGTACAGCGACTGGTCGGGGTACATGTTGGAGTAAGTGTTGTTGTCGGCGGCGACTTGCCAGCCCGACAGGTAGATGGCCTTGACGCCAGCCTTGACCTGTTGCATGGCCTGGCCGCCTGTCAGCGCACCCAGGCAGTTGACGTAGGGCTCGCTGTGCAGGATGTTCCACAGTTTTTCTGCACCGCGGCGCGCCAGCGTGTGCTCAATCGGGAAGGAGCCACGCAGGCGCACGACGTCGGCGGCGCTGTAGCCGCGCTTGATGCCCTTCCAGCGGGGGTTGGTCGTCCAGTCTTTTTCGAGGGCGGCAATTTGTTGTTCGCGGCTCAGTTGTTCGGTGAGGGTCTGTGGCATGGGGTCACTCCAGAGGTTGAAAGGAAAAAGGGGACAAACCGCGCTGCACTTGTTTGAAGGCCGTGTTGTTTGTTCTGGACTCCACTTTAAGTCTTCTACAAGACTTTGTGAAGCTCTTATGTCTTATATAAGACAAAAAACTTTCCCAATGAAATCAACAGTCTTTGAAGAAAATTTTGCAATACGGAAGTTATTTTCTTGCATTGAGAAATTTTGGCGCACTGCAACATTTTTGCATCTCACGATATGGAATTATTTTCCCGGATCATGAAATATGCCCCGCTTCCCGCCGTGCTGGTCGCCAAGCATGAAGGTGTTCTGCGGAAATCGCCCGCCGAACACACGGCCGGGCGCCTGAAACTCAGGAGGCCAGCCTGTGGAGGCGCCAATCGCCACTGGTGATGACCGGGCAGCCGGCCAGAAGTGAAGCATTGATTTCGTAGACCAGGCAAACCGGCCCGGCAGCGGCCGGCACGCCGTCCATCTGCACCGTCACCTCGCGCTTGCTGTACTCGCCGGTCTGCTGTGGCCAGATTTCCTCGATCTCGTCGAGCAGACGCTCCAGTTCAGCAGGGATGGCATAGACCTCGCCGGTCACCCTGCCCGCGCCACCCAGCCGCAGGCCGGGATACGGGCCGAGGTCGTAGAGCACGCCGGCCACGCTGCCCATGCCGATGAACTGCCGCGCCGGGCACAGGCGCGTGATGTCGCGCACCTCCCCGCAGCGCAAGGTACCGTAGACAAAAACGTGCCGGGTGGCGGGAGCAGTCATCGTTCAGGTCCGGAATTAAGGCATGATTTCCGCTCATTGTTGCAGCCCCGGCAGCAGCGCCGCATCACCTCTAGAAAGAACCCCCGTTTTAATGAACCGCATTCTGGCCTACGCCTGCCTTGCGCTCAGCATGTCGCTGGTCGGCAGCTACGTGGCGCTGTCCAAACCGCTGGTGGCGATCTTCCCGGTCTTCCTGCTGGCCTGGCTGCGTTTCGGCATCGGCGGCGCGGCCATGCTGCACTGGCTGAAAAAACCCGCCGGCGAAGCGCCGATGACGCGCCAGACGCGGCAACTGGTGTTCCTGGAATCCTTTCTCGGCAACTTCCTGTTTTCGATCTGCATGTTGTATGGCGTCAGCCTGTCCAGCGCGGTGGCCGCCGGCGTCATCATGGCGGCGATTCCTGCGGTGGTGGCGGTGCTGAGCTGGCTGTTCCTGCGCGAGCGTATCAGCCCGCGTGTGTGGCTGGCGGTGGCCTGCGCGGTGCTCGGCATCGCACTCGTTTCGCTATCAAAAACAGAGCTGCTTGCGCCCGTTCCGTATGGGCTGGAGGCTGATTTGGCTTCAAAAACCGCCTGGCTGGGCAATTTGCTGCTGCTGGGCGCGGTATTTTGTGAAGCGGCCTATGCGGTGATCGGCAAAAAGCTCACTGGTGCGCTGGGCGCCAAACGCATCACGGCCTTGATCAATCTCTGGGGCTTTGTGCTGGTCACCCCCATGGGCCTGTGGCTGGCCTGGGGTTTTGACTTTGCGGCAGTGGCGCCGACAAGCTGGCTGCTGCTGGTGTTTTATGCGCTCGCTGCCAGTGTCTGGACGGTGTGGTTGTGGATGACCGGCCTGAAGGGTGTGCCGGCCAGCCGGGCAGGTGTCTTCACTGTGATGCTGCCCATCAGCGCCGCGCTGGTCGGTGTGTTCGTGCTCGGTGAGCCCATGGGCGCGGCGCAACTGGCGGCTTTTGCGCTGGCGCTGGCCGGCGTGATGCTGGCCACACTGCCGGAACGCGCGAAAAATCAAGCCCCTCCTTCAGCCTGCAAATAGCGCCTTGTGCTGCTCGCGCAGCAAATTCTTCTGCACCTTGCCCATGGTGTTGCGCGGCAGTTCGGTCACCACAAAACAGCGCTTGGGAATCTTGAAGTTGGCCAGGCCCGATTTCAGCGCGGCGATGATGGCGTCGCCGTCGAGCGTGCTGCCGGGTTTGGCGATCACGATGGCCACGCCGACCTCGCCAAAGTCGGGGTGCGGCACGCCGACCACTGCACTTTCGGCCACGCCCGGCATGTCGTTGATGTAGCCCTCGATCTCGGCCGGGTAGACGTTGTAGCCGCCGCTGATGATCAGGTCCTTGCTGCGCCCGACGATGTGGATGTAGCCGCGCTCGTCGATTTTTCCGACGTCTCCGGTCTTGAAGAAACCATCGGCGGTGAACTCTTCCTTGGTCTTTTCCGGCATGCGCCAGTAGCCCTGGAACACGTTGGGGCCCTTGACCTCGATGCCGCCGACCTCGCCGGCCGGCAGGGTCTGGCCACCATCGCCCTGCACCCGCAGGCTCACGCCCGGCAGCGCAAAACCGACGGTGCCGCCACGGCGCTCGCCCTCATAGGGGTTGGAGGTCAGCATGGCGGTCTCACTCATGCCGTAACGCTCGAGAATCGTGTGGCCGGTGCGCTCCTGCCAGGCCCTGAAGGTTTCGATCAGCAGCGGCGCCGACCCGGCGACGAACAGGCGCATAGTGCGGCAGGCCTCACGCGTGAGCCCCGGCTCGGCCAGCAGGCGCACGTACAGCGTGGGCACGCCCATGAACACCGTGGCCTCTGGCAGCTTCTCGACCACGAGCTTCGGATCAAACTTCGACAGCCAGATCATTTTGCTGCCGTTGATCAGCGCGCCGTGGATGGCGACGAACAGGCCGTGCACATGAAAAATCGGCAGCGCATGGAGCAGCACGTCGCCCGTCTTCCAGCCCCAGTAGTCCTTGAGCACCTGCGCGTTGTCAGCCAGGTTGCGGTGCGACAGCATGGCGCCCTTGCTGCGTC
Source organism: Polaromonas sp. (assembly GCF_030689685.1). Taxonomy (GTDB): domain Bacteria; phylum Pseudomonadota; class Gammaproteobacteria; order Burkholderiales; family Burkholderiaceae_C; genus Polaromonas. Next base: position 113,378 of record NZ_JAUYEY010000031.1, on the reverse strand, counting down.
CGGTGGTGCCGCTGGTGTACAAAATCGCCGCCAGGTCGTCGGCCTTGCGCGGCACCACCTCGTGCCTGTCGCTGCATTGCGCGGCGCGGTCCAGCAGCGAGCCGATGCGGTTGTCATCCAGGCTGAAGACGTTGTAGGTGCCCTGCTGGAACGCGATCTTGCTGACCCAGCCAAAATTTTTGCGGCCACACACCACCACCGAGGGTTCAGCGTTGGCGATGAAGTACGCCATCTCGGCGCTTTGGTAGGCGGTATTGAGCGGCAAAAACACATAGCCGGCGCGCAGGGTGGCCAGATACAGCATCATGGCCTCGACCGATTTTTCAACCTGCACCGCGATGCGCGCGCCTTCAGGCAACTGCAGCGACTTCAGCAAGTTGGCCAGCATGGCCGTGCCGCGCTCCAGGTCGCGCCATGAGTAATAGAGGCCGTTGTCGGTCTCGACCGCAATCGCGTCGAGATCCTCGGGAAAGGCCGCGCGCATGGCAGCGAACAGGTTGTTATTTTTCATAGCTGGTTCATCTGGAAATCGAAAAAAAAAAGGACAGGCAAGGTCTCAGAATTGCGGTAGGCGTTTTTCGACAAAGGCCATCACACCTTCACGGTGTTCAGTGGAAGCCGCGTAACGGTATGCATCTGCTATTAAATCAGTAGCTGCTTGGGCAAGCTGGATATGGGCCAGAGCCCAAAAAGACTGTTTATTTAAGCGTGCAGCCTGCGGCGCGAGGCGACACATACGCTCAGCCGTCGCTACGGCCTCGGTCACCACCTCATGGTCTGACAACACGCGGTTGAGAAAGCCCCGCTGCGTCGCCGTGGCTGCGTCCAGCACCGCCGCAGCCAGCAGCATCTCGCGCGCGCTCAACTCACCAGCCGCGCACATCACCAGCGCCATCTCGCGCGGCGCCATCGGAAAGCCCAGCTTCGCTATCGGCGCGCCGAACCTGGCCGAGGCACCGGCCAGCCGCAGGTCGCAGCAACTCGCGATCTCCAGGCCCGCCCCCAAACAGGCGCCCTCGATCTGCGCCACGATGGGGACATCGCAGTCCAGCACGGCCTGCAGGCCGCCCCAAACCAGCTCATCATGAAAGTGGCGCAGGCTTGCTTCCTCAAAACGAAAATCGGCGTACTCCGAAATGTCGCCGCCGGCGCAGAAGTTGCCGCCCTCTCCCGCCAGCACCACGCAGCGCAAGGCAGCGTCCTGCTGGATGCACTCAAACACCTCGCGAAGCTCACGCCACATCACACGCGACATGGCGTTGAGCTTGCCGGGATGGGACAGGGTGACGCGCGCGATGCTGCCCGCGATGGCCAGCCGAACCTGTCCCCTCATGCACTCCTGCCGACAGAGACAAAAACCAGTTCCACCGCCGGGCCGCCCCAAGGTGGAACAGCCCCCTCAGCGGGCGGTGAACTACACGAACTGAAAAGCGTGGGGGCCGGGTGCGCAGCGCAGGGCCGTCCCAAGCAAGCACAGCCCCCTCGGGGGGCAGCGCATTACACGAAGTGAAAAGCGTGGGGGCCATTCTTCAATCGAGCTTGGCGCCGGAAGCCTTGACCACCTGCGCCCACTTCTTGACCTCGGCGTTGATGAAGCTGCCAAACTGCGGGCCGCTCAAGCCGGCAAACTCCGCACCCTGACGCGCCCAGACCGCCTTGGCTTCGTCGGTGGTGCAGGCCTTGCGGATTTCTTCGATCGCGCGCGCCTGGGCGTCAGCCGGCATGCCTTTGGGTCCCCACACGCCGTACCAAGTGGTCACGTTGTAGTCGGGCAGGCCCATCTCGGCGGCGCTCGGCACGTCGGGAATCGCCGGGTTGCGCTTATTGCCGGACACCATCAGCGCCTTGATACGGCCACCGGCAATGTGGGCCGCCGAGGAACCAAGACCGTCAAACATCATCTCGACATCACCGGCGATCAGGCCTTGGAGGGCCGGGCCGGCGCCGCGGTAGGGAATGTGGGTGATGAAGGTTTTGGTCTGCTGCTTGAACAACTCGCCAGCAAGATGGTGCGAGGTGCCGGCACCGGCGGAGCCGTAATTGAGCTTGCCCGGGTTCTTGCGGGCGTTGTCCAGAAACTCCCTGAAGTTGGCGACCGGCATTTTTTGCGGGTTGACCACCACCACCTGCGGCACGCTGGCCACCAGAATCAGCGGCACCAGGTCTTTCTCGATGTCGTAATCCAGCTTGGGGTACATGCTGGGGGCAATGGTGTGGTGCACCGCACCCATGAACAGCGTGTAGCCATCGGGCGCGGCCTTGGCTGCCATGCTGGCACCGAGCGTGCCGCCCGCACCGCCGCGATTGTCGATGACCATTTGCTTGCCCGTCAGGCGCGCAAACTGTGCCGACATCGGACGCGCAAACGCATCCGTGCCGCCGCCTGCCGGGAAAGGCACGATCAAGGTGACTGGTTTGACCGGCCAGGTCGATTGCGCGTAGCTGCCCATTGAAAATGCAGCGGCGCCCGCCGCAGCGGCGCGCAGCACATCCCGTCGGGATGCCTTGATGTCAAAACTCGCTGTCATGCATGTCTCCTGTCGTTGTGAATCAATAAAAACGGTTCAAAAACAAAGATCAAATATACAAATCTTCGATGGCGCCCGATACGGGGATTTTCCCCTGCGCGAGCAGCGCGCGGTGCTTGTCCAGCCGCTTGAGGTCGTAGAGGTAATTGACCATCAGGCCGCACGACTGTTTCAGGCCCTTGGGCGAGGGATCACCACCCCAGTTGATGCGTTCCACGCGCGCGCCGTTGCCCAGATGAAAACGCGCGACCGGATCCAGCGGCTTGCCGTCGTCGAGCTCGCGCCCCAGGTACTGCGCGGCGCCATGCAGCAGCACGCGGCGCACCGCCGACTTCTCGTTCAGGGCCAGCGCGTTGTCTGCAGCGGTCAGAAAATGTTGCGCGGTCGGTGGCTCGAAGCCGACGGCACGCCCCAGCAGCGTGAATTCTTTTTCGTCAAGTTGCGCAAGCAAGGTGGCCGCATTCTTGCCGAGCCAGGACCGAAAACCGGGGATCGGCGACAGGGTCGCAAAATTCTTTAGGCGCGGAAACTCTTCATGCAGGGTTTCGACCACGCGCTTGATCAGCGAGTCGCCGAAACTCACGCCGCGCAGGCCGGTCTGCGTATTGCTGATTGAATAAAAAATCGCGGTCGTGGCCTTTTTCAGATCGGCCGGCGCTGCCGACTCGTCGAGCAGCGGCATGATGTTGTCGGCCATGTCGTCCATCAAGGCCACTTCCACAAAAATCAGCGGCTCGTCAGGCATGCGCGGATGAAAAAAGCCGTAACAGCGGCGGTCGCTATCGAGCCGGTTTTTCACATCGGCCCAACTTTTGATATCGTGCACGGCCTCGTACTTGATGAGTTTTTCGATCAGCGACGCTGGCGAGTCCCAGCTGATGCGACGCAGGTCCAGAAAACCCACGTCAAACCAGGTCGAGAACATGTATTCCATCTCGACATCCAGCGCCTGCAGGCGCTTGTCGGCCTTGAGGTGTGGAAGCAGGTCGGCGCGCAGGTTCACCAGAAAACGGAACCCTTCCGGGAAGGCGCTGAAACGCTGCAACAGACGCCGGCGCGGCGACACCGTGGCGCGGCGGTAACGCACCTCGGCCACAGCCTCATCCGGCGTGCCGACTGCGGCGGCAAACTGCGTCTGCGCCAGTTTGACCTTGGCGGCATCAGCGACAAACTGCTCGCTCATCAGCAGCCACATGTCGCGCCGCTCATCCAGCGAGGCGTTGGCGTACCAGCCGGCGACGCCCATGGCGCGGCGCCCGCCCTCGACCTCGCTGACCTGCGGGTCGACGATGGCTTTGAGTTCTTCCAGTGTGCGGCGCAGTACGCGCGGAGACAGCGCCTCCTCTTTGTGGCGCAAGGTGGCGTTGAGCCGTTCGCGGGTACTGCGCAGGGCGGCCGCACCTGCTCCTGATTTTGTAGCAGCCTGCGCCCGCTCCGCAGGGGCTGGTGCCTTCTTTGGCTCCGGTTTTTCGGGGCTACGCAGGATGGCCACGCTGCGGGTGATCCAGTCGGGCGTGTTCATGGCGTGGCCTGTGGAAGCATTTGAAAGTCGGGAACTATTGACGTAGTTGTCACGAGAGCGCTCATGCCGTCGCCTCCCGAGGGGTCAACGATTTGCGAGCGAAAAGGTGTCGGCTCCTTGCTGGCATGACCTTTACTGCCGATCCCCGGCGTTCCGCCGGGGCCCCTCGTCAGGTAGGTCATGCTGTCGCCTCCCGTTGCGCTAACGATTTGCGAGCGAAAAGGTGTCGACTCCTTGCTGGCATGACCTTTACTGCCGATCCCCGGCGTTCCGCCGGGGCCCCTCGTCAGGTAGGTCATGCCAGCACCCTCGATCTCTGATTCCTTGCGAGGTCTCTGAGGGCTTCTCGCTGGCGGGTCAGGTGGGTGCGCATGGCGGCTTCGGCGCCTGCGCTGTCTCTGGCTTTCAGTGCGGCAAACACCGCCATGTGTTCGGACAGGCTTTGCGCGAGACGACCGGGCGCGTGCAGTTGTTGCGAGCGGGCCAGCTTGAGGATCTTGCGCAGATCGGAGATCGCCATGGCCAGCCAGCGGTTGTCGGCCAGCGTGATGATGGCTTCGTGGATCGCGAAATTGGTGTCGTAGTAGTCGTTGATGCGGCCGGCATGGGCGTGGCTGTTCAGGCGCTCGTGCAACGTGACCAGCGTGGCCAGATCGGCGTCGCTTGCATTGCGTGCTGCCTCATAAGCGCAGCGCCCTTCGAGCAGCGCAATCACCGGAAAAATGTCGTCCAGGTCTTTTTCCGTCACCTCGCTGATGAAGCAGCCGCGCCGCGGCTCGTGGCGCAGCAGGCCCTCGGCGGTCAGCACCTTGAGCGCTTCGCGCAGGGGCGTGCGCGAGATCTGCAGCCGCTCGCACAGCACCAGTTCATCGAGAAAACTGCCGGGTGCATACAGGCCGGCAAAAATCTGCTCGCGCAAGGTGGCGGCGACTTCCTGGTGCAGTGAGTTCTGAACGAGGCGCATGCTGTCAATCCGTCCTGGCGAAATGCCGCCCATGATTCGACGGGCAGAGGCTGCGCCGGCAGTCCTCGCTTGTAAAGCCTTGTCGTTGAATCATTTGAATTCTTATAATTTCCTATAATTACATGTAATTATTAAAAATTCAGGGGGTTATGGCAACGGGGCTGGTGCACCAAACCACAGGTAAAAACCCGGAGGCCGGGGTTTGCTGCCGCAGATTGCTTCCACTCCGGCAGCAAATTCGCTATGTTATCGATAGCAAACTAGGAGCCTGGGCGGCAGAAGGCGTCGAAGCGAAAAGTGGCCCCGGCGAGGACAGTTTTTGCCGGGTTTGCAGCGCCATAGCCGTAGCTATGGGGCAAAAAGCCGGTGAAAAATAGGACCGTCGCGGCCGCTTTGCAGCCGACGTTCCTTCTGCCGCCCAGGCTCCTAGGCATATTTGGCATGGGCTAAGGCCGTTTTTCGGCCCATAACCAGAGCCAGACACCGGCCGCGATCATGGGCAGACACAACCACTGCCCCATGCTCATGCCCAACGCCAGCACGCCGAGGAAGTCATCCGGCTCGCGGAAAAATTCGGCGATGAAACGGAACACGCCGTAACCGACCAAAAAGGCCGCCGACACCTGTCCGGTTTTGCGCGGCTTGCGCGCGTACAGCCAGAGCAGCACGAACAGCAACAGGCCCTCCAGCAAAAACTGGTAGACCTGCGAGGGGTGGCGCGGCGCCAGCGTGCCACTGTTCTTGAACACCATGCCCCAGGGCAAGTCGGGGCTGCTCAGGCGACCCCACAACTCACCGTTGATAAAGTTGCCGACACGCCCGGCCGCCAGCCCCGTCGGCACGCAGGGCGCGATGAAGTCCATCACCTGCAGCCAGGGTTTTTGCCGCGTGCGCGCAAACCAGATCTGCGAGACCAGCACGCCCAGCATGCCGCCGTGGAAACTCATGCCACCCTGCCAGACGTACAAAATCTCCAGCGGGTTGGCCAGGTAGTAGCCGGGCTTGTAAAACAGGCAATAACCAATACGCCCGCCCAGCACCACGCCAATCACGCCCAGGAACAGGATGTCCTCGATGTCCTTGCGGCTCCAGGCGGCAAGCCCGGTCATCGACGCATAGGGCTCGTGGCGCAGGCGGCGCAGGCCCAGAAACAGGAACAGGCCGAAGGCGGCAAGGTAGGTCAGGCCGTACCAGTGAATGGCCAGCGGACCCAACTGAAGGGCAACGGGGTCGATGGTGGGGTGAATCAGCATGAGGCTTATTGTGCCAGCGGCCACAGTCGGGCCGCCTTCAGCGTGGCAATACTGGCGCGCAGTCAATGAAACGCGTCACACAGGCAGGGGCCTCCCCCTCGGGCCAGACCAGGCTGGTTTCACACACCGGCACTTGGCGACCCTTCTTGCCCGCCACGCTGCGGTAAACCACACCGGGCCGCTGGAACTGTCGCACGCTATCGGGAACCCAGGCCACGCCCAGGCCGGCCGACACCAGGTTGACGATGGTCTGCATCTGGATCGCTTCCTGCGCCACCTGCGGCGACTGCGCAGCGGCGTGGTACATGCCGAAGATCGCGTCGTACAGCGAAGGCAGGATGCGGCGCGGAAAAATTACCAGCGGATGCACCAGCACCTGATCGAGCGCGAGCGCCGGCCGCGCTGCAAGCGGATGGTGCTCACTCATTGCAAGTACCAGCGGTTCCCGCGCTACAAGACGGCTGTGCAGGCCGGGCGGCGCAAAGCCCGGCGAATGCAGGACCACGCCGGCATCGATGTCGTGGCGCTCGAAGGCCTGCAGTTGCATGTCGCCGGTCGCCTCCAGCAGCTCAAGCTGGACCAAGGGGTTGCGCTCGCGAAAAACCCGCACCCATTCGGGCAGCAGCGAAAACCCGGCGGTCGATACAAAAGCCAGCCGCAGCCGCCCGAGCTCACCGGCGTCGGCAGCCCTGGCCTGCTCGGGCAGCGCCTGCGCCCGCGCCAGCAGGTCCAGCACCAGCGGCAGCAGTGCCTCGCCTGCTGCTGTCATCTGCACGCTGCGTTTGGTGCGCTCGAACAGGCGCACGCCCAGCAGCGTTTCCAGGTGCGCAATCGCCTGGGTCAACGGCGGCTGCGTCATGTGCAGGCGCGCTGCGGCGCGGCCGAAGTGCAGGTCTTCGGCCACAGCGGCAAACTGGCGCCAGAGTCGCAGTTCAATACTCGGGTTACCCATATGCGCTACATATTAATAGAAGCTCAAGAATATATTGGAAGCGCAAAACAAGGCGGGGCATACTTTGCCCTTCGACTCCCCACTACAAAGAAGAGACCCCCATGAACCAGCAGGACAAAGACGGTGACGGCGACGCGATCAACCGCCGCAGTAAAAATATCACCGAAGGCACCGCGCGCGCGCCGAACCGCTCGATGTACTACGCCATGGGCTACGAGGCCGGCGACTTCAAGAAACCCATGGTCGGCGTGGCCAACGGGCACAGCACCATCACCCCCTGCAACAGCGGTCTGCAAAAACTCGCGGACGCAGCGATTGCCGGCATTGAGGAAGCCGGCGGCAAGGCGCAGGTTTTCGGCACCCCCACTATTTCCGATGGTATGGCCATGGGCACCGAAGGCATGAAGTATTCGCTGGTCAGCCGCGAAGTGATCTCCGACTGCATCGAGACCTGCGTGCAGGGCCAGTGGATGGACGGCGTGCTGGTCATAGGCGGCTGCGACAAAAACATGCCGGGCGGCCTGATGGGCATGCTGCGCGCCAATGTGCCTGCCATCTATGTTTATGGCGGCACCATTCTGCCCGGCCGCTACAAGGGCCAGGACCTGAACATCGTGAGTGTGTTCGAGGCCGTGGGTGAACACGCCGCTGGCCGCATGAGCGACGAGGACCTGCTGCAGATCGAGCGCCGCGCGGTTCCCGGCACCGGTAGCTGCGGCGGCATGTACACCGCCAACACCATGTCCTCCTCGTTCGAAGCACTGGGTATTTCCCTGCCCTACTCGTCCACCATGGCGAATCCGCACGACGAAAAGGCCAACTCGGCGAAGGAGTCGGCGAAGGTGCTGGTCGAGGCCATCAAAAAGAACATCAAGCCGCGCGACATCGTGACCAAGAAGGCCATTGAAAACGCGGTGGCCGTCATCATGGCCACCGGCGGCTCGACCAACGCGGTGCTGCACTTCCTGGCCATCGCCCATGCGGCCGAGGTGGACTGGACGATTGACGACTTCGAGCGTGTGCGTGTCAAGACGCCGGTGCTGTGCGACCTCAAACCCAGCGGCAAATACCTGGCGGTGGACCTGCACAAGGCTGGCGGCATCCCGCAGGTCATGAAGACACTGCTGGCGGCCGGCCTGCTGCACGGCGACTGCCTGACCATCAGCGGGCAGACCATTGCCGAGGTGCTCAAGGATGTGCCGGATGCACCGCGTGCCGACCAGGACGTGATCCGTCCGATTGACAAGCCGATGTACGCACAAGGCCATCTGGCGATTCTCAAAGGCAATCTGTCGCCGGAAGGCTGTGTCGCCAAAATCACCGGCTTGAAAAACCCGGTAATGACGGGACCAGCGCGCGTGTTTGACGACGAGCAGTCGGCGCTCAAGGCCATCCTGGCCGGCAAGATTGTCGCGGGTGATGTGATGGTGCTGCGTTACCTCGGCCCCAAGGGCGGCCCCGGCATGCCCGAGATGCTGGCACCCACCGGTGCGCTGATCGGTGCTGGCCTGGGCGAAAGCGTCGGCCTGATCACCGATGGCCGCTTTTCTGGCGGCACCTGGGGCATGGTGGTCGGCCACGTAGCTCCCGAAGCCGCAGCCGGCGGCAACATCGCCTTCATCAAGGAAGGCGATTCGATCACCATCGACGCGAAACAACTGCTGCTGCAACTGAACATAGCCGATGCCGAACTGGCCCAACGCAAGGTCGGCTGGAAAGCGCCGCTGCCGCGCTACATGCGCGGCGTACAGGCCAAGTTCGCCTTCAACGCCTCCAGCGCCAGCAAGGGCGCAGTGCTCGACGACTACTAATCCCGGCAACGCGCTCGCCATCAAAAAAGCCCCTGCAGAACATCTGCGGGGGCTTTTTTCTTGCCGGAGTGTAGCGAGCGGCTCTTATTCAAGCAGGGGCTGCGGGTCCGGCTTTGCCGGCCCGCAGGCGCAGCGCCCCCTCGGGGGGGGGCAGAGAGCTACACGCAGTGAGCGAACGTGGGGGCTCTATTTATTTCCTTTTTTTGAGCATCCCCATCGCATCACGCTGCTTGTCGATACGCTCCTGCTTGCGCTTGTCCATTTTTTCCATTTCCTTCTTTTTGGTGTAGCCGCTGGCGTCCGCCCACCACCACCAGATCACGGCCAGGCCAAACGGGGCCAAGACCATCCACCAGTCCAGCGTGCCCACAGGACCGATTTCCAGATACTTCAGCAGGAGGCCAATGACGCCTATGAACAGGAAAAACATGGATGATCCCTCAAATCCGTGGAAACCTTTTGTAAGCAAGGTCAACCCACATCACTACAATTGCGTTTCCTGACTGTACCCCAATCCAAATTTAAAACTCTTCCCACGAGGTTTACGATGAAACGTGTATTTTTGGCGATTGCTACCCTGGCTGCCGGTGTGGTGGCTTCCTCCCCGGCACTGGCCGACCTGCAACTGGCCACGGCCAAAAATTGCATGGCCTGCCATGCGGTAGCGACCAAGCTGGTCGGTCCGTCGTTCAAAGACATAGCCGCCAAATACGCCGGACAAAAAGACGCGGTAGACAAACTGGCCGGAAAAATCATCAAAGGCGGCTCAGGCGTCTGGGGTCCTGTGCCCATGCCTGCCAACGCACAGGTCAACGATGCTGAAGCCAAGAAGCTCGCCGCCTGGGTGATGACGCAAAAGTAAGCCGGGCTCGCCAGCGAAAAAAAAGCCCGCTCTTCAGCGGGCTTTTTTCATGACGCCTGAATGACGCAAGCACCGAAACTACAGGTTCTCCGACAGTTGATCGAGGATGGCTGGATTCTCTAAGGTCGAGGTGTCCTGGGTGATGGCTTCGCCTTTGGCGATGCCGCGCAGCAGGCGGCGCATGATTTTTCCGCTGCGGGTCTTGGGCAGGTTGTCGCCGAAACGAATGTCTTTCGGCTTGGCGATAGGGCCGATTTCCTTGCCGACCCAGTCGCGCAGCTCTTTGGCAATCGCCTTGGCTTCGTCGCCGGTTGGGCGCGAACGCTTGAGCACCACAAAGGCCACGATTGCCTCGCCAGTCAAGTCGTCGGGACGGCCCACCACGGCGGCCTCGGCCACCAGTGCCGAATGCGAGACCAGCGCGGACTCGATCTCCATGGTCCCCATGCGGTGGCCGGACACATTGAGCACATCGTCGATGCGGCCGGTGATGCGGAAGTAACCGCGATCAAGGCTGCGCACCGCGCCGTCGCCGGCCAGGTAAAACGTGCCGCCCATCTCTTCGGGGAAATAACTCTTCTTGAAGCGCTCAGGGTCGTTCCAGATGGTGCGAATCATCGAGGGCCAGGGCCGCTTGACCACCAGCATGCCGCCGGAGCCGTTGGGCACGTCCTTGCCCACCTCGTCAACAATCGCCGCCATGATGCCGGGCAGCGGCAAAGTGCAGCTTCCGGGCACCAACGGCGTGGCGCCGGGCAGCGGCGTGATCATGTGGCCGCCGGTCTCGGTCTGCCAGAAGGTGTCGACCACCGGGCAGCGCTCGCCGCCGACGTTTTTGTAGTACCACATCCAGGCCTCGGGGTTGATGGGTTCACCCACGGTGCCAAGTATGCGCAGGCTGCTCAGGTCTGAGCGCGCCGGATGGATTTTTTCGTCGCCCTCGGCGGCCTTGATCAGCGAACGAATGGCAGTGGGCGCGGTGTAGAAAATGCTGACCTTGTGTTTGTCGATCATTTGCCAGAAGCGGCCGGCGTTCGGGTAGGTCGGGATGCCTTCAAAGATGACCTGGGTGGCACCCGCCGCCAGCGGGCCATAAGCCACATAGGTGTGGCCGGTGATCCAACCGATGTCGGCGGTACACCAGAACACATCGGACGGCTTGATGTCGAAGGTCCAGTCCATCGTCAGCTTAGCCCAGAGCAAATAGCCGCCAGTGCTGTGCTGGACACCCTTGGGCTTGCCGGTCGAACCAGAGGTATAGAGGATGAACAGCGGATGTTCGGCACCTACAAACTCGGGCTCGCAGGTCGCCGGCTGCTTCGCCGTGACCTCATGCATCAGGCTGTCGCGCCCGGCAACCATGTTGCAGGCGGTGGCCGTGCGCTGGTATACCACCACATTCTTGATGGATTCGCAGCCGCCCATCGCGATGCCTTCATCGACGATGGCCTTGAGCGGCAGCTCCTTGCCGCCGCGCAACTGGTAGTTGGCGGTGATGACCGCGACCGCACCAGCGTCCTGGATACGCTCTTGCAGGCTTTTGGCGGAAAAGCCGCCAAACACCACCGAATGCGTGGCGCCGATGCGGGCACAGGCCTGCATGGCCACCACCCCCTCCACCGTCATCGGCATGTAGATGATGACGCGGTCGCCCTTTTTGATGCCCATGGCCTTGAGCGCGTTGGCAAACTGGCACACTCTGGCGTGCAGCTCTTTGTAGGTGACGTTGGTCACCTTGCCATCGTCACTCTCGAAAATGATGGCTTTTTTGTTCTCGGTGGCGGTGCCGAGGTGCCGGTCCAGGCAGTTGTACGAGGCGTTGAGCTCGCCGTCGGCAAACCATTTGTAAAACGGAACGTTGGACTCGTCCAGCGTCTGGGTAAAAGGTTTTTTCCAGCTTAAATTTTCACGCGCCAGACGGGCCCAGAAGCCTTCAAAATCCTTTTCAGCTTCTGCGCACAGCGCGTGGTAGGCGTCCATGCCGGAGATACGAGCGCTTTTGACCCCTGCCGGGTCTGGGAAGAACACCCGGTTTTCGACCAGTGTGGATTCGATAGCGGATAAAGGCGCGCTCATGATGACTTGTCTCCTCGGTTTGTAGTGCAATGCGTGCTAATGTCATCTTACGCACTTACAGTGCACTGACTGGCGCCAAGCTTACAGATTTAAACCCAACTTGGGCAAGCTGGACAGCGCCGCCTACAATGCGCCTAATTTTCATCTACTCCACCCCATGTCAGAACCCAAACCCCCCAGGTCTTTTCCCCTTCGCCGAGCTTCCGGCCTCATTTTCTCTAGCCGCTGGCTTCAGCTACCACTTTATCTGGGCCTGATTTTGGCGCAGGCTGTGTATGTGTTTCACTTTTGGGTGGAATTGGTGCATCTCCTGGAAGCTGTTTTCGGCAATCAGGCTTCACTACAAGCACTTATCAGCAGCATCGGCTATAAGTCGGACGTTCAAATCACAGCTCTCAATGAAACTATCATCATGTTGGTGGTGTTAGCCCTGATCGACGTGGTGATGATTTCTAACCTGCTGATCATGGTGATTGTGGGCGGTTACGAAACCTTTGTCAGCCGGATGAACCTTGAGGATCATCCTGACCAGCCGGAGTGGTTGAGTCACGTCAATGCCTCTGTGCTCAAGGTCAAGCTGGCCACGGCCATTATTGGCATCAGCTCGATCCATTTGCTCAAGACTTTTATCAATGCCGCTAATTACGACGTGAAGGTGCTGATGTGGCAAACCATCATTCACACCGTGTTTTTGTTGAGTGCACTGGCGATTGCGCTGACTGATCGACTGATGTCTCATGCTCAGCGTCCCGTCCATTAAACTTTCGTCGCTAGCGACCTGATCTGACTGTAAATTCACGCGGACCTGACATGACTATCCTGATGTTTATTGGTGGCCTGATTGGCCTGATCGTTGGTGCTGAACTGCTGGTGCGGGGTGCCTCCAAGCTGGCGCTGTCTTTCGGCATTTCGCCACTGGTGGTTGGTCTGACCATCGTGGCCTTCGGCACCAGCGCACCCGAGGTGGCGGTCTCGGTGGGCGCCGTGCTGGACGGCAATTCGGATATTGCGATTGGCAATGTGGTCGGCAGCAATATTTTCAATGTGCTGTTTATCCTGGGCGTGTCAGCGCTGATTGTTCCGCTGGTGGTCAACATTCAGTTGATCCGGCAAGAGGTGCCCATCATGATCGGGGCTTCGCTGCTGTTGCTGGCCCTGACGCTCGATGGCAACCTGAGCTTTTGGGATGGCGCGTTCCTGTTTTCGCTGCTGATCGCCTACACCGTGTTCCTGATTGTGCAGTCGCGCAAAGAAACCAAGGCGGCCAAGGACGAATACGCGGCAGAAATCAAGCCTGCCGGCGCGGGTAGCTGGGACGCAAAGCTGCCCGTGCAGATCATGCTGATCATTGCTGGCCTGGGCTTTCTGGTACTGGGCTCCGAATGGCTGGTTGACGCGTCCATCATTTTTGCAAAGGCATTGGGCGTGAGTGATCTGGTCATCGGGCTGACCATTGTTGCGGCGGGCACCTCCATGCCGGAAGTGGCGACATCCATTACCGCAGCCATCAAAGGCGAGCGTGATATTGCTGTTGGCAACGTGGTGGGCAGCAATACCTTCAACATCCTGGGCTGCCTGGGTTTGTCAGGCCTCGTCTCAGGCGATATGGGGGTGGTGATGGCGCCATCACTGCTGGCTTTTGACATCTGGGTCATGCTGGCTGTGGCGTTGGCCTGTCTGCCTATATTTATGACTGGGCGAGAAATTGCGCGCTGGGAAGCTGGCGTTTTTCTGGCGTATTACGTCGCTTACGTGGCTTACCTGCTTCTGGCCACCCAGCAACACGCTGCACTTGGCGCGTTTTCGATCGCCATGATGAGTTTCGTGATTCCCATCACAGTCGTTACCCTGATCGTGGTGCTGCTCAGGCGCGGCGGATCGCCCGACAAATCAGCATGACCGGTAGCGACCTTCTGCCATGGCTGGCCGTGCTGCCATGGCTGGCCGCACTGGTGTTGGCGGGGGTGCGCAACAACCGGCCGGGTCTGGCAGCCTGGCTGGCTGGCCTGGCCGCGCTGGCGGGCTGCGCCGGGTTGGCCATGCTGGCACCGGCGGTTTTTGCAGGCGAGGTCATCCGGTGGTCGGTAGAGTGGCTGCCTGCGCTGGGCCTGCGGCTGGGGTTCCGGATGGATGGTCTGGCCTGGATGTTTGCACTGCTGGTGCTGGGCATCGGTAGCCTGGTGGTGCTGTATGCCGCCTATTACCTGGACCGCAAGGATCCGCCCGCCCGTTTTTTCATGTTCTTCATGCTGTTCATGGGTGCCATGCTGGGCGTGGTGTTGGCCGACAACCTGATTTTGCTGGTGGTGTTTTGGGAGCTGACCAGTCTGTCTTCGTTTCTGCTGATCGGCTTTTGGCACGCCGACCCGCACAAGGGCAAGGATGCGCGGGAAGGTGCTCGCATGGCGCTGTCAGTCACAGGGGCTGGCGGCTTGTGCCTGCTGGCTGGGGCACTGCTGATCGGCCAGATCGTCGGCAGCACCGACCTGGACCGTGTGCTGGCATCCGGCGACATCATCCGCCAGCATGCGCTCTATGAGGTGGCGCTGGTACTGGTTCTGCTGGGCTGCTTTACCAAAAGTGCGCAGTTTCCGTTTCATTTCTGGCTGCCCCACGCCATGGCGGCGCCAACGCCGGTATCGGCCTATCTGCATTCGGCCACCATGGTCAAGGCCGGCGTGTTTTTGCTGGCGCGGCTGTACCCGGCGCTGGGCAGCTCAGAGCCCTGGTTCTGGATCGTGTCGCTGACCGGTCTGACTACCCTGCTGTTCGGTGCTTACATGGCGCTGTTTAAACACGACCTTAAGAGTTTGCTGGCTTACTCAACCATCAGCCACCTGGGACTGATCACCTTGCTGTTTGGCCTGGACGAGCCGCTGGCGGTGGTGGCGGGCGTGTTCCACATCCTGAACCATGCGACGTTCAAGGCCTCGCTCTTCATGGCGGCAGGCATTATTGAGCACGAAACCGGCTCGCGCGACATGCGGCAGCTGAGCGGCCTCTGGAAATACATGCCGATTACCGGCGCGCTGGCCATGGTGGCTGCTGCGGCCATGGCAGGCGTACCGCTGCTCAATGGTTTTTTGAGCAAGGAAATGTTTTTTGCGGAGACCATTACCAAGCAGAGCTATCTGGCGCTGGAATGGTTGCTGCCCACCGGAGCGACGCTGGCCGCAGCCCTGAGTGTTGCCTACAGCCTGCGTTTCATACATGACGTGTTTTTCAATGGTAAACCTTCGGGTCTGCCCCGTGTGCCCCACGAGCCACCCCGTTTCATGCGGGTGCCGGTCGAATTTTTGGTGCTCTTGTGTCTGGTTGTTGGGCTGATGCCGGCCTGGGTCATAGGGCCTTTGCTGGCCGTGGCGGCAAAGGCTGCCTTGCTGGGGCCCAACGTCGGCGGCTTGCCCGATTACACCTTGGCGCTATGGCATGGGTTCAACCTGCCGCTGCTGATGAGTGCGTTGGCGCTGGCGCTGGGCACAGCGATTTACTTTGGGCTGCAGCGCCGGGTCAACCTGCACCGGCTTGACAAGGTACCCGCCGTGCCCAACACCGGCGGCCGCGAATTGTTCACGACAGCACTAGGCCGGGTCACCGGCCAGGCGACGCGGCTGTCTGCAACATTGCAAACCGGTAGCCTGCAAAATTATTTGCTGCTGCTGGTGCTCATGGCCACGCTGGCGGGTGCGCTACCGTTTTTGCAGGGCGCAAGCCAGGCCGGCCCGACGCAAAGCTCACCGCCGGCCAGTTTTGCCTTTGTTGCTATTTGGGCCATCGGCATGGCTGCCAGCGCTGCTTGCGTGATCTTCCACCGCCAGCGGCTGTTAGCGCTGCTGTTGTTGGGTGCGGTTGGGCTGGTGGTCAGCCTGGCTTTTGTGCATTTTTCGGCACCTGATCTGGCGCTGACGCAGTTGCTGGTCGAGGTGGTCACCATCATGCTCATGATGCTGGCTCTGCATTGGCTGCCCGAGGTGTCGCAAGACACTGCCAACGACAGCCGCCTGCGCCGCAGCCGCGATGCCGTCATCGCGTTGACTGCGGGTGCCGGTATAGCGGCCCTGGCCTGGATGGTGTTGGGGCGTCCGTTCGATTCAATTTCACCCTTTTTTCTGCAAACCACGCTGGCGCAAGGCGGCGGTGCCAATGCGGTAAACGTCATCATCGTGGACTACCGCGGCTTCGACACCCTGGGTGAAATTACGGTCATGGGTATTGCCGCGCTGGTGATTCATGCGCTGCTGGCCGACTGGCAGCCTACGCACCGCCAAACAATGCCCGCGAATCCGTCAGACAGCCACCCGCTGATGCTGGCATTAATCAGTCGGCTGCTGCTGCCGCTGACGGCCATCGTGGCGGTGTATCTGTTTTTGCGCGGCCACAATTTGCCAGGCGGCGGTTTTATTGCCGGTCTGGTGCTGGCCATTGGCCTGCTGCTCCAGTTTGTGGCCAATGGCCAGGCTTTTGTGGGCCAGCGCATGTCCACCGACTTTCAGCCCTGGGTCGGCTGGGGCTTGTTGATTGCCGGTGCCAGCGGCATGGGCAGTTGGTTTTTTGATGCGCCTTTTCTGACCAGCACGTACGACTACCCGGTCTGGCCGCTCGTTGGCGAAGTGCCGCTGGCCAGCGCCGCACTGTTCGACCTGGGTGTGTTTTTGACGGTGGTCGGTGCCACCATGGTGGCGCTGCTGTCGGTGGCGCGCCTGACCGCACCGGCGCAACCTGCCGGCCCGGTTGCACTTTCAGGCAGCGATGAAAAAAGGAGCCTTCCATGACGGCCCTGCTGGTGTCAATCGCGCTCGGGGTGCTGGCATCCAGCGGCATTTACCTGATGCTGAGGCCGCGCACCTTTGATGTGGTGCTGGGGCTGACGCTGCTGTCCTATGCCGTCAATCTGTTCATCTTTTTCATGGGGCGGTTAAAAGTTAACGCAGCGGCCATCGTTGACGCTCAGGGGGACGCCACGTTAGCGCGGTATGCCGACCCCTTGCCCCAAGCGCTGGTGTTGACTGCCATTGTCATCAGCTTTGCCATGACCGCCGTGCTGCTGGTGATTGCGCTGCGTGCCCGCGCCGAAACTGGATCTGATCACGTGGATGGCGCCGACATCACGGTAAATCAAAAGCCCCCTCAATGAACTGGCCCGACCTGATCATTCTGCCTATCGTGCTGCCGCTGATGACGGGCGCGTTGCTGGTGCTGGTTGAACGCAAGAGCGCACGGCTGCCTGGCTGGCTGGCGGCGGCGAGCTCGCTGGCTGGGCTGGTGGTAGCGCTGCTGCTGCTTGAGCGTGCGTTGACTGGCAACGTACAAGCCTACCTGCTGGGCAATTGGGCAGCTCCGTTTGGCATTGCCCTGGCGCTGGACCGCCTGTCGGCGCTGATGGTGCTGTTGACCTCCGTCATCGCTTGCATCACGCTGCTGTATGCAAGCGGTGGTGACGCGCAACGCGGTCGGCATTTTTACAGCCTGCTGCAGTTCCAGTTGATGGGATTAAACGGCGCCTTCCTGACGGCAGATCTGTTCAACCTGTTTGTGTTTTTTGAGGTGCTGCTGATTGCTTCCTATGGTTTGCTGCTGCATGGCGCGGGCGCAGCGCGGCTCAGGGCTTCGATTCACTATGTCAGCTTCAACCTCGCAGGATCAGCATTGTTTCTGATTGCCGCCAGCCTGCTTTATGGCCTGACCGGCACGCTCAACCTGGCCGACCTGGCGCAGCGGGTGCCGCTGGTAACAGCGGACCGAACCCTGCTGGTGCAAAGCGCTGCTTTGTTGCTGGTGGTGGTGTTCAGCGTCAAGGCGGCGCTGCTGCCGCTTTATTTCTGGTTGCCGGCCACCTACAGCGCGGCCTCTGCGCCGGTGGCGGCCCTGTTTGCCATCATGACCAAAGTGGGCGTGTATGCCATCTTGCGGGTCACCACGCTGATCTTTGGTGAAACGGGTGGCCCGGCAGCTTTCGTCACTTCGCCCTGGCTTGAGTTTCTAGCGCTTGGCACGCTGCTGCTCGGAGCGGTGGGTGCTGTGGCAGCTAAAAGTCTGCGCGTCATGATCGGCAATGTGGTCGTCGCGTCAGCTGGCACCCTGCTGCTGGCCGTGGCGCTGGGGCGACCTGACACGGTGGCAGCAGGTCTTTTTTATTTGGTCAACAGCACCCTGGTGGCCGCCGCCCTGTTTTTGCTGGCTGACCGGTTGCGGGCCAGCCGTGGATGGGCGGATGATGATTTTCGATCTGCCAGCATGAGTGATGCCGGTCATGTCGCTTATGCGGGAGACTCCCCCACTTTGCTGGGTGTGCTGTTTTTTACCTTGGCTGTGGGTGCAGCCGGCCTGCCGCCGCTGGCCGGCTTTCTGGGCAAGGCCATGCTTTTACAGGCTGCGGGCCAAACGGTCTGGGCGGGCTGGATTGTGGCGGTGCTGCTGACCAGCAGCCTGTTGCTGATGATTGCTTTTGTCCAGTCGGGAAGCGTCCTGTTCTGGAAACCTGTGGCAAGCAGTGCTGACGGCCTGGCAACGGACGCTATACCACCTGCCAGCCCAACTGACCGCTCATCAATCCCTGCCCTGCCGGGCCACGCGGCACACTCTGCCAGCTTGGCGCTACTACTCGCCTTGCTGGTCGCTTGCGCCGTATTTGCCGGGCCGCTCTCGCGCTTTACACAGGCCACATCCGCCCAACTGTTTGAGCGGCAGGCGTATATTGGCGCGGTGCTGGGGGCCAGCGCCGTGCCCGCCGCTATCGATGTACGGCGCGAGATGCGCGAACGCAAAAAGCGCGCCATCGGCGAGACTAAACCATGAACAAGATTCGGCAACGCCTGCTGCCTTCACCGCTGCTGTCGCTGGTATTGGCGCTGATCTGGCCGGTGCTCAACCAATCGTGGTCGTTGGGGCACATGCTGCTGGGTGCTTTGTTGGCGCTGCTGATCCCTGTGTTTACTGAGCGGCTGCGCGCCGACCGCGCGGTGTTGCGGCGGCCCGGCGTGGCGCTGCGGCTGCTGTTCATTGTGCTCAAAGACATCATCACCTCCAATATCGACGTGGCAAGGCTGATCTTGGGACGTGAATCGGCCATTCGTCCTGGCTTTTTCTGGCTCCCTTTGTCCATTACCGATCCGCACGGCATCGTCACCCTGGCCGGCATCATCACCATGACACCCGGCACCCTGTCTGCCGACCTCTCAGCCGACCGCCAGCATCTGCTGGTCCACGCCTTCAACATCGATGATGAAGCGGCGCTGATTGCCAGCATCAAGTCACGTTACGAAGCCCCCCTGATGGAGATATTCAAATGAACCTGCTGGCCAACGTGCTGCCGTGGGCAATAGGTGGTTTTGCGCTTGCGCTGCTGCTCAATGCCTGGCGGCTGCTGCGCGGCCCCGGCCTGCCTGACCGCATCCTGGCGCTGGACACGCTCTACATCAACACCCTGGCGCTGCTGGTGCTGCTGGGTGTCTGGTTCGGCACCGATGTTTACTTTGAGGTCGCCCTGTTAATTGCAATGCTGGGGTTTATTGGCACGGTGGTGCTGTCCAAATACCTGCTGCGCGGCGATATTGTGGAGTAAGCCAGTTTATGAACCCAAGCTTGTTTGAGTTACCCGTCGCGCTGGATGCCTTGCTGGCGTTTCTGGTGGTCATCGGTACGGTCTTTGCGCTGATCGGTTCGTGGGGTTTGGCCCGATTGTCAGACTTTCTCAAACGGCTGCACGGCCCGACCAAAGCCACAACGCTGGGCGTGGGCAGCATATTAATCGCTTCCGCCATTTGGTTTAGCTTTGCGCGCGAGACCCTCAGCCTGCATGAGCTGCTGATCACGCTGTTTTTGTTCATGACGGCACCGGTATCGGCGCATTTGCTGATCAAGGCGGCCTTGAAGGTAGACCCGTCGCAACGACCACCACCACCAGCGCTACCGTCCGAAATACCACCGTCATCTTGACGGGCCTTTTGATCAATTTCTAAGTTGGTGTGCCCACCATTTTTTCCGGCCTGACCCATTCGTCAAACTGTTCAGCGGTGACGTAGCCGGACGCGAGCGCCGCATCACGCAGGCTGCTGCCCTCTTTGTGCGCCTTCTTGGCGATGAAGGCGGCCTTGTCATAACCAATGTGGGGATTGAGCGCCGTCACCAGCATCAGCGAGCGACCGACGAGCTCGGCAATGCGGTCACGATTCGGCTCTATGCCCACCGCGCAATGGTCGTTGAAGCTGCGCATACCGTCGGCAAGCAGGCGCACGCTTTGCAGGAAGTTGTGCGCGATCATGGGCCGGAACACATTGAGCTCAAAATTGCCCGACGCGCCGCCGAGGTTGATCGCCACGTCGTTGCCGAAGACCTGACAGCACAGCATGGTCACCGCTTCGCTCTGCGTCGGATTGACTTTACCCGGCATGATGGACGAGCCGGGTTCGTTCTCGGGAATCGACAGCTCGCCAATGCCGCTGCGTGGCCCGCTGACCAGCCAGCGCACATCGTTGGCGATTTTCATCAGGCTGGCGGCCAGTGTCTTGAGCGCGCCGTGCGCATGCACCAGCGCGTCGCAGGCTGCCAGCGCCTCAAATTTGTTGGGTGCCGTGACAAACGGCAGGCCGGTCAGCCGCGCCAGCTCGGTCGCTGACTGCTCCGCGTAACCCACCGGCGCATTCAGCCCGGTACCCACAGCCGTGCCGCCCAGCGCCAGTTCGCACAGGTGCGGCAAGGCGGCGCGCAGGTGTTTTTCGCCGTGGGCCAGCTGGGCGACGTAGCCGGAAAACTCCTGGCCAAGGGTCAGCGGCGTGGCGTCCTGCAAATGCGTGCGGCCTATCTTCACAATGCTGTCGAAGTCCTGCGCCTTTTTGTCCAGCGTGCTGCGCAGTTTGCCAATCGCCGGCAGCAGCTTGTGTGTGATCGCGTCCACCGCCGCCACATGCATCGCTGTGGGAAACACATCGTTGGACGACTGGCTGCGGTTCACATCGTCATTCGGGTGCACCAGCCTGCCCTCGCCGCGCCCACCACCCAGCAACTCGCTGGCCCGGTTGGCCAGCACCTCGTTGACGTTCATGTTGGTCTGCGTGCCCGAGCCGGTTTGCCAGACCACCAGCGGGAATTCCCCGGCGTGCTGGCCACTAAGGACTTCATCAGCGGCAGCCATGATGGCCTGCGCTTTTTTTTCGTCCAGCAAACCCAGCGCCAGATTGACCGTGGCCGAGGCGCGTTTCACCTGCGCCAGCGCGCGGATGATCTCGTGCGGCTGCTGCTCGCCCGAGATGTCAAAGTTCTGCAGCGAGCGCTGGGTTTGCGCGCCCCAAAGCTTGTCCGCAGGGACTTCAATCGGGCCAAAGGTGTCGCGTTCAGTACGTGTTTTCATGCTGTGGGCTGACCTGTCAAAATAGCGGGTTGACAGCTACCGTAGCACACGGTGGCCGCTTTTGAAAAGCCAAAACTCCCACGCCCCTCCAAGAAGTCCCCCCCACCATGACCACGACCATCCAGCAAGCCGACCTGATCGAATCCGTTGCCGCCGCACTGCAGTTCATCAGCTACTACCACCCGGCTGACTACATCGCGCATCTGGCGCGCGCTTACGAGCGTGAGCAAAGCCCGGCAGCGAAAGACGCGATAGCGCAGATTCTGACCAACAGCAAGATGAGCGCGACCGGCCACAGGCCCATCTGCCAGGACACCGGCATCGTCAACGTGTTCCTGAAGGTCGGCATGGACGTGCGCTGGGAAGGCTTCACCGGCAGCATCGACGACGCCATCAACGAAGGCGTGCGGCGCGGCTACAACCACCCGGACAACACCCTGCGCGCCTCGGTCGTGGCCGACCCGCACTTTGACCGTAAAAACACCAAAGACAACACGCCGGCCGTGATCTTCACCGAGATCGTTCCGGGCAACAAGCTGGACATCACGGTCGCGGCCAAAGGCGGCGGCAGCGAAAACAAAAGCAAGATGGCCATGCTCAACCCAGGCGACTCCATCGTCGACTGGGTGCTCAAAACCGTGCCGACCATGGGCGCCGGCTGGTGCCCGCCCGGCATGCTGGGCATTGGCATTGGCGGCACCGCCGAAAAAGCCGTGCTGATGGCCAAGGAAAGCCTGATGGACCACCTGGACATGTACGAGCTGCAGGCCAAGGCCGCCTCAGGATCCGAACTCAGCAAGGTCGAAGCGCTGCGGCTGGAACTGTTTGAAAAAGTCAACGCGCTGGGCATAGGCGCGCAGGGCCTGGGCGGCCTGACGACGGTGCTCGACGTCAAGATCAAGATGTACCCGACGCATGCGGCCAGCAAGCCGGTGGCCATGATCCCGAACTGCGCCGCCACGCGCCACGCACATTTTGTGATGGACGGCAGCGGCCCGGTTTACCTCGACCCGCCCTCGCTGGACCTCTGGCCCGATGTGCAGTGGGCGCCCGACTACAAGAAAAGCAAAAAGGTGGACCTCAACACGCTGACCAAGGCCGAAGTCGCCAGCTGGAAGCCCGGCGACACCCTGCTGCTCAGCGGCAAGATGCTGACCGGCCGCGATGCCGCGCACAAGCGCATCCAGGGCATGCTGGCCAAAGGCGAAAAACTGCCGGTGGACTTTACTAACCGGGTGATCTATTACGTGGGTCCGGTGGACCCGGTGGCTGGCGAAGCTGTCGGCCCGGCCGGCCCGACCACCGCCACCCGCATGGACGGCTTCACCGAAATGATGCTGGCCGAAACCGGCCTGATCGCGATGATAGGCAAGGCCGAGCGCGGCCCGGTGGCCATCGAGGCCATCAAGAAACACAAAAGCGCCTACCTGATGGCCGTGGGCGGCGCCGCTTACCTGGTCTCCAAGGCCATCAAACATGCCAAGGTGCGGGGTTTTACCGACATGGGCATGGAAGCGATTTACGAGTTTGATGTGGTGGACATGCCAGTGACAGTAGCGGTCGATTCGGGTGGCACCAGCGCACATATCACTGGCCCGGCCGAGTGGCAAAAGCGGATTGCCACCGGGGAGTTCAAAGGGATTGCGGTCGCTGCGGGTTGAGTTTGGTGTGGCGGCAACACCCCTCGTTGCCGTTTTGCACCGTATACGCGCTAAAACACGCAATTTTGGTGCAAATCGTTTAAAATCATAGACTTATGATTTATGAAAAACACCAATACCTGCCGTTTTCGAGCGACGCACAACGCATGGCGGCGAATCTTGAACAAGCCTACAGCTTTTGGCTAAGCGCTCGTCAAGCACTGCAGACACTGCCAGCGTCCATGTACTGGGCCGAGCGTTCAGGCAGTCAGTACCTGTACGCCAAACAAAACGGCACTGACAACGGCACCAGCCAAGGCGTGCGAAGCCCGGAAACCGAGCAGAAGTTTGCATCGTTCACTGAAGAAAAAAAACAAGCACAGGAACGCGCAGCTTCTGCAGACGCGCTGATTGCGACCCGCTCAACGTTGTACCGCCGCCTGCGCATGCCCACCCTGCCCGACAAACAAGCTGAAATTCTGCGCAAGCTGGATATTGAAGGTTTGCTTGGCACCGACCTGATGGTCGTCGGTACCAACGCTTTTTCAGCCTACGAATGGGCCGCCAACGCCATCTTTCCAGCGGGCAACGAAGAAACGCAAAACTTTGACTTGACATGGTGCCGGGACACACCGGCATCATTAACCTTCGCCGGTACTGACTCTGCTCCCAAGGAGCGTCGCAAAACCCTTTTCAGCGTTTTAAAAAGCATTGACCCCAGCTACAAAATCAACCCACGCAAACCGTATCAAGCACTCGACGCCGACGGCTACGAAGTAGAGCTTCTGGCGGCACCCAGCTGTCACCCGTTACCCAAAGAAGAAGCCTTCGCACCCATGCAGACACTGATCGAGCAAGAGTGGTTGTTATTGGGCAGCCCGGTCAGCGCTGTGGTCGCCACTGAACGCGGCAGGGCCTGTCCGTTGACGGTGCCCGACCCTCGCTTTATGGGCCTGCACAAACTCTGGCTGGCCGACAAACCCGAGCGCAACCCTGTCAAACGCGACAAAGACCGCAGGCAAGGCGATGTGCTGCTCGACGCCGTGCGCCACTTCATGCAGCAGAGCCACCCGCTGAATGTCGATTTTCTATTTTCAGTCCCCAACGATCTCAGACCGACCTTCGACGCATGGTGCGCAGAGCGGCAATTCATCCCCGCCTCATGAACTTCCCCATCGGCGTCTTCGACAGCGGCGTCGGCGGCCTGAGCATTTTGCAGGCCCTGCGCACCGAACTGCCGCAGGCCGATTTCATCTACATCGCCGACAGCGGCCACGCGCCTTACGGCGAGCGTGATGCAGCCCATGTGCGGGCACGTTCGCAGGCTGTTGCAGCGCACCTGGTGCAGCAAAACATCGGGGCGCTTGTAGTCGCGTGCAACACCGCCACCGCAGCGGCCATAAACGAGCTGCGTGCAGACTATCCCCTACTCCCCATCATTGGCGTGGAACCAGCGCTCAAGCCAGCCACGCTACTCAGCCGGACGCGCCGCATCGGTGTGATGGCCACCCGCAGCACGCTGGCCAGCGCCAGGTTCAGGTTGCTGCTGGAGCCGCTGGCGGGCCAGGCAGAATTTGTGCTTCAGCCCTGCGATGGTCTGGCCGACGCAATCGAGCAAGCGGTACACGCGCCCCAAGGATCGGAAGACGCTATGAAAATAATAGCTGCTTGCGCCCGTCACACAAGGGCCATGGGCACATTTGGCTTGAATAATGGCGAGATCGACACGCTGGTGCTCGGCTGCACGCACTACCCGTTTGCCAGTCCGGCACTGCGTGAAATTCTTGGTGCCCAGGTGCAACTGGTGGACACCGGCGCGCCAGTTGCGCGTCAAACCCGCTTGCGGCTGGGAGCCAAAGCCGCAGGCGGCAGCGGTCAACTCAGGCTGCTCACCACTGGCCAGGCCAGCACCCTACAGGCCGCTGTGCAGCGCTGGCTACAGCTAGACAGCACAGTCACCATGCTGCGCGTTGAATGACACCCACGGGCGGATGGGGGCCCCAGGAAGAAGGTTTCAGGCCCGGGCGTCAGCCGCCAGCGCCGCCTCACGCCCGCGTTGCATATTGACCGGAAGCAGCAACAGCAAGCCCACGGCAAACAGGACAGCGGTGGACAAAATGGCGGTGCGCTGGTCGCCGCCGGTCGCCCAGGTAATGGCGCCGTAGCTCAGCGGCCCGATGATGCTCGCCAACCGGACAGCGAATGTCCACAGGCCATAAAACTCCGCCAGTTGTTTTTTGGGCGCAAACATGCCGACCATGGCGCGACCCGCCGACTGGCTGGAGCCCATACACACACCCGCAATGGCAGCCGCGTACCAGAAGCCGCCCTTGGTGGTGGTGACGGCGGCAATCACACAGGTGGCGATCCAGCCGACCAGCGTGATGCCCAGCGCAAGCTTGTGGCCAAGCCGATCCTGGAAATAACCAAACGCAAATGCGCCGCCCGCTGCCGCAAAGTTGAGAACAAAAATCAACACCATGGTTTCCTGCGGCTGAAAGCCGATCACCTGTTCGGCATAGATCGCCGCCAGCGCAATCGCCACGGCCACGCCGCCCTGGTAAAAGACCGCACAGGCCAGCAGCCACATGAAGTCCTTGTAGCGCCTGGCCTGGCGAAAAGTCTGCCTCAACTGCGCCAACGAAGCCTTCAGGCCACCCTGCTGCAAGGCCATCGGGTTGGGCTGCGCCCTTTCCTTGAGCAGGCGAAAAGTCACCAGCGATGCCAGCCCGTAAATCACCGCCGTGATCAGCATGGTGACCGGCACAAACTGGTCGGCCGGGATGCCCCTGGCTTGCGCCCACAACACATAACCCAGGCAGATGCCCAGAGCCAGCATGCCGCCGAAATAACCAAAACTCCAGCCCCAGCCGCTGACCTTGCCCAGGGCTTCGGGTCGGGCCAGCTCGGGCAGAAAGGCAGCGGTCAGCGATTCGCCGTAGGCAAAAAAAGTGTTCGACAAAATGATCAGCACAATCGCAAACGCCACGCTGCTGGGGCCCGCCAGGGCCAGCGCGGCCGTGGTCAGCACGCAGCCCGCCGTGGTCAGCATCAGCAGGCGCTTTTTGGCCGCGCGCAGGTCGGCATAGGCGCCCAAGCTGGGCATGGTCAGCATGACGATCGCGTAGGACACGCTGAGCGCCGCCGTCCAGGCGAAAGTGGCCCACTCTGCCTTCTGCGCAATACCCCCCACAAAATAGGCAGCAAACACCGCCGTGATCACCACCGTGGTGTAGCCCGAGTTGGCAAAGTCGTACATGGCCCAACCAAACAGTTCGCGTTTGCGCACGCCGGGGTTGAGGGCATCCTGGGAGAAAAGCGCCATGATTGAACTCCTGAAGTGGCACCAAGCATAAACCACTGTTTTGACAATTCCGCGCAGCGGAATCGAACGCTATGTTTTTTATAGCTGCTCGCGCATACCAGACAAGGGCTTAGGGGCTGAAACATACTCGGGAAGCCCCTTGTTGCAGGGGTGAAATCCGAATGAACGCACACTTGGGTCGCCCAGCCCCTCTTGACCTCAGGAACCTCGCCGTGCTGCCAAAACCGCCCCAACAACTGCACCATGCCCAGTCGGACTTTTCGGATTGGTTTGCATGGCGAACCACCCGTTTCCTGCGTTTTCTGGCAGACACCTTCTTTGCCGGGCGTTACGGCAACCGGGCCGTTGTGCTGGAAACCGTCGCGGCGGTGCCCGGCATGGTGGGGGGTGCGTTGATCCACCTGAAATCCCTGCGCAGCATGAAGGATGACGAGGGTTGGATTCGCACCCTGCTTGATGAAGCCGAGAATGAGCGCATGCACCTGATGACCTTCATCCACATTGCACAACCCAGTCAGCTAGAGCGCGCGATGGTCATGCTGGCCCAGGGCATTTTCTACAACCTGTTTTTTCTGCTGTACCTGGTGTCAGCGCGTACCGCCCACCGCCTGGTCGGTTATTTTGAGGAAGAAGCGGTGTACAGCTACACCGAATACCTGGCCGGCATAGACAGCGGCCAGTACGAGAACGTGGCTGCGCCGCAGGTCGCAATCGACTACTGGAAGCTACCCGCCGGTGCGCGCCTGCGCGATGTCATCTTGCTGATACGCGATGACGAGGCAGGCCATCGCGATGTGAACCACAACTTTGCCGACCGGCTCAGCCGCTGAAACCGAAAACTGGGTGAAGCGCTGAACAAGTCCTTGCCGATGCGCGGCAGCCGGATCGAAAGCGATTCCTCAGGGTGTGGCCTGCGCGCCCTCGTCCTTCCAGCCACCGCCCAGTATTTTGTAAAGCGTGACCTGGTTCTGCCATTGCCGCAGCCGGGTCTGCACCACCGCTTGCCGCGCCGAAAACAGCGAGCGCTGAGCATCCAGCAAATCAGGCTGACTCGCAATGCCGTTCTGCTAGGAGTCTGGGCGACAGAAGGCGTCGAAGCGAAAAGTGGCCCCGGCGAGGACAGTTTTTGCCGGGTTTGCAGCCTCATAGCCGTAGCTATGGGGCAAAAAACCGGCGGAAAATGGACCGTCGCGGCCGCTTTGCAGCCGACGTCCCTTCTGCCGCCCAGGCTCCTAGTGCAGGTGTCGCGGCTTGCGCCCACCACCACCGTGACTGGAGCCACCCTGCGGCCCGCCTAGGCCGCGCGGGGGTCGGCCCAGTTGCATGGAATTGACCAATGTTTCAAAGCGCTGCTCGAACAACTTGTCCACCGCCGCCACCACGTCACCGAGTTCGGTGGCATCGAAATGCCGCTCCATCAGGCCGATCATGTCCTGCACCAGCAGGTCGCGCTGGACCTGCATGATGGCGGCCGGCGTAGGGCCCACAAAATACATGGCAAAGTCGTCTCTGGCTTCTTCGCCGTCGCGCTCTTCATCTTCGTCAAAATCGGCATCGTAAAACGTGACTTCAATCGGTGCGCCACTGACGGCCATCTCGTTGAGGGCCATGCAGACTTCGTCAAGCACCTGCCGAAAGTCTTCATCACCCGGAACCGTCCAGCATAGCTGCAGCAAATGCTGGTGGGCGTCGAAACGTATGCCCGGCTCTTCCTCGTACACGCTGGCCGCGCCATCCGCCAGCGATTTGGCGCCCGCGTATGCCCACAGTGGTTTCAGCGCATCCTGCAACTGCTCGAAACCGATGTCGTCACGCAAGGGCACTTCGCCGTGAACGTGAATTTCAAAAGGAGGTGTGTTGTAGCGGGCCATGGAATCTATCTTAACCAGTTGCAGCCTGAAATAAACATGACCACGGAAGGGGGAAATTGCAGCGCCAAGGACTTGCAATGCATCAGGAAACTGTCATGTGGTGCCCGGGACCGGAATCGAACCGGTACGCCCCTTATGCAGGAAAGCG
Source organism: Polaromonas sp. (assembly GCF_030689685.1). GTDB lineage: Bacteria > Pseudomonadota > Gammaproteobacteria > Burkholderiales > Burkholderiaceae_C > Polaromonas. The sequence continues at coordinate 85,080 of NZ_JAUYEY010000031.1, read as the reverse complement.
GCGGATTTTAAGTCCGATGTGTCTACCAATTTCACCACCCGGGCAGGGCTCTCATTGTGAAACAAAAAAGCCCCATTGCAGGGGCTGGCAAAAAAACTTGGGTGGAGGCGCGGCCCGGAGTCGAACCGGGCTAGCCGGATTTGCAATCCGGTACATAACCGCTTTGTTACCGCGCCTTGATCTGTCGGGCTCAATAAACCAATTCTACTAACAGCAACAACCCAATGAAAAAGGACAGCATTTTGACGTGCTGCCCTTTTGAATTGGAGCGGGAGAAGAGTCTCGAACTCTCGACCTCAACCTTGGCAAGGTTGCGCTCTACCAACTGAGCTACTCCCGCGATTACAGCCTCAAATTATAGCGCAGTTTTTTACCCCTTACGAACAAGCCGGTAAAAAGGTTGCTCAATGAGTGATGCTGCCCGTCACTTCCACGGCCGGAGCAACCACCACTGCTGCTGCCGTCGCGACGGCAGCCTCTTCCTCGGTCAAGGGGATGGGCTGGCGCACCAGCGCAATCTGCAGCACCTGGTCAATCCATTTGACCGGCACGATCTCGAGGCCGTTCTTCACGTTCTCGGGGATTTCCTGCAGGTCCTTGGCGTTCTCTTCCGGAATGATCACGGTCTTGATGCCACCGCGCAGCGCGGCCAGCAGCTTTTCCTTCAGGCCACCAATGGCGGTGACTTCGCCGCGCAAGGTGATCTCGCCGGTCATGGCGACATCGCCGCGCACCGGGATCCCGGTGATGGCCGACACAAAGGCCGTTGTCATCGCCGCACCCGCACTCGGGCCATCCTTGGGCGTGGCGCCATCGGGCACGTGGATGTGGATATCGCGTTTTTCGAACATCTCGTCCTTGATGCCCAGCACCCGTGAACGGCTGCGCACCACGGTGCGCGCGGCCTCCACGGATTCCTTCATCACGTCGCCAAGCGATCCGGTGCGTGTGATCACACCCTTGCCCGGCATCATGGCGGCCTCGATCGTCAGCAGGTCACCGCCGACCTCGGTCCAGGCCAGGCCCACCACCTGGCCGACCTGGTGGTGGTTCTCCGCACGGCCATAGTCAAATTTGCGTACTCCCAGGTAGTCATTGAGGTTGTCCGCAGTCACGATGACCTTGGGTTCCATCTTTTTCAGCTGGATGCCCTTGACCACCTTGCGGCATATCTTGGAGAGCTCGCGCTCAAGCGAACGCACACCCGCTTCACGCGTGTAGTAACGCACGATGTCGCGCACCGCCTGCTCCTGGATCTCCAGCTCGTCTTCCTTGACGCCGTTGTTCTTCTGTTGCTTGGGCAACAGGTAACGCATGGCGATGCTGGTTTTTTCATCCTCGGTGTAACCCGACAGGCGGATCACTTCCATACGGTCCAGCAGCGCAGGCGGAATGTTCATGGAGTTGGAAGTCGCCACGAACATCACGTCGCTCAGGTCGAAATCGACCTCGACATAATGGTCGCCAAAGGTGTGGTTCTGCTCAGGGTCCAGCACCTCCAGCAAGGCGCTGGAAGGATCGCCCCGGAAGTCCGTGCCCAGTTTGTCGATCTCGTCGAGCAGGAACAGCGGGTTGCGCGTTCCGGCCTTCGCCAGGCTTTGCAGCACCTTGCCCGGCAGCGCGCCGATGTAGGTCCGGCGGTGGCCGCGAATCTCGGCTTCATCACGCATGCCACCGAGGGCCATGCGCACGTACTTGCGGCCCGTGGCCTTGGCAATCGACTGACCCAGCGAAGTTTTGCCGACACCCGGAGGGCCGACCAGGCAAAGAATGGGCGCCTTCAGTTTGTCCACGCGCTGCTGCACCGCGAGGTATTCCACGATGCGGTCCTTGACCTTTTCCAGCCCGTAGTGGTCTTCGTCGAGCACCACTTCGGCATTGGCCAGGTCGTGTTTGATCTTGGTCTTCTTGCTCCATGGCAAACCGGTCAGCACATCGATGTAGGTGCGCACCACCGTGGCCTCGGCCGACATCGGCGACATCAGCTTGAGTTTTTTGAGCTCGCTCTCGGTCTTTTTGCGGGCTTCCTGCGGCATCTTGGCGGCCTTGATCTTTTTCTCGATCTCCTCGATGTCGGCGCCTTCTTCGCCTTCACCCAACTCTTTCTGGATCGCCTTGACCTGCTCGTTCAGGTAAAAGTCGCGCTGGTTTTTTTCCATCTGGCGCTTGACGCGGCCACGGATTTTTTTATCGACGTTGAGGATGTCGACCTCGCGCTCAAGCTGCTCGTACAGATTTTCAAGGCGGGTCTTGACCTTATCCAGATCCAGAATGACCTGTTTTGCATCAAGCTTGAGCGGAAGATGCGCAGCGATGGTGTCTGCCAAACGCCCGGCATCGTCGATGCTGGAGATCGATGTCAGTATCTCGGGCGGTATCTTCTTGTTCAGCTTGACGTAGTGGTCGAACTGCTGCATCACCGCGCGGCGCAAGGCCTCGACTTCGCTGGTCTTGTCGCCGGGCAGCGCGACCTCCGGTTCAACCGGCGTCACATTGGCGCTGAAGTGAAGCTCACCCTCCTCGATCTTGTTGACCTTGGCGCGTTGCTGGCCTTCGACCAACACCTTGACCGTGCCGTCGGGCAGCTTGAGCATCTGCAGGATGGTCGCCACACAACCGACCTCGAACATGTCCTCGACGGACGGCTCATCCTTGGCTGCCGTTTTTTGGGCCACCAGCATGATGCGGCGCTCGGCCTCCATCGCCGATTCGAGGGCCTTGATACTTTTAGGCCGGCCAACAAACAGTGGAATCACCATGTGGGGAAAGACCACCACATCGCGAAGCGGAAGCAGTGGCAGGTCGATCGGACTGGAAGGCAGCGTGGTTTGTGCGGACATAGAACCTTAGAGGTAAGCCTTGAACGAAAGCCCTGGCATCGTGACGGGTATCAGGCTTTCATGGTTCGGCAACAACAATAACCTTGAACGTGGGGGATGCTGTCCGGTTTTCAACCCGGTCCTCTGCATCGGCATCAGGCCTGTTTGGCAGACTCACGGTAAACCAGCAGTGGCGCCTTGTTCTCTTCGATGGTCGATTCATCGACCACAACCTTTTCAACATTGCTGGTGTTGGGCAGGTCAAACATGGTGTCAATCAGCGATTGCTCAAGAATCGAACGCAGACCGCGCGCCCCGGTTTTGCGGGCAAGCGCCTTGCGGGCAATCGCCTTGAGCGCGGAAGGACGAATCTCAAGGTCCACGCCTTCCATGGACAACAATTTGCTGAACTGTTTGACGACCGCGTTTTTGGGCTCGGTCAGGATCTGCACCAGCGCGTCTTCTGTCAGTTCGGCCAGGGTGGCGACCACCGGCATGCGGCCCACGAGTTCGGGGATCAGGCCGAACTTGATCAGGTCTTCCGGCTCGACGTCCTTGAAGGACTCGGTCAGGCTGCGCGCCTTCTTGCTTTTGACGGCTGCGCCAAAACCGATGCCCGAGGCCTCGGTGCGGTTTTCAATGACTTTTTCCAGCCCCGAGAAGGCACCACCGCAGATGAACAGGATGTTGGTCGTGTCCACCTGCAGAAAATCCTGGTTCGGGTGCTTGCGGCCGCCCTGCGGGGGAACCGACGCCATCGTGCCCTCGATCAGTTTGAGCAGGGCCTGTTGCACGCCCTCGCCCGACACGTCACGTGTGATGGAGGGGTTGTCGGACTTGCGCGAAATCTTGTCAATTTCGTCGATGTAGACAATGCCCTGCTGCGCGCGCTCGACTTCGTAGTTGCAGCTTTGCAGCAGTTTCTGGATGATGTTTTCGACGTCTTCACCAACGTACCCGGCTTCGGTCAGCGTGGTGGCGTCGGCCATCACAAACGGCACATTGAGGGTGCGCGCCAGGGTCTGGGCCAGCAAGGTCTTGCCGGAGCCGGTCGGGCCGATCAGCAAAATATTGCTTTTGGTTAGCTCGACCTCGTCCTTTTTGGCCTTGTCCTTGTGACGCAGGCGTTTATAGTGGTTGTAGACTGCCACGGCCAATGTCCGCTTGGCCAGTTCCTGGCCAATCACATAGCCGTCCAGCGTGGTCTTGATTTCCAGCGGCGTCGGCAGGTCGCCGCGCGTTTCGCGCACATCTTCCCCGGCGGGCAACTCATCACGAATGATTTCATTGCACAAATCGATGCATTCATCACAGATGAAGACCGACGGCCCTGCGATCAGCTTTTTGACTTCATGCTGGCTTTTGCCGCAGAAGGAGCAATACAGGGTCTTTTCGCTGGAAGAGCCTTTTTTCTCGGCCATTGGTGGAGTGCCTTTGTGGATCCCGAAAGGGTTGATGAGTCAATGATAACCAAATAAAAACGGCGTTCTCTGTTACAGAAAACGCCGTTGCCGTGTCGCAACTGACCGGTTTTTGCGCCTGCGCGCTCAGGGGCGCTTGCTGATCACCTCATCCACCACGCCATAAGCCTTGGCCTCGTCTGCAAACATGAAGTAATCACGTTCTGTGTCGCGCTCGATTTTTTCGACGGTCTGGCCGGTGTTGTTGGCCAGGATGCGGTTCAGTTGTTCGCGCGTTTTCAGGATGTCGCGGGCGTGGATTTCAATGTCCGTGGCCTGCCCCTGGGCGCCGCCCGAGGGCTGGTGAATCATCACCCGCGAGTTGGGCAGCGAAAACCTCTTGCCCTTGGCGCCGGCGGCCAGCAGGAAAGCGCCCATGCTGGCGGCCATGCCGGTGCACAGCGTGGACACGTCGGGCTTGATGAATTGCATGGTGTCGTAAATCGCCATGCCGGCCGTCACCGAACCGCCCGGCGAGTTGATATAGAAGGAGATGTCCTTGTCGGGGTTCTCGCTCTCCAGGAAGAGCAACTGCGCCACCACCAGGTTGGCGGTCTGGTCGTTGACCGGCCCGACCAGGAAAATCACGCGCTCTTTCAAAAGACGCGAATAAATGTCATACGAGCGCTCACCGCGGCCGGACTGCTCGATCACCATCGGCACCATGCCGAGGCCCTGAATTTCCTGTGCACTGCTATACGGGCTCATATGTTCTCCAAAGGTTGGGCCTACTTTACCCAAAATAAATGGGGCTTGAAGCCGTAGCCGCAAGCCCCCGCATCAGATATTTGCCACCAAGTGGCGGGCGGAGCGCCCGCCAGCCGGTCAGTTCTGCGCCATCAACTCGTCGAAGGCAACGGCTTTTTGAACAACCTTGGCCTTGCCCATCACGAAGTCGGTGACATTGTTTTCAATCACCACGGACTCGACTTCAGCCATTCGCTTTTCGTCGCCAAAATACCAGCGCACCACGTCTTCGGGCTTCTCGTAGCTGGAAGCCAGTTCCTGCACATGGGCCTTGACCTGCTCACTGGTGGGGAACAAGTTGTTGGCGCGGGTCAATTCGGCCACCACCAGGCCCAGGCGCACGCGTTTTTCGGCTTGCGGGCGGAAGATGTCGTCGGGAATCGGCGCCTTGTCGGCGTCCTTGATACCGCGTTGCTTGAGGTCGGCGCGGGCGCCTTCGACCATGCGCTCCAGCTCGGCCTGGACAATCGCTTGTGGAACATCCAGTTCGGCGTTGGCCAGCAGTGCGTCCATCACGGCATTCTTGTTGCGGGCCAGCAAGCGAAACTTGACTTCACGCTCCAGGTTTTTCTTGATGTCGGCACGCAAGCCCTCGACGCTGGCGTCAAGAATGCCGAGCGACTTGGCCAGGGCTTCGTTGACTTCGGGCAGGTGTGCGGCTTCGATTTTCTTGACCGTGACCATGAAGTCCGCCTGTTTGCCAGCCACGTCCTTGCCGTGGTAGTCGGCCGGGAAACTCAGGGGGAAGGTCTTGCTTTCGCCGCTTTTCATGCCGCGCACCGCATCTTCAAATTCCTTGAGCATCTGACCTTCGCCGACCAGAAACTGGAAAGCCTCAGCCTTGCCGCCGGCAAAGGTTTCGCCGTCGATCTTGCCTTCAAAGTCGATGGTCGCGCGGTCACCGTCCTGGGCCGCAGCGTCCATGGCGCGCTGGGCAAAGGTGCGGCGCTGCTTGCGCAAAATGTCCACGGTCTTGTCAATGGCTTCGTCGCTGACTTCAGACGTCAGCTTTTCGACTTCGGCGTTGGCCAGGTCGCCGATCTTGACCTCGGGGTAGACCTCAAAAATGGCGTCGAAAGCCAGCTCGCCCTCGGGCGCGCCTTCCTTTTCGCTGATACGCGGCTGGCCAGCCACACGCAGCTTGGCCTCGTTGGCGGCCTGCGAGAAAGCCTCGCCGACCTTGTCGTTCATGACTTCGTAATGCACCGAGTAGCCGTAACGCTGGGCCACCACATTCATGGGGACCTTGCCGGGACGGAAGCCGTCCATCTTGACCGTGCGCGCCAGCCGTTTCAGACGGGAATCGACTTCGGACTGGATGGTGTTGACCGGCAGGGTCAAGGTCATCTTGCGTTCCAGCTTTTCAAGGGTTTCAACAGTCACGGCCATGGTCTGCTCCTAATATCCAGAATATGTAAAAGACGGACCGGCGCACGGCACTTCAAGGCTGTGCGGCAATCGTCCTGAAAATCTCAAATAGTGGTGCGCGGGGCGGGACTCGAACCCGCACAGTATTGCTACCGTCAGGACCTAAACCTGGTGCGTCTACCAATTTCGCCACCCGCGCGCCTGAAATAAAAACGGGAATCCTCAGCTTTTAGGCTGCTGGACCCCCGCCTGAAATCGGTTAACTTTCTATTTTAGCCTGTATCGGCGCCAGATTCGACCGCCGATTACCCCACGCTTGGATTTAGGCTGGCAGGGGTGTTTCCTTTTTTACCCGAAACCACGCAGCGTACATCGCAGGCAGGGCCAGCAAGGTCAGCACCGTGGCCACAATCAGCCCGCCCATGATGGCGACGGCCATCGGCCCCCAGAACACGCTGCGCGACAGCGGAATCATCGCCAGCACGGCCGCCGCAGCCGTCAGCACGATGGGGCGCAGGCGCCGGACCGCCGACTCGACAATCGCGTCCCAGGCCGGAATGCCGGCTGCCCGGTCCTGCTCGATCTGGTCAATCAGGATCACCGAGTTGCGCTGGATCATGCCCATCAGCGCGATCACACCCAGCAGCGCGACAAATCCAAACGGCCGGCCCAGCAGCAGCAACGCGCCGGCCACGCCGGCAATACCCAGCGGCCCGGTCAGGAACACCAGCATCGCGCGGCTGAAGCTGTGCAATTGCAGCATCAGGAGGGTGAAGGTCAGAAACAGCATGATGGGCACGCCGGCCACAATCGAGCTGGAGCCTTTGCTGCTCTCCTCGACGGCGCCGGCGACCTCAATGCGGTAGCCGCCCATGCCGTTTTTCTGCCACCTGGCCTCAATTGCCTTCAGGGCTGGCAGCAATTCGGCGGTCACCGTCGCGCCTTGCAGGCCTTCCACGATGTCGCTCTGTACCGTTATCGCGTAGTCGCGGTTTTCACGCCACATCACGCCCGGCTCCCAGGTGAACACCGGCTTGGCGATCTGCGTCAGCGGAATCGACTTGCCGGACGCCGTTGGCAGGTAGGCATTGGCAATGTCGGTGATGGCGTTGCGCTCGTCCATCGGCTGGCGCAGCACGATGTCGATGAGCTTGTCGCCCTCGCGAAACTGCCCCACAGTGCTGCCGCTCAGCAAGGTTTTGGACGCCTGCGCAATCGACTGGCTGGTCACGCCCAAGGCGCGCGCCTTGGACTGGTCGACTTCCAGGCGCAGCACCTTGACCGACTCGTTCCAGTTGTCGTTGACGCCGCGGGTGTTGGCGCTTTCGCGCATGGCGGCCTTGACCTCGTCAGCCCGCTCCCGCAGCACCAGCGGGTCGATGCCGACCACGCGGAACTGTACCGGGTAGGGCACCGGCGGGCCGTTGGGCAGCAGCTTGATGCGGCCGCGCACCTCCGGAAACTCCTGCGCCAGCAGTGCCGGCAACTTGATGCGCAGCGATTCGCGCAGCTTCAGGTCTTTGGGCAGCACAATAAATTGCGACACATTGGTCTGCGGGAAAACCTGGTCCAGCGGCAAATAGAAGCGCGGCACGCCCGAGCCCACCCAGGTGCTGACCGATCTGACGCCTTCCTCCTGAAGCAGACGCGCCTCGACACGTTTTGCCGTCAACTCATTGGCTGCGAACGAGGTGCCTTCCGGGAACCAGATGTCCACCATGATCTCGGGCCGGCTTGAATCGGGGAAGAACTGCTGCTGCACCTGGCCCATGCCGACGATGCCCAGCGCGAAGGTCAGCACCGTGGCGCCGATGGTGACCCAGCGGTATTCCACGCACCAGTTCACCAGGCGCCGAAAGCCGCGATAAAACGGCGTGTCGAAATGCTCCTGGTGGCCGGCATCTGCACCTTCCGGCAGCGGTTTGGCCTTGAGCAGCAAGGTGCCCAGGTAGGGCACAAAATACACCGACACGATCCAGCTCAACACCAGCGCAATCACCGTGACTGCAAAAATCGCGAAGGTGTATTCGCCCACCGTCGATTTGGCCATGCCAATCGGCAGGAAGCCCACCGCCGTGATCAGCGTGCCGGTCAACATCGGCATGGCGGTGATCTCGTAGGCAAAGGTCGCGGCGCGCACCTTGTCGTAACCCTCTTCCATCTTGCGCACCATCATCTCGACCGCAATGATGGCGTCATCGACCAGCAGGCCCAGCGCGATGATCAGCGAGCCCAGAGAAATCTTGTGCAGCCCGATACCGAAATAACTCATGGCCAGAAAAGTCACCGCCAGCACCAGCGGAATCGTGATGCCGACCACCAGCCCCGGCCGCATGTCGATGTAATAACGCCGCCACAGCGGGTGCTGACCCGGCCGCCGATGAAAACCCAGCGCGATGAAACTGACGGCCAGCACAATAGCCACGGCCTCAATCAGCACACGCAAAAATTCATTGACCGAGGTCGCCACGGCAGTCGGCTGGTCCTGGATTTGCACCAGCTCGATCCCTGCCGGCAAAGTGGTGCTGATGTGGGCCGTGGTGGCCTTGAGCGCTTTGCCCAGCGCGATGATGTCACCGCCCTTGCCCATGGACACACCCAGCGCAATCACCTCCCTGCCCTGGTGCCGCACCTTGACCGCCGGCGGATCGACATAAGCACGCTTGATCTCGGCAATGTCGCCCAGGCGCAACTGGCTGCCCGAATTGCCGCGTATCGGCATGGCGCGCAGTTGATCGACCGCCTCAAACTGCCCGGCCACCCGCACCTGCACCACATCGAGCGGGGTCTGGATGGCGCCAGCCGATTCCACGGCGTTTTGCTGGCCGAGCTGGCTCAAGACCTGGTTGAAGTCCAGCCCGAGCTGGGCCAGGCGTTTCTGCGAAATTTCGATGAACAGCTTTTCGTCCTGCACACCAAACTGCTCGACCTTGGCCACATCGGGCACACGCAGCAACTGCTGGCGCACATCGTCAGCAAAGGTCTTGAGTTCGGCATAACTGAAGCCGTCGGCCTGCAGCGCGTAGATCACGCCATACACATCACCGAAGTCGTCGTTGAAAAACGGCCCCACCACCCCGCCCGGCAAGGTGCCGCGCATGTCGCCGATCTTTTTGCGCACCGCGTACCAGACGCCGGCCACGTCGTCTGCTTTCGACGAGTCCTTGATCTGGAAAATGATCTGCGACTCACCCGGCTTGGAGTAGCTGCGTATCTTGTCGGCGTAAGGCACTTCCTGCAGCGTGCGTTCGAGCTTGTCGGTCACCTGCTCGGCCACCTGCTGCGCCGTCGCGCCCGGCCAGTAAGTGCGCACCACCATGGCGCGGAAGGTGAACGGCGGGTCTTCGTCCTGCCCGAGCTGGAAGTAGGCGGCAAACCCCAGCAGCATCAGCACCACCATCAGGTAGCGCGTCAGCGCCGGATGGTCCAGCGCCCATTTGGACAGGTTGAAGCTGTCTTTTGGTTGTTTCTGGTTCATACCAGCCTCACTTCGCCGCAGGCGCAGCAGCGGCTGCAGTCGCTATTGAATTGATAGCGGCTTGCGCAGGCGGGACAGGGGCTACAGCCACTTTTGACTGATAAATGGTGACCTTCTGGCCGGGTGAAAGCACATGCACCCCGGCGCTGACCACCAGCATGCCGGGCTGCAGGCCGGCGGCCACCACCGCTTCGTTGCCGTCGGCGGTGGCGATCTGGATGACCTGCGACTTGAGCGTCATGCTTGCCTTGTCGAGGACCCAGACCGCGCTGTTTTTTCCTTCCTGGCGCAAGGCGCTGGTCGGCAGCTTGATGACCGGCAACTTGGTCGCGCCCAGGCCCTGCGGCTGCACATACACCGTGGCGCCCAGCACGGGTGGCTCTTTGGTGTCGAGGGCCACTTTCACCGGGTAGGTCCGGGTGGCGGTGTCGGCGCTGGCCGACACCTCGCGCACCCGGCCGGCCAGTTCACCGGCCTGCGACCAGACGCGCACCTTGACCGGCGTGCCGACCCTGATCGCGGCCACCTTGTCTTCGGGCACCGAAAACACCACATCACGCGGGCCGTCTGCGGCAATACGCAGCACCAGCGTGCCGGCCGTGACCACTTGGCCGGCCTCAGCCTCGACCGCAGTCACCACACCCGACACGTCGGCGACCAGCGACGCGTAATTGGCCTGGTTGCCCTGCACTGCCAGTTGCGACTGCGCCTGCTCGAGCTGCGCCTGCGCGGCTTTGAGCGTGGTTTCGCGGCGCTCCAGTTCGGCACCGCTGATGAAGTTCTGGTCCTTGAGTTCCTTGTAGCGCTTGTAGTCGGCAGCCGCCAGGTCACGGTTAGTACTGGCGGCGGCCACCTGGGCGCGTGCGGCATCGGCGGCAAGCTTGTAGTCCTGCGGGTCCAGTTGCGCCAGCACCTGGCCGGCTTTCACATGCTGGCCGAGCTCGGCCTGGCGCCGGATGATTTTTCCGCCGACCCTGAACCCCAGCCGAGACTCGACCTGGGCTTTCACCTCGCCGGCAAACTCGTAGCTGGCCGTGAAAGAATCGGTTCCCACCGTCACCACCTTGACCGCACGGACCGGCTCCTCAGGCGGGGCAGGCTTGGAACAGGCGGCCAGAATCAGGGCGCTGCTGAGGAGAACAAAGGCTGTTTTATGCATGATGTGGTGGGAAAAAGCGGTGGCGGAGGATCAGCAAGATTGAGGAACAAATCCCGCGCTAATGACTGACCGGTTAGTAATCTAGGGTAAATCACTAGCGCTGTCAAGCGACAATCCGGGCCATGCATTCAGGCTCCCCCCACAGCACGCCGCCGGCGCTGCAGCCGCCGTCCAGCCACTATGAAAACTTCCCGGTGGCCTCCGTGTTGTGCCCGCCGCGCCTGCGGCCGGCCATCGCCGCCATCTACTGGTTTGCCCGCACCGCCGACGACATCGCCGATGAAGGCGAGGCCCGACCCGCCCAACGCCTGCAAGACCTGGCGGCCTGCCGCGACGACCTGTTCGCGGCGGCAGAAGGGCGGCCCGGTTCGAGGCGCTGGCCCCCTGTATTTGACGCGCTGCAACCGGTCATCGCCGAATTTGACCTGCCGGTGGGCTTGCTGGCCGACCTGCTCAGCGCCTTTGAGCAGGACGTGGTCAAGCAGCGCTACGCCACCGAGGCCGAGCTGCTGGACTACTGCCGCCGCTCGGCCGACCCGGTCGGGCGCCTGCTGCTGCACCTGTACGGCGTGCACGACGCCGAATCCCTGGGCCAGAGCGACAACATCTGCAGCGCCCTGCAACTGATCAACTTCTGGCAAGACCTCAGCGTGGACATTCCGCGCGGCCGCATCTACATCCCGCGCGAGTTGTGGGCGGTACACGGCGTGGACGAGGCGCAGCTAATGGCCCGCGACGTCAACCCCGCCACTACTGAATTGATAGCAACTTGCACCCGTGCGGCAAGGGCCAGGATGCTCCAGGGCATCAAACTTCCGGCCGCCGTGGCGCGCCGGCTGGGCGGTTTCGACGGCTGGCGCGCCGCGCTGGAGCTGCGCTGCGTGATCCAGGGCGGCTTGCGCATCCTCGACAAAATGGCAGCGATGGAGCACCGAACCCTCGTGCAACGGCCCAAGCTAGGCGCCTGGGATGCGGTGGTGATTTTTGGCAAGGCTCTGTGGCCGTGACGCAGTACACACTGACAAAAGACCGTACCGGCCTGCGACAATCCGAAGCATGAGCCCTGAGGAATACGTCCAGCAGAAAGCCGCCGCGTCCGGCAGCAGTTTTTACTACGCCTTCCTGTTTTTGCCGAAGGAGCGACGCGCGGCCATCACCGCCTTCTACGCGTTTTGCCGCGAGATTGACGATGTGGTCGATGAGGTGAGCGACCCCGGCGTGGCCTACACCAAGCTCACCTGGTGGCATGCCGAGGTTCTCAAGTCCTATGCCGGCGAACCGACACACCCGGTGATGAAGGCGCTGATGCCGCTGGCGCCCGCCTACCGCATCGAAGCGCGGCATCTGCAGGCGGTGATCGAGGGTTGCCAGATGGACTTGGCGCAAAACCGCTACCTCGACTTCCCGAATCTCAAGACCTACTGCCACCTGGTGGCCGGCATCGTCGGCGAAGTCGCTGCGCGCATCTTCGGCCAGACCGACGAGGCGACCACAACTTACGCGCACAAGCTCGGTCTGGCCTTCCAGATGACCAACATCATCCGCGACGTGGGCGAAGACGCGCTGCGCGGCCGCATCTACCTGCCGGTCAATGAGTTGCAGCAGTTTGATGTGAAGGCGCACGAAATTTTGAAGCGCCAATACTCGGAGCGTTTCACCGCGCTGATGAAGTTTCAGACCGGGCGCGCGCTGGCCCTGTACGACGAGGCGTTGGCGCTGCTGCCCGAGGCTGACCGTCGCGCGCAAAAACCCGGCCTGATGATGGCCAGCATCTACCGAACCCTGCTGCGCGAGATCGCGGCCGACAACTACCAGGTGCTGCACCAGCGCGTCAGTCTGACGCCACTGCGCAAGTTCTGGCTGGCGTGGAAGACCCAAGCCTTCGGAAAAGTGGTGTGAAGGTCGCCGTCATCGGCGGGGGCTGGGCTGGTTGCGCTGCGGCGGTCGAAGCCACGCGACTCGGCCAGCAGGTCACGCTGTTTGAAGCAGCCCGCATTCCGGGTGGCCGAGCGCGGCGCGTCGATGGCCAGTGGCCCGATGGCTCTGCACTGCCACTGGACAACGGTCAGCACATCCTGATCGGCGCCTACAGCGACACTTTGCAGTTAATGGCCGACCTGGGCCTGGATGCCAACACGCTGTTGCTGCGCATGCCGCTGACGCTGCAGTTTTCCGATGGCAGCGGTTTGGGCTTTCCTTCGCTGCCGACACCGCTGGACGCATTCGCAGGCATCCTGCGCGCGCGCGGCTGGTCCTGGCGCGACAAGTTTTCATTGTTGCGCGCCGCAGTGCAGTGGCAACTCAGCGGTTTCCGCTGCAACCCGGATCTGTCCGTCGCGCATTTGTGCGGCAAGCTCTCGCCCGCCGTCATGGCCACGCTGATTGAACCGCTGTGTGTCGCCGCGTTGAACACCCCCGCCGACCGCGCCAGCGGCCAGGTGTTTTTGCGCGTGCTGCGCGATGCGCTGTTTTCGCAGTCCGGCGGCTCGAATCTGCTGCTGCCGCGCACCGACCTGAGCGCGCTATTGCCCGACGCGGCACTGGCCTGGCTGGCGCAGCACGGCGCCAATGTGCGCCTCGGTACACGCGTGTTGGCCCTCGCACCTGCAGGCGCGAGCTGGCAGGTCGATGGCGAAACTTTTGAGCGCGTGATCCTGGCCTGCCCGCCGGGCGAAGCGGCGCGGCTTGCCTTGAGCAGCAACCTGCCCTGCGATGTCTGGGTGGCGCGGGCAAGCGCGCTGCAGTTTGAAGCCATCACCACGGTGTATGTCTCGTCACCCGGCACGCGTCTGGCGCAGCCCATGCTCGCCTTGCGCGCCAGCGAACCGGAAGATGATGCGCCGGCGCAGTTTGTGTTTGACCGCAGCCAGCTCGGCGGCCCCGACGGCCTGCTGGCCTTTGTGGTCAGTGCCAGCCAGGGCGACAGCGCCGCGCTGACGCAGCGCGTGCTGGCGCAGGCTCGCCAGCAGCTCAGCCTGACGCAGGCTGTCGCTGTGCAAAGCATTGTTGAAAAACGCGCGACCTTCGCCTGCCTGCCCGGCTTGCTGCGACCTGCAGCGCAACTGCTGCCAGGGCTGCTGGCCTGCGGCGACTATGTGGACGGCCCCTACCCGGCGACACTCGAAGGCGCGGTGCGTTCTGGCTTGCAGGCAGCACAACATGCTATCAAATAAATAGCTGCTAGCGCCCGCCCGATAAGGGCTGGAGGCCTCTTTTGCTTGTAAATCTACGGGAACTCAGGTCTTGACCCGGTTGCGTGCCATCACACGCACCTGCAGTTGCGCGGGCCGTGCCAGGCAGCGCTCCAGCCACTCGCCCACACGCGGGCAAGCAGCCATCGCGTCGGCGCGCTGGGCCCAGGCCAGCACCGAAGCCACGCAGATGTCGGCCACGGTGAAACGGTCGCCGGCAATATAGCTGCGGCCCTGCAGGTGTTGCTCCAGCACCTGCAACACTGGTGCGAGGCGTCGGTCGGCTTGCAGCGCCAGTTCCGGCTTGCGGCGTTCTTCAGCCATCGCCACGCGGTGCATCAGGAAAGTCAGCGCGTCTTTTTCGCACTCGGTCACGGCCCAGAAGGTCCAGCGCAGGATCTCGGCGCGTTCGGCATGGTTCTGCGCCGCCAGCGACTGGCCGTCCGGGCCAGTGAAACGTTCCGCGAGGTAGAGCGCGCAGGCCATGGACTCCCACACCACGATGCCGTCGTCGTCGATCACCGGGATGTGGCCGTTGGGGTTGAGCGCCAGAAACGCTGGCGTGCGCGTGGCGCCGCCTTCGTAGACCTGCGCGATGTGTTCGTACGCCAGGCCCAGTTCCTGCGCGGCCCACAGCGGGCGCGAGGTGCGCGAGGCGGCGATGCCGTAAATCTTCAAGGTCATGCCTGCGCCTCTGCGGCCTTGAACAGGTCGCACAACTCGGTCAGGCTGGTCACGGTTTCGTGCGGCGAGGCATCATGCGTCCACAAATGGTCCAGCCGGTTGATCCAGGCGGTCTGCATGCCGGCATTGAGCCCGCCCAGCACGTCCAGCGTGGCGTCGTCGCCCACATGCAGCACGTTGTGCGCCGGCACCTCCACGGCGCCGGCCGCCGCATGAAAGATCCGCGGGTCCGGCTTGCCCACGCCGAACTGCTGCGCGCTGATCGCGGCCCGGAAATACTTGTCAAGCCCGACGCGCTGGATGTCGGCATTGCCGTTGGACAAGGCCACCACCGGGTAACGCGAGGACAAAAATTCGAGCGCCATCAGCGCGTCGTCAAACAGCGTGACTTCGTGGCGTGCCGCAAAAAAAACCTCGAAGGCGTCGTCGGCCAGCAGCGGATTTTCCTTGGAGCGGTACAGCGCCAGACGGATCGCCTCGCGCCGGATCGCGCTGAGGTTGTGTTTGAGTTCGGGCCGGGTTCGCACGATCTGTTCGCGGATATCGTGCCTGGCGGTGGGGTTGGCAAACATGGCGGCGGTCATGGGCGCGTGGCGGCCCAGCCATTCATCGAGTGCGGCCTCGGCCCGCTCTATGGCGGGCCACACGGGCCAGAGGGTATCGTCAAGGTCAATGGATATGGCTTTAATAATTGTCAGGTCAAGCATAGGTAGGGGAGAATAACCCATGACTTTCGCCCCCGAACCACCCTTCACGCACGGCCAGCCCGCAAAAGCCGCATCGGCCACCGCCGTGTTGTATTGCAACCTCGGCACGCCCGATGCACCGACGGCCGCCGCGCTGCGCCCCTACCTGGCGCAGTTCCTCAGCGACCACCGTGTGATCGAGATTCCCAAAGCCGTCTGGTGGCTGGTCCTGCACGGCATCATTCTGCGCGTGCGGCCCAAAAAGTCGGCGGCCAAATATGCCAGCATCTGGACGGCGGAAGGCTCCCCGCTCAAGGTGTGGACTGCGGCACAAGCGGCAGCGCTGGGCAACACGCTGGGCGCGCGTGGCCACCACGTCGCCGTGTCTTACGCCATGCGTTACGGCAACCCGTCGATCGCCTCGCAACTCGATGCACTCAAGGCCGAAGGCGCCACGCGTATTCTGGTGCTGCCGGCCTACCCGCAATACAGCGGCACCAGCACCGCCAGCGTGTTCGACGCGGTGTACAGCTGGGCCGCCAAAGTGCGGCGCATTCCCGAGCTGCGTTTTGTCAACAACTACCACGACCACCCAGGCTACATGACAGCGCTGGCGGCACGCGTGCGTGCGCATTGGGCCGCACAGGGCCGGGCCGACAAACTGGTCATGAGTTTTCACGGCGTGCCCGAACGCACACTGCATCTGGGCGACCCTTACCACTGCGAGTGCCACAAAACCGGGCGCCTGCTGGCCGAAGCGCTGGGTCTGGCGAAGGATCAATACGTGGTGACCTTCCAGTCGCGCTTCGGCAAGGCCAAATGGCTGGAACCCTATACCGAGCCGACCCTGGTGGCGCTGGCGCAGGCCGGCACCCACAGCGTCGATGTGATGTGCCCAGGCTTCACCGGTGACTGCCTGGAAACGCTGGAAGAAATCAGCATGGAAGCGCGCGAAGCCTTTCTGCACGCCGGCGGCACAAGCTTCAGCTACATCGCCTGCCTCAACAACAGCCCCGAATGGCTTGAGGCGCTGGGCGACATCGCCGAGCAGCACCTGGCCGGCTGGCCTACGCGGGCCGCGCCGGATGCGCAAGCGTTGGCCGCGTCACGCGCTGCGGCGCTGGCGCTAGGTGCCAAGCAGTAAGCAGGCAATAGGCGCTCTGTTTTTGATAGCTGCTCGCGTCCGTCCAGCATGGGCTAGCATCTTTTTTATGCTTGATGAAACAAATGGAAGTGATCGGTTTTGTCGGGGCAAGGCGAAAACTTTCAGCGACCGACGAGGGGCGCACTGATGCCTGAATTCCTGCTCAGCCCACTCAACGACGGTGTCTGGCGCGTGATGCACAGCCAGCAGGGCCACGTCGGCAACCTCAAGCGCATCGGCAGCGTGTGGAAGTTCAAGGCGGTGGGTTACGGCCCCGGTGGTGAAGTTTTTCCCGGAGGAGGCCCGCTGACCGAACGCCACAACACAGTGTTTGCGGCGCCCGATGAAGCGCTGGTCAATGCAGCGCTAAGGTCGCCCTAAAAATCCTGTCCAATAGCGCCATGGAACCCAGCAGCAACACAAACGCCACGACAGACCAGCGCCTGACCGAGCTCGAGATCAAGGCCTCCTTCACCGAAGACCTGCTCGACAAACTCGACAGCGTCATCGTGCGCCAGCAACAACAAATCGACGCCCTGATCCGCGAGATCGCCGATTTGAAACAGCAGGCGCCGGTGGAGGGTGGTGTGGGTGCGGTGCGCAGTTTGCGGGATGACTTGCCGCCGCATTTTTGAGGGTTTTATCCCCTTCTTTCGCAGGATGCGCCCGCCCCCTTGCCCAGCCTAGAATCGTGCGGTATTTGACGGCCTTTTATCGATCTGCGAGGAAGACGCGATGTTCAAAAAACTGTTTCGTGACAAGCCCTTGAACCATAACTCGGTGTCTGAGTTAGACCGCAGCCGCCAAGTTATACCGCTGCTCTTGCGGGATACATTACTTTTTACGTCAAGGGCAAGCAAGTGAGCATCGATCTTTCCGGATACTGGTCAAAGGTGCGGCAGACAAAGCAAGGATGGGCGCATCCAGATGACGAAGACTTGCTTGGTAGAGAGCCGCATACGTTCAATCTTGACTTTCCACCGCCAGCGTTCGTGGGTGACATAGAGAACGCAAAGATTATTGTCTTGGCCGCGAATGGGGGCTACAGCGCAAGCGTTACGCCTGGCGAGTTTGCTGCGATTGGTGCAGCGGACCGATATTTGAAGCGCCTTTCATTTCCGGCGGAAGCAGACTGGCAGGAAGTTGCGCCGTACTATCGAGGTATCAACTATTCGGAATTGGTCTTCAGCGGCAAGGCTGCGATAGTCAATGCTTGCGCTTATCGCAGTCCGAAGATCAGCGAAGAACCCGACAATCGAAGACTCATCAAGAAGCTTCACTCTGCTCAGTTCACTCGGCGTTGGCTAATTGAGGTCGTTCTACCCCAGATGCAGGCGGGTAGTAGGGTTATTGTCGGCAAGCGGCATGGCTTGTGGGATCTTCCGAGTTCCATTAAGCAGAGCAATGGTTTCATTGCTGATCCAGCACCAGTTTCCCCACATTTTTCGGTAGCCGTATGGGAGCAACTGAAGAACGTATAACTCAACGTTAGGCCGCTCAATACGACACCTACATCATGCGAATAGAATTCGACGACCTCTCCCGCCCTGCAATCCAAGAACTCCTGAGCGAGCACTTGGCAAACATGTACGAGTTGAGCCCGCCCGAGCAGGTGTTCGCCCTGGATCTGTCAAAGTTAAAGTCTCCAGACATCACCTTCTGGACCGTCTGGGACGACGACCTGTTGCTCGGGTGTGGCGCACTGAAGGAGTTGACTTCAAGGCATGGAGAAATAAAGTCCATGCGCACGCCGCAAAAGCTTCGCGGCCGCGGCGCTGGCCGTGCAGTACTCCATCGAATCATCGAGACCGCAAGACAACGCAGGTATAGCCTGGTCAGCCTGGAGACTGGCACGCATCCCGCGTTCTTGGCTGCACAGCAGTTGTACAGGAGTGCAGGCTTCCAAGAGTCAGGCCCATTCGCCAACTACAAAGAAGACCCGCACAGCCTGTTCATGGAACTTCGGCTGCCCGAGAGTGCGGCCTAACCCATCATTCGATTGGACCCACATCGGCATGGCGCTCATGGCGTTCATTTCATCCTGGGCCATGCGTGTCCTGCCGGCGCGGGCTGCTCAGCTAAAATGTCAAGCTTTATCCAAAAAAGTATGCCCTTCATTTGGACCGATCAGTTAACGGACATCGACTGGAACGAACTTTCCGCGTTGTATGCAGCGACGCCTTTAGGCAACAAGAGTCCTGCCAGCCTGCAAACCGTCTTCACCCACAGCATGTTCCGCTGCTTCGTCCATGAAAACGGAAAACTCGTCGGCGTGGGCCGCGTGCTGGCTGACGGCGTGGACTGCGCTTACATCTGCGACATCGCCGTGTTGCCCAGCCACCAGGGCACCGGCCTCGGCAAGGAGATCGTCAGCCATCTGGTGAACCTGTCCTGCGGTCACCGCAAGATCATTCTTTACGCGGTTCCCGGCAAAGAAGGCTTTTACCGCAAGCTGGGTTTCAAACGCATGACAACCGCGATGGCCATTTTCGACGACCAGGCAGGTGCCATGGCGCGCGGCTACATCAACGAGACCTGACTCCTGGATGGTGGGTCAAGCCCGCAATCACAAGCCAAACGCGCCGTTTGGGCATCAAATCGGCCTCCAGCCCATAGCCAGCGGGCACAAGCAGCTATCTATTCAGTAGCAACCCCGGCCCGGCTGGCCGCCTTGATAAACCCCGATACCCGCTCGAGCTGATCCGGCACATTGAGTGCTGGCGCATGGCCGCAGCCTTCGATCTCTACCACTTGCGTCAAGCCCTGCGCTCCGGGGCCGCGTATCAGCATCTCGGCTGTGGTCTCACGCAGCACCAGGTCGGAGTCGGCGCCGCGCAGGCACAGCACCGGAATACTCAGCGCGTCGTAGTGGTCCCAGATCAGGTAGTCGTCGGGGTGGTGCGTGAACTGCTGCACCATCGCCGGGTCGTAGTGCGGCGTGACCTGGCCATTGGGCAGGCGGCGTGTTGAGGTTTCAGTCAGCCGCCGCCACTGCGCATCGCTGAGCCAGCCATAGGGCTTGTAAACCTGGCGCAAGAAGGCTTCGAGCTCGCGCACGGTGTCAAAGGCCGGCGGGTTGCCGGCGTAAGAGCGTATGCGCTGTATCGCCGCGTCGGCAATTTTTGGCGCGGTGTCGTTGAGCACCAGACTCTGGATGCGGGCTTTCAGGCTGGGCTCGAACAAGCCCGACGCGCAGACCAAACCGATGGCACCACCCATGGAGGTGCCGACCCAGTGCGCGCGCTCTATCTTCAACTGGTCAAAAAGCTCAGCCGCAATACGCGCGTAAAACGCGAGCTGGTACTCCTTGGCCGGGTCCGGGCTCCACTGGCTCAGGCCACGGCCAATCGTGTCGGGGCAGATCACGCGGTAACGCGTGCTCAGGTGTGCCGCCAGTTCGTCCATGTCGCGCCCGGTGCGCGCCAGCCCATGCCAGGCGATCACGGTGGCGCTGTGCTGCGAGCCCCATTCGGTGTAATGGATTTCGCGGCCGGCGCAGCTCAGGTAATGCGACGTGAAGGACATTGGACAGGACTCTCTGTGATCTGTTGTTGTGCGTACCGCGGGCGGTGTTACTTCAGCAGCTTGCCGGTGCTGCCGATCACCGTGACCTCGACATAACGCGAGCCGATGCGGTTGCTGGGCGAGTAGTTGACGATCACGCCGCCGGTGTCGTAGCTGGTCATGCCTTCCAGGGCCTTGACCACCTTGGCGCGCGTCGGGTTCGGGCCGGCGCGGCGCAAGGCTTCCACCAGCACCTTGGCACCCACAAACTCCTCAAAGCTGGTGTAGTTCACAAGCTCCTTCGGCGCGTACTTCTTGAGCAGCGCCTGGTACTCGCGCACCACCGGTGCGTTGGGCATGAAGGGGTAAGGCACCACCTGGCTGATGCCCAGGCCGTGGGCGTTTTTCAGGCCGGCCAGCTTGACCAGTTCGGCCGGGTCCACCACCGAGATGTTGTAGAGCTGCGCGCCGCCGCCGGTTTCGCGGTACCCCTGGGCGTTGATGTGCTCAAAGTAGATTTTCCCGCCGACCACCATCTGGTGACCGGTGCTGGCCAGCACGCCCGACAGCGGCACCACCTGAGCGATCACGATGTCGGCTGCCGACACCAGCCCGCCTGCCGCGCTCAAAGCCAGCGTCACCAGCGCGGCCACCGTCTGTCGACCCCCGTGTCCAAACGTCTTGCTCATCATGGTGTTGTCTCCTGCTTGTTGTTGCCTGAACTCAGGCTTTTCCATTTGCTACCTCCTTACGACCGCCTCGCTAACTTGTTGATTTGCGCGGCGCGCAGCCGCCCCACCACACCAGTGGGAAAGTAATAGACAGACAACACAAACAGCAGGCCCAGCCAGAGCAGCCAGCGGTCGGGCGAAAGAAGGGCCGCCAGCCAGGGCAGGCCAGAGGCCGCTTCGCTGCCCAGGCGCAGCAGGTCTTGCAGGTAACTTTGCGCCACCAGAAACAGCACCGCGCCAATGGCGGAGCCGTAAATCGTGCCCATGCCGCCGATCACGACGATCAGCAGCACGTCGATCATGATTTCAAACGACAGCGAAGTGTCGGGCCCGTTGTAGCGCAGCCAGAGTGCCAGCATGGCACCGGCCAGCGTGGCGAACAGCGCCGACAACACGCTGGAGGTGGTGCGGTAGACGACCACGCGGTAACCGATGGCTTCGGCGCGAAACTCGTTTTCGCGGATCGCCTGCAGCACGCGGCCAAACGGTGAATTGACGATGCGCAGCAGGCTCAGCAACAGCACCACGGTGACCACAAACAGCAGGTAGTAGGTCAGCAGACGCCCGTCGATGGACACACCGAGAAAGGGTTGCTCGAAAAACTCCATGCTGGGCGACAGCAGCTCGGGCACCTTGAAGCTCAGGCCGTCTTCGCCGCCGGTGATCTCCGACAACTGCGAGGCCAGGGTCTGGAAGGCCGAGGCCACCGCCAGCGTGATCATGGCAAAGAAGATGGCTTTGACCCGCAGCGAAAACAGACCCACCAGCAGCGACAGCACAAAGGACAAGGCCAGCGACGACAGCAGCCCGGCTGCCAGCGCCTCCCAGGTCGGCCCCAGGCGGGTTGTCGCTACGGCGATGCCATAAGCACCAATGCCAAAAAACATGGTGTGCGCAAAACTGACGATGCCGGTATAACCCAGCAGCAAGTCAAAGCTGGCCACCAGCACAATAAAAATCAGCACCTTGGCCGCAACGTTGAGCGCCTTCACGCCGGGAAAAATAAACGGCGCAAAGGCCAGCGCCAGCAACAGGCCCACCAGAATGACGGCCAGCACGCGGCTGCGCGGAAAGTCGTTGGAAAGAACGCGGGTGAGGAAGGGGTTCATGGCCTCATCCTCAGCGGTTGGTCACGGGGTAAATGCCCTGGGGCCGCCACAGCAGCACCGCGGCCATCAGCGCAATGTTCGAGAACAGCGCCACCTTGGGCGCCAGAAAACCGGTGTAGTTGGCCATCAGGCCGACCAGCAAGGCACCTATCAGCGCACCGCCGGTCGAGCCCAGGCCACCGATGATGATGACGATGAAAATCAGCACATTGACCTGGGCACCCATCTGCGGCGTCACGCCCTGCTGGTACAGCCCCCACATCACGCCGCCCAGGCCGGCCAGCGCACTGCCGACCACAAACACGCCGACAAACAGGCGTTTGATGCGGTAGCCCAGCGACTCGACCATTTCACGGTCCTGCACGCCAGCACGAATCAGCAGGCCGATCTTGGTGCGTGCCAAGGTCCAGGCCAGCACAGCAAACACGGCCAGGCCCACCACCACGGCGATCAGGCGGTATTTCTCAATCGCCGCATCGCCGACCAGCAGCGAGCCGCGCATGCCTTCGGGCAGCGGCAGCGCAATTTGCGCCGGCCCCCAAATCACCTTGATCAGCTCCTCGCCGATGATCATGCCGCCCATGGTGATCAGGATCTGCTTCAAATGCTGGCCATACACCGGCCGCACGATGAAACGCTCAAACGCCAGGCCAACGCCACCCGCCACCAGCATGGCAATCAGCATGGCCGGCAGCACCGCCACCAGGTTGCGCCAGAGTTCCTGCGAACCGGTCCAGTCGCTCATGGCGCCGAGCACGCTGGTAGCCACAAACGCACCGAGTGCGATGAAGACCCCATGGCCGAAATTGAGCACGTCCATCAAGCCGAACACCAGCGTCAGGCCGGAGGCGATGATGAAGATGATCATGCCCATGGCCAGGCCCGCCACCGTCAGCGTGAGCCAGGTGGAGCTGGAGCCGATGAAGGGAAAAACCAACACGGCCAGCAGCGGGACCAACGCCAGCGGCTTCCAGTCGAAATCAAGAGTTTTCATATGGCAAGTCCCAGCAGCGATTGCTGCAACGCGGCGTCTGCTGCCAGTTCCGCCATGGAGCCGGCATGCACGACGCGGCCGTTGTCCATCACGGCGACGGTGTCGCCCAGGCGTTTGGCAAAGTTGATGTTTTGCTCGACCAGCAAGATCGTGACCCCGCTGGCCTTGAGCTGCGCAAACGCGTCAATCATGTTGTTGATGATGGCCGGCGCCAGGCCTTTGCTGGGCTCGTCGACGATCAGCAGTTCACGCGGCTCGACAATCGCACGGGCCACGGCCAGCATCTGCTTTTGACCGCCCGAGAGTTTGCCGGCCGGGTGGTTCCAGAATTTCTCCACCGGAGGAAACAGCGAGAAAATCCACTTGAGGCGCGCCTCGTCCATCTGGCTGGCACGGCTGGCACTGCGCGCGGCCAGCAGCATGTTTTCCTTGACGGTGAGGTCCGAAAAAATGCCCATGCTTTCAGGCACATAGGCAATGTTGAGTTCGGCGATTTGCGGCGTGTTGAGCCGGGTGATGTCGCGGCCGGCAAAACTGACTTTGCCCTGCGAGGCCTGCCAGAGGCCCATGATGGTGCGCAGCGTGGTGGTTTTTCCGGCGCCGTTGCGGCCCAGCAGCATGGTCAGTTGCCCCTTCGGTATGGCCAGGTCCACGCCATGCAGGATGTGGTACGCACCTATGTGGGTGTGGACGCCACGAAGGACAAGCCCCCCTGCGCCGCCTTCGGCGTCACCCCCCCAGGGGCGCGCCACCCGCGGCCCGGCAAAGCCGGTTCCGCGCTGGCTCCGGTCTGTCATGTCGCCTCCTCTTCGCTGGGGTTGATGCCGAGGTAGGCCTGTTGAACGAGGGGTGAGGCAATCACCTCGGCCGGCTCGCCATCGGCGACCAACGCGCCGTTGTGCAGCACGATGATGCGGTCGGCCAGTTCGCGCACCACGTCCATCTTGTGCTCCACCAGCAAGATTGTTTTGGTCTTGTCCTGCTTGAGGCGGCGGATCAAATTCAGAATCACCGGCGCCTCGTCGGTGCTCATGCCGGCGGTAGGTTCGTCGAACATGAAGACCTGCGACTCCAGCGCCATCAGCAGCGCCACTTCGAGCTTGCGCTGGTCGCCATGCGGCAGGCTGGCGACCGGCATGCCGGCCTTGTCGTTCATGGCCACCGCTTCAAGAATTTCTTCGGCCCGTTGTACCAGCGCCTTGTGGTCGCTCCAGATGCTCCACAGGTTTAAGCCGTGGCGGTGCGCGCCCTGCCTGGTCGCCTGCACGGCCAGCCGCACGTTTTCCAGCACCGTCAGATTCGGAAACAGGTTGGTCAACTGAAAGGCCCGGCCCAGGCCGGCGCGTGTGCGCGCTGAAGCACTCATGCCGGACAAGGTTTGACCATAAAGCGTGACCGTGCCGCTGCTGGCCTTGAGCTGCCCCGAAATCAAATTGAAATAGGTCGTCTTGCCCGCGCCATTGGGGCCAACAATGGCCGTCAGCGTGCCCGGTGTAAAAGTACACGAGACAGCATTGACCGCCACATGCCCGCCGAAGCGGACCGTGAGTTCGTTTGTTTGAAGCATATTCTTTGGCTCCCCCAAACAGCGGGAGCGGCGTAGCGAGCAATCGTCAGGCAAGGCGCACAGCGCGCAGAAACCGGAGTGGACTAACGGTCCATGAGGGTTTCGAGCACTGCGCAACGCGGCATGGCGGTTGCGCAGTAGCCGAGCACGCTGTTTTAGCGTTTGTTGCGGATCGGGATAGCCATCTCTTCCGCCTTGATCTCACGCACCAGCTCAGGCACGCCCCAGGCAAAGGCCGGGTCTACCTTGATCTTGAAGTGGTACATGCTCTGCATGGCCTGGTGGTCTTCCTTGCGGAAAGTCATCTTGCCCTTGGGCGTGTCAAAACTCATGCCTTCCATGGCGGTGATGAGCTTGTTGGTGTTGGTGTCGCCATTGGTCTTCTTGAGCGCGGTCACGACGGCCATCGCAGCCGAGAAACCACCGGCGGTGAAGAAGTCAGGCGGCGTCTTGAACTGCTTGTAGTGCTCGGCCACCATCGCCTCGTTCACCGGATTTTTGGGGATGCCGAAGTAGTAATACAGGGCGCCTTCCATCTCGGGAAACTGCTTGTAGGCCACCATCGCGGGCAGGATGTTGCCGCCAGTGGCCAGTTCGATGCCGTAGCGTTTTTTCAGGTCCAGGTCGGCGATCTTGCCGAAGGGTGTGGGCGCACCGGACCATCCCACCGAGATGTACTTGCGGCCCGGCTGGTCCTTGAGCTTGTCGATGATGCGCTGCAAGCCGGCGGTGAAGTCGGTGGTGCCAACGGGAAGGTATTCCTCATGCACCACCTTGGCCTTCTTGGTGAAGTCCTTGGCCGCCTTCACGCCGTCACGGCCGAAAGCATTGTCGTTGGCCAAAAAGGCAATCACGTTGCCCGGCTGGTCCAGCGCGGCCGCGTTGGCGGCGGCATCCTGCGAGCTGTTGCGGCCGGTGCGGAAGATGTACTTGTTCCATTTGTCGCCGGTGATCGAATCGGCAACGGCCGGCTCGACCAGCAAGATTTTCTTGTATTCCTCGGCGACCGGCAGCATGGCCAGCGCCACCGGAGAGGCGGTCGGGCCGACGGCGATATCGACCTTGTCGTCGGCATAGGCTGCGGCCAGCAGGCTCTTGCCCACATCGGGCTTGCCCTGGTCGTCCTTTTCAATCACGACCAGCTTCTTGCCGGCGACCATCATGCTGCCGCCGGTGGCGTAGCTCAGGCCCATATTGAAGCCAACAATGGTCTGCTTGGCGTAAGCCTCCAGCGGGCCGGTCTTGCTGGCGATCAACGCAATCTTGATGTCTTTGGACGGGGTGGATTGGCCAAAAGCCAGTGGCGAAGCCAGGGCGGTGGTGATGGCGGCAAGCGCGATCAGGGTGCGACGGTGCATGGATGTCTCCTGTTGTGGTTATGCACCAGGATTGCACAGGTCGTGCCAGTTTTAAATCGCTGATTTATATGGATATTTTTTTTATAACCTTTAAATTGCCTGAAATAAATACAATATTTTTGTATTTATTTCAGGCAATTGCCTTATTTTTGATCAGGGTTATCCAGACGTTCATACAGCTTGGCGCGGGAGATTCCGAGCAGCCGGGACGCCGCCAGTTTGTTGCCGCCCGTGGCCTCCATAGCGGCGGCAATCGCCCGCCGCTCGACCTGCGCAATCTGCTCGGCCAGCGGCCGCAGGGGGTCGCTTGCCGACAGGTCCGCGCCTTCAAGCGCGGCGGGCGCGGGTGCGATACGTTCGATGCCGGCCTCTTTCAGCACCTGCTCGAACTGCGCCCGTTCGATGTTGGCCGAGTCGCTGCGCATGGCGGCCTGCTCCAGTACATTGCGCAGCTCGCGGATGTTGCCGCGCCAGGTTTGCGCCGACAACAAGGCCAGCGCATCGGCCGACAGTTCAGGCTGGCGGTCGCCGCTGCGCAAGGTCATTTCCTCGCCCAGCACCTCCAGCAGCGCCGGGATGTCGGAGCGCCGCTCGCGCAGCGGTGGCACACGCACCGGCAACACGTTGAGGCGGTAAAACAGGTCTTCGCGAAACTTGCCTTCGCGCACCAGCACCGCCAGGTCGCGCGAGGTGGCGGCAATCAGCCGCGCGTCAAACGGAATCAGCTTGTTGGATCCCAGCGGCTCGATCTCGCCTTCCTGCAAGGCGCGCAGCAGCTTGGCCTGCAGCGCCTGCGGCATGTCGCCGATCTCGTCGAGAAATAAGGTGCCACCGTCGGCGAGCTTGAACTTGCCGTCGCGGCCCTTGCGGTCGGCGCCGGTATAGGCGCCGGGCGCCACGCCGAAAAACTCGGCCTCCAGCAGCGTGTCGGGCACGGCCGCGATGTTGACGCTGATAAACGGCCCGCGCGCGCGGCTCGACGCCGCATGGATGGCATGGGCCAGCAACTCCTTGCCGGTGCCGGTCTCGCCGAGCAGCAGCACCGGGCTGGTGGTCTGCGCGGCGCGGCGCGCCTGGCGCTTGACCTCGACCGCCGCCGGACTGGTGCCTATGAAACTGGCAAACGTGTGTTTGGACTGGCGCTGCCCGCCGGTGTGCTGCAGGCGCTGGCTGGCCAGCTCTCTGCGTGCGTCGTCCAAGTCGCGGTGCAGCAGCGCAAACTTGCTGATCAGCGGCTGCAGCGTGGTCTCGGGGTGGTCGAACAGCACGATGCCGATGGCGCCAATGATGTCGTCGCCGCTTTCGTCACGCAGCGGAATGCGGCTGACGACAAAGGTGCCGGCGCGGTTGGTCAGCAGGTCGATCAGAAAGGCTTCGCCGGTTTCCAGCACGCGCCGCATCTGCGTATTCGGGATGACCTCTTCCACCATGTGGCCGACAAACTGGTCGACCGACGAAAAGCCCAGCGCCGGCAAAAAACGCTTGTAACCCTCGTTGACCCAGACGATGCGGCCGCTGCGGTCCACCAGAAACATGCCCTGGCTGATGCTGGAGAACAAATGAAACATGGACCGCGCCGCCAGCTCCAGAATGCTCTGGGCATCGCGCGGCAGGCCATGCGTTGTGGTGTCAAGCTGTTCCATGCATCGATGGTAACGCCCATCGAGCCATGCTGGCTCTCAAGCCAATTGCCAAACGGGTCAAACCTATGGGCATCATCCGCTCCAACTCATCATTGACGACGACTAATCCCAAATCTAGGGTAAAGGCAGCGACATGCTCTGCAGCTAGTGTCCAGTCCCACCAAGGACGCAATCAAAATTAAATTAATTGATAGCCAACTTGTTGCGAGATGTCTGGCCGCTTTTCACACATTCATTCAGGCGCATAAACGCTCGAATCAAAGTAACTGAGAATTCTCACGGCCGGTTCATTTTCGAGCAGGAGTCGCGTCGATCTGCGACAGACGATGCCAAGCAGTGCCTTTCAAACATTCCATATATTTAGACTTCACAGCGAGAACGATTTCCAGATATTTTTCTATTGATACGGCTTCAGTTTTCCCAAGATAAAGTGGCCTTCCTCCATGGGCAACATTGTTGCGATCTGCATACATTTTTTGAATCAAAGCCCGATCTTCCTTCAAGAATAACTCGCTGGTTTTCAAAAGCTGGGGGACAGCCGCCGGATGCTGCCCCTTTGAAAGCCTAACTTTATTCGCCATAATTTCAATTGAGATAGCCAGATTAAGCACGCAAAGTTCATCTTCGCTATTCATAAAGTTATTAACCGCGTCGTAAAATGTCAGTAGGGCAGAGTCTGCTTTTAAACCTACTGAAACATCGTGACAACAGCGAAGCCAAAGGCTATTTGTCAAAGGCAGCGCAAAGCCATCAGGGCGAAGACTCTGGTCTACGCCCATCCAAGTTGATTCAAGCTGTTTTTGACCAGAATGCTTCAAGATTTCGCGAATGGTGAAGTCCTTATTGACCTCACACCCCAAACGAACCATGCCTTTGAACGGGTTGGTTCGGCCTCTCAACCACCACTGCCCAGTTTGTTGGCAGATATGCTCCATCAAAGCGTTAACGACCTTTGGAGTATTGAATCCCATCTCTTCATCAATACGCATTCCCTGGTAAAAAGAAGCACTAACATCAAAGCCCGGAATAATCTGCAGTCCTTTTACTGCAGTGTCTCCAATTTGTACGCAATGATTAACCTCCATGTGTCCCTCGGGAAGCCAAGCATTCTTAAAAGCAGCGCTTTCTACCTCTGAGTGATTTAGCTGAAATGGGGGATAAAGCCGCGCCCGTTTTCCGTTTTGAGAAACTTCAAAAACATTGAATACTCGGGCAGTCAAGGCGAATATTGGTGCCGGCAAATGCAAGACTAAAGCCTGCCACCCAATGAGTTTACTTTCGTTATATTGTTGAAGTTGCTCTTCTGAGAGAGTTGGCCACTTAGCTTCCTCGCGCTCTGCCATAACACTCTTGACCATGTACGTCGACCAATCTCTTTTGTACATACCTGTTCCCAATTACGTAAAGCGTGTGTGGAAGGCTATCGCGGAACACTCTTTAATTCAAAAGAGATCTAGTTGACCTCTATTAAAAAAGGATGGGAATGAAAAAACTTTTATTGAGCATGCCAGTCCTTCTGACAATAACCGTTATTACGGTTTTTTTGTCGATTCACCAAGATATGGGCAACAAGTCATGGTTTTGGTTCCAACGCTCTGGCTCAGTGATTGTTTTGGTTGGTGCCATATTGGGATACAGAAGTATTGTTCGCTTGGGATCGCATGGGGTCGGCGGCGCAGCTATTTCTTTTGCGCGAGTAACTATCGTTTCGACAAATGAGACAGCGGCTGGGCAAAAACTCAAAGTGGCATATAGCGAAGACACAAAACGGCAATTTCTGGAGCATGCTCTTGATCAGAGAGCTGGCTTTTTAGGGGCTGGGTTTCTAGTTGTGGGAACTTTGATATGGGGTTACGGTGATTTGTTGGGGCTAATGCTCTACTAAAGATTGCCATTAACAAATTTTTCGCAACGAGCTTTCACGAATAAATTTACCTTAGCTTATCTGACAACCCGTCTAGTCAAACTTAATTTTCAGTCTCAAGCAGTGCCGGTCTACCGCGCACGCCACGCCGACAAGGCCTTGGCCACACGCGGCAACACCAGCACCGCCACCACGATGACCAGCAAGCTCACCGACATCGGCCGCTGCAAAAACACCATCGCACTGCCCTCGCCTATCGACATCGCATTGCGAAACTGCGCCTCGGCAAGCGGGCCGAGGATCATACCGACCACCACCGGTGCCGTCGGAAAATCGAAGCGCCGCATCACCACACCCAGCACGCCGATGCCGTAGAGCAGGAACAGGTCAAAAGCACTTTGCCGCATGCCGTAGACGCCGACGGTCGCAAAAATCAAAATACCGGCGTACAGATAAGGCTTGGGAATTTTCAGCAGCTTGACCCACAGGCCGACCAGCGGCAGGTTCAGCACCAAGAGCATCACGTTGCCGATGTAGAGCGAAGCGATCAGCGCCCAGACCAAGGCCGACGAGCTGCTGAACAGTTGCGGGCCGGGCTGGATGCCGTAGTTCTGGAAGGCGCCGAGCAGGATGGCTGTGGTGTTGGACGTCGGGATGCCAAGCGTCAGCAGCGGGATCATCGCGGCCGTGACGGTGGCATTGTTGGCAGCTTCCGGGCCGGCCACACCTTCGATGGCGCCCTTGGTTCCAAACTCGGTGTTGTCTTTCGCCAGCTTTTTCTCGGTCGCGTAACTCAGGAAAGTCGGTATCTCGGTGCCGCCGGCCGGGATGCAACCAAACGGTGCGCCTATCGCCGTGCCGCGCAGCCACGCCGGCCAGGAGCGGCGCCAGTCTTTGGCCGTCATGTGCACCTTGCTGAGCTTGTTCTGCGAATCAACAACCCGGCCCTCGTACAGCACGGCGTACATGGCTTCGGCCACGGCGAACAGGCCGACTGCCACCAGCACGATTTCGATGCCGTCCAGCATCTCTGGCACGCCGCCGGTGTAACGCGCCTGGCCGGTGATCTGGTCCAGGCCGACCAAGCCCGCTGCCAGGCCGACAAACAGCGCCGTGAGGCCGCGCACCGCGCTTTTGCCGAGCACCGCGCTGACGGTGGTGAAGGCCAGCAGCATCAGCATGAAGTATTCGGGCGGCCCCAGCTTGACGGCAAACTCCGCGACGATGGGCGCAAACAGCGTGACGATCACCGTGGCAATCGTGCCCGCTACAAACGAGCCGATGGCGGCCGTAGCCAGCGCCGCGCCCGCGCGCCCGCTCTTGGCCATCTTGTTTCCCTCCATGGCCGTGACCATGCTGGCGGTCTCGCCCGGCGTGTTCAGCAGGATCGAGGTGGTGGAGCCGCCGTACATGGCGCCGTAATAAATGCCGGCAAAAAAGATCATCGACGCCGTGGCCTCGACCTTGACGGTGATGGGCAGCAGCATGGCCACCGCGACGGCCGGGCCGATGCCGGGCAACACGCCGACGGCGGTACCGAGCGCGCAGCCGACAAAACACCAGAGCAGGTTGATCGGTGTAGCTGCAGTGGCGAAGCCCTGCAGAAGCTGGTTGAAGATGTCCATCATTGTTCTGACTCAGAGCCACCCGGTGGAAGTCAGGCCCGGCAGATTGATCGCCAGGAACTGCGTGAAGGCCCAGTACACCGGCGCTGAAATCGCCAGGCCGATGGCGGCGTTTTTCAGCCAGGTTTTGGGCTCCAGCCCGGTGTGCCCTTCCGCGCCGCGCAGGCCCTGCACCGCCAGCACAAAACACAAGGTGCAGCTCAAAATGAATCCGATGGTCGTGATCAGCGCCGCGTTGGTCAGCAGCCCGGCCGAGACCCAGGCGAAGCCGGCCCAGTAAGCCGGTGCCGTGTCGCTGGGCGGCGCCATCTCGCGAAAGCCGCCGCTCAGCGCCTCCCACACCAGGAAGCCGCCACACACGGCCAGCGCCAGCGACACCACCCAGGGCAGGAAGTTGGGGCCGGCGCCGGCATAACCGGCGGCCGAAGGAATGCTGACGGCGCCGAAAGCCAGGCCGGCCGCCA
This sequence comes from Polaromonas sp., assembly GCF_030689685.1. Classification (GTDB taxonomy): domain Bacteria; phylum Pseudomonadota; class Gammaproteobacteria; order Burkholderiales; family Burkholderiaceae_C; genus Polaromonas. Next base: position 53,485 of record NZ_JAUYEY010000031.1, on the reverse strand, counting down.
GCAGCAACACGCCGCCGCCGACCAGAGCCTGCAGGCGGCTTTGCGCCGGGGAAAGGGGGTGGGGAGTCATGGACGGCCTCGCTGGAAGGGCTGCACACCACACGCTGTCATTGCGGGCTTGACCCGCCATCCATGCCGGCTGTACCCCACGGACGGAGGCTCAGCTGACATGGATCCCGGATCAGGTCCGGGGATGACAGCCGGGAAGGGACGTGTTGATTGGGTTGGTTAAAACCGGTCCGCTCAGACCATGCCCGACTTGACCATGGTTGCGCGCAGGCTGGCAAAGTCGTCGTCCACAAACTTCTCGAAGTCGGCGCCGGTCAGCACAGCCGGCGTCCAGTTGTTTTTCTCCAGCGCCTCGGCCCAGGCCTTGGACTTGAGCGCCTTGAGCACCCTGTCGGTCAGCTCCTTGCGCTGCGCCGCAGTGATGCCGGGTGCGCCGTAGACGCCGCGCCAGTTGCCAATCACCACGTTGATGTCCTGCTCTTTCAGCGTGGGCACGTTGACGCCCTTCAGGCGGGTGGCCGACGTGACGGCCAAAGGGCGCATCTTGCCGCTGGCAATGTACTCGGCAAACTCGCTGTAGCCGCTGCCGCCTATGGTGACGTTGCCACCCAGGATGGCCGCAATCGCCTCGCCGCCGCCGCGAAAGGCGACGTAGTTGATCTTGGACGGATCGACACCGACTTCGCGCGCGATCATGGCCGCAGCGATGTGTTCGGTGGAGCCGCGCGAGCCGCCGCCCCACTTCACGCTACCGGGGTCTTTCTTGAGCTGCTCGACCACGTCCTTCATGGTCTTGAACGGAGAGTTGGCGGGCAGCACAAACACGTTGTACTCGCTGGTGATGCGCGCCACTGGCGTGGCCTGGCTCAGGTTGACCGGCGGCTTGCCGGTAATGATGCCGCCCAGCATCACGGCGCCCATCACCATCAGTGCGTTCGGGTCGTTCTTGCTGCCGTTGATGAACTGCGCCAGCCCCAGCGCGCCGGCGGCGCCGCCCTTGTTGTCGTAGGTCACGGTGGAGGCCGCGCCGGACTCCTGCAGCGCCTTGCCGAGGGCGCGGCCGGTGGTGTCCCAGCCGCCGCCGGGGTTGGCCGGAATCATCATCTTGACATTGGCCGAGGCCAGGGCCGGCAGCGGAAGGGTGGCGGCGGCCGCCAGGGCAGCCATGGATTTGAGGAAGGTGTCGCGACGCATGAATGTCTCCTTGTGTTTTGCTGACCAACGCATCATGCGCCGCTTAGCTGTCAAACGGCTGTCCAAAAACGTGAAATAAGGTGCTAATGTCCGGCCCATGAAACTGCTTTTGGTCGAGGATGATGCCGCCATGCGCACTACGCTGGTCCGCGCGCTGGGGCGGCGCGGCATCCAGATCGAGGCCTGCGGCGACGGGCGGGTGGCCCTGGAGAAGTGGCAGTCGTCCACCTTCGACGTGATCCTGCTGGACCTAACCCTGCCTGGCCTGGACGGCCTGCAGGTGCTGGAGCAAGCGCGGCGCGGCGGGCTGCACACACCGGTGCTGATCCTGACCGCGCGCGGCACCGTCGGCGACCGCATCATGGGCCTGAACCTGGGGGCCGACGACTACCTGCCCAAACCGTTTGACCTCGACGAGCTCGAAGCCCGGCTGCGCGCCCTGCACCGCCGCCGTCCCGGATCCACAGCCGAATCGACCTCCAGCCCTTATGCAGCGGGCGCAATCAGCTATGAAAAAGAGAGCGGTGCGATCTACTTCCGAGACCAGGTGCTGGACCTGGCGCCGCGCGAGCTGGCGCTGCTCAAGGCCCTGCTTGAGAAAAAAGGCCATGCGGTGACCAAGGAGCGGCTGTTCGACCTGGTCTTTCCCGGCCAGGTCGAGGTCGCTTACGAAGCGATTGAGGTGGTGGTGTACCGCCTGCGCAAAAAACTCGCACACACCGGCGTGACGCTAATGACGCTGCGCGGGCTCGGTTACCTGCTCAAGACCGATGCCTGAGCAACCGCCACCAGAACTCCAAGAAGCACGGGGGGTGAGTGTGCGCAGCGAAGGGCCGCCCCGAGCAAGCACGGCCCCCTCGGGGGGCAGCGTATTACGCGAAGCGACAAGCGTGGGGGCAATGTCGCTGCGCCGGTATTTGCTGCTCGGCATCCTGCTGCCCATCGGCATCCTGATCGTCATCAACACCGTCAGCCTGTACCGCCAGACCCTGGGCGCCATCAATATTGCCTACGACCGCACGCTGCTGGCCTCGGCCAAGACCATCGGCGAGCAACTTGATGTTGAAGGTTATGACGAGTTGTCGGTGCTGCGCGCCACCGTGCCCTACTCCGCTCTCGAAGCCTTTGAGGCCGACAACCGCAGTCAGTTGGTCTACCGCGTGTCCAACCTGCAAGGCGAGGTGATCTCGGGCTTTGGCGAGCTGCCTTTCTGGCGCGGCCGCATTCCCGACCAGGGCGCCTATGCGGCGTTGGTGGCTTTTTACGACGACCGTTTCCGCAACGACGAGGTGCGGGTGGCGGTGCTGCTGCAGCCCGTGGCCAGCGCGCAGGGCCGTGGCATGGCGGTGGTGCAGGTGGCGGAGACGCTGGCGCTGCGCGAGACGCTGGCGCGCAAGGTGCTGCTCGACACCTTGTGGCGGCAGGCGCTGCTGATCGCCGTGATTGTGCTGGTCGTGATCGTCGTGGTGCAGCGCGCCACCCGGCCGGTGCGCCGGCTCAGCGGCGAGCTCAAGGCCAGACCCGAAGGCGATTTGACGCCGGTGGCCGCGCCCGACGCGCCGCGCGAGTTGCTGCCGCTGATCGAAGCCACCAACCAGGTGATGCAGCGCCTGCAGAATCTGACCGAGCACCAGAAGCGTTTTGTGCGTGACGCCTCGCACCAGTTGCGCACGCCGCTGGCCGTGCTCAAGACCCAGGTGCAGTCGGCGCTGCGCGGTGACGTGGCGCCGCAGCAGGCACTGCAGGAGATTGAAGGCACCGTCGAGCGCGCCACCGTGCTGGCCAACCAGATGCTGGCGCTGGCCAAGGTTGAGCAGTTGCGCCAACAGACCGATGCACAGGCCCAGGACTGGCCAGCGCTGCTGCGCGCGGTCGTGGTCGATGTATCGCCACTGCTGGCCGACAAGGACATTGATTTTGAAATCATCACCCAGCCAGCGACCGTGCACGCCCATGAATGGATGCTGCGCGAGCTGGCGCGCAACCTGCTGCACAACGCCATCAAGCACAGCCCGCACGGCGGCGCACTGAGCGTGCGCCTGGTCAGCGACAACTCGTACGCGGCCTTGACCGTCAGCGACGGCGGGCCGGGCATCAGCGCCGAACTGGCCGCCCGCTTGTACGAGCCGTTTTCTGCCGGCGACGTGCGCCAGGGCTCAGGCTTGGGCCTGGCGATTTGCCGTGAGATCACCCAGGCGCTGGGCGGCAGCATCACGCTGGAAAACCGCGAAGACCATGGGCGTATTGCCGGGCTGGATGCGACGGTGCGGCTGCCGCTGGTTCACAATGTTGGCTGATGAAGAAAAAGCAGCTTAGTTATCCCAGCAGTCCGCTAAGGGCTCCTCCTTATGCGCCTTGACAAGTGGCTCTGGGCCGCGCGCTTCTACAAGACCCGCTCTCTCGCCACCGACGAAATCGCCAAGGGCCGGGTCCGGGTCAACAGCCTGGAGGCCAAGCCGGCGCGCGACATCAAGGCCGGCGACACCGTCGCCATGCGCCAGGGACCAGTGACACGCACGGTCGTGATCCGGGGCTTGAGCCAGCAACGCGGCGCAGCACCCGTCGCGCAGCAGCTTTATGAAGAAACGCCGGAGAGCCTGCGACTGCGGGAAGCCGCCGCCGAGCAGCGCCGGATGAACAACGAGCCTGCCGCCAGCATCGAACACGGCCGCCCGACCAAACGCGACCGCCGCAGCATGGACAAAGCCGGGGGCAAGAACTGGGGCGACCGTTGGAGCGCCTCGGTGGATTCCTGATTAGCTCCTCTTTTGATAGCTATCTATGACCGCCAGTCATGGGGTGGAGGCCGATTTGTCTCAAAAAAAGTTGGTTCAGACCCCGGACCTGTTCAGGGCCGTCCACGCCGCAGCCGCAAGCCCTGCAGCCACCACACCCCCCAAGCCAGCAGCGCCGCCGGAATAAAAACCCAGTGCGATGAGGGCCGCGCCGGGTTCGGCAGCTTCAGCTCCACCAGCTTGTAGCCCTGCTCCACGCCCAGCTTTTTGGCGCGGCTACCGAACTTGACCGCCGCCACCTCCAGGTCCGCGCCGAGCTGGCTGAGCGTCACGCCACCGTCGCGCAGACGCTCGCGGCCCGTGGCGCCTTCACCCATGGGCAAGGCCACGGTTTTGGTCACCACCTCACCGTTCAGCGTTTCGCCGGCCATTCCCACCACCAGCCATTGTTCGGGTTGCAGGCCGTCGGCGACCTTGTAGATGTCGCTCGCCGGCGCACTCACATATTTGGGCGCAAATTGGTCAATCACCCAGTCGGGCCGGAAGAACAGAAAGGTGGCCAGCAGCAGCACCGCCACCTCCGGCCAGGTGCAGCGGGCGCGAAACCATTTCATTGTGGCGGCGGCGAACAGCAGCGATGCCGCCACCGCCGTCACGCACACCAGCACCACATCGACCCAGGAGCCCAGGCCGATCAACAAAATTTGCGGGTTGAAAATAAACACGAAAGGCAGCACCGTCGTTCGCAGGCTGTACCAGGTGGCCTGCAATCCGGTCTTGTTGGGGTCATCGCCCGAAATCGCGGCAGCCGCATACGAGGCCAGCCCCACTGGCGGCGTCACGTCGGCCAGGATGCCGAAGTAAAAAACAAACAGATGCACCGCGATCAGCGGAATCACCAAGCCGCTGCGGGAACCGAGTTCTACAATCACCGGCGCCATCAGGGTGGCCACCAGGATGTAGTTGGCCGTGGTCGGCACCCCGGCACCGATGATCAGGCAAATCGCAGCCGTCAGCAGCAGCATCACGATGATGTTGCCGGCCGAGACCAGTTCGACAAAGTCGGTCATCATCAGCCCCATGCCGGTCAGGGTGATGACACCGACAATCAGGCCGGCACTGGCGCAGGCCACGCCAATGCCTATCATGTTGCGCGCGCCCAGCACCAACCCGCGCCACAAATCAGACAAGCCGCGCCGCAGGGCACACAGCGCCTCTTCCGCTTTGCCATCGGGCCGAAAAATGGACAGCATCAGCGGCTGCATCACCACCATCACCATGACAGTGGCGGTGGCCCAGAAGGCCGACAACCCGGGCGACAGCTCTTCGGCCATCAGGCACCACAGCAGCACCACAATCGGAATGAAAAAATGCAAGCCCGCGCGCACGGTCGGCCAAGGCAAGGGCAGCTTGACCTCCTTGACCAGGGGGTCGTCAATGGCGAGGTCAGGGTAACGTGACGAGTAGGCCATCAGCAGCACATAAGTCACGCCGGCCAGCGCAGCCAGCGCCCAGCCGGCGGCGTCGCCCGCAATGTATTGCACACCCGTGATGGCGTAATAGATGGCCGCGAAGGCAACCAGCGTGCCCGACAGGCCCAGCGCCCAGCCCAACGCCCTTTCGCGCCAGGTCGGCTGGCGATCCCGCATCAGCGGCTGCAGGTCGTACTTGAGCGCTTCCAGGTGCACGATGTAAAACAAGGCCATGTAAGAAATGACGGCCGGCAGCGCAGCATGCTTGACGATTTCCGAATAGGGGATGCCCACGTACTCGACCATCAGGAAAGCCGCCGCACCCATCACCGGCGGCATGATCTGGCCATTGATGGACGCCGCCGCCTCGATGGCGCCGGCCTTGACGCCTGAATAACCGGTTCGTTTCATCAGCGGAATGGTGAAGATGCCGCCCGAGACCACGTTGGACACCGAGGAGCCAGACACCACGCCGTTGAGCGCCGAAGACACCACCGCCACCTTGGCCGGCCCGCCGCGCAAATGGCCCAGCGTGGCCAACGAGACCTGCAGCATGTAATTGCCAGCACCGGCAATGTCGAGCAAGGTGCCAAACAACACGAATAAAAAGATGAACTGCACTGACACGCCCAGCGCCACGCCATACACACCCTCGGTGGTCAACCACATGTGCGAGATGAAACGAGGCAGCGACGCGCCGCGGTGCTGGATCACCTCGGGCATGTAGGGCCCGAGGAACACAAAAGCCATGAACAGACCGGTGGTCACCAGCATGCCAAAACCCATGGCGCGGCGCGTCGCCTCCAACATGATGGCCACACCGACCACACCGACCACGATGTCCATCGTGGTCGGCGAGCCCGGACGCAGTGCCAACTGGTTGTAAAACAGGAAAAGGTAGGCGCCGCAAAAAGCCCCGACCAGCGCCAGCAGCCAGTCCGACCAGGGGATCACGCTGCGCGAAGAATGTTTGAAAGCGGGAAAAGCACAGAAGGCCAGAAAAATCGCAAACGCCAGGTGGATGGCGCGTGCCTCGGTATCGTTGAGAATGCCGAAGCCGAAAAGGAAAGGCAATGGCGAGGCATACCAGACCTGAAACAGCGACCAGGCGCCCGCCAGTACGGCCAGGCCCAGACCAATCTTGCCGCCAGGCTCACGCCCGCCGAGGTCGGCTTCCTTGACGAGCTGGTCCAGTTCTTCGGTCGAGTATTTTTCGAGTTGCGCCATCAGAGGCCTTCCAGAGCTGATCTTTGTCTTGTATTAAAAAGGGCCGGGTACCATAACGGCCCCAGCCCCTGTTCACGCACACCTGAAGGTGTTTATTTGATCCAGCCTTTTTCCTTGTAGTAGCGCGCTGCACCTTCATGCAAAGGCGCGCTCAGGCCGTCCTTGACCATGCTCTCAGGCTTGAGATTGGCCAGCGCCGGGTGTAATTTTTTGAACTCGTCAAAATTCTCGAACAGCGCTTTGGTGACCTGGTAAACCGTCTCGGCCGGTGTTTTGCTGGAAGTCACCACCGTGGCCAGCACGCCGTAGGTGTTGGTGGGTTGCGGGTTGTTCGGGTAAAGGCCGCCGGGAATCGTGGCCTTGGCGTAATAGGGCTTGTCGGCCACCAGCTTGTCGATCACCGGGCCGGTGAGGGACACCAGCTTGGCCCCGCAAGAGGTCGTCGGGTCCTGGATGTTGGCCGAAGGATGGCCCACACCAAAGAAAAATCCGTCGATCTTGCCGTCACACAGTGCGGGGCCGTGCTCGTCGGCCTTGAGCTCGGAGGCCAGCGAAAAATCGCCCAGCTTCCAGCCCATAGTGGCCAGCATCTCTTCCATCGACGAGCGTGTGCCGGAACCGGGGTTGCCGACATTGAAACGCTTGCCCTTGAAGTCCTCGAACTTGGTGATGTTGGCTTCCTTGCGGGCCACCACGGTGAAAGGCTCAGGATGCACAGCAAACACCGCGCGCAAATCGCTGAAGGCGCCGTCCTTGTACTGATTCAGGCCCTTGACGGCGTTGTACTGCACGTCGGACTGGGTGAAGCCGAAATCAAGCTCGCCGGCTTTGATGGTGTTGACGTTGAATACCGAGCCGCCGGTCGACTCCACCGAGCAGCGGATGCCGTGTTTGGCGCGGTCCTTGTTGACCAGGCGACAGATCGCGCCGCCGGCTGCGTAATACACGCCGGTCACGCCGCCGGTGCCAATGGTCACAAACTTCTGCTGGGCGACAGCCGGCGCAGACATCAGGGCCGCACCCATCGCGATACCGACACTCGCGGCACCCAGCACATTCAACGCAAACTTCTTGCTCATTTCAATTTCTCCAGGTTGTAAAACAATTTTTTCACACCGCAGCTATCGCGGCATCCATGGCCGAACCGAGGCGCTCCACCACCATCGTCAGTTCAGCTTCACTGCTGATAAACGGTGGCGCCAGCAGGACATGGTCACCATAGCGGCCATCGACGGTGCCGCCCATCGGGTAAACCATCAATCCGCGTGCCATGGCCTCCTGCTTGATACGTGCGTGCACATTGCGTGCCGGATCGAAAGGCTTCTTGCTGCCACGCTCCTGCACCAGCTCGATGCCCCAGAACAAGCCACGCCCGCGAATGTCACCCACATGGGGATGGCTGTCCCAGCTCGCGTGCATCAGCCGCTGCAAAAAATCGCCGCGTTCGCGCACCTGGCCCAAGAGCTGGTCACGCTCGAACACCTGCTGCACCGCCAACGCCGCCGCGCAGGCAATCGCATGGCCCAGATAGGTGTGGCCGTGGTGGAAAAATCCGGAGCCTGCGCGCATCACGTCGACAATTTTCTTTTGCGCCAGCACCGCGCCAATCGGCTGGTAGCCACCACCCAGGCCCTTGGCCACGGTCAGCAGATCGGGCGACACACCCTCCTGCTCACACGCATGCAGGGTGCCGGTGCGGCCCATGCCGCACATCACCTCGTCAAGAATCAACAGCACACCGTAGCGGTCGCAGACCTCGCGCACCGCCTTGAAGTAACCCGGCACCGGGGCCAGCACACCAGCCGTGGCGCCACCCACGGTCTCGGCAACGAAGGCGATCACGCTGGCCGCGCCCTTTGCGAGAATCGCGTCTTCAAGTTCCTGCGCCAGACGCAGGCCGTACTGCTCCGGCGTCTCACCGGCTTGTTGTTCACGGTAGGGGTAACATGGCGACACATGGGTGGCGGAAATGAGGAGGGGCGCAAACGGCTCGCGCCGCCACTGGTTGCCGCCTATGGCCAGCGCGCCCAGGGTGTTGCCGTGGTAGCTCTGCTTGCGCGCGATAAAGTGGGTGCGCTGCGGCTGACCGATCTCGACAAAATACTGGCGCGCCATTTTCAGCGCAGCCTCGACCGCTTCCGAACCGCCACTGACGAAATACACATGGCTCATGCCTTCGGGCGCGTTGGCGATCAGTTTGTCGGCCAGTTCCTCAGCGACCTCGGTCGTGAAAAAACTGGTATGCGCATAAGCCAGCTTGTCGATCTGCGCATGCATCGCGGCCAGCACGTCCGGGTGGCTGTGGCCCAGACAGGACACGGCGGCGCCGCCAGAGGCATCGATATAAGTTTTGCCCTGCGCATCGGTCAGGTAAACACCCTGGCCGCTGACGGCCACCGGCGGCCTGCGCTGCAAGTGACGGTGAAAAACATGGGTGGTTGCTGCGGTCATAGAGGCTGTTTTTCTGATGAAGAATTTGAACGGCCGCCCACAGATCTGTCGCTGCGCCCGTTCCAGTACGCGCCTTCGCGGTCAAGGCGATCCTGCCGGTTCTGCAGATGGGTCAGGACCTTGCGACCGCCGCGCACCGCGACGGCAGCGGCCAGGGCCTCCGTCAGCGCCAGTGCGCCGACCATGCCATGAAAATACGAGGGACTGTCGGTGCGAAACAGCAGCGTGTGTGTCGCCGAGCGGGCAATCGGCGACAGCGCACTGTCGGTCAGGGCCACCACGCCGGCACCCTGCCCGCGCGCCTGCGCCACGGCGTGCACGGTCTGCCGCGTGTAGGAAGCCGACGAGGTCACGACCAGCAGGTCACCAGGGCCCATATCGCCCACCTGGTCATCCAGCGTGCCGCCCAGCCCCTGCACCAGCACCCCGTTGGACGCCAGCAGGCCATAGGTGTAGTGCAGATGCAAGGCCAAACCGTGGCTGGCGCGGAGACCGAGAAAATAGACGCGGCGCGCTTTTAGCATGGCATCGGCCGCCGCTTCGAGCTGCGCCGTCTGGTTCAGACCGCCCACCGAAGCCGTGTTGGCATGTTGCGCTTCATTGAGCAGTGCCAGCCAGTCCTTGTCACGGCGCGCGCTGGCCTGCAGAATCTCGGCGCGCCCGGCGTAACCGCCCTGCGCGGAAAAAGACTCCTGGCAAAGATGCTTGATCGCCTCAAAACCCTGAAAGCCCAGGGCCTGCGACAGCCGTGTCAATGTGGCAGGCGCCAGGCCGGCGCGCCGGCCGCACTCACGCATGGAATGCAGCGCCACTTCGCGCGAATGCGCCTCAACCCAGCGCGCCGCACGCAGCAACTCCGGACTCAGGCCGTCAAGCGGGATGTTGGAGAAGATGGAAGCGCCGAGCATGAAACATTTGTATCTGTATCTATAAAATATAGCACAAGTGTTTCAATAGCACGTCAAAATTGCATGGAGCCGCGCGACGGCGACTCTTTGGCTCGGCAACAAAGCCGGGATCGCAATTTCACAGAAACTGGGCCTGACTGGCCAGTGTGAAGCATCTGGCGACGACTGCTTCCGCCGACTAGCCTTAACCGCAGCGAACGCGCTGAATCACACTGGCCGAGTCAATATCTAGGTTCAGCCGTTGCGCATTGAACTCCATGGTGACCATCTGGCCCGGCCGCAGCACCCGTGCCATGTAGGAGCCCGACCGCTGGCGCGCCTCCTCGACCACGCTGGCGCCCGCCGTTTTGCCGACAGCAAACTGCGCGCCCTGCGCATTGCATACGCCCGTAGTCGGCCCGGTCGGGGCGGTGCCCGTGCCAGTCGGAGGGGGTGCGGGCGTGGTACAGCCCACGAGTAGCCATGACGCTGCGCTGGTGAGAATGATTTTCAAAGCCATGTTTTCTCCGTGAACAAAACCTTCACCATACCGTGTGAAGACCGGTCAGACCCGCTTTTTTACGACTGGTTGCGTGGCGCAGGACGTCAAACGCTCAGGATAAAATCGCGCCCATGCCCGAGGCCGGTCTTCCGGCCTGACCACCCCATCCATCGCCACTGAAAGGGCACCCATGACACCCAACACCGACGGCACCCTCACCGTCCTGGGCCAGCAACTGAGCACGCGCCAGGTTGAAGAGCTGATGCACCGGCTTGCGCAGGCCCGCAACCAGATGCAGCCGCCCGTCCAGGAGGAAGTGACTACCGACATGCCGGTGCTGGTGCAGAACGACGCCGACTTTGCTGTCGCCCAGACTCAAACACCGGAGCGGCATGTGAGCTTCGGGCTGCGCCACCTCGGCTTCGGCTGGATATTCTTCACCTTCCCGCGCGACCGAGCCAAATTCATCGGCGAAGCCCTGCTGCAGCGCGCCAATGGTTGAAAGAAGAAACTTGCGCCCACAAAAATGCCGCCCAAGGGCGGCATTTTTGTTTTCTGTCCTGGCGGAAACGAAAGGTTCCGCACCACGCAACCACCCGGCCAGCCGGGTTTTTTTACGCCTATTTCAGACTTGAATGTCCAGGCTTGCTTACCCGATACAGCGCCCGCTTGACGGAGGAATCTGACACGCCAAACCGAAGCGCCAAACCATCAATGGTGCAGCCACCTGCGATATACAAACGGACCACTTCAGCTTCATCATCAGGCGATAAGGCGCGAGGCCGACCGGGATGCACGCCACGGTCCCGTGCAGCCAGTTGCCCCGCCATGGAACGCTCCCTAATAATTCCCCGCTCAAGCTCAGCAACGGCACCGAGAATCTGAATCACAAACGACCCCATGGCAGTAGTCGTGTCTAACGGCTCAGTCAGGCTCTTTACAAGAGCACCGGCAGCCTTAATATCGGCAAGGATTGCCAGCAAGTCAGGGAGCGATCTGGCTACACGATCAAGCTTATATATAACGAAAACATCCCCAGTGCGAAGAGATGCCAGGCACAACCTCAATTGAGGCCGCACACCAACAGAGCTATCTTTTTCCTCAAAAATCTTCACTACACCGGCACGCCGAAGGGCGTCAAGTTGTAAATCGGTCTCCTGATCTTTTGTAGACACACGCGCATATCCAATCAGCATGAAATTTTCCTTATTAGTTGAGGAAAAAATCTATTGCGCAGATTACCGTTCAGCAACGGTAAACATTCACAGATAAAACAGTATGCACATGGCGATCTATGTGCTAGCAGATGACGAAGGCGCGAGAGGCTTTTCACAGTGCATGAAAAACCAGTCTCCCCATCGACTGAAATGCTGATCGAACACAACATGGCCGCTCAGAAGCGAGTAGCAGAACTCAACCGCTTCTCGGGCAGTGTTGAATTTGCCGAAATCTAGGCCTTTGGCAGCGGATGCAGCACCGTATGAGGTGTACCGGTTGGAGTGCTTCTCGCCGTCCTCAAATTCTTTGGTGATGTACTTGGCGAGATATTTAGCGATTGAGGCAGGCGTAGAGGTGCTGTGACGCTTTCTACGCGATACATCGATGTTACCCCCTCGTTCTTTGGTCACGGAGCGCCACACGGCCCGTATAACGTCAAAAGACTTGACGCGGGTCGGAACTCCAGCCGCGTTTTTCTGGAGGAAAACGGTAGGTATGCCAGCCGTCCCCATGTGAACGTGATACGCACCCCTTTCTTGCCGCTCAAAGCCGGCGACAAAGCGGAATTCGGGCATCACGCGGAGCATTCGCCGGTTAAATTCTTTGAGGTCTTTTTTGACCTGGTGCAAATCGGTCTCATTGGCGCGATAAGTCAAGGTAAGTAGGGTAGTGACCCCGAGCGCCTTACAAAGCCTCCTGACCTTTGTTTTGGCGCGATTGGCGGCAATCTTGACCCTCCGGGCTTGCCGCTCCGCCTGAAGTTCGGGGTCGGCCTCGTTTTCGCGGAGCATGTCAAGGTAGTCTTGAAGCGCAAAGGCGTCTAGCTCTAACTCTTTCCACTCGGTAACTCGGACCGCTGACAGTTCGAGGTGTCCGTTGCCCAGATCGTGGGCCGTGACCCGAAGTTGTTGGCCCGGTTGACCGCGATACGCGATCCCGTCTATGATTCTTAGCACAGGTAACCCCTTTTTACTTGTCATGTCCCCGGTGCACGCTAATGCACGCGGGGATTTTTTATTTCAGATGTGGAAATCGACTGACTGAAAATTCCCGAAATTTGTCTGATGTACCAAAGTGTTTATTGGATAAATCTAGGCGGCTTGCTAGGCGTCGCTTCGCGCCGCCGTCGCCCCGCCGCCCCGAACGCCATCGGTCACGCTGACGTTCAAAGAGTGACCATGAACGCCGCAGCTATGAACCCGGACAAGCTGCACCCTTTGGTGCCAGTCGCTTCGCTTGCCGTCCCGTTGGTCCTCTGTCACGTCGGGTGCGAACGCTTGTCCTCGCTCTGAAAAAACCGTACTGCCCCGGCATCGATGAATCCCCCCACAAGACCCCGTCGGCGTGCGAGGGGCGCTTGTGGGGGGATTTTTAATACATCGATACCGGGTCAGCCCGGTTTTTTCTTGTGGCACCACCAGCAGCCCCCCCCGCCCCCTACTCGGGGGAGCGAGGGAACGACGAGCGAGAGGATATTTTTTAAATACCATGATCGCCCGCAACTACCGCCGCTATCCCGAAGCCATGCTGTACCAATTTGAACTGGCACTGGACAGTGCCGTGGCGACGATTCAGGCCATCCGGACAAAAGGTGGCGCGGCGTGGAGAAACTTGGTTCATCGTTACTACGCAGCGCATGCAGATATTCGGGGCGTCACGCCAGTACCGAAATGGGTACGTGACATGAAGGCGAGAGCAACAGAGCTCATGAAGGAGCTGCAACGGTCGCAGCAGGCGCTTGGGGACGCGTGAGCGGTTTGGATTCATCGGGCGCCTTGTTACCTTGCACGACATTGGCCAAGCCGGGGCCGCGTTCGTGGTCTTCAAACATGCCACGCTGGATGTACTGCTTTATGAAGTCGTTTGGCGGGGTCAGTAGCGTGCCTTGTTGCGTATAGCAATGGCCTCGTTGCGTCTTTTCAAACCAGACGCAGCCGGCGACGGTAGGAACGCGAACGGGTGCTGTCAGTTCGTCGTACCTTGGGGCGGTGTGAGGCAAGCCGTCCAGGCGGGGCGCAAAGGCGGCTAGATCGTACGTACGCTTGACAGCAGGGGTAACGCTGGAAGGAGAAGCAGCGCCAGCCATAGGAGCGCCGACAGCAGGAGGCGGCTTGTCGGGTTGTTGATCATTGATTCGCCTTTGATAAAACGAGTAAGCGAGGCCGATGATGATGAACGGGAGCGTGGACGCGAGAATGATTTTTGGCGGAATACGGATTTTGTTGGTATGTATCTCAGCGCTTTTGAACTTGCCGTACATGGCCTTGTCGTTGAGCCATTGCGTCTCTATAGAATCTTTGCGGGTTTTGGAAACGGTGTCCTTGGTGCCCTTGAACTCATGAACGCTGACCCAAGGAGAGCCAAATTTCCGCATCATGTGGTAGTGAACATCTACCAGCTTGCGGAGGTGCGAATCGATAAAGGTAGGGTCTTGAGTATCGAAATAAACATCAAACCCATGGTGCCGATGTGTCTCAAATCTCGCCTCTGATTCCGGAACCGGCGCACCGTTAGCGCGTTTTGGCCAGGTCTTTTGGACCTCGGGGAAATAGAGAATTGAACCCGCCGGCAGCTCGTACCACTTTTGCGGGTCAGGCATCGGTAGCCACCCTTCGAGCGTGACTTCCTCTAATCGGTCGCTGTAGTAGACCGTGCGGTTCTCAGCGATGCGGCGTTTCTCGATTAGGGACACCGAGCGGAGGGTCTTACCGCCACCAGGTAGGCCCGTGTGCATCAGGATCATGTGGGGACAACCTGCATGCGTTTGATAACGCCTTGATTGAGGCCGAAGACGGTAAGCCGCATGACAAGCGCGGAAAACAGAATTTTTATACAGGTGCCAACCTGGAGCACGCCTAAGAGTTGTTGGGCGAGCGGCGGCAACATCGCAATCAACGTGAATATCTGCGCTTGATTCTGAGTAGTGAGGTAGTCAATACCGGTGAAGGTGAGATAGCCGAAGCCGAGGGCCGACAGCACCTTTAGAACGATCTGGACTGCACCTGATGCCAGGCCAGCGACAACAGCGCCAGCAAGGCCGGACGCGAGGACGGCAGGAAACGGCATCAGAAGCCTTTCACGACGAAGATCGTCGAGTAGAGAAGGGTGAAGGTGACAGCGATATAGCCGAGGGCTTGGAGAGCCCAACAGACCTGCGAGAAGGGGATAGTTACGCTGGCGGACATAACGCTGATAGTCATATCGGCAGGGCAGGTAGCGCCGAGAGGGTTGGATTGATCAAATTGACCTATTGCGCGGCTTGCGTTGGTGAGCTCAGGGCCGAACGTCCCTGCAGCGAGAGCCGACACGGTGCCATCAAGCGCGGTGCCAGGGTCGAGCAAACATTTGGTTTTGTTGACAGCCTCAGCTACGGCTTTTTGCAACGCATCGCCAGTGCCGACGAAGCCACCAGAGCAACTACCAGAAAACGTCGAATCCGATTTTTTGTCGCACCCAGCGGACTCAGGACTGCGCGCGCAGAACTCACCTTGAGATTCGGTTTTAACCGTGGTTCCAGTAGATGCGCCCGTACCGTCCTTGTTCGTCGTGGTAGTCGTGCAAGTGCCTTTTGCGCACGTTGTCTGTTCAGAGCTTTCAACGGTGCCAGGAGGAGCACCGGGAAGGGGGGGGGCCGTACCACCGGCAGCGGGAGGTTGAGACGTTGTTGTCTTCGGTGCTTGCACAGTCGAGGAAGGCGGGATGCAGACTTGCACGCCGTTAACATCGCCGGGGAAACTGCCAGGCGCGCATGTGGCTGTAATTGCAGTGGGCTTAGGAATGACGCTGCATGCCGATGCGTTCTCACCAGAGCAGGCGAAAGGGCCGTATAGCTCTGACTGAGATGCGACACCACCGATGGACCCACCAGCGCCGCCGCTGCCCTTTATGACATAGCCGCCGAAACACGCTGTGACACCTGGGGAGCCGTGATGGACCATAGGAGCGCCCAAGATGTTGAGACCGTCAGCGAGCGCCTTACAGTTTTTATTTTGAGAATCCTGAACTGAGATACACGCGTTACCGTCCTGTACGTACGTTGGCGCGGCGCATGTGCACTGTCCACCAGCCAAGGTGCTGTTTGAAGGGCAAACTGTTCGTGTGTTTGCGTTACCAAAAAAAGACGACGCGCCGCCGTTATATCTGTAGTAACAAGCGAGAAGCTCGATACGATCAAATGCGTACAGAGGACCAGCAATCGCCAGCTCTGCTTGACATGCCGCAGCGGGTGTTGGGTGCCAGCCGCTACGGGCGTTATACAGATACTCCGTGGTGGCGGGGAAACTCGCATGGGCGTTGGCAATGAAGGCCAGCGCGAATACCGCTAGCGTGCGGCGTATCAAGAGAGCAATATCCATGCGCCTCCCAATAGTGCAACGATGACCCAAATACCTGAGATTTCAGCCATAATTTCCTCTGCTATTTCGAGCAACATGAGCGGCCTTTGTGAAGGTTGAGAGGTGCGCTGTAGGGTGAGCCACAGCGCACGACTCAGCCAGCGCTTACAGGGCGCGTTTGAACCACTTGTAAAGCACGATCGCAACGGCAATGCCGAAGACGATGCCGCCGATGGTGATGATGTCGGCGCGTGCCGTGGTCAGTTCCGTGGTCACCGCAGTATCGAGCGCGGCGTGTGCGGATTGCAGGGCCGAGAGCGCAAATGCCATCATGGCCAGAACGTAGCTTTTCAGATTTTTCAGCATGGAATTCTCCAGATCAAACGGTGCAAAATCGCACCGGAAAGACGACGACGTTTCACAACGCTGGCCGTCTTGCCGTCGCAATCTCATTACTCGGTTTCCCCCTTGTCTCCTAATGCTCGGACGAGCCAGCGAAATATTGCCGCTGATACCCACACTGCAATGACCAACCCAGATAGCTGTATGCCGTCCGCGAGGGTCATGGTGAAGGGGGACTTTGTAGGCGGCTCGCAGACCCTTACGACCGGATAGACATACGGCGCGTTGGAGAGAACACAGCTACCAGAGCCCAGCGAACTGACGTAAGTGCCGCTGGGAGAAGTAGCCGCAATTAGGGCGCAGACACCGCCCACGTCATCGCCTACATAACTGGGATATGGGGCCGCGTTAAATGGGCTTATAGCCTGATAGACGTTTTGGCCCGTAGTGCATGCAGGTAGCATCAGAGACCCTTGACGACGCGATCACGCCAGTGGTGCGAATCGGTCTCCCACGTGGAGGTGACCCCACAGGAGGACAGGGCAAGTGCCAGGAGCAGAACGACTTCAGAGCGCATGGTCTGACCTAGTCCTCGATTCGAGCTTCACGACACTGGTCGCAGAGACCATCGAAAGACTCTTCGAGGTTGACGTAGGTGTCACAGTGAGTGCACTGTTCCCAATCCGGACCATCGTTCTCGCCGTCCTCATAGTAGTCGTCAGGGCCCGCCATGTGATACCCCTTAGGTAGCAGCAGCGGAGGACTGCATGCGTTTAAATGCACCCGGAGGAACGGGTACGAGGTCGGTGAGGCTTGCGATCACGTCACCCTTATTCTGACCCCAAGCCGCAACTTCAAGAGAAAACGACGCGCGGAAGATGCCGACCTTCACCTTTTCACGCATCGACTCGGGGATGCGCAGCCGACCAACTTTTTGCAATTCACCGTTATCATCGAGCAGAGCCGTTTGCGCAGCGTAGATGGTGTAGTCGGAACCGTCTTTGCCCTTTTTGGTAACAGGCATATCGACCTTGAGAACTTGAATTGTTGAGAAGAAATCCATGATGCTTTTCCTTTAATTAATTACCGTTAGCGGCTCAGAACTTGCCGCCCGATGCCACGACTCGCGAGGCATGAGGCGTAAAGGTCATCCGACTACACGTAGCTGCGAGCAACGCGCAACGATGGGAGCCTTCATGTACAGGGTCTCGCCGTAGACAGTACCGAGCCGGACACGTTGAACACGGAAGCGGAGGCCGTCAAAGTCAACGATGGAGCCTTTTTTGACATATGCGCCGCCGGTTCTGTCGCGATTGGCATGGCCTAATGGGTTGACTGAATCAACAGAGGCCACGCAAATGCTCGTATGCACCACCCCACTTTGGGATTTAGCGTTTGCCGTTATTGGCAACATCCTTTTTTTCTGGATAGCATCGATGTTTGGTTGGCGATTCGTCAAAGTTGACAAGGACGGCAAGCCACCGGCACCGCCTAAGCCTTGGTACGAGCGCAGCGACCCTGAGTGAGAGGTGCACACCCCCTGCCCATCCGCGCCCTCGGGGCCACCCTCAGGGTTGAAATTTTCGACAGGGGGAGTGCAAGACGACAGCGCGCAATATTCACGATCTGAGGTGAGGTGATTGCGACACTGCATGCAGACTCGGAGTGAATGCCTGACATTGTTCATTGGTGGCCCCTTTGAGTTGATAATTACCTTTTAAATGGTTATTTCCATTTAAATGAGTAATTAAATGTACCATTTATTTGGCACAAGTCAACCAGCAGGAATTCGCATGTCACTGAAAACAACTATCAAGAAGGCCGCCGAAGTAGCCGGAAGCCAAACAGCACTTGCCGAGCTGATAGGCGCAACACCGCAACACATCAGCAGCTTCAAGTCAGGCGCACGGATATGTGGGCTAAAAACCCGGATCAAAATCGCAGAGATAGCAGGGGTTGATCGCGTGAGAACGATCTTTGAATATTTCGTCGACTCGCTGGACGAAAAAGACGCATATGAACATGCCGCAAAGGAATCGCTGCAGGCCATGCTGAACGCCTTCCCACCGGAGACAGATGAGGCCCCAGAAAACAAAAAACCCCTGAGAGTAAAACCCTCAGAGGCATCTTGGCGGAAACGAAGGGATTCGAACCCTTGATGAGGCTCTACACCCCATACTCCCTTAGCAGGGGAGCACCTTCGGCCACTCGGTCACGTTTCCTGATTTTTGGCTAGCCGCGATTATCTCACGACTTGCGCCCCTGTCCAGCGCGAAGCTTCTCAGGCGGCGGACTGGTCCAGGTCGAAGGCCTTGTGCAGGGCCCGCACAGCGAGTTCCATGTATTTTTCGTCGATCACCACCGAGGTCTTGATTTCGCTGGTGGAGATCATCTGGATGTTGATGCCCTCCTCGCTGAGCACGCGGAACATCTTGCTGGCGATGCCCACATGGCTGCGCATGCCGATGCCGACAATGCTGACCTTGCATATCTTGGCGTCGCCGGTGATCTCTTCGGCGCCAAGCGGGCCCAGCACGCTGGTGCGCAGCAGCTCGACGGCGCGCGTGTAGTCGTTGCGGTGCACGGTGAAGCTGAAGTCGGTCTTGCCGTCCTTGCTGACGTTCTGGATGATCACGTCGACTTCGATGTTGGCGTTGGCCACAGCGCCCAGGATCTGGTAGGCGATGCCGGGCTTATCGGGCACGCCGAGGATGGAGATTTTGGCTTCGTCGCGGTTGAATGCGATGCCCGATACGATGGCTTGTTCCATTTGTTCATCTTCCTCAAAACTGATCAGGGTGCCGGACTTGGCCTCTTCGTCGATGTTGATGTCCCAGTCGGTAAAACTCGACAACACGCGCAGCGGCACCTTGTACTTGCCGGCAAATTCAACCGAGCGGATTTGCAGCACCTTGGAACCCATGGACGCCATCTCCAGCATCTCTTCAAAGCTCACGGTCTGCAGACGGCGCGCCTCGGGCACGACGCGCGGGTCGGTGGTGTAGACGCCGTCCACGTCGGTGTAAATCAGGCACTCGTGTGCCTTCAGCGCAGCGGCAATCGCCACGGCTGAGGTGTCGGAGCCGCCACGGCCGAGCGTGGTGACATTGCCACCTTCGTCCACGCCCTGAAAGCCGGTGATGATGACCACCTTGCCGGCGTCGAGGTCGGCGCGCACACGTTTGTCGTCGATCGACTCGATGCGGGCCTTGGTGTGGGCGCTGTTGGTCTTGATAGCGACCTGCCAGCCGGCATAACTGACTGCGGGCATGCCCTCGGCCTGAAGCGCAATCGCCAGCAGGGCGCTGGAGGCCTGCTCACCGGTGGCGGCCAGAGCGTCGAGTTCGCGGTGGTAGGCGTCGGCGGCGTGGGAGGGAGCGAGTTCCTTGGCCAGGCCGAGCAGGCGGTTGGTTTCGCCGCTCATGGCGCTGGGCACCACCACCATCTGGTGGCCGGCGCGCGCCCACTTGGCAACGCGTTTGGCAACGTTGCGGATGCGCTCAGTCGAGCCCATCGAGGTGCCGCCGTATTTATGAACGATCAATGCCATTGCGGATGTCAATCCAGGGTTGGTTGCAAACAGTGCCTGTGGCCGCTTTCCACCCCTACAGAAGGCTTGGGCCGCCAGCAAAGCCCTCAATTATACCTAGGATAACTACCTAGACGGCCTTCTCAGCGTAGTGCAAATGGTCGCCGCTGCGCGTCACATGCCCGGCAGCAATCTTGAGATGGATCTGGTGGCCGCGCGTGGTGCAGGCCGCAACCTGCGCCAGCAACTGCGCGAGTTGCGCGGCAGTGGGCGTGGCGCGGTGGGCCTCCAGCAGCCAGTGCCGCAGCACATTGGCCTGCCGCGCGGTGGACAAACCTTGCAAAGCCTTGATCGCCGGCGGCATGCCCGTGCCGGCCAGGTCGTCGCGCGCCATGTCGAGCAGCAAGGCCTGCGCCTGCGCCGCATGCTGGGCGCTGCGTGCAAAGGTCTCGCGGAACTGCGGAAAAGTCTCGGCCAGCGCCGGCAGCAAGCGCGCACGGATGCGGTTGCGCGTGAAGCGCTCGTCGGTGTTGCTAGGGTCTTCAACAAAGGCGGCGCCGCGCCGCGCCAGCCAGGCGCGAATCTCGGCGGCGGGCACCTGCAGCAAAGGCCGGTAATAATCCAGCCCGCCGCGCTGCCAACGGGCGGGCATGGCACTGAGCCCCGGCAAACCGGCGCCACGGCTCAACGCCAGCAGCAGGGTCTCCACCTGGTCGTCGGCATGTTGCGCAAGCGCTATGCTTTTAATAGCTGGTTGCGCCTGATCTTCCTGGGCCAGAGCCCGAATGGCCTCATAACGCGCCTTGCGGGCGGCGTCTTCCGGGCTCTCGCCGAGGGCATGGCCGGCCTGTACCCGCTTGACCTGCAAAGGCACTTGCAAGCCGGCGCAAACGGCTGCGCAATGGCAGGCAAAGTCGTCGGCCGCAGCCTGCAGGCCGTGGTGAACATGGATCGCCCTCACCTGCCCCGGCCACTTCTGGGCGCAGGCCAGCAGCAAAGCGGTGGAGTCGGCGCCGCCGCTGTAAGCCACAGCCAGCGGCAACAGCGGGGAAAACACGCGCAGCGCGTCATCAACGGTGGTAGTCACACAGCGGCTCCCTGGCCGGCGCGGCGAGTTGCTGCAACCCATGCGGTTTCGCCGGGGAAAGCAGGACAGGAAGGGGCCTGAAGGCAACGCATGCAGTGATTATCGACGTGCGGACTGGCAAAACCCGAGGGTTTTCCTCTGGCAAATCCGGCGCCCGCATTGTCAGAGAGGCGTCAGTACAGCATGGATACTGAAACCGTCACACAAAGGAGACAAATCCATGAATTTCATTCAACGCCTGGGCTGGTTTGCTGCCGTCCTGTTAACTGGCGCCCTGCTGGCGGGCTGCATTGACAGCACTTACTCGCGCGGCCTGTTTCAAGGCTATGTCATCGACCAGACGCAGGAGGTGGTGGCCGACAAGGTAGGCAAACCTGAGTCGGAAGAAAAATCCGGTGAGGCCGTGAAATGGGTCTACAAGAAAAAGACCTTTGACCCCGACAACATGAACGCCTTCGATGCAATCACCACGATCATTTTCCAGCCCGATCCGGTGTCCAAAAAACTGGTCGCGATAGCCGTACAGTTCAGTTAGGGTCGGCTTACTTGGCGTCGGCTTTGGTGTCGGTGTAGCGGCCATAACTTTGCAGGCGCTCGTAGCGGCGGTCCAGCAGTTCCTTGACCTTGAGGTCACCGACCTGGCGAAAGGCGTCGTTGAGCGCACGCTTCAGAAAAGCCGCCATCTGCTTGTGATCGCGGTGTGCGCCGCCTACTGGCTCGTTAACGATCTTGTCGATCACGCCTAGCGCCTTGAGGCGGTGCGCGGTGATGCCCAGGGCTTCGGCGGCTTCCTCGGCCTTCTCGGAGGTTTTCCAAAGAATGGAAGCGCAACCCTCTGGGCTGATCACCGAATAGATCGAATACTGCAGCATCACCACCTGGTCGGCCACTGAGATCGCCAGCGCACCGCCGGAGCCGCCTTCGCCGATGATGGTGGTGATGATGGGTACTTCGAGCTGCGCCATCTCAAAAATGTTGCGGCCGATGGCCTCGGACTGGCCGCGCTCTTCGGCATCAATGCCGGGGTAGGCGCCCGGCGTGTCAACAAAAGTGAATACCGGCAGCTTGAACTTCTGGGCGGTTTTCATCAGGCGCAGCGCCTTGCGGTAGCCCTCGGGCTTGCTCATGCCGAAGTTGCGCAGGCCGCGCTCCTTGGTGTCGCGGCCCTTCTGGTGGCCCAGCACCATGCAGGCCGTGCCGTTGAAACGCGCCAGGCCGCCGACGATGCTCAGGTCGTCTGAAAAATGCCGGTCGCCGTGCAACTCGACAAAATCGGTGAACAGTTCGTTGACGTAATCGAGCGTGTAGGGCCGCTCGGGGTGGCGCGCGATCTTGGTGATCTGCCAGGGCGTCAGGTCGCTGTAGATGTCCTTGGTAAGCTGCTGGCTTTTCTTGGCCAACTGGTCGATTTCTTCGGAAATATCGACCGCCGACTCGGTCTGCACATAACGCAGCTCTTCTATTTTTCCTTCAAGCTCCGCAATCGGCTGCTCGAAATCGAGGAAGGTCTTTTTGGCCATGTCATGCCTCCTGACGAGCCGCCTCTAAGGAGGCATGCGCCCCCTCGGGGGGCAGTGAACGAAAGTGAATGTGGGGGCTCATTTCTGCTCCTCAGGCTTTTAACTTAACTTTGCTCGGCACCCAGAACCGGCAAGGGGTCCAGTGAGCGCCAAATATACCAAGTTGCAACACTGCAATAAGGCGCCCAGGCGGCGGCGACTTCACGCACATCACTGCGGCTGACCGCTTCGCCGGAAAAATAACTCTTGCTGATGCCGTTGATCAGGCCAACATCGTCCAGCGGCAGCACATTGGGCCGGCGCAGGTAAAAGATCAAAAACATCTCGGCGGTCCAGCGGCCGATGCCGCGAATGGCGATCAGTTCAGCAATGATGGCCTCGTCGTCCATCGCCTGCCAGTCCTTCACATGCACCGTGCCGGCGTCGAAGTGGATGGACAGATCCACCAAGTACTCGACCTTGCGCGCGCTCAGGCCGACGGCACGCATGTCGTCCACCTTGAGTTTGAGCACATTGCCCGGCGTCATTTTTCTGGGCAGGGCTGCAAAGCGGTGCCAGACAGTTTGCGCGGCCTTGACCGAAATCTGCTGGCCGACGATGCTGCGCGCCAGCGTGCTGAAGGCGTCGCCGCGCGACTGCAGGCAGGCGTCGCCAAACTGCGGAATCAGGCGTTTCATGACCCGGTCTTTTTTGACCAGGTGTTTGCAGGCCTCGGCCCAGTACTCGGGCACGCTGGTCAGGGCAGGCTCGGCGACTTCCGTCAGTTCGGTGCTGGACGGTCCGCTTTTTACTATCTTTTTCATAGCTGCTTGCGCCCGCCGGTTATGGGCTGAAGGCCAAAATCGCTTAAAAATAAAGTCAAGGCTGCACTTCCCAGGTGGTTCCGCCGGCAGCATCTTTCAGCACAATGCCCTGAGCCAGCAGGTCCTGCCGGATGCGGTCGGCCTCGGCAAAATTCTTGACGGCTTTGGCCTGAGCGCGCTGGGTGATCAGGGCGGCTATGGCTGCAGCATCGAGCCCGGCACCGGCCTGCAAAAACGCAGCCGGATCGCCCTGCAGCAGACCCAGCGCACCGCCCAGGTTTTTCAGCAAGGCGGCCAATTCGGCCGACGCGGTTTTGTTGACCTCCCCCGCTATTTCAAACAGCACGGCCACCGCCTCCGGTGTGCCAAAGTCCTCGTCCATGGCGGCCTTGAAGCGGGCAGCAAACGGATGCGACCAGTCGGTCGCCACATCGGCTGGCTTGGCCAGACTCAGCGCGGTGTACAGGCGTTTGAGCGAGTTGCGGGCGTCGTCCAGGTGCGCGTCGCTGTAGTTCAGCGCGCTGCGGTAATGCGCACGCACGATGAAAAAGCGAATGGTCTCGGCGTCGTATTGGGCCAACACCTCGCGGATGGTGAAAAAGTTGCCCAGACTCTTGGACATCTTTTCGTTGTCCACACGCACAAAGCCGTTGTGCATCCAGAACCTGGCCAGCGGCTTGCCGTTGGCCGCCTCGCTCTGTGCGATTTCGTTTTCATGGTGCGGGAACTGCAGGTCGGCGCCGCCGCCGTGGATGTCAAAAGTCTCGCCCAAGGTCTGGCAGCTCATGGCCGAACATTCGATGTGCCAGCCGGGCCGGCCGGCCCCATAGTCACTGGCCCATTTGGCGTCGTTCGGCTCGGCAGGTTTGGCCGACTTCCAGAGCACAAAGTCCAGCGGATCGTCCTTGCCGTCAAGCACCGCCACGCGCTCGCCGGCACGCAGCTCGTCGAGCGACTTGCCCGAGAGCTTGCCGTAACCTTCAAACTTGCGCACCGCGAAGTTCACGTCGCCATTGCCGGATCGATAGGCCAGGCCTTTTTGCTCCAGCGTCGCAATCATGGACAGCATCTGCGGCACGTATTCGGTGGCGCGCGGCTCCAGCGTCGGCGGCTCGATGCCGAGCGCACCGATGTCCTGGTGCATGGCCACGATCATCTCGTCGGTCAGCGTGCGGATGCTGATGCCGCGCTCAACCGCGCGTTTGATGATCTTGTCGTCGATGTCGGTGATGTTGCGCACATAGGTGACCTCAAAGCCGCTGGCCTTGAGCCAGCGCTGTACCACGTCGAAAGCCATCATCATGCGCGCATGGCCGATGTGACAGAGGTCGTAAATCGTCATGCCGCACACGTACATACGGACTTGACCGGGCACCAAAGGCGAAAAATCTTCCACGGCACGCGACAGCGTGTTGTAAATGCGCAGGCTCATGAATGTCTGGAATTTCAGCCCGGCTTGAGTCGCCGGGCCAGTGAAAATGCGGGAAGCGGGGCCAAGCCTAAACTATACCCCTCAGATACAATCGCCCAGTATATCCAGCTGGTCAGAGCCCGTGCAGTGCGCTGCAACGTCGGCTTGCAGGCCCATGTTTCGAGCCAGCCACCCAATGCGTCCCAGAGGAAATATGTTCAAGTCCGCTTCAGTTTCGAGCACACCCCTGTCGGCCGCCCTGCGCTGGCTGGCCCTGGCCGCCGCGCTGTCCTTGTCGGTGGCCCATGCCGACGACTACACCGATGTGAATAGCCTGGTCCGCTCGGGCAAGCTGACGGAAGCCATGGCCAAGGCCGACCAGTACCTTGCCGGCAAGCCACGTGACCCGCAGATGCGCTTCATCAAGGGCGTGATCCAGACTGAAGCCGGCAAGCCGGCCGATGCCATCAGCACCTTCACGAAGATCACCCAGGACTATCCCGAGTTGCCTGAGCCCTACAACAACCTGGCCGTGCTCTACGCTGGCCAGAACCAGTTCGACAAGGCCAGAGCCGCGCTGGAGATGGCGATTCGCACCAACCCGAGCTACGCCACCGCGCATGAAAACCTGGGCGATGTCTACGCCCAGCTAGCCAGTCAGGCTTACAGCAAGGCGCTGCAGCTCGACGGTGGCAACGCCGGCGTGCAGCCCAAGCTGGCCCTGATCCGCACCCTCTTCAGCGCCGAGCCCAAAGGACAAAAACCTGCGGCCAGCAATGCCGCCTCCGGGCCCGTGACCACACCACCGCCCGCCGCTCCCGCACGCCCGGCCGTCGTGGTGCCTGCGGCGCCGCCCGCCCCGGCGCCTGTGGCCCCTCCGGCAGCGCCGGTCGCGCCACCGACTGCAGTGCCGGTCAGCGCCGTTGAAAAAGAAGTCGAAGCCGCCGTGCGCGCCTGGGCCAGCGCCTGGGCCGCCAAGGACATGGGCGCTTACCTGGCCGCCTATGGCAAGGACTTCGACACCCCCGGCAACCAGCCGCGCAAAGCCTGGGAAGAAGAGCGGCGCAGCCGCATCGTCGGCAAATCGCGCATCACCGTGAAGCTCAGCAACGTGTCCGTGGCGGTCAAGGGCAGCAAGGCCACCGCTAAATTCAAGCAGGACTACAGTGCCGACGCGCTGAACGTGTCCAGCCGCAAAACGCTGGACATGGCCAAGGCCGGCGAGCGGTGGCTCATCGTCAGGGAATCGACTGGTGGCTGATGCGAATGACGGGCGCCGGACCCGGTACGCGCGCCTTGAGACGCACCACTGACTCATTCTTCTGATCACCCCCATGCAACGGGCCGCCGCCGCTCTCCTTCTTGTCGCCTTCTCGGTGATGTGCAGCACCGTGACAGGCGCTGACAGCTCCTCCAAAAACAACAACAAAAATCCGCCGCAAAACGCGGTGGCTGAAAAAAAACGCAAAAGCGCTCCACGCCCGCCGGCTCGACCGGAAGTCCGGGACGGTGAAGCCGAGGCGCGACTGATCGAGATTTATAAACTTGCGGGTCAAGCCAAGGGACGGGAAGCGCTCGCCAAAGCCGAGCGCCTGGTCCATGCCCATCCCAACTTCCAGCTCGCGCAACTGGTGTACGGCGACTTGCTGGCGGCTCAGGCGCGCCCTTTGCGCACTCTGGGCGATGTGCCCGACGACACAGCCAAAGCCGGCGCCGGCATGCTCGGCGATCTGCGCCAGGAATCCTTGCTGCGCCTGAAAGCGCTGCGCGAACGACCGGCAGCGGGGACCATTCCCTCACAGTTCCTGGCGCTGTCACCGCGCAACAAACATGCAATCGCCGTCGATACCTCGCGTGCGCGGCTTTACTTGTTTGAAAACACCGCCACTGGCCTCAAGCTGCTGGCCGACTACTACATCTCGGTGGGCAAAGCTGGCATTGAAAAGTCCGTCGAAGGCGATTCGCGCACGCCGCTCGGTGTTTATTTTGTGACCAGCAACCTGGACCCGAAGTCGCTCAAAGACTTCTACGGCTCCGGCGCGCTGCCCATCAACTACCCCAATGCGCTGGACCTCAAGCGCGGCAAAACCGGCAGCGGCATCTGGCTGCACGGCACGCCACCCACGCAGTTTGCGCGCGCGCCGCTGGCCAGCGACGGCTGCGTGGTGCTGGCCAACCCCGACCTCGAACGCATCATCCGCACCGTGGAAGTGCGCACCACGCCCGTGGTGATCGCGCAAAGCCTCAAATGGGTTGCGCCGCAAAGCGCTAAGGCCGAAGGCAAGACCTTCGAGGACGCGCTGCAGAGCTGGCACAAGGCTCGCTCCAGCGGCGACCTCGCCGCGCTGACCAGCCTGTACAGCAGCGACTTCAGCAGCTATGGCAAAACGCTGAGCGACTGGACCACCGTGCTGCGTGCCGATCTGGACAAACGGGCCGGCCGCTCGGTGCAACTCAAGGACTTGTCCTACCTGCGCTGGACCGATACCAACGACACCATGGTGGTCACCTTTGGCGAGGTCGTCAGCGGCTCGCGCACCGGCCCGACCCGCCGCCAGTACTGGGTGCGCCAGGGCAACCAGTGGAAGATATTTTTTGAAGGAGTGATTGGATGACGCCCAGCAAACAGACACGACGCGCCTGCCTGGCATTGGCCGCTCTGAGCCTGCTCGCCGGCCAGGCCTGGTCCCAGGCCACGGCCGTCTCACCCCGTGTGAAATTTGCCACCACCGCCGGCGATTTTGTGCTCGAGGTCTATCCCGACAAGGCGCCCAAAACAGTGGCGAACTTCCTGCAGTACGTGCAGGACAAACACTACGATGGCACGGTGTTTCACCGCGTGATCAACAACTTCATGGTCCAAGGCGGCGGCTACGATGCCGGCTTCGCCGAGAAAAAAACCCGCGCGCCGGTGCCGCACGAAGGCCGTGAGGCGCTGGCCAAAGGTGGCGACAAAAACACCATCGGCACCGTGGCCATGGCGCGCACCAACGACCCCAACTCCGCGTCATCGCAGTTCTTCATCAACGTCAAGGACAACGACTTCCTGAATCCGACCCTGATTCCGCCTGGCGATCCGGTGCCCAAGTTCGACTACCAGGGCCGTGTTTACGAAAACACGCCGCGCGCTCAGCTTGTCAACGCACCGCAGTTGTTCGGCTACACCGTGTTCGGCAAGGTGATCAGCGGCATGGACGTGGTCAACAAGATGAAGGCCGTGCCGACTGGCGCAGGCGGCCCCTTCCCCGGCGATGTGCCGAAAACACCGATCCTCATCAACTCCGCAACTCTCCTCAAGTAAAAGCATCATGAGCAATCCCCAAGTCGAACTTCATATTGCCAGTCACGGCGTCATCACCCTTGAGCTGGATCAGGACAAAGCCCCAAAGTCGGTCGCCAACTTCCTCAGCTATGTCGCCAAGGGCCACTACGACAACACCGTCTTTCATCGCGTGATTCCCGGCTTCATGGTGCAGGGCGGCGGTTTCACGCCCGGCATGAAACAAAAGCCGTCGGACGCACCGATTGCCAACGAAGCCGCCAACGGCTTGAAAAACGACAAGTACACCGTCGCCATGGCGCGCACCAGCGTGCCTGATTCGGCCACCGCGCAATTTTTCATCAACGCCTCCGACAACGGCTTCCTGAACCACACATCGCCGACACCGTCGGGCTGGGGCTACGCTGTGTTCGGCAAGGTGGTCGCGGGCACCGATGTGATCGACAAGATCGAAGCTGTCAAGACCGGTAGCAAGGGCGGCCACAGCGATGTGCCGCAGACCGATGTGGTGATCGAAAAAGCGGTAGCCCTCTAGACACGGTTCTGGCCACAACCTGCCTATGACCCCGACCGTGCCCCAGATCGCCGAGCTTGTTGCTCCGGCGGCTTGGCGCACGGTCGATTTCATTTCCGATATCCATTTGAAGTCCGGCGAGCCTGCCAACTTCGCGGCCTGGCAGGCCTACATGCAAAGCACGCCGGCGGATGCGGTCTTTATCCTCGGCGACCTGTTTGACGTCTGGGTCGGCGACGATGCTGCGGGCCACGCGGCATCGGACTTTGACGCGTCGTGTGTACACGTGCTGCAAAACACCGGCGAACGCCTGGCGCTGTTTTTCATGCATGGCAACCGCGACTTCCTGGTTGGCCCCGAACTGATGGCGCGCTGCCGCAGCACCTTGCTGGCCGACCCCACCGTGCTGGGTTTTGCCGGCAGTCGCTGGCTGCTGAGCCACGGCGACGCGTTGTGCCTGGACGATGTGGACTACATGCATTTTCGCAAGCAGGTACGCAGGGCCGACTGGCAGCAGGCCTTTCTGGGCCAGCCGCTGCCCGAGCGGCAAGCCATCGCGCGCGGCCTGCGCCGACAAAGCCGCGAGCAGCATGAAAAACGCGGGCAGTCGGGTGAGCCGTACATCGACCTGAACGCCGACGCCGCACGCCTGTGGCTACAGGCCGCGAATGCGCCCACACTGATTCACGGCCACACCCACCAACCGGCCGTCCACGCGCTCGGGCCAGGGCTGGAACGCGTGGTGCTCAGCGACTGGGACGCAACCGCGCAAGCGCCGCGCGCAGAAGTCCTGCGCCTGAGCGCGGCTGGCCTTCAGCGCATCACGCTGGCCTGACCACCTGCCATGCTGAACTGCTTGCAGCGGCTTTTCAAAGGCAAGGCGCCCGAACGCGAGATTCCCGACGCCTTGTGGCAAGCCACGCTGACGCTTTACCCGTTTCTGGCGCAGCTTCCCACTGGGCAGCAAAGCCGCCTGCGTCTGCTGAGCAGCCGCTTCCTGGCACACAAAGAGTTCCACGGCGCGCAGGGCATGGTCATCACCGACAACATCGCCGTGGCGATTGCCGCGCAGGCCTGTTTGCCGGTGCTGCAGTTGGGCCTGGCCTGGTACGACGACTTTGTCGGCATCGTGGTGCATCCCGGCCACATGCTGGCGCGCCGCGAACAGACCGACGACATCGGCGTGGTGCACCGCTACAGCGAGGTGCTCGCCGGCGAAGCGATGGAAGGCGGGCCAGTTGCGCTGAGCTGGCAGGACGTGGCCGAGGCCGGGCACTCAGCCGGCAAGGGTTACAACGTGGTGATTCACGAGTTCGTCCACAAAATCGACATGCGCGACGGCACCGCCGACGGCTGCCCACCCCTGCCCTCGCGCGCCGCGCGCACGCTCTGGCATGACACCATGCAAACCGCCTACGACGGTTTTCGCGAGAAGGTCGCCATCGCCGAACGCTTCGGCGGCGAGCCGACCTGGCTGGACCCCTACGGCGCCACTTCCCCGGCAGAGTTCTTCGCTGTGGCCTCAGAGGCCTATTTCGTGAGCCGGCCGCGTTTTACCGAAGACTTCGGGCCGCTGACCGCGCTGTTTGACCAGTTTTTTCTACGAAGGCCTGAAGCCGTCTCCAAAACGCAGAGCAGCTAAGGAAGCGCTATTTCCCCATCAACTGGTTGAGCTTGTCGGCCTCAAAGGTCTCCTGCCGCGCCGCGTCATCGGGCACACAGTCGCGGTGCGTATGGCCGCTGCTTGAGAGTTTTTCGATCGCCTGCCAGAGCAGCGCGATCTGGTGCTCCTGCGAGGAGGCATTGTCGATCAGACCTTTCATGGCCTGCGACACCGGGTCGTCTTCCAGCGTGATGCCGTAAGCCGAGAACTTGCCCTGCGCCGTGGTCACGTCGGCGCTTTCGCCGGTTTTGGACGGGATGATGCGCGCCGGAATGCCGACCGCCGTGGCGCCGGCCGGCACCGGCTTGATCACCACGGCGTTGCTGCCGATCTTGGCGCCGTCGCCGACCACAAAGCCGCCCAGCACCTTGGCGCCGGCGCTGACCACCACGTTTTTGCCCAAGGTCGGGTGGCGCTTGGTGCCCTTGTAGAGCGAAGTGCCGCCCAGGGTCACGCCCTGGTAAATCGTGCAGCCGTCGCCGATTTCGGCGGTCTCACCGACCACCACACCCATCGCATGGTCGAAAAACACGCGCTCGCCGATGACGGCGCCGGGATGGATTTCAATGCCGGTCAGCCAGCGCGCAATGTGCGAGATGAAACGCCCCAGCCATTTGAGACCGCTGGTCCAGCAGGCATGTGCCAGCCGGTGCAGCAAGATGGCGTGCAGGCCGGGGTAGCAGGTCAGCA
The DNA here is from genome assembly GCF_030689685.1 of Polaromonas sp. Taxonomy (GTDB): domain Bacteria; phylum Pseudomonadota; class Gammaproteobacteria; order Burkholderiales; family Burkholderiaceae_C; genus Polaromonas. Next base: position 22,617 of record NZ_JAUYEY010000031.1, on the reverse strand, counting down.
CTTCCCAGGCGCTGCGCGCGGCAGGGTCGCGGTCGAGGATGCACTGGATGTCGGAGCGGAGTCGGGAAAACATGCTGCGAGTTTATGGCCTGGCGGGCGTGTCTGCTGGCGCGGTGTTTTTGGCAGCAGCTTGCACGGCTTTCTGCCGCATGGCCTTGGCCACGCCGCGCAGGATGTGGATCTCCTCCGGGCTCAGCCCGGCGCGGTTGAACAGCTGGTTCAGGCGCGGCATCAGTTTTTTCGGCGAGGCCGGGTCCAGAAAGCCGATGTCGGCCAGTGACTGCTCCCAATGCGCCAGCATGCCGGCCACTGCGGCCGCATCGGCGAGTTGCGGCTCGGGCGTGGCTGGCTGCACCGCAAACCCACCCAGCGCCTCGCGCCAGTCGTAGGCGATTAGCTGCACCGCCGCTGCCAGGTTGAGCGAGCCGAAGTTCGGGTCGGTTGGGATGCTCAGCGCCACGTGGCAGCGGTAAACATCCTCGTTTTGCATGCCGAAGCGCTCGGAACCGAACAAAAAGGCCACACCCTCTGGTTTTGAAGCCAAATCGGCCTCTAGCCCATGACCGGCGGGCGCAAGCAGCTCCTTTTTTAATAGCGAATCTGGTGCGCCCAGCAACGCTGCAAAGTGCTCACGCGGCGCGCGTGTCGGCGGGCCGAAGTCGCGGGGCGTCATGGCGGTGGCGCACAGGTGCGTCATGCCGTCCAGCGCCTCGTCCAGTGTGGCCACGATGCGCGCCTGGTTCAGCACGTCCAGCGCCCCGCTGGCGCGCTGTATGGTTTCCTCGCGCCTGAGCACATTGGCCCAACGCGGCGCCACCAGCACCAGGTCGCCAAAACCCATGACTTTCATGGCCCGCGCGGTGGCGCCTACGTTGCCGGCGTGGCTGGTGTGGATCAGGACAAATCGCGTTTTCATGGCTAAAGGGGGAGACGACCCGTGCGAGCCGGTAAAATGGCGTTATTGTCGCCTGCCCCCGGTTGCCGGGCCGCAGCCCTTGTGCTCTTTCTTAGTCCTATATGTCCAGCAATCTCCACCCCATGCTCAATGTGGCCATCAAGGCTGCGCGCGCCGCCGGCGCCATCATCAATCGCGCCGCGCTTGACGTGGAATCGGTCCGGGTCTCGGTCAAGCAGACCAACGACTTCGTCACCGAGATCGACCAGGCCGCCGAAGCCGCCATCATCGAAACCCTGCTGACCGCTTACCCCGGCCACGGCATCCTGGCCGAGGAATCGGGCAGCGAACACGGCGCCAAGGATTCCGACTTCGTGTGGATCATCGACCCGCTGGACGGCACCACCAACTTCATCCACGGCTTTCCTGTGTACTGCGTCAGCATCGCGCTGGCCGTCAAGGGCAAGGTCGAGCAGGCGGTGATCTATGACCCGACCCGCAACGACATCTTCTGCGCCACCAAGGGTCGAGGCGCCTACCAGAACGACCGCCGCATCCGCGTGGCCAAACGCACCCGCCTGCAGGAGTGCCTGATCTCCACCGGCTTTCCCTACCGCCCCGGCGACAAGCTCAAGACCTACCTCAACATGCTTGGCGAAGTCATGAGCCAGTGCGCCGGCGTGCGCCGCCCCGGCGCAGCCGCTCTGGACCTGGCCTATGTGGCGGCCGGCTACAGCGACGGCTTTTTCGAAGCCAACCTCAAGCCCTGGGACGTGGCGGCCGGCTCGCTGCTGGTGACCGAGGCTGGCGGCCTGATCGGCAACTTCACCGGCGAGTCCGACTTCATCGACCACGGCGAATGTGTAGCCGGCAACCCGCGCATTTACGGCCAACTGGTCGGCACCCTCGGCAAGTACAGCAAGTTCGCTGGCGCCGGCGACAAGGCCACGGTGCGGCAGGCGGTGCTCGACAACGCAGCCTTTGGTGTGCAAGCGGAAGACGGCGCGGCCGCTGCGGCTGCCCCCGTGAAAGCCACGCTCAAGTCCAAACGCATCCAGGCTGGTGACGCCAGGCCAGGCACCGCCCCAGAACCTGCCTGATGCGCCGCTCTGAGGCTTGGCAACACCTGCTCCCGCAGCTTCCGCTATTAAAAACATAGCTGCGTGCGCCCGCTTAGCATGGGCTGAAGCCCTGTTTGATACTAATTTCTGCGGATGGCGGCAGGCCTGACGTAGCGCCACTGCCGCCTGCCAGCGCGCGCTGCATGGCGGGGCGAATTTACATCTTGTTTCGCTAGCGGCTGACGCATTGCAGGGCTGTGCGCCTACAGCGGCAAGCCTGCGCCTAAACAATGTCAGTTACCATCAAAACATCACTGAAACCGGGGCGGCAGCGATGGCGCAGCACCCGAAAATCCTCCAAACATGTCCATGCCCACGATGCCCGACTCTTCAACAACATCTGTTCTACCAGCCGCCGACTCGGCATTGATGCGCGAAGTCGCCGAACTGGTGGTGTCTTCGCTCAACCTCGAGACAGCCGCCGCCGCCATCCAGCCTGACGATCCCCTGTATGGCGACGGCCTGGGCCTCGACTCGATCGACATCCTGGAAATCGCGCTGGTGGTCTCCAAGCGTTATGGCCTGCAGTTGCGCGCCGACCACGAGGACAACTCTGTCATCTTCCAGTCGCTGCGCAGCCTGAGCAATCACATCGCGCTGCAAAGAACGAAGTGAAACCCGGCTTGACGGCGAAACTGCTGCTTGGCGCTCGCTGGGCAGCCATTGCCGCTCTCGGTGTCGCTTATTCGGTGCTGGCCCACTTCGCCGCCGCCAACCCCCACCCCGACCTGTTCGACGCTGCCGTTGCCATCGCCCCGTTGCTGGCGCTGGCCGTGCTGCTGGCCTGGCGTTCACCGCAGCGGCCGTGGATGCTGCTGATGTGTATGGCAAGCGCCGCTGCCCTTTATGCGGCCAGCGACTGGCTGGTGCAGCATTTCAACTGGGTTTTTCTGCTGCAGCATGCCGGTATGCAGGCATTGTTGGGCCTGGCTTTCGCCCGCAGCCTGCGTGCGGGGCAGGTGCCCATGGTGTCGCGTTTTGCGGCGGTGGTTCACGGCAGTCTGTCGCCGGCGCTCGCGCGTTACACGCGCCAGGTCACCTGGGCCTGGACTCTTTATTTCGCCGTCATGACAACACTGTCGCTGCTGCTCTTCTGGCTGGCACCGGTGGCGGTCTGGTCGGTCCTGGCCAATTTGCTGAACCTGCCACTGCTCGTCCTGATGTTCGCGGCGGAGTACGGCGCGCGCCTGTACTTTCTCGCACCCTCGGACCGTGCCGGGCCGCTAGAGGCGATACGCGCCTACCGGCATGCGGGCACACGCGCCGCGCCGCCTCCGCCCTGATCGCCGCCCATGGCTGTCACCCACTTTGCTCTTGTTTCCCACGCACATGGCGACAACATCGTGGCCTGGCGCTATGGTCAAAGCATCAGTGTGCGCCAGTTTCTGGCCGACGTGCGGCGGCTGGCCGCAGCCCTGCCCGCAGGCGACCACATGCTCAACGCCTGCAGCGACCGCTACCACTTCACCGTCGGGCTGGGCGCCGCCTTGCTGACGCGCAAGATTTGCCTGCTGCCGCCCACCCATACGCCGGAAATGATCGGCCAGCTGCAGGTGCTGGCACCCGATGTTTTTTGCCTGTCCGACGCGCCGCACGCGATCAACCTGCCGGGCTTTGTTTACCAGGACGCGTTTGCCCAGGGACCGGCCGACGTTGACCTTGACGAGGCCTGCGAGATACCGCTGATACCGGGTAACCAGCCCGTGGCGGATGTGTTCACCTCCGGCTCGACCGGCCTGCCACAGCCGCACCGCAAAACCTGGGGTTCGCTGGTGCACAGCGCACGGGCCGAAGCGCTGCGCCTGGGCGTGGATCTGAGTCTGGAGCTGACAAAAGGACGGCCTTACAGCATCATGGGGACGGTGCCCCCGCAGCACATGTTCGGCTTTGAGTCGACCGTGCTGCTGCCCCTGCAAAGCGGTGCAGCGCTTCACGCCGGCCAGCCTTTTTATCCGGCAGACATCGTCAGCGCCCTGCAGGCCATGCCGCGCCCGCGCCTTCTGGTAACCACGCCGGTGCACTTGCGCGTGCTGATGTCCTCCGGGGTGAGCCTGCCTGCGCTGGATCTGGTGCTGTCGGCGACCGCACCCATGCCACTGGCGCTGGCCCAATCTTGTGAAACGCATTTTTCAGCGCCCCTGTTCGAGATTTATGGTTCCACCGAAACCGGACAAATCGCGTCGCGACGCAGTGCGCAAACCGACCAGTGGGAGCTGTTTCCATTGGTCACGCTGACGCCGCACGATGAGCGCATGTGGGCCTGCGGCGGCCACGTCGAGCAAGTCATGCCCATGAACGATGTGCTCGAACCCATCGACAACCATCGGTTTTTTCTGCACGGGCGCCTGGAAGACCTGATCAATATCGCCGGCAAGCGCAACTCGCTGGACTACCTGAACCACCAGTTGCTCAGCATCGAAGGCGTGCGGGACGGCGCATTTTTCATGCCTGACGACAGCGACCATGAAGCGGTGGTGCGCCTGATGGCCTTTGTGGTGGCGCCGGGCATGAGTCCGGCCGATCTGCAGGCGGCACTGAAAAAACGCATCGACCCCACCTTTTTGCCGCGCCCGCTGGTGCTGCTCGACGCCTTGCCACGCAACAGCACCGGCAAGCTGCCGCGCGAAGCGCTGCTGGCTCTGGCCAAAGCGCAGCAGGTGCCCGCGCGTCCGAAAGGTGGCCCGGATGCAGGGTGAAACCAGCCTGAGCTTTGCAGCCGGCCACCCCGCGTTTGCCGGCCACTTCCCGGGCCGCCCCATCGTGCCAGGCGTGCTGCTGCTCGATGCAGCGATCCACGCGGTGCTGCAAGCTCGTCAGGGGGCCGATAGCGGCAGCGCCACCTGCCAGGTCAGCTCGGCCAAATTTCTCAGCCCGGTATCGCCGGACGAGAGCCTGACCCTTTCATGGCGCGACACCGGCAAGGGCCAGGTCCGTTTTGACATCGCGGGCAGCGGCCGCCAGGTGGCGACCGGTGTCCTGGGTTTTGGTCCTCCATGAGCGACGCCAGCAACACCTCCCCCGCCCAGGCCGCCTGGCGGCAGCGGCCGGAACGCAGCAACATGCTGATGCTGCGGGTCATGACCTGGATCTCCCTGCGCCTGGGCCGCCGCGCGGGCCGCTGCGTGCTCTACGGCATCGCCGCCTACTTTTTACTCGCCAACGCCGCCGCGCGCCGCGCTTCGCGTGACTACCTGCGCCGGGTCGGGGATGTCCCGCAGGTCGGCTGGCGCCATGTCTTTCGGCACTTCCTGAGTTTTGCATCGTGCATTCACGACCGGGTCTACCTGATCAACGACAAATTCCAGCTCTTCGACATCCGCATTCACCAGGAACACCTGATCTCCGAGCTGACTGCCGATCAAAAAGGCGTGTTCCTGATGGGCGCACATGTCGGCAGCTTCGAGGTGTTGCGCGCCATCGGGCGGCGCAGGCCCGGCCTGCGGGTGGCGATGGTGATGTTTGAAGAAAATGCCCGCAAGATCAACGCCGCGCTCAGTGCCATCAACCCGGCGGCGCAGCAGGACATCGTGGCGCTGGGCCATGCCGACTCCATGCTCAAGGTGCATGAACTGATCGAAGGCGGCAGCGTGGTCGGCATGCTGGCCGACCGCTGCCTGAACCACGACAGCACGCGGCCCGTGCCGTTTCTGGGCGAATCGGCCGAGTTTCCGGTCGGCCCTTTTCGCATGGCGGCGATTTTGCGGCGGCCGGTGCTGTTCATGGTCGGGCTTTACGGGGGTGGCAATCGCTACGACATTCACTTTGAAACGCTGGCCGATTTCTCCAACATCCCCGCAGGCGGGCGTGAAGCCGCCGTGCAAGCCGCGATGGCGCGTTACGCCGCGCTGCTGGAGACTCATTGCCGCGCAGCACCCTACAACTGGTTCAACTTTTTTGACTTCTGGCAGCCCGCCAGGCGCACGCCCGCCGCAACCCCGGTACCTCCCCATGCTTGACGCAGCGCGCCCGCTTTCCTCCTCTTTCTCTTCCCGCTTCTCATCCCGTTTCTCCGTCGGGCTGGCAGCCGCCGGCCTGCTGTTGGGCCTGTTCGGAACCCCAGCCCTGGCCGCGTGGGACGTCGCACAATTGATGCAGGGCCTGGCGCAAAACAAGTCGGGCCGCGCCAGCTTTGTCGAGAAAAAATATATTGCGCTGCTCGACAAACCGGTGGAATCGTCGGGCGAGCTGCTGTACACCGCGCCGGATCGGCTCGAAAAACGCACGCTCAAACCCAGGCCTGAGTCCATGCTGATTGAAAGCGGCATGCTGACGGTGGAGCGCGGCAAACGCCGCATGACCTTGCGCCTGCAGGACTACCCGGAGCTGGTGGCTTTCACCGAAAGCATACGCGGCACGCTGGCCGGCGATGTTGCCGCGCTCAGGCGCATTTACAACCTGGACCTGGAAGGCAGCGAGGAGCGCTGGACACTGACGCTGCGCCCCATCGAAACCAAAATGCTGGAGGTGGTGCAGCGCATACGTATCGGCGGCAGCCGCGCCGAGGTCAAAACCATCGAGATTGAGCAGACCGACAAGGACCGCTCGGTCATGGTCATCGCTCCGCTGGCGCCATGACAAAAAGGTTTTTGCAGGGGCGCTTGCTGCCGGTCTGGATCTGGCTGACGGCCCTGCTGCTGTGCGGCGTGCTGGTGGCGCGCACACACTTCACCGCCGATATGTCGGCCTTTTTGCCGCGCTCGCCCACGCCGGAGCAACAACTGCTGGTGGACCAATTGCGCGACGGGCTGGTATCACGCCTGATTCTGGTCGCCGTTGAAGGCGGCGATACCGCCAGCCGCGCCGCCGCATCCGGCGCCATGGCCGGCCAGTTACGCGGCGACAAACGCTTCACCACCGTCAGCAACGGCGAGTCTGGCGGCATGCAGCGCGACCAGGCCTTTCTGTTCGAGCACCGCTACCTGCTCAGCCCCGCCGTCACGCCGGCGCGCTTCAGCGTCGAAGGTCTGCGCGCTGCGCTTGGCGAAACGCTGGACCTGCTGGCCTCGCCGGCCGGTTTGCTGACCAAGTCCCTGTTGCCACGCGATCCGACCGGCGAGATCCCCTTGTTGCTTGAAGAGTTTTCGGGCGATGGCAGCAGTGGCGCGAACCGCCCCAACGTGGCCGGCGGCGTCTGGGCCTCGCGCGATGGCCAGCGCGCCCTGTTGCTGGTGCAAACCGAGGCGGCTGGTTCGGACACCGATGCCCAGGAAGAGGCGATTGGCGCCGTGCGCACGGCCTTCGCACAGGCGCAACAGGCCGGCGGCACCCCGGACCCAAAACTGCAGCTCGTGGTCACCGGCCCCGGTGTCTTCGCGGTGCAGGCGCGCGAAATCATCAAGCGCGAAGTGACCCGCACCTCGGTCATCAGCCTGGTGCTGATGCTGACACTGCTGATCGTGATCTACCGCTCGCTGACCACGCTGGCTTTGGGCATGGTGCCGGTGGTGTCGGGCACCGTGGCCGGCATCGTTGCCGTCAGCCTCGGCTTCGGCGAAGTGCATGGCATCACCCTGGGTTTTGGCACCACGCTGATCGGCGAGGCGGTGGACTATTCTATTTACCTGTTTGTGCAATCAGAACGCACGGCAACATCCAGAACCGACTGGGTGCGGCGCTTCTGGCCGACCATACGCCTGGGGGTATTGACCTCGGTCGCCGGGTTCGCCTCGCTGCTGTTTTCGGGCTTTCCGGGGCTGGCGCAACTGGGCCTGTACTCCATCGTCGGCCTGCTGACGGCGGCGGCCGTTACACGTTTTGTCATGCCGCTGCTGCTGCCTGCGGGTTTTCGCGTGCGTGATGTCTCCGCGCTGGGCGAAAGGCTGGCGGTCTGGGTGCGTTTTGCACCGCGCCTGAAATGGGCCGCGCTGGCACTGATGCTGCTGGCCTGTGTGCCGCTGGCCATGCACCGCGACAAGTTGTGGAACCATGAGCTGTCGGGCCTGAGCCCGATCGCACTGGCCGACCAGATGCAGGACACCGCCTTGCGCGCCGACCTCGGCGCGCCCGACGTGCGTTACCTGGTGGTCATCAGCGCAGCCACCCAGGAACAGGTGCTGCAGGCTGCAGAGGGCACCGTGCAGGCACTGCAGGGCCTGATCGAGCGGCAGGTGATCACCGGCGTGGACACGCCGACGCGGTTTTTGCCCAGCATGGCGACCCAACAGGCCCGGCTGGCCAGCCTGCCCCCTGCGGCGCAACTCAAGGAAAGCCTGGCCCAGGCCGTGAAGGACTTGCCCATCCAGGCCGATCGGCTGGCACCTTTTCTGGTCGATGCCGAGGCAGCCCGCCAGAGCCGACCGCTGCAGCGGGCGGACCTCACCGGCACCACGCTGGCCGTGGCCGTCGATGGCATGCTGATGCAACGCGGCGCCTCGCCCGGCCGGCCGGGCGGCTGGAGCGCGCTGCTACCACTGCACGCGCCTGCCAACGGCATCATTGATGCCGCCGCCGTGAGGCAGGCACTGGCTGACGCGCCAGGCAAGCGTGCCACCGGCAGCGCCCTGTTCGTGGACCTCAAGGGCGAGGCCGACCGCCTGTACAGCGGCTACCTGCGCGAGGCGATTGTGTTGTCCTTGGCCGGCCTGGCCGCCGTGGCGCTGCTGCTGCTGCTGAACCTGCGTTCGGCGGTGCAAACCCTGCGCGTGCTGGCGCCGCCGGCAGCCGCCATCATCGTGGTGCTGGGCGGCCTGGCACTGGCCGGTCACCGTTTGACCCTTCTTCATTTGATCGGCCTGCTGCTGGTGGTGGCGGTGGGCTCCAACTACGCGCTGTTTTTCAACAGCGGCCCGCGCCGGTCCGGCCCCCAAGACAAGGCAGCGCGTGAGGACCGCGAGGCGTCCGGCATCACGCCGCGCACTTTGGCCTCGCTGCTGTTTGCCAACCTCACCACAGTGGCCGGTTTCGGCGTGCTGGCGATCTCCAGCGTGCCGGTGTTTCAAGCCATCGGTTTGACGGTCGGCCCCGGTTCGGTACTGGTGCTGCTGTTTTCTGCCATTTTTGCGGCGCGGCAGCCCTCGACATTGACGGCACCGGCCAGGGACATCAAGCCATGAGCGCGCCGCTGACTCCAAACACCGTGAACGGCCGCTGGGACATGCCTGCCCTGGTGAAGATTTCTCTGGGCGTGCACGCTGCCGCCGCACTGGCCGTCCTGGCCGTCCCGGCCGGGTGGCCGTGGGCGCTGGCGGCACTGGTGCTCAACCATGCGCTGCTGGCGACAGTCGGCCTGCTGCCGCGCACCCACTGGCTGGGCGCCAACTGGACCCGGCTGCCCGAGGCCGCCGCAGCGCGCGGAGAAATCGCGCTGACCATTGACGATGGGCCGGACCCGGTGGTGACACCCGCCGTGCTGGAACTGCTGGACCGCCATGGCGCCAAAGCCACGTTTTTCTGCGTGGGCCAGCAAGCCGCGCTGTATCCCGAAATTTGCCGCGACATCGTCCGGCGCGGTCACCGAATTGAAAACCACAGCCAGCAACACCGCCATAATTTTTCATTGCTCGGTCCCGGCGGCTTCCGGCGTGAGCTGGAGGCTGCCCAGACCACGCTGACCGCCATCACTGGAGACCGCCCGCAATTTTTCCGCGCGCCGGCCGGTTTGCGCAACCCCTTTCTGGATCCGGCGCTGCAGCGCAGCGGCCTGCGTCTGGCGAGCTGGACGCGGCGTGCCTATGACACGCGGGTGGGCAACCCCGCCACCGTGCTGCGCAAACTCTGCACCTCGCTGCAGGCGGGCGACATTTTGCTGCTGCACGACCGCCATGCGGCCCTCACGCCGAACGGGGTGCCGGTGATTCTGGAGGTCTTGCCACCCCTGCTGCAAGCCATCGCGCAAGCCGGCCTGCGGCCCGTCACCCTTCGTGAGGCCCTGACATGACGGCCACCCCCACCGCATTCGTCAAACACCTGATCTCCAGGGCGGCGGCACCCTACCGGGCGGTCGGACTGTATACCTGGTTTTTCGCACGCGGCAAGCTCGGTGGCGACCCGGTCTTTGCGCATCTGCTGGCTGCCGGACTGCTCACAGGGCGCGGGCGCATCCTCGACATCGGTTGCGGTCAGGGCTTGCTGAGCGCGTGGCTGCTCGCCGCGCAGGCTGCCAGTGCCAACGGAACCTGGCCCGCGAGCTGGCCACCCGCACCGCAACCAGCGCACCTGCGCGGGGTCGAGCTGATGGCGCACGACGTGGCTCGGGCCGACAGCGCGCTGGCGCCAGCGATCAGCGCAGGCCGCGCCAGTTTTGTACAAGCCGACATGTGCAGCGCGGACTTCGGCCAGGCCGATGCGGTGGTGATTCTCGATGTGCTGCACTACGTTCCGCTGGCCGCGCAGGACGAGGTGCTGGCGCGTGTGCGCCGCAGCCTGGCACCGGGCGGCGTGTTGCTGCTGCGTGTCGGTGATGCCGCAGGCGGCCTGCGTTTTTCCATCAGCAACTGGGTGGACCATGTGGTGACCACCTTGCGCGGGCACCGCCTCGGCACCCTCTATTGTCGGCCGCTTGCCGCCTGGCAGGACTCTCTGCACCAGCTCGGCTTTGTGGTGGACGCGCAGTCCATGAGCCAGGGCACGCCGTTTGCCAACGTCCTGCTGGCGGCCCGCCTGCGCCCTGTTTCATGATCATCCCGAGGCCCCTGATGACCCTTGCTCCTCCTTCATCGACTGGCGTCATGCAGGCGCTGCTGCTGTCGCACTTCACCGCCACCAGTTGTATTGGCGCCGGACTTGAGGCCACATTGACCGCGTTGCGCGCAGAGCGCAGCGGCCTCAAGCCCTGCGACTTTGACTCGACCGACCTCGCCACATGGATAGGCGAGGTCAAGGATGTTGACGGGCAGGTGCTGCGCCCCGACCTGCGCGCCTTTAACTGCCGCAACAACCGCCTGGCCCAGCTCGGGCTGCGTCAGGACGGTTTTGAACAAGCGGTGCGGGCTGCTGCAGGCCGCTACGGCAAACGACGCATTGGTGTGTTTCTGGGGACCAGCACCTCCGGTATTCTGGAAACCGAACTCGCCTACCGTGCGCGTGATCCGGTCACCGGCGCCTTGCCGGCTTCTTTTGTTTACGCCGGCAGCCACAATCCGTTTTCAGTCACAGCTTTCGTTCGCGGCTACTTCGGCCTCGAAGGGCCGGCCATGACGGTGTCGTCGGCCTGCTCCTCCAGCGCCAAGGTGTTTGCCTCGGCGCGCCGCATGATGGCTGCCGGGCTGATTGATGCCGCGGTCGTCGGGGGCGTGGATTCGCTGTGCCTGACCACGCTGTACGGCTTCAACTCGCTGGACCTGCTCTCGCGCCAGCCCTGCCAGCCCTTTGACGCGGAGCGCAAGGGTATTTCCATCGGTGAAGGCGCGGCTTTTGTACTGCTTGAAAAGCTGCCTGACAGTCTGGACGCGGGTGCGGTCCTGCTGCGCGGCATCGGCGAGTCGAGCGACGCCCACCACATGTCGGCGCCGCACCCCGAAGGCCGGGGCGCCATCAGCGCCATGGGGCAGGCGCTGGACAGCGCGGGACTGCAGCCCGGTCAGATCGACTACATCAATCTGCATGGCACGGCCACGCCCTCCAATGACACCGTCGAAGGCAAGGCGGTCGCTGCGGTGTTTGGCGACCATGCCCTGCCCTGCAGTTCGACCAAGGGCGCGACCGGCCACACCCTGGGCGCTGCTGGTGGTCTTGAGGCCGTGATCAGCGCCCTGGCGCTGCAGCAGGGCTTCATGCCCGGCGGCGTGCAGACGCAAACCGTGGACCCGGCGTTGCCGGTGGCCTACCTGCTGCACAACCGCGACGAAGCGCCGCACCATGTGCTCAGCAACTCCTTTGGTTTTGGCGGCACCAATTGCAGCCTTGTTCTCGGCCGCGCGCCCTGAGGAGCCCGACATGACCGCTAGCAACACTTCCGCTCTCACGGTGTTTGTGGAAGGCATCGGTCTGGTCGGCCCCGGCCTGTCCAGCTGGGAAGACGGCCGGGACAAACTGCTGGGCCAATCTGCCTATGTGTCTGCCGCCACCGTGTTGCCCTCACCCATGTCGCTGCCGGCCGCAGAGCGCCGCCGCGCCGGCGCCGTCATCAAGGCGTCGCTGGCGGTCGGCCAGGAGGCTGTCAACGCCGCCGGGCTGCAGGCGTCAAGCCTGCCCTCGGTCTTCACGTCTTCCGGGGGTGATGGCGTGAACTGCCACGACATCTGCTCGGCACTGGCCTCGAACGACCGGCTGATTTCACCGACGCGTTTTCACAACTCGGTGCACAACGCGGCATCGGGCTACTGGAGCATTTCAACCGGCGCCACGCCGACCTCGTCGGTGCTCTGCGCGCACGATGGCAGTTTTTCCGCCGGCCTGCTGGAAGCCATCACCCAGGCCGTGGTCGACGACACGCCGGTGCTGCTGGTGGCCTACGACACCCATTACCCCGAACCCCTGCACAGCAAACGGCCGATCTCCGACACGCTGGGCGTTGCACTGGTGTTAAGCCCGCAGCGCAGCGCGCGCAGTCTGGCCCGCATCACGCTGTCCGGTGCCGATGGCCTGACCGACGCGGCGGCGGACAGCATGGTTGATCCCGCGCTGGAGTTCCTGCGCCAGACCATACCGGCTGCGCGCGCCCTGCCTTTGCTGCGGCTCATCGCGAGCCCGCAAGCGGCGACGGTTGCACTCGATTATCTGGACGATATGCAACTGGCGATGGAAGTTGCGCCGCCATGAACCCGCCCCGCACACTGAACCACGACGAGATTGCCCGACGCATCCCGCACCAGGGCGCCATGGGCCTGTTGGAGACGGTCACGGACTGGGACGGCGACCGCATCAAGTGCCAGGCCAGCAGCCACCAGGCCGCCGACAACCCGCTGCGGGCGCAGGGCCGACTCGGTGCCGCCTGCGGCGTCGAATACGCGGCGCAGGCCATGGCGGTTCACGGCACGCTGATGGCCGAAAGCACGGCAGACGGTTTTGATGCCGACGCTGTCCCTCGCGCCGGTTACCTGGCCAGCATCCGCAGCGTGATCCTGCATGTGGATCGCCTGGACACCTTCGCTGCGCCTCTGCAGGTCAGCGCTGAACGTATCACCGGCGACGACAACACCGTGCTGTACAGCTTTGCGGTGACGGCCGGCGACACAGCGCTGCTCAGCGGGCGTGCCGTGGTGGTGCTCGATGCCTCCGCGCTTTCATTGCCGCCCGCCGCCCCCGGCTGAACCGGGCTACCCCAAGGAGAAACCCATGAGCACCCTCCCCAAACGCGCACTCGTCACCGGCGGCAGCGGTGGCATCGGTTCGGCCATCTGCCGGCGGCTCGCGTCCGACGGTTACAGCGTCATCGTCCACGCTAACGGCAACCAGGCTACAGCACAGGGCGTGGCGGCCGACATCGTGACACACGGCGGGCTGGCCCAGGCGGTGGCCTTTGACGTGACCGATGCGCAAGCAACGGCCACGGCGCTAGCCGCCTTGCTGGAGGACGGCGCTATCCAGGTGTTGATCAACAACGCCGGCATCCACGACGACGCCGTGTTTCCGGGCATGCGACTGGCCCAATGGCAGCGCGTGCTCGATGTGTCGCTCAATGGTTTTTTCCATGTGACCCAGCCGCTGACCCTGCCCATGATCCGCACGCGCTGGGGCCGCATCATCACCATCACCTCGGTCGCCGCCGTGGCCGGCAACCGCGGACAGGTCAATTATTCGGCCGCCAAGGGCGCGCTGCATGCCGCCACCAAATCGCTGGCGCTCGAAGTCGCCAGCCGCGGCATCACCGTCAACGCCGTGGCGCCCGGCATCATAGACACCGCCATGACCAAGGACAGTTTCAGCCCCGAACTCATCAACACCATGGTGCCCATGAAACGCGCCGGCAAGGCTGAAGAAGTTGCTGACCTGGTGGGTTTTCTGGCATCAGAAAAAGCCGCCTACATCAGCGGGCAAATCATCTCGATCAATGGCGGGATGATTTAGCCTTTGACACGCCGCCACAGCAGCAGCGGCAAGCGCATCACAAAGCCGAGGAACAGGCGCGAGTGCATCCAGCTCAGCAGCAGGTTGTCGCGCAGGTAGTTGAAATGCGAAACACCGCCTTCATCGGCGCGGAAGTATTTGACGGTGGCCGGCAGGTTGACCGGTTGGATGCCCAGCCAGCACATGCGCACCACCGCCTCGGGGTCAAAATCGAAACGGCGCATCCAGCGCTGGCCGTGCATCACGCGCCGCAGCGGCTCAATCGGGTACACGCGAAAACCAAACAGCGAGTCGCCGATGCCAGCCCACAGGGTTTCCAGGTTGGCCCAACCGTTGGACACCTTGCGGCCGTTCACGCGCAGGCGCGGCGCATCGGCCGCAAACACCGGCACACCGAGCACCATCACCGCAGGCTGGGCGGCGGATGTCGCCATGAACTGGGGAATCAAATGCGCCGGGTGCTGGCCGTCAGAATCCATCGTCAACACATGCGTGAAACCTTGCCGAAAAGCCAGATCAATGCCGTGCAACACTGCAGCGCCCTTGCCGACGTTGCGCGGCAGCACGATCACATGCAGACCTGGGTCCTGCGCGGCCAGGGCCCGCAGACCGGCGGCACTGTCATCGGTGCTGCCATCGACCACCACCCACACAGGCGTCCACTGCGCGCGCGCAGAGCGCACGGTCTCATACACCTTGGGGCCGGGGTTGTAGCTGGGAATCAGGACGAGATGGGAAAGCGAGGCGCTGCGGGATGGGGGACAGGGTGAAGAGGCGGTCATCGGCATCAACGGGGGGGGCGGTGAAAGTCAGGGAACGGCAGCTCAGGCCGGCGGCGCCTTGACAGGAAAATCCGGCAACTGCGCGTGCGCGAGTTCGGACTGGAAGTAGTGTTCGAGTTCGCAGACGAATTGTGCCGTGTCCCGCGGCGGGTCGAAGCGCTTGCCGAGCCGCACACGGTAAGTGATCGGCATTTTGGGTGTCCACAGCAAGGACCAGCCTTTGCCGAGAAAAGCAGAGTCGGTTTCGATGAACACCGTCTGCACCGGCACACCGGCCTTTTTCGCGATCAGGCCGGTCGTGCCCTGCATCGCGCCCACCGGAAAGCGCGTGGTGCGCGTGCCCTCGGGAAACAACAACAAGTGACTGCCGTTGGCCAAGTCGTCGACGCCGAGCTGCACCATGGTGCGAAGCGGCGTGTTGCGGATATAGCCCGCCAGCCGGGCGCCCGCACCGAAAAAAACGCTGTTGACCAGTTCCGCCTTCATGATGCAGGCCGCATCGGGCAGGCACGAGAGAATCATCACCGCGTCAAGCAGGCAGGGGTGGTTGGGCGCGATCACCATGGCCGGGCCGTCCTGGAGCGCATCCAGTGCTGAAAGATCAAAGCGGCAAGCGCCCATGCGCGCCAGAAACTGCAAGTAAGTCCGCGTGGTGAGCGTGACCAATTTGCGGCCCAGGCGCTTGCTCAGCACACGTGGCAGCAGCGCACGCAGCGGAAAAGCCAGCAGCGTGACGCTCAGGCAGATCAGGCCGAGCACGAGGTAGCCCAGGTACATGCGAAGGCTCTCGTGCAGGCGGGTACGCCCGACGTGCATCTTCAACGGTTCATCGAGCAGAATTTGCGGTTTGTAGTCCATAAGTCAGCGCGTGGCAGGCGCCCCGTGCGCTGGTGGCCCGGCGCCATCCACGGCATCCACGACACGGATATTGGCCTTGCGCAAGCGCATCGCGTGCCAGGAGCGCTTGAAGTTCAGCGCCGAGGCGACGTAGAAAATCCCCTTGAGCGCGGCCAGTGATCGCCAAATCGGTGTCTTGCCGAAAATATCACCTGCCAGCATGGACAGCAGGGCTTCCTTGACGCGCCAGACATTGCTGGGCGCCATGAACAGGTCGCGCATGGTCGGGTTGGTCACGCGGTAGATAAACCACGAAAACTCCTTGGGACCCTTGCGCACCTGGCGGTCGAAGTGGGCCAGCGCTTCAGCGGCTTTGGCCGGCTGGCGCAGACAAATGTCCACCGTCTCGGCGCCGACAAAGCCGCCCTGCATGGCCAGCATCACGCCCGATGAAAACACCGGGTCGATGAAGGTGAAGGCGTCGCCAATCATCACGTAGCCGGGGCCATGCGTTCGCTCGCAGGCGTAGGAAAAATTACCGGTGGCTTCCACGTCCGACGCCAGCGTTGCACCGGACAGTCGTTCGGCGAGCGCCGGGCACATGGCGATGGTGTCGAGGAAAAAATCCTTCACCGGCCTGGTACGGCTCTTGAGGTAATGCGGCCAGACCACCGCGCCTATGCTGGTGAAGCCGTCGGCCAGCGGGATCAACCAAAACCAGCCGTGGTCGAACCAGAAAATCGTGATGTTGCCCTCGGCCTGGCCGGGGTGCCGCGTCGCGCCAGTGAAGTGGCCGTACAGCGCCGAGCTGTTGTGTCTGGGATTGCGGCGCTTCATGTCGAATTGCTTGCCCAGTACGGTGTCGCGCCCCGAGGCATCAACCACAAAGCGCGTGCGCCAGTTTGCGGTGCGGCCGTCCTCGTGCTGCGCCAGCACCGTGGTGCCGCTTCCGTCAGGCGAAAAATCCACGCCCTTGACGCGGCAACCTTCAATCACCTCGGCACCGAGCCGGGCCGCATTGCGGATCAAAATTTCATCGAACTCGGAACGCCTCACCTGGTAGGAAAAGGGCATGGACTTGTCCCAGGCGTCGGCAAATTCAAAGGTCTGGCTTTTGACCGCATGCCAGGGCGAGACAAATTCGGCGCCCCACTTTTCCATGCCAATGGCTTTGACGGCGTCGGCGACACCGAGTTTTTCAAGCAAGGGCAAATTGGCCGGAAGCAGCGACTCGCCGATGTGAAAACGCGGATGATGCTCTTTTTCAAGCAGCACCACCTTGTGGCCGCATTGAGCCAGCAGGGCACCTGCCGTCGCGCCAGCGGGCCCGCCGCCTATGACCAGCACATCACATTCGGCATGCGCTACGCTGCTGGAGGAAGTCGGCGAGTGGGGCTCGGGCATGGACAGGTCCTTGGTTGAAAACGGCAGCTATCGCGCCTGTGTGCGGTAGCCTCCAATGAGTTTAAGCGCCACCGAGGGCAAATATTTGTAGTGAAATGTCGCTTTACACAGCCCCGTCTCGCCTGTAAACCCCGGCTCTGGGGCGCAAGCGGAGCATCCGCTTCAGCGCAAGTGCTATTATTTTCACTGGTCGCGCTGCCGCCGCGCCGCCTTGCCGGCCCCTCCGTCCCAGCCTGAACCCACGCCTGAACCTTCCGTGAATCTTTCCCCTTCCGACGCGCCTGCGGAGATTGCCGACACCGCCCCCGCTGCGGGCGGAAAACACACGCCCATGATGGTCCAGTACCTGGGGTTGAAGGCCGACTACCCGAACACGCTGCTGCTGTACCGCATGGGCGACTTCTATGAGCTGTTTTATGCCGATGCCGAAAAAGCAGCGCGCCTGCTCGACATCACGCTGACCCGGCGCGGCCAGTCGGCCGGCGAGCCGGTGGTGATGGCCGGTGTGCCCTTCCATTCGCTGGAAGGCTACCTGGCCAAACTGATCAAGCTCGGTGAATCGGTGGCGATTTGTGAGCAGGTCGGCGATGTCGCCACGGCCAAGGGGCCGGTCGAACGCAAGGTGGTGCGCGTCGTCACGCCTGGCACGCTGACCGACACCGAGCTGCTCAGCGACAAAAGCGAAGCCATCCTGCTGGCAGTGCATCAGGGCCTGCGCAACAGCTGCGGCCTGGCCTGGCTCAGCGTGACCCAGGGTGTGATTCACCTGGCGCACTGCCCGGCCGACGAGCTTGAAGCCTGGGTGGCGCGCATCGCGCCCAGCGAGCTGTTGTACAACGTCGAGGTCACGCCGATCTTCGAGCAGCGCCTGAAAACCCAGCGCTGCGCCGTCAGTGCGCGGCCGGCCTGGCAGTTTGATGCCGCCCTCGGTGCGCGTCGTCTGCTGGCGCAGTTGCAGGTCGCTTCGCTCGCCTCATGGAACGCCGACGCTTTGCCAGACGCCCACGCAGCGGCCTCGGCCCTGCTCGGGTATGCGGAACACACGCAGGGCCGCACCTTGCCGCATGTGCACAGCTTGCAGGTCGTGCGCTCGGGCGAGCTGATCGAGCTGCCGCAAACCACGCGCCGCAACCTCGAACTGATACAAACCTTGCGCGGCGAAGACTCACCCACGCTGTTTTCACTGCTCGACACCTGCATCACCGGCATGGGCAGCCGCGCCCTCAAAAGCTGGCTGCTGAGTCCGCGCCGTGACCGCAGCCAGGCGCAGGCGCGGCAGGACGCCATCACGGCACTGCGCGGTGGCCTGCACCACAAACTGCGCGCTGGATTGCGCGGCAGCAGCGACGTCGAACGCATCACCGCGCGCATCGCCCTGCGCCAGGTACGCCCGCGTGAACTCGTGGCGCTGCGCCAGACGCTACAAAAAACAGAGCAGCTAACCCCCGTCCAGCAAGGGCTGGATGCACTTTTGACCACTATTTTCGAAGACCTGCAGGCACCACCCGACTGCGAGGCGTTGTTGGGCAAATACGTGCTGGAGGAGCCCGCCGCGCTGATTCGCGACGGCGGCGTGATCAACCACGGCTGCGACGCCGACCTCGACGAGCTGCGCAGCATCCAGACCCACTGCGACGATTTTTTGCTCGACCTTGAAGGCCGCGAACGCGCCCGTACCGGCATCACCAACCTGCGTGTGCAGTTCAACAAGGTGCATGGCTTTTACATCGAGGTCACGCAGGGCCAGGCCAGCAAGGTACCCGACGACTACCGGCGCCGCCAGACCCTGAAAAACGCCGAGCGTTACATCACGCCCGAACTCAAGGCCTTTGAAGACAAGGCCCTGTCAGCGCAGGAACGCGCATTAGCGCGCGAAAAATGGCTGTACGAACAACTGCTCGACGAACTCCAGCGCTTTGTGCCGGCGCTGAGCCGGCTGGCGCGCGCGCTGGCCAACCTGGACGCGCTGTGCGCGCTGGCCGAGCGTTCACTGACTTTGAACTGGGCAGCGCCGGTGTTTGTGAAGGAGCCCTGCATAGCCATCCGTGGCGGCCGGCATCCGGTGGTCGAGGCCCGGCTCGGTGAAACCGGCGGTGGCGCCTTCATCGCCAACGACTGTGACATGGGCAGCAAGACCCGCATGCAGATCATCACCGGCCCCAACATGGGCGGCAAATCGACCTATATGCGCCAGGTGGCGCTGATCGTGTTGCTGGCGGGCATGGGCTCGTATGTGCCAGCCGCGAGTTGCCGGCTCGGCCCCATCGACGCCATCCTGACCCGCATAGGCGCTGCCGACGATGTGGCCAACGCCCAGTCCACCTTCATGCTCGAAATGCTGGAAGCCGCGCAGATTCTGCACGCTGCCACACCGCACTCGCTGGTGTTGATGGACGAAATCGGCCGCGGCACTTCGACCTTCGACGGCCTGGCGCTGGCCGGCGGCATCGCTGCCCACCTGCACAACAAGACCCAGGCCTTCACGCTGTTTGCCACGCATTACTTCGAGCTCACCGAATTTCCGGCGCGCCACCATGCCGCTGTCAACGTGCACGTCAGCGCGGTCGAGTCCGGCGCCGACATCGTTTTTTTGCACCATATTGAGCCCGGCCCGGCCAGCAAGAGTTACGGCATCGCCGTGGCCAAACTCGCCGGGGTGCCGGCCGGCGTCGTCAACCATGCGCGCCATGCACTGGCCGCGCTGGAGACCCAGCAGGATGCGACACGCGCCCAGGTCGACCTGTTTGCCCCGCCGCCCGAGCAAGCCGCGCCCGAAGTCAGCCGCGTCGAGAAAGCGCTGGGCGGCATTAACCCCGACCTGCTGAGTCCGCGTGAAGCACTGGACGCCCTTTACCAACTCAAAAAGCTTGCTGCAAGCTGATCTACAGATTATTGTTCTCCATGACTTATTGCGTCGCCATCAAACTGAACGCCGGACTGGTGTTTCTCTCGGACTCCCGCACCAACGCCGGGCTGGACCAGATCAGCACCTTCCGCAAGATGATCATTTATGAAAAGCCGGAAGACCGCTTCATGGTGCTGCTGTCAGCCGGCAATTTGTCGATCTCGCAGTCGGTGCGCGAGATTTTGCAAGTCGAGCAGCTCAAGGATCCAGATGGCGGCCTGCCAATCACGATCTGGAACGCCAAAAGCATGTTCGACGCGGCGCGTGTGCTGGGCGCAGCGATCCGCCGCGTGCACGAGCGCGATGCTGACGACCTCAAACACGCCGGTGTCGAGTTCAATGTCTCACTGATTTTCGGCGGCCAGATACGCGGCGAAGGCATGCGTTTGTTCCAGGTCTATTCGGCCGGCAACTTCATTGAAGCCACGCCCGAAACGCCCTACTTCCAGGTCGGCGAGTCCAAGTACGGCAAGCCGGTGCTGGACCGCGTGATCACACCCGAGACCCCTCTGGACGAAGCCGCCAAGTGCGCGCTGGTGTCCATGGACTCGACGCTCAAGTCCAACCTGTCGGTCGGCCTGCCGCTGGACATGGTGGTCTATGAAGCCAATTCGCTGCAGACCGACAAGGTGGTGTGTATCGACCACGAAAACCCCTACTTCCGCATGCTGCACAACAACTGGGGCAAAAAATTGCGCGAGGTTTTCGACAGCATCGAGGACCCGATGTGGACCGGCGGCGAAACCCAGGTGCCGCTGCTGACGCCGCTGACGCGCAACCAGCCGCTCAAGAAGATCACCTCGCCTGAAGAAAAGCTGATTTAGTGCCGTCTTCCGCCAAACCCATCATCGTTTTCTCCCACGGCAACAGCTTTCCTGCAAGCACCTACGGCGTCTTGTTCCAGAGCCTGAAGGCGCGCGGCTTCCAGGTGCGGGCGATTGAAAAATTCGGTCACGACCCGCGCTACCCAGTCACCAGCAACTGGCCGCACCTGGTGCAGCAACTGGCCGACTTCAGCGCTGATGCGGTGGAAAAAACCGGCCAGCCGGTGTTCCTGGTCGGTCACTCGCTGGGCGGTTTTTTGAGCCTGATGTGCGCAGCGCGCAACCCCGAACTCGGCGGCCAGCCGGTGCGCGGGGTGTTGCTGATCGACTCGCCGATTCTGGGCGGCTGGCGCGCCGCAGCGCTCAGCGTCGCCAAGCGCGCGCAGCTCGTGGGCTCGATCTCACCCGGCGCCATCAGCCGCAAGCGCAAACACCAGTGGCTGGGTCAGGCCGAGGTGCTGGCGCACTTTCGCAGCAAGAAGGCGTTTGCGCAGTGGGACGAACAGGTGCTGCTCGACTACATCGAACACGGCACGCACGACGCGCAGGGTGAAGGCGACAACCAGCGCATGCTCAGTTTTGACCGCGATGTGGAAACCGCCATCTACAACACCTTGCCGCACAACCTCGAAGGCATCCTCAAGCGGCACCCACTCAAATGCCCGGTGGCCTTCATCGGCGGGCGCCAGTCGGCCGAGATGAAGCAGGTCGGCATGGCGATGACTGAAAAGGTCACCAAAGGCCGCATCATGATGCTGGACGGCAGCCACCTGTTCCCCATGGAAAAACCGCTGGCCACGGCGGCCGCCATCGAGGCCTCGCTGCGCAATTTGATGGCGTAAGTCAGGCGTTAGTGAAGGCGCAGGCTTCAGCCCGCCCAGCGTACCCAACCCATCTGCGCCGTGACCAGCACCACGATGCCGAACACGATGCGGTACCAGGCAAAGGGCACAAAGCTGTGCGTCGCGATGTAGCGCAGCAGCCAGCGTATGCAGAGCCAGGCGCTGATGAAGGAAAACAGCAGTCCGACGGCAAACATCGGAACGTCGGCCAGCGACAGCAGCGCGCGGTCTTTGTACAGGCTGTAGACCCCCGCGCCTATCAGCGTGGGGATCGCCAGGTAAAACGAAAAATCAGTCGCTGCCTTGCGCGACAGGCCCAGCAGCATGCCGCCAATGATGGTGGCGCCGCTGCGGCTGGTGCCGGGAATCATGGCCAGGCACTGCACCAGGCCGACCTTGAGCGCATCCATCAGCGTCATGGCTTCTACTTCCTGAATACGCGCCGCTGCCGGGTTGTTCTGCTGACGACGCTCGGCCCACAAAATGATGAAGCCGCCGATGATGAAGGTGGTCGCCACCACCACCGGCGTGAACAGGTTGGCCTTGATGGCTTTTCCGAACAGCAGGCCAAGCAGTACCGCCGGCACAAAAGCCACGAAGACGTTGAGCGCGAACTGCTGCGCCTGTTTTTCGGTGGGCAAGGCCACCAGCGTGTCGCGGATTTTCTGCCAGTAGACCAGGATCACGGCAAAAATGGCGCCGGTCTGGATCGCGATGTCGAAGACCTTGGCCTTGGCGTCGTCAAAACCGAGCAGCGCGCCGGCCAGGATCAGGTGGCCGGTGGAAGAAATCGGCAAAAACTCGGTCAGGCCCTCGACGATGCCCATGATGGCCGCCTTGATCAGCAATGTGATGTCCACGCACGCTCCAAAAGATAAGGCGTGATTATCGCTGCTGGCCCACAGCCGCCAGCAGCCCCTCTAGGAGTCTGGGCGGCAGAAGGCGTCGAAGCGAAAAGTGGCCCCGGCGAGGACAGTTTTTGCCGGGTTTGCAGCCTCATAGCCGTAGCTATGGGGCAAAAAGCCGGTGAAAAATGGACCGGCGCGGCCGCTTTGCAGCCG
>NZ_JAUYEY010000028.1 GCF_030689685.1 Polaromonas sp. | reverse complement strand
CGGCTGCAAAGCGGCCGCGCCGGTCCATTTTTCACCGGCTTTTTGCCCCATAGCTACGGCTATGAGGCTGCAAACCCGGCAAAAACTGTCCTCGCCGGGGCCACTTTTCGCTTCGACGCCTTCTGCCGCCCAGACTCCTAGCCTATGCCAGGAATGCGTGCACAGCTATAAAAAATATAGCAAACAGAGACCGAATCAGCCTTCCATCAGCTTGTGCACCAGGTCGGCCGTGGTCGATGCCTTGTATTTGCGCATCAGGCGGGCGCGGTAGATTTCCACCGTGCGGTGGCTGATGACGAGGGCGCGGCCGATTTCCTTGGAGGTCATGCCGTCCATCAGGTGGGCCGCGACTTCGCGTTCGCGCGCCGTTAGTTCGGCCTTGACCGGCCGGCGCGAGCTCAGGTCCTCAAAGGTCCAGATGCCCGACTCGTGCGGAGCGGCGCGGTTGAGTGCGCGTCCAGTGACGTGGCACCAAAAGGTCTCGCCCTTGAGGCGCCCGTCGACCCGCTTCATGATGCGGTCGTCGGCGTAATGGCCCTTGGCATTGAGGATGGGCAACATGCGCGCGCCTATGCGTTCGTATTCGTCGGCGCTGGGGTAGAGAATCTGGAAGGACTGGCCGATGAGCTGCTCACGCGCAGCGCCAAACATCTCGCACAGGTGCTGGTTGCAATCGACGATGCCGCGATTGCGCGACAGCACCAAGCCAACCGGGGCCATGTTGAATGCCAGGCGGTAATCGATATCCATGGGGTTTGTCAGAGGCACCGAGGGTTAAACTTTAGGGGTAACTACGTATCTTGATAGGTAGTATCGTAAAGCTTTTGAAGTTTGTGTTGAAGTTCTCCAGGAGATTTTTGTGAATAAACTTTTCCCCTCCGCTGCCGAGGCCCTGAAGGGTGTCGTCAAGGACGGCCAGTTGATGGCTGTCGGCGGTTTTGGTTTGTGCGGCATTCCCGAAGCCCTGATCCAGGCCTTGCGTGACAGCGGCACGAAAGACCTGACCGTTATTTCCAACAACGCCGGTGTTGATGGTTTTGGCCTGGGCAAACTGCTGGAGACACGCCAGATCAAAAAAATGATCTCCAGCTATGTCGGCGAGAACAAGGAGTTCGAGCGCCAGTACCTGGCCGGTGAGTTGGAGCTGGACTTCACGCCGCAGGGCACGCTGGCTGAAAAACTGCGCGCTGGAGGCGCCGGCATCCCGGCTTTTTTCACCAAGACCGGTGTTGGCACCCAGGTGGCCGCGGGCAAGGAATTGCGCGAGTTTGACGGCGAGACTTATGTGATGGAGCGTTCACTGGTGCCCGATGTGTCGCTGGTCAAGGCCGCTGTGGCCGACAAGTCCGGCAACTTGCGCTTCAACCTGACGGCCCGCAATTTCAATCCCGCCGCCGCGATGGCCGGCAAGATCTGCATCGTCGAGGTGGAAAAGATTGTTGAAATGGGCGAGCTGGCCCCGGACGACATCCACCTGCCGGGTATCTATGTGCACCGCATCGTGCTCAATGCCAGCCCGGAAAAACGCATCGAAAAACGCACCATCACCGAGAAAGCCTGATATGCCCTGGACCCAAGACCAAATGGCGGCGCGCGCCGCCCAGGAACTCGAAGACGGTTTTTACGTGAACCTCGGCATCGGCATTCCGACGCTGGTGGCCAACTTTGTGCCCAGCGATAAAGAAGTCTGGCTGCAGTCGGAAAACGGCATGCTGGGCATTGGCGCCTTCCCCACCGAAGGCCAGGTCGATGCCGACCTGATCAACGCCGGTAAACAAACCGTCACCACCATCAAGGGTTCGTCGATTTTCGGCAGCCATGACAGCTTCGCGATGATCCGCGGTGGCAAGATCAACCTAAGCATCCTGGGCGCGATGCAGGTCAGCGAGAAAGGCGACCTGGCCAACTGGATGATCCCCGGCAAGATGGTCAAAGGCATGGGTGGCGCGATGGATCTGGTGGCTGGGGTCAAGCGCGTCATCATCCTGATGGAGCATGTCGCGAAGAAAAAAGACGGCACCGAAGACCTGAAAATTCTGCCGCAGTGCACGCTGCCTCTGACGGGCGTTGGTGTGGTGGACCGCATCATCACCGACCTGGCCGTGTTGGATGTGACGCCGCAGGGTCTGAAAGTGGTTGAGCTGGCGCCTGGCGTCACCCGCGAAGCGCTGCAAGCCAAAACCGGCTGCAAGCTGTATTGAAGGCATAAGCGTTGCGACACGCAGCTGCCATGAAAAAAAAGGCCCCGAGGGGCCTTTTTTATTGTCTTGAGCGGGTGATGGGAATCGAACCCACGCTATTTGCTTGGGAAGCAAAAGTTCTGCCATTGAACTACACCCGCATACTCTGATTGTAAAACCACAGGCACCGTGGTTGGCCAAAAAAACTCAAGGCCGCACGTAAGCCCAGCCTTCACCCTGTTTTTTCATGATCTCGGTCACGCCCGCTGGCACATAACTGATGGCGGGCAGCATGTCCTCCTTGGTGATTTTCTGGGTGCGCATGGTGTTTTCGCAGGCTATGACACGCACGTTGGCTTTCATCGCATCAGCCACGCGGGCGCCGGAGGGCGACTCAAGCTTGAGCATGCCTATGCCGGGGCCGTACACGACGATGGCAATGTCCACATTGGCGGCGCCCACGTCGTCCTGCACGTTCTTGGCGTTGTTCAGCGCCAGGTTCCATTTGGCCGGGTCGTTGTCACTGACCTGAATCACCAGTTTGTGGCGTTTTTGGGCTGTAGCCCCCGTCCCCTGTGCGCCAGCAGCTATCAAAAAAGTAGCGCCTGCAAAGGCCGCGCCAGCGTGGATAAAACGTCTGCGGTTCATTTTTGTATGTCTCCAATGCATAGGTATTTTATTTCCACGTATTCATCAATGCCGTGGCTGGAGCCTTCACGGCCCAGGCCCGACTGCTTGACGCCCCCAAATGGTACATGCTCTGTCGCAATCACGCCGACGTTGATTCCCACCATGCCGTATTCCAGCGCTTCGGCCACGCGGTAGATGCGGCCCACATCGCGGCTGTAGAAATAGCTGGCCAGGCCGAACTCGGTGTTGTTGGCCGCATCTATGGCCTGCTGCTCGGTCTGAAAGCGAAACACTGGCGCAAACGGACCAAAGGTTTCTTCCCGGGCGCAAAGCATGTCGTCGGTGGCTTCCGATATCACGGTGGGTTCAAAAAACTGCCCCTTGAGTTTGTGGCCACCGGCCAGCAGTTTGCCGCCTTTGGCAATTGCGTCGGCCACATGGCGCTGAACCTTGTCAACGGCGGCATCTTCGATCAGGGGGCCTTGAACCACACCGTCCTCAAAACCATTGCCAACCTTGAGCAGTTTGACCTTGGCGGCGAATTTTTCAACGAACTGGTCGTACACGCCGTCCTGCACGTAAATGCGGTTGGCGCAGACGCAGGTCTGGCCGGCATTGCGGTATTTGCTGGCCATGGCGCCTTCGACGGCCGAATCTACATCAGCGTCGTCAAACACGATGAAGGGCGCGTTGCCACCCAGTTCCAGCGAGAGTTTCTTGACCGATGGGGCGCTTTGCGCCATCAGAATGCGGCCGACCTCGGTAGAGCCGGTAAAGCTGATGTGGCGCACCACGTCGCTGGCACAAAACACCTTGCCGATGGCAATTGAGTTGTCGCTGTCGGCGGTAAGCACATTGAGCACACCCGCCGGAATGCCGGCACGCATGGCCAGCTCGGCCGCCGCCAGAGCGGTCAGCGGTGTCAGCTCGGCCGGCTTGATGACCACCGGGCAACCGGCGGCCAGCGCTGGCGCCACCTTGCGCGTGATCATGGCCAGCGGAAAATTCCACGGCGTAATCGCGGCGCAGACCCCGATTGGCTGCTTGATGACCATCAGGCGGCGGTTGTTGTCAAACTGCGGCAGGGTTTCGCCGTTGATTCTTTTGGCTTCTTCGGCAAACCATTCGACAAAACTGGCACCGTAGGCCACCTCGCCTTTGGCCTCGGCAAAGGGCTTGCCTTGCTCGGCGGTCATGATGGTCCCCAAGTCTTCGACGTTGGCCATCAGCAACTGGTACCACTTGAGCAAAATCGCATGCCGCTCTTTGCCGGTCTTGCTGCGCCAGGCCGGCCAGGCGGCATTGGCGGCGGCAATGGCGGCTTCTGCGTCTGCGGTGCCCAGATTGGCGACATCGGCAAGTTTGAGCCCGGTGGCCGGGTCATGCACGTCAAAACGGGCCGTCCCCTTGACCCACTGGCCGTTGATCAGACCGTCGGTCTTGAACAGGCTGGGGTCTTTAAGCAGCGAAATGGGGGAAGTTTTATTGAAACCTGCGGTTTTCATTTCCATGGGGGGCTTTCAGAGGCGGTGTAGGGCAGCGCAGTTTTGCATGCAGCCGCAAAGCATAGCCCTTTACCTAAAAACCAGGGGTGCAGTGGTAAAATCTGGTTGAATCAACCAATTTTTAAGGAGTTGCCATGCACGCAGTAGGACTGTTTGAAGCGAAAACGCATTTAAGTGAATACGTGGCACGCGCGGAGGCGGGTGAAGAAGTCATCATCATGCGGCACAACAAGCCAGTGGCGAAGATTGTTTCTTTGAATGCTGTGGCTGCTGCGGTTGAGATACCCAAATATGTGCAACGTACTTTTGACATGGGCGTGCCGTTGGTTGACTTAAGCCGAGCCAACCAGTTGGTGGCTGAACTAGACAATCTCGAATTTCTGAAACTAAACGCTCGACTTGCACGCGCTGCAAACAAGCGCAAAAAGGCCACAGATAAAAAACCAAAAACAGCGCAATCGCATGAAGCTGCCTGACACAAACGTCTTTTTGTACTCAGTCAACCCATTGAGCCCGCACCACAAGCAGGCCGCTTTGTGGCTTGGCGATGCGTTTGACGGTGTACAGGGAGTCGGGTTGGCCTGGCTGGCAATGATTGGTTTTATTCGTCTATCAACGCATCCGGCCATTTTGCCCAAACCGTTGTCTGTGACTGATGCCACAAGTATGGTTGACGATTGGCTGTTGCACCCCAGGGCACGGCTGCTGCACCCCACCGAGCGACATTCCGGCATTTTGTCGCGCTTGCTCCTGGGTGCAGGCGCCGCAGGTAACCTAACCAATAACGGGCATTTGGCCGCTTTGGCGGTCGAGCACAGCGCAACGGTTGGTAGCTTTGACAAAGACTTCAAAAAGTTCCCTGGTATCAAGCTTGATCTACTGGTTTGATTTTGTTTTGCTGATTTATTTATGACTACAAAAAACGCCTCATCACCCCCTTTCACCGTCGCCGACATCCGCAAGTCTTTTCTCGACTTCTTCGCGTCCAAGGGCCACAGCGTGGTGCCGTCCAGCTCGCTGGTACCGGGTAATGACCCGACGCTGATGTTCACCAATTCCGGCATGGTGCAGTTCAAGGACGTGTTTCTGGGCACCGACAAGCGCTCTTATGTACGTGCGGCTTCGGTGCAGGCCTGCCTGCGTGCCGGCGGCAAACACAACGACCTGGAAAACGTCGGTTACACCGCACGGCACCACACCTTCTTCGAGATGCTGGGCAACTGGAGTTTTGGCGACTATTTCAAGCGCGAATCGCTGAAGTGGGGCTGGGAGCTGCTGACCGAGGTTTACAAACTGCCGCCCGACAAACTCTGGGCCACGGTGTATATCGACGACGATGAGGCCTACAACATCTGGACGAAAGAGATTGGCCTGCCGCCTGAACGTGTGGTGCGCATTGGCGACAACAAGGGTGCCAAGTACGCCAGCGACAACTTCTGGATGATGGCCGACACCGGCCCTTGC
Organism: Polaromonas sp.; assembly: GCF_030689685.1. Classification (GTDB taxonomy): domain Bacteria; phylum Pseudomonadota; class Gammaproteobacteria; order Burkholderiales; family Burkholderiaceae_C; genus Polaromonas. Next base: position 14,977 of record NZ_JAUYEY010000028.1, on the reverse strand, counting down.
GGCCCGTGCAGCGAGATTTTTTACGACCATGGTCCGCACATTGCCGGCGGCCCGCCCGGCAGCCCCGAGCAGGACGGTGACCGCTACATCGAAATCTGGAACCACGTCTTCATGCAGTTCGACATGCAGCCCGATGGCCGGGTCTTGCCGCTGCCGGCACCGTGTGTGGATACCGGCATGGGCCTGGAGCGCCTGGCCGCCATCCTGCAGCATGTGCACAGCAACTACGAAATTGATATTTTCGATGCCCTGATCAAGGCCGCTTCACGCGAGACTGGTGAAAAAGACCTGGATCACAAGAGCCTGCGGGTGATTGCCGACCATATCCGCGCCACCGCGTTTCTGGTCAGCGACGGCGTCAATCCGTCGAACGAAGGCCGCGGTTACGTGCAGCGCCGCATCATCCGCCGCGCCATTCGGCATGGCTACAAGCTGGGCAAGAAGACGCCGTTTTTTCACAAGCTGGTGCCCGATCTGGTCAGGCTGATGGGTGCGGCCTACCCGCGTCTGGCCGCGCAGGCTGCGCGCATCAGCGAGGTGCTGCGGGTCGAGGAAGAGCGCTTTTTCGAGACGCTGGAAAATGGAATGGAGATTCTGCTGCGCGAGATTAATACCTTGGTCGACATCTCGCAAAAAGAGTTTAAGGACGATACGTCTTGGAATTTGCTAAGCGGCCAAACCGCATTTCTCTTGCACGGAACATATGGGTTTCCGATTGATCTGACTGCGGATGTGTGTCGCGAATATGGAATTGGGGTGGACCAAGAGGGGTTTGGCGTTTGGCTTGAAGCAGAGAAAGCCCGCGGCCGTGCTGCCGGCAAGTTCAAGATGGACCGCGCGCTGGATTACGCGGGCGAAGGCCATGCTTTTACCGGGTACGAGTTGCTGGAGGAAACGGCCAAAGTCGTGGCGCTGTATGCCGACGGCGTGGCTGTGCAGGCGCTGAATGCCGGGCAAAGCGGTGTGGTGGTTTTGAGCACCACGCCGTTTTATGCCGAGAGCGGCGGCCAAGTGGGTGACCAGGGTTGGTTGCGTGCGGGCGGCCCCTCACCCCAGCCCTCTCCCCAGAGGGGCGAGGGAGTAACACGCCCTGTCCTTGAAGGGGGTGGGGTTGCCAGTCTTGCTTCACTCCCTCTCCCCCCGGGAGAGGGCAGGGGTGAGGGTGCAGCGTTTGAAGTGCTGGACACGCAAAAAATCAAGGCCGATGTGTTCGGCCATCACGGAACCATGGCCAGTGGCTCACTCAAGCTGGGCGATGCGGTAACCGCACAGGTCAACACCGCCGTGCGCGCCGCCACCGTGCGCAACCACAGCGCCACGCACCTGATGCACAAGGCCTTGCGCGAAGTGCTGGGCGACCATGTGCAGCAAAAGGGCAGCCTGGTCGATGCCGAAAAAACCCGCTTTGACTTTGCGCACAACGCGCCGGTCACTGACGTGCAGATTCGCGAGATCGAGGCGCGTGTCAACGCCGAGATTTTGTCCAACGTGGCCACCGACGCCAGCGTGATGGACATGGAAGCCGCGCAAAAAACCGGCGCCATGATGCTGTTTGGTGAAAAGTATGGCGACGAGGTGCGTGTGCTGAGCATAGGCACCAGCAAAGAGCTTTGCGGCGGCACCCATGTGGCGCGTACCGGCGACATTGGCTTGTTCACCATCACGGCCGAAGGCGGCGTGGCGGCCGGGGTGCGGCGCATTGAAGCCGTCACCGGCATGAATGCGTTGTCCTACGTGCAGAGCATGGAAGCGACCTTGGGCGGCGTAGCGGGTACCCTGAAAGTTGTGCCCAGCGAAGTGCCGGCCCGCGTCGGCGCCCTGCTCGATCAAGTGCGGGATATGGAAAAAGAACTTACGGCGCTCAAGGGTCGGCTGGCGTCAGCTCAGGGCGATGAACTGATGGCGCAGGCGGTGGATGTAAAAGGCCTGAAAGTGCTGGCCGCCAGGCTTGAAGGCGCCGACGCCAAGACCCTGCGCGACACCATGGACAAGCTCAAGGACAAGCTCAAGACGGCAGTGATTGTTTTGGCTGCGGTGGATGGCGACAAGGTGCAGATTGCGGCTGGCGTCACCGCCGACAGCGTGGGCAAGGTCAAGGCGGGCGATCTTGTCAACTTTGTCGCTCAGCAGGTCGGCGGCAAAGGTGGCGGCAAGGCCGACCTGGCGATGGCCGGTGGCACCGATGCCTCCAGGCTGGCGGCTGCGCTGGCATCGGTGCAGCCCTGGGTGGCTGAGCGGGCCTGAGCCAGCGCGACAAATTGCTATCAAATCAGTAGCTGCTGACGCATATGTTTAAAGGGCTGGCGGCACTTTTGGTTTGTATTTTGGCGGCTGGGGCCGCCTCTGCTGCCGTACCGCAAGAGGCCAGCTACCCCAGCCAGGACGGAACGCTGATCAAGGCCCAGGTGTTTTCGCCTGCGGGCGCCTTGCCGCGCGGCACGGTGGTGGCCCTGCATGGTTGTGGCGGGCTGTACGCCAGCCGGGGTGCGCGCAGGGGCCAGCTCAACGCTCGCCATCAAGCCATGGCCGATATGCTGGTGGGGCAGGGTTATGCAGCGGTCTTTCCCGACAGCCTCACGCCGCGTGGCGAGTCCGAGCTGTGTACGCAGAAAATGGGCTCTCGCCAGATCGACCAGACGCAACGGCGTGCCGATACGCTGGGGACGCTGGCCTGGGTAGCCGCCCAGCCTTGGGCCTCCGCTGGCCGTATCGCGCTGCTCGGTTGGTCGCATGGCGGCAGCGCGGTGCTGGCGGCCACCGATTTGTCGCGTGCCGATGTGCGTGCACAGTTGCCAAAGCCCGCATTGGCGGTGGCGTTTTACCCGGGCTGTAGCGCTGCCTTGAAGTCGGGCTACAGGCCAAGCGCACAGCTGGTGCTGATGCTCGGCGAAAAAGACGACTGGACGCCACCTGGCCCCTGTGTGGAACTGGGCAAAGCGGTGGGCGCCGAAGTCAATCTCTATGCCGACAGTTACCACGACTTTGACAGCCCGGTTGGCGAAGTGCGGCTGCGCCTGGACGTGCCCAATGGTGTTCACCCGGGGCAGGGCGTGCACGTCGGCCCCAACCCGGCGGCGCGCGAGCAGGCCTATGCGCGGCTGCGCGAACTGCTGGCCCAAGCCTTCCGGTAAAAACTCACGCGGCCACCAACGCCTGAACTTGCCGCAGACTTGCCACGGTGCGCAGGCAGGCCTGAGCGACTTCCGTGCCCTTGATGACAAAGTGCTCGCTGAAAAAGCGCTGATGCTCTTCGTGGGCATGAAAGTGCTGCGGCGTCAGCACGGCCGATAACACCGGCACACCGGTGTCGAGCTGCACCCGCATCAGGCCGTTGATCACGGCGTCGGCAACAAACTCGTGGCGGTAGATGCCGCCGTCGGCCACCAGGCCGCAGGCGACGATAGCCGCGTAACGGCCGGTGCGTGCGAGCTGCTGCGCATGCAGGGGAATCTCGAAGGCGCCCGGTACCTCCAGCAAGTCGATGTCCTGCTTCGGCACTTCATGCCTGGCCATTTCGGCCAGAAACGCATCGCGTGCCTGGTTAACGATGTCGGCGTGCCAACTGGCCTGGATGAAACAGAACCGGGCAGGAAGTTGCGGCGGCGGGACGCTGGTTGGGGGATGTCGCTGACTCATAAGCTTCTCCTGAAAACGGTTACCGAAATTCAGGGCGCACGAGTCTTTGGTCCGCGGGCAAGCCGGCGCGCAGGCGTCGGCCCACGGCGGGGGCCATGGACGTCGCGCTCTCTTTCATCCGGACTGTGACCGTCGGCTTCGGAGTTGAACCGAATCTGCTGACCCCGGCTTCCGTGAAAAAGCCGGGCGCTCGCGGGCTGATGCGCCTTAACGCAAACACCGCCGGTGGGGAATTTCGCCCCGCCCTGAGAACGCTGTGCCGGCGTGATGGCCGGCACGCATGAAGTGTAAGCGCCGTCCCAAAGTCGGCGCTGCGCGCGGGCTATTGGGCACTGTGTGTCGATCAAGAGGCTGCTACACCGCATTGCAAGCGGGGGCCGCGATCCGGCTTCGCCGGGCGCGAGGCGCCCGCCCCTGCAAGGGGGAGGAGGCGAAGCCTCCACGGGGTGTGCTTATTCCACTTCGGCAATCAGCTCGATCTCGACGCAGGCGCCCATCGGGATTTGGGCCACGCCAAATGCGCTGCGGGCGTGGCTGCCTGCGGCACCGAAGACTTCGGCAAACAGCTCACTGGCGCCGTTGGTGACCAGGTGCTGTTCGGTGAAGTCGCTGGTGGAGTTGACCAGGCTCATCAGCTTGACGATGCGTTTGATCTTGCCGAGATCACCCACCGCTGCGTGCAGCGTGCCCATCAGGTCAATGGCGATGGCGCGTGCCGCCAGCTTGCCCTCGTCGGTGGCCATGTTTTTGCCGAGTTGACCGACCCAGGCCTTGCCGTCTTTTTTGGCAATGTGGCCAGAGAGGAAAACCAGCTTGCCGGTTTGAACAAAAGGCACATAAACCGCTGCGGGCACAGCCACGGGGGGCAGGCTGATGCCCAGTTTTTGAAGTGTGTCGTAGATCGGGCCGGTGGGTTGGGTCATGAAGCGCTCCTGGAAGAAAATAGACTGGGGTTTAGAAGAAAATATGCCTTAAGCCCTTATGTGACGGGCGTAAGCAGCTATCAAAAGAGTAGCAGATATGGCGGGGCAGCGCCGTCATTCTAACGGGGCGCGGCGGGTTCAGCCCGGCTCAGGCAGTTTGTCGATGGGCGTCACGGAGACCGCCACGTTCAGCACATGGTGTGCGCCGCCGCGTATCACGCCGCGCATCGGCGAGACGTCCAGAAAATCACGGCCAATGGCCAGCGTGACATAGTCTTCTCCGGGTGCGCGGTTGTTGGTCGGGTCAAAGTCCAGCCAGAGCCCGGGGCTTTGCCCGTCTGCCAGCGCCATGCCGCTGGCTTTGCTTTCCACCGGGCAATAGACTGAGGCCCAGGCGTGGGAGGCATCGCTGCCGATCAGGCGTGGCTGGCCGGGGGCAGGTGTGGTCAACAGGTAGCCGCTCACATAACGTGCCGGCACACCCATGGCGCGGCAGCAGGCGACCATGATGTGGGCAAAGTCCTGGCAAACACCTTTGCCTGATTGCAGCGCCTCCACAGCCGGCGTTCCGACTTCGGTGCTGTCGCTTTCGTAGGTCATGGCCTCGTGGATGCGTTCCATCAGGTCGTGGGCGGCTTCGGGCAGCGGCCGACCTGGGATAAAACTGGGGCGGGCAAATTCTGCAAATGCATCGTCTCGCGGCACATACGGTGAGGCAAATACAAACTCGCAGGCGCTGTCGTACGCGCCACCGGCATGGTAGCGAAACTGCTCACGCACGGCCTCCCACGGCAAGCCGGGCGCTGCGTCCTGTGTCGCGGCATTCAGTGCCAGCGTTGAAACAATGCTGTCGGCGCGCACGGTCAGCGTGTCGTGCGGTCCCTGTAGCGAAAAGTAGCTGCGGGTGTTGCCATATACATCCGTCAACTCCTGTATCCGTGCAGGCTGCGGGCTGATGCTCAGGCTGTGCCGCAGCAACTGCTGGCCCGCGTGGCTGGCCGGTTTAAGGTGCAGCACATGGTGCGCGCTCTCCACCGTGGGGGTGTAGGCATAGTGCGTATCGTGAACAAGGTGAAGCAGCATCGCGAAAGTAGGGAAGTCAAATGCGAAGGGCGGCGCTTATGCACCCAGGCTGTGCTCGTCCTGGGCGACATGGCTGAAGTAGCGGCGGCTCAGCAGGTCAGACAGGTCGAAGGCGGCTTCGCAGCAGCGCGCCAGCTGGTTCAGCAGGCTGGCGTATGGCTGGTCCTGCGCGGCACCCGGTGCTGCGATACACAGCTCCCTCAATATCCAGCTGCCGGGGTCAGGCAGGGTCTGGGTCAGCTCGGGAGCCTGCGCCTTGCCTGCCGTGTTTTCAGCCAGACGCGCAAGACGGCCGCGCAGCGTCTGCGTGACCCAACCGAGTGAGCGCGGGTTGTCGCGGTCCAGCACCAGCAGATCCAGCAGCGCCGGTATGTCGCGCTGCTGCTGGTACTGGGCATGAAAGGTGATGGTGCTGTCGAACAGTGCCAGCATGGCGTCAAAGCCGCCTTCGTCATGCACCGCGCCGGTTTCAAAACCAAGAATCAGCGCCGCCGACAGTGTGTGGAGCCGCTCGATATGACGGCCCGTGCTGAGCAGGCGCCAGCCATCATCACGGCTCATGCGGTCGGTCTGCGCGCCGGTCATGGCGGCCAGGAAGCTGCTGGCCGACTCCAGTGCGCGCAGCGCCTCGACCGAGGAATATTCCAGCGCCTGGGTGGCCGGGTGGTCGGGACCGCTGAAGCTCTCGCAGCGCCGGAAAAAATCTTCCTCGGCGCGTACGATCACATGCCACTGCTCCTGCGACAGGCGCTCGCGCACTGCCGAAGCCGCGCCCTTGAGCGCGCGCAGGTTGTAGCCGACGCTGGCGGCTTGTTCGGTATCGGCCAGGCTGGCGATCAAGGAGCGCTCGAAGACGCGGCGCGCCTGCGTGGCCGGCGGAACGGTGTCGAGCACCAGCCCGTTTTTGACGGCCAGCTCGGACAGCCAGGCCAGTAAGGGTTGCGAGGACTGGTCCTCGCCGTTGAGCGATTGCAGCGTCAACCGGGCCATGCGGATGGCGTTTTCGGTGCGTTCGGTATAGCGGCCCAGCCAGAAGAGGTTTTCGGCTGCGCGGCTGGTCACCGCGGGTTTGTGCCGGTGGCGGGTCCAGACCTGCGGCGCGGCGCCGGGCTCTGCCCCGGCGGGCACGGTGGTGCCTGTATTTGTTGCGGGTGGGGCCGCCGCAGGCGACGAAACCACCCACACATCGGCGCTGCTGCCGCCTTGCTGCATGGACGCAATTTTGGCATTGACACCAGCCAGCCGCGCCAGGCCGCCTGGCAACACCTGCCAGGAGCCGGCGCCGTCGGCCACTGCAAAAACCCGCAGCATGGTCGAGCGTGGGGCAATGCGCTGGCCTTGCCAGGTGGGCGTTTGAGACAGCGGCAGATAGGCCTGTACCGTGTAGTCTTCGCTGCGCCGGACCAGACGGCCCGCCCACTCATCAATCTCACGGCTGGACAGCGTTTGCGCAATCACGGAGCTGCTGCCAACGTTCGGGTAGGTGGCTTTGATAACGCATTCTTTCAGGCGCGGCAGTACCGATTGCAGGGCGGCCTGCTCACCGCACCACCAGGTGGCCAGCGAGGGCATGGCCAGCGGCTGATCCAGCAGGTGGCGCGACAGGGCCGGCAAAAAACCCAGCAGCGCGCTGGATTCGAGAAAAGCCGAGCCCGGCGTGTTGGTCACCAGCACATTGCCGGCGCGTATCGCCTGCAGCAGGCCGGGCACACCCAGGGTGGAGTCCGAGCGCAGCTCCAGTGGGTCCAGAAACTCGTCATCCAGGCGTTTGAGCAGGCCGTGCACCGGCTCCAGGCCCTGCAGGGTTTTGAGATAAAGCTTGTCGTCCCGCACCAGCAGGTCGCTGCCTTCAACCAGCGTCAGCCCGAGGTAACGCGCCAGATAGGCGTGTTCAAAATAGGTTTCGTTGTAGGGGCCGGGTGTCAGCAAAACGATGCGGCTGTCTTCGCCACGCGCACCCGCCGGGCTGTGGGCTTTCATGCCGTCGATCAGCGCCTTGTAGGAAGCGGCCAGTGCCTGCACTTTCATTTCACGGAAAGCTTGCGGGAAGAGCCGCGAAATGGTCAGGCGGTTTTCCAGCAGGTAGCCCAGGCCGGACGGTGCCTGGGTGCGTTGCGAGACGACCCACCAGCGCCCGTCGGGGCCGCGTGCCAGGTCAAAGGCCGCAATGTGCAAAAAGGTGCCGCCGGCCGGCTGAACGCCGTGCATGGCGCGCAGGTAGCCGGGGTGGCCCTGCACCAGCGCCGTTGGCAGCAGCCCCAGCGACAGCAGCTGTTGCGGGCCATACACGTCGGCCATGATGCGGTCCAGCAGGCGCGCGCGCTGCGTGATGCCCCTGGCGATTTGCGTCCAGTCCTGGGCCGACAGCAGCAGTGGAAACAGGTCCAGTGACCAGGGACGCTGCGGGCCGTTGGCGTCGGCATAGACGTTGTAAGTGACGCCGTTGTCGCGGATCTGCCGGTGCAGGTTGGCGGTGCGGTGGCTCAGGTCGTCAAAACCATCGCCGCCGAGGAAATTGAAGAAGCGGTGCCAGTCGGGTGCCAGCTTGGCGGGCGGAGGGGAGGCGGGGTCGGCCGTGGGCAGGGCGGCCGCAACAGGTGCCGTGCCGGCCAGATGCAATGCAAACTGGCTTTGCTGCTGGCTTTGACTGGGTGCAGGGGATGGTTTGTCCAGCATCCGGCCGTGTAACTCGTCGAAGTGGCCGGCTGTGGCCGGCTGTGCCAGCGCCACGGCCAGATCGACAGCAGACTCCAGCGTCGCAGCTGCAAAAAGAGAGGGGTTGTTTTCCACGCTGGCCCAAGTATGCCTTCATGCAGGGGAGCAAGCGCCCGGTTTGTGGCGTCTATCCGACACAAACCGGGCAGTGTTTAAAGGCTTGGCGATGCCTGGCGCAGATCGAGTGTGAACGGAAACTCGCGGCTGGGCTGCGCCGGTTGCACCCGGATTTTGCCCGGCGTGTGGCCCATCTGGAAAAAGCGGTTCAAACGCCGGCTTTCGGCTTCGTACGAATTGACCGGCAGCGTGTCGTAACTCAGGCCGCCCGGGTGCGCCACATGGTACTGGCAGCCGCCCAGTGAGCGCTCCATCCAGGTGTCCACAATGTCAAAAGTCAGCGGCGCATGCACGCCGATGGAGGGGTGCAGGGCCGAGGGCGGGTTCCAGGCCTTGTAACGCACACCGGCCACGTACTCACCCACCGTGCCGGTGTTTTGCAGCGGCAGGGCGCGGCCATTGACGGTGATGACGTAGCGCTTGTCGTTGAGGCCGGTCACATGCACCTCGACCCGTTCCAGCGACGAATCGACATACCGCACAGTGCCGCCCGACGAGCCTTCCTCGCCCATCACATGCCAGGGCTCGAGCGCGCTGCGCAAGGTCAGCTCGATGCTGTTGGCTTTGACTTGGCCAATCATCGGGAAGCGGAACTCAAAATGCGGCTCGAACCAGGCCATGTCAAAGCCATAACCGGCCTCGTTGAGCTCGGTCAGGACATCGGCAAAGTCTTGGCGCACAAAGGCGGGCAGCAAAAAGCGGTCGTGCAGCTCAGTGCCCCAGCGCGTCATGCGCCCGTGGTAGGGCTTGTTCCAGAAACGTGCCACCAGCGCGCGCAGCAACAATTGCTGCACGATGCTCATACGTGCGTGCGGCGGCATCTCAAAGGCACGCAGCTCAAGCAGGCCGAGGCGGCCGGTGGCTGAATCGGGCGAGTACATTTTGTCGATGCAAAACTCGCTGCGGTGGGTGTTGCCGGTCACATCGACCAGGATGTTGCGCAGCGTGCGGTCCACAATCCACGGCGGCATGTCCTGGCCGTATTTCTGGCGGTTGATGGCGATCTCGCGCAGCGCGATTTCGAGCTCGTACAACTGGTCGTTGCGCGCCTCGTCAATCCGGGGTGCCTGGCTGGTCGGGCCGATGAACATGCCCGAGAACAGATAACTCAGCGACGGGTGGTTGTGCCAGTAGGCGATCAGGCTGCCGAGCATTTCGGGCTTGCGCAGAAACGGACTGTCCGGTGGCGTGGCCCCGCCCAGCACAAAGTGGTTGCCACCGCCGGTGCCAGTGTGGCGGCCATCGGTCATGAATTTTTCTGCCGACAGGCGGGTTTCGTGCGCGATCTTGTAGAGAAACTCGGTGTGTTCGACCAGCTCGTTCCAGTTGTAGGCCGGGTGGATGTTGACCTCGATCACGCCGGGGTCGGGCGTGACCTGCAGCATTTTCAGGCGCGGGTCGCGCGGTGGCGGGTAACCTTCGAGCACGATCTGCAGGCCCAGCGTCTGGGCAGTGGCCTCCACCGCAGCGAGCAGGTCCAGGTAGTCCTCCAGACGCTCCAGCGGCGGCATGAAGATGTACAGCGCGCCGGTCTGCGGTTTTGCGCCTTTTTCTTTTTCTTTTTCTTTTTCTTTTTCAGAGGCGGCGGTCGGCTTGTCCTGGGGGCCGTTGGCCCGGGCCGGGTCGCGTACTTCGACACACAGGGCGATGCGCGGCAACCACGCGGCCGATTGGCGGGGGGCGGGAAGGGGGTCGGCTTCTTTGGCGCTGACGGTTGCCGCTGTTTTGACAGGTGTTGCAGCGTCAGCGGGCGCGGCATAACGCTCGACCAAAACTTCAGCGGAAGGCAGGTCTTCGCGCGGCGCAAACGGGTCGGCCTCGTTGACACCAGTGTGGTCGGTTTTCGAGACCCAGGGCAGGGCGTCCAGCGGTAGGCGGTAACCCATGGGCGAGTCGCCCGGGCTTAGGTACATGCGCCCGTCCCTGAAATACCAGGGCCCGGTGGCCCACAGCGGGCCTTTGGCAAGCGTGGCACTGGTTTCTTCCCGGACTTTGAGCGGCAACACATAACCGACCACCGCATCCAGCCCCTGCGAGAACACGCGGCGCAGGCGGGCGCGCTCCATCGCGTCGTCGAGTTGGGTGTCAAACGGATCGACATTGACCGGCAGGCGGCGCTCGCGCCACAGGTAGTACCAGGTGTCTTCATAACCCGGCGTGATGTGTTGGGTGGACAGGCCCAGCTTGCCGGCCAGGGTGTCGGTAAAACGTTTGGCATCAAGACTGGTGTAGCTGCAAGGCTGGCGCTCGTCGGTGAACAGCGCCGGGTTCTGCCAGACCGGTTGGCCGTCCTTGCGCCAGAAAATGCTCAGCGCCCAGCGCGGCAGCTGCTCGCCGGGGTACCACTTGCCCTGGCCGAAATGCAGGAAACCGCCTTCGCCGTATTCAGCGCGCAGCTTTTGCACCAGCTCGGTCGCGTAACCGCGTTTGGTCGGGCCCAGCGCGTCGATGTTCCATTCGGCGGCGTCGCGGTCTTGCGTGGCTACAAAGGTCGGCTCGCCGCCCATGGTCAGGCGCACATCACCGGCCTGCAAGTCCTGGTCTACCTGGTGGCCGAGTTTCAGCACGTCGGCCCACAGTGCGTCGGTGTAGGGCTGGGTCACGCGCGGTGACTCGTAAATGCGCTGCACCCCCATGTGGTGTGCAAATTCGACCTCGCTTTTGTCCACGCCGCCTTCAATCGGCGCGGCGCTGGATGGCTCGGGCGTGCAGGCCAGCGGGATATGCCCTTCACCGGCCATCAAGCCCGAGGTCGGGTCCAGACCAACCCAGCCCGCGCCCGGCAGAAATACTTCGCACCAGGCGTGCAGGTCGGTGAAGTCGGTCTCGGCGCCGCTCGGGCCGTCTAGCGATTTCACATCCGCTTTGAGCTGGATCAGGTAACCGGAGACAAAACGTGCAGCCAGCCCCAGGTGGCGAAACAACTGCACCATGAGCCAGCCGGTGTCGCGGCAGGAACCGATGGCGAGTTGGAGGGTTTCTTCCGGCGTCTGCACGCCTGGCTCCATACGAATCGCGTATTTGATGTCGCCCTGCAGCTTCTGGTTCAGGCCAACCAGAAAGTCGATGGTGCGTTTCGGCGTGCGGTCCACGCTGTCCAGGTAGGCCTTGAGCAGCGGTGTGACAGGCGCGGTGGCCAGGTAGGGCGCCAGCTCACGCGCCTGGTCTTTGTTGTACTCGAAGGGAAACTCTTCGGCGTCAGGCTCCAGGAAGAAGTCAAACGGGTTGAACACCGCCATTTCAACCACCAGATCGACCGTGACCTTGAAATCGCGCGTCGGCTCGGGAAAGACCAGGCGTGCCTGGTAGTTGGCAAACGGGTCCTGTTGCCAGTTGATGAAGTGGCCTGCAGGTTCAATCGTCAGCGAGTAAGACAAGACCTTGGTTCGGCTGTGCGGCGCAGGCCGCAAGCGGACCACTTGAGGGCCGAGTCGCACCAGGCGGTCGTATTTGTAATGGGTGATGTGGCTCAGGGCAACATGGATGGACAAGTCGGTCTCACTTTTCAGAAAATTTGGGGCGTTATTGGCACTATGCCGCAGAAACAGGGAACTGGCCGCATTCACGGTTTTAATACATTCAATCCAAGCAAGAGCTGCGCCAAAGGCCTGAATGGCTGTCAGCGCGTGATTGACGGATATCGGTGAAAAGCGGGTTGTCGCGCGGCTTGTAGGCGGATGCGGGCGCCGGATCGTTGAACAGCTTTGCCGCAACACATAACAATGATCCAACAGGGGAGGCATGTGCGCCAAACGATGTCAGCCAGGCCGTCAGGTCGTTTGTGGGGGCCGATTTTTTGCGGATTTGTCGCGGGCGCCGCCTTGCAGTTGCAGCAGCCTGCGCTGTTGCAGGCCTGGGTCTATGGAGCTTTGCTAGTTGGCTCCGCAGCCCTTGCGCTGGTTTGTTTTCGCTTGTCTTCGGATGCAATGTGGGGGCTCAGGGCGGTAGCTGTACTGGTTCTGGCGTTGGGCTTGGGCTTCGGTCTGACCGGCCTGCGCGCCGTGATTTTTCAGGCTGGCGCGCTGGCGCCAGCGCTGGAAGGCCGGGACATTGAGGTCACGGGCCGGGTTGTGGCCATGCCCCAGCGCAACGACGACGGCCTGCGCTTTCGTTTTGCCATCGAGTCCGCCCGTCTCGATGGGCAGCCGGTGGTGCTGCCGCCGCGGGTTTACCTGGGCTGGTATGCCGGTTTTGGTTTCCGGGAGCCGGTGACAGGGATAGGTGGCCCGGACAACCCGGATGCCAGCGGCAGCCCGGCCGTAGCAACCGCCCTGCAGCGCCAGCCACCGGCCCTGCGCGCCGGCGAACATTGGCGCATGACGGTGCGTCTGAAAGCGCCGCACGGCAACCGCAACCCGCATGGGTTTGACTACGAACTCTGGCTTTGGGAGCAAGGTGTGCAGGCCACGGGGTACGTTCGCGCAGGGCTGCGGGATCCGGCGCCTACGCGGCTTGCCGACGGCTGGCGCCACCCGGTCGAGCGCATGCGCCAGTCGCTGCGGGACGCGGTTTATGCGCGCGTGGCCGACCGCCAACTGGCCGGCGTGGTAGCAGCCCTGCTGGTGGGCGACCAGAACGCCATTGAGCGCGCCGACTGGGATGTGTTCCGGGCCACGGGCGTAGCGCACCTGATGTCCATTTCAGGATTGCACATAACGATGTTCGCCTGGTTGGCGGCGCAAGGCATCGGCTGGTTGTGGCGGCGTTCCGCACGCTGGACCCCGGCCCTGTGCCTGGCTCTGCCGGCGGGCAGCGCCGGTGTCTGGGGTGGCTTGTTGCTGGCCGCCGGCTACGCGCTGCTCTCGGGCTGGGGTGTGCCGGCGCAACGCACCGTCTGGATGCTGGCCACCGTGGTGTTGCTGCGCCAAAGCGGCAAGCGCTGGCCCTGGCCCCAGGTCTGGCTGCTGGCCATGGCGGTGGTGGTGGCGCTCGATCCCTGGGCCTTGCTGCAGGCCGGGTTCTGGCTGTCGTTTGTGGCGGTGGGTATTCTCTTTTCGACGGGGTCTGCCGAAGACCAATTTGCTATCAATTCAGGAGCTGCTCACGCAAATAGGGAAAAGGCTGGAGGCCGATTTGATAAAAAATTAAGAGTGTTTCGGGTTTTGGGCGTGTCGTGGCTGGCAGGCGCAGCCCGCGCATTGCTTCGTGCCGCCCGCGAGCAATGGGTGCTGACGCTGGCGCTGGCGCCGCTGTCCTTGCTGCTGTTCAACCAGGTGTCGCTGGTCGGCATGGTGGCCAACGGGCTGGCCATTCCCTGGGTGACCTTGCTGGTAACACCGCTGAGCCTGCTGGGCGTGTTGTGGGCCCCCTTGTGGGACCTGGCGGCGGCCGCTGTTGCGGCGCTGATGGTGTTTTTGCAGTGGCTGGCCCTCTGGCCACTGGCCAGTATCAGTGTGGCGGCTGCACCGCTGTGGTGTGCACTGGCCGGTGTGGCTGGTGGCGCGCTGCTGGTGCTGCGTTTGCCCTGGCACTGGCGCGTGTTGGGGGTGCCGCTGCTCTTGCCCGTGCTGCTCTGGCAGCCGCTGCGTCCGATGTCGGGCCAGTTCGAGCTGATTGCCGCCGATGTGGGGCAGGGCAACGCGCTGATTGTCCGCACGGCGAGCCATACGCTGGTCTATGACGCTGGCCCGCGTTTTACGCGCGAGAGCGACGCCGGTCACCGGGTGCTGGTGCCGCTACTGCGGGCGCTGGGCGACAAGGTCGATACCTTGATGCTGAGCCACCGCGACAGCGACCACATCGGCGGTGCTCCGGCCGTGCTGGCCATGCAGCCGCAGGCGGCATTGCTCAGCTCCATCGAGGACGGCCATCCGCTGCAGGCCTTGCGGCCGTCGCGGCGCTGCGTCGTCGGTCAGCACTGGGTGTGGGACGGCGTCAGCTTTGACGTGCTGCACCCACCGGCGCGCGACTACGAAACGTCGCAAAAATCGAATGCCATGAGCTGCGTATTGCGTATCTCCAACGGCAACAAGGCAGCCCTTCTGGCCGGAGACATCGAACTGGCGCAGGAGCAGCGGCTGGTTGCGGCGGGCGTGGACCTGAAGGCAGACGTTCTGCTGGTGCCGCACCACGGCAGCAAGACCTCGTCCAGCCCGGCCTTCCTGGATGCTGTGCAACCCAAGCTGGCGCTGGCGCAGGCCGGATACCGCAACCGCTTCGGACACCCGGCGCCCCCAGTGCTGGAGCGTTATCGTGAACGCGGGATTGCGGTATTTGCATCTCCTGCGTGCGGGGCTGCCACCTGGACCAGTGCGCGGCCCGCAGACATCGCCTGTCAGCGCCAGACCGGATTGCGCTACTGGCACCACCGGCCTCCGGATTAAAGCGGGCTTCCTACAGGCGGCTGGCGCATTCCTTGCTAAGCTAGGAGCTTGGGCGGCAGAAGGCGTCGAAGCGAAAAGTGGCCCCGGCGAGGACAGTTTTTGCCGGGTTTGCAGCGCCATAGCCGTAGCTATGGGGCAAAAAGCCGGTGAAAAATGGACCGTCGCGGCCGCTTTGCAGCC
>NZ_JAUYEY010000023.1 GCF_030689685.1 Polaromonas sp. | reverse complement strand
CTAAAAACCCGCATCCTCAAAGGGATAGCTGAAATCAACGCATCGCCTGTCGTTTTTCGATGGAATAAGTTCGATCTTGGCGTCGTTTAGTACGTAATTGCTTTAATGGAACTAACTACTAGGAGCCTGGGCGGCGGAAGGGACGTCGGCTGCAAAGCGGCCGCGACGGTCCGTTTTTCACCGGCTTTTTGCCCCATAGCTACGGCTATGAGGCTGCAAATCCGGCAAAAACTGTCCTCGCTGGGGCCACTTTTCGCTTCGACGCCTTCTGCCTCCCAGGCTCCTAGCCTGTTTTAAGTCTTTGATTCCCGGCCCTCTTCCCTGCAGAGGTCGAACCAAGGGAAACTCCTAGGAGGGTTTCAGCTAGGTCTACCGGTCAGGGCGAGAATTTGTAAGAAGTTGGTAAGGACCGCAGCAACAATCAACCCATTGTTACCAAAGGCCCTATGCTTTTTACTGTTTCTACGATCAAGCTGATAGCCGAGGTGGCTTTGCTCGGGCTGTTCGGGCAATGGGTGTTGGGCCTGCTGGCCGGCGCCAAAAAAAGCCAGAATCTTTTCTATCAGATCCTGCAGATCGTCGGCAAACCCTTTGTGGTCGCTGCGCGGGTGATCACGCCCAGACAAATCATTGACCGCCACGTGCCGCTCGTGGCGTTTTTGTTGTTGCTGTTCATCTGGTTGGCCGTGACGCTGATGAAAATCCGGATTTGCCTGGAAATTGGCGTGGAGCTGTGCAAATGAACACCGTACTGGCTTATTCGTACCTGAAGTTCCAGGCGCTGGTGCTGTTGGTGTTTGGCAGGCAGGCCGCTGCCCTGAAAAAGTTCACCCAGATGCTGCTGGTGCGCCCCGGCGACCGCTATGCGCTGGCGAGCCGGGCGCATGTGCTCGCCCAACTGGGCGACAAGCTCAGCGCCATTGACGCCCTGCGGGAGCTGGTGGCTCGCTTCCCCGACACCTCCGCTGCCTGGTTCAACCTCGCGTACATGCTCGAAGACGTTGGTGGGCACGCCGATGCAGAGCCCGCGTTCCGTTGTGCGCTGGAGATCGAGCCCAAGATGGACCGCGCCTGGTACGGCCTGGCGCTGCTCCTGATCCGCGACCGCCGCTTTGAGGAAGCGGTGCAGGCGCTCAAGAAAAACACAGAACTGCAACCCATGAGCCCGTTCGGCTGGTATCAGCTGGCGCGGGTTCATGTCGACAGGCAAGACCCTGATGAGGCGGTGAAGGTTATTCGCCACCTCAAACGGTTTGAGCCTAAAGTGGCCGCCCAGCTAGAGCGCGAGACGGGACTGAGCACAGCTCAGTCGTCCTGACCGGGAACCAGCGGGGCGGGTATTTGATGGCCAGGGTCCAGCCCAGGCTTACAAGAGACGCGATCTGGCTTGCAGGCCACGCTTGGGGACTGGTGGTGATCGCGATGTGCCCGAAAGGGTGTTGTTGATGGAGGCAAATGTTATGCAGTTGACTGACAACCACCGCCGTTATTGGCGGAAGAACCTGAACGTCACGGCAATTTTGCTGGTGATCTGGTTCGTCGTGACGTTCGTCGTGAGCTATTTCGCCCGCGAGCTGAACTTCAATTTCTTTGGCTGGCCTTTTAGCTTCTGGATGGGAGCGCAGGGGTCTTTGGTAATTTACGTGGCGATCATCGGTTTTTATGCCTGGTACATGGGCAAGCTGGATGTCGAGCACGGCGTTGAAGAAAGCGAGGAATAATCATGGCTGGAATGTTTGGCTCCGATAGCGGGGGTGCGAATAACGCCGCCTCCAAGACTGCGTTCAAGACCGGCCTGAACAAGGTCTACACCTGGTACACTGGCGGTTTCGTTATATTTGTGGTGGTGTTGGCTATCCTTGAGCAGATGGGTTTGTCCCGTCAGTGGATTGGCCTGATTTTCCTGCTGGCCACGATTGGTTTGTATGCCGGCATCGGCGTCATGAGCCGCACCAGCGATGCAGCCGAGTATTACGTGGCAGGTCGCCGCGTGCCCGCCATGTACAACGGCATGGCAACCGGCGCCGACTGGATGTCTGCCGCTTCCTTCATCGGCATGGCCGGAACGCTCTACCTCTCGGGTTACAGCGGCCTGGCTTTCATCATGGGATGGACCGGCGGCTACTGTCTGGTGGCTTTGTTCCTGGCGCCCTACCTGCGCAAGTTCGGCCAGTTCACGATCCCCGACTTTCTGGGCGAACGTTATGGCGGAAACCTGCCACGCTTTCTTGGCGTTGTGGCCGCGATTCTGGTCTCCTTTGTATACGTGGTCGCGCAGATTTACGGTGTGGGCCTTATCACCGCGCGCTTGACCGGGGTGGCCTTTGAATTAGGGGTTTTCCTGGGTCTGGGTGGTATTCTGGTTTGCTCCTTCCTGGGTGGCATGCGGGCGGTGACCTGGACTCAGGTGGCCCAGTACATCATTTTGATCGTGGCCTACATGATCCCGGTGGTATGGCTGTCGGTCAAGCAGACCAGTGTCCCGATTCCTCAGGCGATCTATGGCGTCCAGCTCCAAAAAGTGACGGCCAGGGAAAAAGAGCTGACCAATGATCCGAAAGAGCTGGAAGTCCGAGCGATCTTCAAGCAGCGTTCAGATGTGTTGGCCGAGAAGCTCAAAGACCCTGCTGTTGCGCTGGCTGCGGACAAGGCGGCAGCGGAGAAGAAAGTGGCAGACCTGAAAGCCGCGAATGCCGCGCTGTCGGAAACTTCTGCGGCTGAAAAAGCACTCGCTGCCCTGCCGAAAGATGCGGCTGCTGCCAAGGTTGCCTGGACTGCTGCCAAGGCTGCTGCCGACGCCAAGACCCGTCCGCTCAATGGCATGCTGCCGCATGCACAGCAGTATGCTGGCGATCCCAATGGCGATGCAGCGGCCCAGAAAGCTTACGACACCTCTCGTCGCAACTTCATTGCCCTCATTTTCTGCCTGATGGTGGGAACCGCCGCGCTGCCGCACATTCTGATGCGTTATTACACGGTGCCCAGCGTGAAGGAAGCGCGAGAATCGGTGACCTGGTCGTTGTTCTTCATCTTCCTGCTGTACTTCACTGCGCCAGCGCTGGCGGTGCTGGTGAAGTATGAGGTCTTCAACGTACTGGTGGGCACGCCCTTTAACCAGCTTCCGGCATGGATTGCGGACTGGAACAAGGTTGATCCTTCGCTCATGTCGGTGGTGGACATCAACAAGGACGGCATTTTGCAGCTCAACGAAATGTCCATCGGCGGTGACATCATCGTACTGGCAGGGCCGGCGATCGGCGGTTTGCCTTATGTGATCTCGGGGCTGGTGGCTGCCGGTGGCCTGGCTGCTGCGCTGTCCACGGCTGATGGCCTGCTGCTGACGATGGCCAACGCCTTGAGCCACGACTTGTACTACAAAATGATTGATCCGAACGCATCGACCGCGCGCCGTGTGACCATCTCCAAGGTCCTGTTGCTGGTTCTTGCGCTGGCTGCCGCTTATGTGGCGGCCCTGAAAGTGGCCGACATTCTGTTCCTGGTCTCTGCGGCGTTCTCGTTTGCTGCGGCTGCGTTCTTCCCGGCGCTCGTTCTGGGCATCTTCTGGAAGCGTGCCACCGGTATTGGCGCGTCGCTGGGCATGGTCTGCGGTTTGGGGATCACAATCTACTACATGGTGATGAACCATGCCTGGATGCGCAGCGTCTTTGGCGTTACCGCTCCCGTTGACTTGTGGTGGGGCATTCTGCCAATCTCGGCCGGCGTGTTCGGTGTGCCCGTCGGGTTGGCCGTGATCATTCTGGTCAGCCTGGTGACTCCGGCACCCAGCAAGAAAATTCAGGAACTGGTGGATCATGTGCGCTATCCAACCCTGCGCGCTGCCTGACGGGCAGTTCCATGGCTTGATCTGACAGCTGTCAGATCAGTGGCCCGGCAACGCAAGTTGCCGGGCTTTTTTCATGGGCGGGCGTTTTTCACTTGTTTGGACGGCAGCGAAGGCTCTCCCGTTCAAGCCGGGGCCGCGGGTCCGGCTCCGCCGGCCCGCAGGCGCAGCGGCCCCCTCGGGGGGCAGGGCGCTACACGCAGTGAGCAACCGTGGGGGTGCTATAATCATGGGCTTCGCCTTGCTGCACCCTTAACGACGCTGGGGCAGCTTCATCAACCACAAGGAGAGTTTATGCGTCATTACGAGATCGTCTTGCTGATCCATCCGGATCAAAGCGAGCAGGTTCCGGCCATGCTGGAACGTTACAAGGGCATGATCACTGCCGGCGGTGGAAAAATCCACCGTGTTGAAGATTGGGGCCGCCGCCAACTGGTGTACCTGATCCAGAAACTGGCCAAAGCCCATTACCTGTGCATCAACATCGAAGCCAGCCAGGCCGTGATGGACGAAATTGAGCATGCGTTCAAGTTCAATGACGCTGTGCTGCGCCACCTGACCGTGCTCAAGAAAAAGGCTGATACCGGCCCGTCCCTCATGATGCGCAACGTCGAGCGGGAAGAAGCCCGCAAGACCCAGCAGCAGGAGTACGCGGCTTAATTGCCACTCTGCTGTTAAACGCATCGCTGCCTTGAAATTGATCTTGCAGTGAACCATGTTGAACTGACCGCCCGCATCGCCGAGGCCAGCCCTCTTCGTTACACGCCCGCTGGTATTCCTGCCGCCAACTTCGTCCTCGAGCATGCGTCTGAGCTGGTCGAATCAGGCGTCACCCGGCAGGTCAAATTGACGGTCAAGGCGCTTGCCTTTGGCACGCTGGCTGAACAGACAGGCCGGCTCGCTTTAGGTAAAAGCTTCAGGTTCACAGGTTTTCTGGTCAATGCGCGTGGCAGCAAAGGTGTCGTTTTTCATATCCAAGCTTTTTACCCAGTTTCTGAACAAGTACTGAACCCCCTTTAAGGAGTCCATCATGCCCGGACCAAAACGTTTCAACAAAGACAAGCGCCCCAAGCGCAACACCCAATCCCTGCTGTTCAAGCGCAAGCGCTTTTGCCGCTTCACCGCTGCCGGCGTTGAAGAGATTGACTACAAGGACATCGACACTCTGCGTGACTTTGTCTCTGAAAACGGAAAAATCATCCCCGCACGCTTGACCGGCACGCGCGCGATTTTTCAGCGGCAGGTCAACACCGCCGTCAAGCGCGCTCGCTTTCTGGCCATGTTGCCGTACAGCGACCAGCACCGTAGCCTGTAAGGAGCACGACCATGCAAATTATTCTGCTCGACAAAGTCGTCAACCTCGGCAATCTGGGTGAAGTTGTCAAGGTCAAAGACGGTTACGCACGCAACTTCCTGATTCCTTCCGGCCGCGCCCGCCGCGCCACCGCTGCAGCGATCAAGGAATTCGAAGTCAAACGCGCCGAGCTCGAAAAAGCTGCGGCCGCCAAACTGGCTGAATCTCAGGCCCAGGGCGAAAAACTTGGCGGCACCACTGTCAAGCTGACGCAAAAAGCCGGTGTAGACGGCCGCTTGTTTGGTTCCGTCACCAACCACGACATCTCGGCCGAGCTGACCAAGCAGGGCTTTCCTGTGGCCAAGTCGCAAATCCGCATGCCCAACGGCCCGCTCAAGACGGTGGGCGACCACCCTGTAACGGTTGCGCTGCACACCGATGTGGCTGTGGAGATCACCGTGACGGTCTACGGCGAATCGGCGTAAACAGCCTCCAGTTTTGCCGCTTCAAAAAGCCGCCTTTGGGCGGCTTTTTTCATGTGCGCCCAGCATGGGCGCACTCTCGCGGGTGCAAGCCCCGCCGTAAGTTGATCACAACGAACGAAGTGAAGCGCAACTGCATGAGGGCGACCGAGTGTGGGAAGGAAGCGTGGAGCATAAATTGCGAGCCGATGGACAAGAACCGGATAGAAGGCGTTGCCAAGCAGGGCGAGCGGGCATGAAACCG
>NZ_JAUYEY010000020.1 GCF_030689685.1 Polaromonas sp. | reverse complement strand
CATAGCCGTAGCTATGGGGCAAGAAGCCGGTGAAAAATGGACCGGCGCGGCCTCTTTGCAGTCGACGTTCCTTCTGCCGCCCAGGCTCCGAGGGCCTGCCTGACGCAAGGGTGGTAGGCTTGCGCCTCCAAAAAGAACCGGAGACAGCGGCATGCAAACCATCGTGATCACGGGCGCCTCCGAGGGCATAGGCGCAGAAATGGCGCGCCAGCTCGCACAGCGCCATGGCGCGCAGCTTTCGCTGGTGCTGGCCGCGCGCAACGAAGAGGCGCTGCGGGCCGTGGCCGCACAGTGTCAGGCCAGCGGCGCGGCCACGCTGGTGGTCCGCACCGATGTGTCCGAGCAATCGCAGTGCACCGCACTGATCGCAGCGGCCATGGCCCGCTTCGGCCGCATCGATGCGCTGATCAACAACGCCGGCATGTCGGCGCAGGCGCTGTTCGCCGAGGTCAGGGCGGAGGACCTCGGCTGGTACGAGAAGCTCATGAAAATCAACCTCTGGGGCAGCGTCTGGTGCACCCATGCAGCCTTGCCCGCGCTCAAACAAAGCCGCGGCAGCATCGTTGCGGTGTCCAGCCTGGCCGGCCTGGTCGGTGTGCCCGGCCGCACCGCCTACAGTGCCAGCAAGTTTGCGATGACCGGATTTTTTGAAGCGCTGCGCGCGGAAGTGAAAAGCGCCGGTGTCAGCGTCACCACCGCCTACCCCGGCGTGGTCGCCACGCATATCCGCCACCGCGGTTTCAATGCGGCGGGTGCGCCGGCCGGCAGCAGCGGGCTCAAGGAAGACGGTGCCATGAGCGTGGAAGAATGCGCCTGCCTGATCATCGAAGGCATGGAGCGCCGCGAGCGTGAGGTGGTGATGACGGCCAAGGGCAAACTGGGTCGCTGGATCAAGCTGTTGGCGCCCGGCGCCGTCGAAAACATGGCGCTCGCAGCATTGAAGGACGAGGCCAGGCCACAATGAGCACGACCTCCCTGCCACTGGACCCCCACAGCAGCGAAGCCCCATCGGCGTGGGTGCAGCGCTGGTCGCACCTGGTCCGCCCCGGCGGCACGGTGCTGGACGTCGCCTGCGGCCAGGGCCGGCACGCGTACTGGTTTTACAAGCAAAAACACCCTCTAGCCCTTGTGGACCGGGCGCAAGCAGCTATGGTTTCAATAGCAATTCCGGCGGAACTGTGTGAGAAGGTGGTGGCTGACATTGAAAACGGACCCTGGCCGTTTGCCGGCCGCCGCTTCGATGCCGTGGTCGTGACCAACTACCTGTGGCGCCCGCTGATGCCAACGCTGCTGGACAGCCTGGCGCCCGGCGGCGTGCTGATTTACGAAACCTTTGCGCAGGGCAACGAGACGGTGGGCAAGCCATCGCGGCCTGACTTCCTGTTACGTCCTGGCGAGTTGCTGGAGGTCTTCCGCAGCTTGCGCATCGTGGCGTTTGAGGACGGCTATCAGGACGCACCCGCTCGCTTTACACAGCGGATTGCGGCGCTCCGGGAACCGTCATCGCCGACAGCGGTCCCACGTTATCCACTTGATAGACCCTCCGAATCCTCCCCAGTCACTGGGTAGAATGCGGAATCGGCCTTATTTCCAGGCTGGTACCGGCAGGCCGGGCCCCTCCACTGACACACAGACATGAACACCATTACCGGCAGCATCGTTGCACTGGCCACCCCCCTGCATGAAGACGGCAGCGTTGATTACCCGACTTTGCGCAAGTTGGTGGACTGGCACATTGCCGAGGGCACCGACTGCATCGGCGTGGTCGGCACTACTGGCGAATCGCCGACCGTCAATGTGGAAGAACATTGCGAGATCATCCGCGTCTCGGTCGAGCAGGCCAAGGGCCGTGTTCCCGTGATGGCCGGCTGCGGCGCCAATTCAACCTCGGAAGCGATTGAGCTGGCTCGTTTTGCCAAAAAGGTCGGCGCCGATTGCCAGTTGCAGGTGGTGCCTTACTACAACAAGCCGACGCAGGAAGGCCAGTACCGCCATTTCACGGCGATTGCCGAGGCGGTGGAACTGCCCATGGTGCTTTACAACGTCCCCGGCCGCACCGTGGGCGACATGCTGCATCCGACGGTGTTGCGACTGGCCCAAGTGCCCGGCATTGTCGGCATCAAGGAAGCCACTGGCAACATCGAGCGCGCGCAGTGGCTGATCAAGGAAGTGCCGGCCGATTTTGCCGTGTACTCGGGTGACGACCCGACCGCCGTGGCGCTGATGCTTTGCGGCGGCCAGGGCAACATCAGCGTGACAGCCAATGTGGCACCGCGGCGAATGCATGAGCTCTGTGTGGCGGCGATTGCCGGGGACACCCGTACCGCAATGAAGATCCAGTTCCAGCTTCTGCCTTTGCACAAACACCTGTTTGTCGAAGCCAACCCGATTCCTGTCAAATGGGCGATGGCCCGCATGGGTCTGTGCGGCGGCACCTTGCGCCTGCCCATGACACCGCTTGAAACCGCCAACGAAGCCACGGTGGAAAACGCTCTGCGCGTTTGTGGCCTGATCTAATTTTTAAGGGAAAACAAGTGAAGAAGACATTGCCTATGCCTACCGCCTCCCGCCCCGTAGTCACCTCGGCGCCATTGATGGTGCTTGCTGCCGCCCTCGTCCTGTCCGGTTGCTCGTCGTTGGGCGAGTCATTGCAGGGCGACAAGGTCGATTACAAATCTGCCACCAAGGGCGCTTCATTGGCCGTGCCACCGGATCTGACCCAGTTGTCGCGTGAAACACGTTACGTCGTGCCCGGCACGGCCGTTACCGCCAGCGGCTACCAGGTCGGCCAGACCACGCAGTCCGTGCCCACGGCGGCGTCCACGGTGGGCGATGTACGGATCGAACGCGCGGGCTCCCAGCGCTGGCTGGTGGTCAACCGCCCAGCCGACAAGCTGTGGGGCCCGGTGCGCGAGTTCTGGCAGGAAAGCGGCTTCCTGATGGCCTTGGACCAGGAAAACCTGGGCATCATGGAAACCGACTATGCGGAAAATCGCGCCAAACTGCCACAGGACTTTATAAGGGCCACGTTGGGCAAGCTGCTGGACAACCTGTACTCCACCGGCGAACGTGACAAGTTTCGCACCCGCCTGGAACGTACACCCACAGGCGCCACCGAGATTTACATCAGCCACCGCGGCATGGTCGAAACCGTTCAGGAAAGTCGCACCACAGGTCCAGTGAAGTCAGGCGAGAGCACCATCTGGCAACCGCGTCCGGCCGACCCTGAACTTGAAGCGGAATTCCTGCGTCGGCTGATGGTCAAATTGGGGGTGACACAGGAACAATCCAAAGCCCTGGTCGCCAGCGGCACAAGCCGCCAAACCGCGCGTGTCGCCAATGTGAACAACGTGCCGGTCGTCCAGATCGATGAAGGTTTCGAGCGCGCCTGGCGCAGGGTCGGCCTGGCATTGGACCGCACCGGCTTCACCGTCGAGGACCGCGACCGCGCGCAAGGCACTTATTTCGTGCGTTACGTCGAACCCACTGCAGACAAAAAGGAGCCGGGTTTCTTCGCCAAGATGTTCCGCTCACCGGCGGCCATTCCTCCCCTGAAATACCGGATTGCCGTGCGCAGCCAGGCCGAGGCAACCACCGTGTCCGTGCTCAATGAGCAAGGCGCACCTGATGCCTCGGCCAACGCCCGGCGCATTGTGCAGGTGATTGCGGACGACCTGAGATAATTCTCGGAAAAAGCCGGTCTCCAGGTGGTGCGGTTTAAGAGCCTGGGCAGCGGCAGCACCGGTAACGCCACGCTGATCGAGGCGGGCGGCCGGTCCGCGTTTCGGGTGTTGGTCGATTGCGGTGTGGGCATCCGGCAGCTTTCGCTGCGGCTGGCCGAGGCTGGCCTGGCCGACAGCGACATCAACGCCATTTTTATCACCCACGAACACAGCGACCACATTGGTTGCGCGCGGCAGTTCGCGCTGCGCCATGGTGTACCGGTATGGATGAGCCTGGGCACCTGGACCGCGCTGGACAAACCTGACTTTGAAGGCTGGCTGCGGATTGCCCAGGATGGTGTGGCCATTGATCTGGGCAGCCTGCAGCTCATGCCTTTCACGGTTCCGCATGACGCGCGCGAACCCTTGCAGTTGACCTGTACCGACGGAGCTTCCAAGCTGGGCCTTCTCACTGACCTTGGCCATGCCACCGCGCATGTGTTGGGTCATCTTCAGTTGTGCGACGCACTGATTCTTGAGTCCAACCACGACAGCGTGATGCTGGAGGCATCGAGTTACCCGTTTTTCTTGAAGCAACGTGTCAGCGGCCAGTTTGGTCATTTGTCGAACCAAGCCGCCGCGCAAATCGCCCGGAGCGTGTGCCATGCCGGCCTGAAACATCTGGTGGCCGCGCACTTGAGCCAGCAGAACAACCGGCCGGCCTTGGCGCAAGAACTGCTGTCTCAGGCCCTGGGTTGCCGCAGTACCGATATTGTGGTGGCCGATGCCGGCAGCGGCACACCCTGGCTCGCGCTGTAACCCCCTTGATTCACGCGATCCGCCCATGAAAAAAGCCGCCCAAAGGCGGCTTTTTAACCAGAGAAACCTGGAGAAGAAATTTACTTCTTCTCGCCAGTGCCGCTGGTTGCAGTGCCAGCGCCAGCGCCAGCATCGATAGGGGCGGCCGTGGTGCCGGAGACAGGTGCAGCAGGTGCAGAAGCGTCAGCGGCTGGTGCGGGAGCAGCCATAGGCGCTGGTGCCGGAGCAGCCATGGGCACTGGTGCCGGAGCGGGAGCAACGACTTCTTCTTTTTTACCGCAGGCAGCCAGGGCAACAGCGGCAACGATGGCCGCCAAAACGAGGGACTTGTTCATTTGAATGATCCTTGATGAGTAAGAAAAACAATTTCCGGAAATCGTCAAAAAAAAACTCAAATCGAAACGATCCGAGTTTTGCTTGACCGGGTTAAAGGACTCGAGCTCTTTCTTCCCAGACCGACATTATATGCGGGTTTTCACGAGCGTAGAAACCCGGAATTGACACATCTAGGAGCCTGGGCGGAGGTAAAAAAGCGGAATTACTTCACGCTTCGTCGCCCACCAGGTCGTTGCGGATGGCATATCGCACCAGCCCCGCCAGGTCGTGAATATCCAGCCGCTCCATGATCTGGGCGCGATGGGTTTCCACGGTTTTGACGGACAGGCTGAGGTGGCGCGCCACTTCCTTGCTGGAATAGCCACGGGCTACCAGGCACAACACTTCGGTCTGGCGTGCGGTCAAAACGCTTTGTTGCGCAGGCTCCGCACGGGTCACGAATGCCTGCGCCAGTTTGCGCGAGACACTTGGGCTCAGGTACGTGTCGCCGCGCTGAACCGCTGTCAGGGCCAGCGCCAGCTCGTTCACAGCAGCGTCCTTGATCAGATAGCCGGCAGCACCGGACTGGATGGCTTCGGTCACGTATTCATGGTTGTCGTACATCGACAGCAACACCACCCTGGTCGCAGGTGCGCTGATGCGGATTTCGCGCAGTGCAGCCAGACCGCTCAAGCGCGGCATGGCAATATCGAGCAGCGCAATCGACGGTGCCAGCTCTTTGACCAAGCGCACCGCCTCATCGCCATCGCTCGCCTCGGCCACGACTTCAACGCCGGGCATGCTCTCCAGCAAGGCGCGCAGGCCAGCGCGCACCAGGTTGTGGTCGTCCGCGAGCAAAATCCGTGTCACTGGCAGGTTCACCATGGGAGTACGGCCCTGACACGGGTGCCCTCACCCACTTCGCTTTCAATCGACATATCCCCCCCCTACTTCTGCAAGCCGCTCCCGCATGCTGGCCAGTCCCAGCGACGCGGTTTGCACCTGCCCTGACAAAGTCACGCTGGCATCAAACCCGTCGCCGTCATCCGCCACCAGAATGTGCAGCAACTTGCCCCGTGTTTTCAGGGACAAGCGCAAGCGCGAGGCATTCGCATGGCGCATCACGTTGGTGATCGCCTCCTGCACCACGCGGAAGGCGACCAGTTCATTCGCGGGCTGGCCACGCGGCGGCTCCAGCCGCACTTCAATCCGCACGGCCGCCATGAAAGGCCGGGCGAACTTGTCAACCAGCCAACGGACGGCCGCATCCAGGCCCAGATCTTCCAGAATGTGGGGGTGCAGCGACGCAGTCAGGCTGCGTGTGTGACTAAGCGCTTCGTCTGCCAGCGCGACCGGGCGTTGCAGCAGTAAATGGACGGCCGCATCCCGCGCGCCCAACATTTCCAGCGACATTTTGAGTGCCGTCAAAATCTGTCCAACCTGGTCATGCAGATCGCGCGCAATGCGGCGGCGCTCGTCCTCCTGCGATTGAATTAACTTCTTGGAGAGTGCCTCGAGTTCTGCGTTGCCCTGACGCAGCTCGGCCTCCTTGAGACGAAGATCGGTCACGTCGGTGTCTACCGCAATCACCCCAATCACGCTGCCGTCAGTCCGGCGCATGGCACCAGCGCGCGTCAGAAAATCACGATGTGGTGCCCCGGGGAAAGCGACCTGGTTGTCGAATACCTGTGAAGTCAGGCTGCTCATGGCTGCCTGGTCTTGCTGGGCGATACGGCCTGCAAGCTCGTAAGGCAATATATCAAACACAGAGCGCTGACGTGTCTCATTGCGCGTGCAACCATAGGCGATTTCATAGGCACGGTTGATCCGCAAGAAGTGCCCGCGCTCGTCACGCACACTCAGCGGCATAGGAATAGCCTCCAGCAACTGGTCGATAAACCGCAGCTGCTCCTTGATGGCTGTTTCAGTCGCCTTAAGCACTGTCATGTCGTGCAGCACAAGCTGCGCCCGCAGGCCATCGACGTCGAAATATGAGATAGCACCCAGCTGAACCGGGATTTTTTCATCGCTGGCATTGAGCACATTGGCATCCGTGAAACCAAGCTGCTGCGGCGACTCCCAAAGAAAATCCACCCACGACGCTTCGCCTTGGGCAAAAAGACTTTCAACAGCACGCCCTTCCAGCTCAAATTGCCCGCCACTTTTCAGTAACCTATGTGCTGCGGGGTTGGCATACGCCACGGTGCGATCAGCGCCGCACAATACGATGGCATCGACAGAAAGCTCGACCAGCCGGCGAAACCGCGCTTCTCCGGCAGCCAGCGCGGCGGTACGTGCCTGCACCTTCATCTCCAGCTCGGTATTGGCGGCTACCAGCGCGCTTTCGGCGTTGTACCGCCGCCTTGCCTCCTGAATAACCGCCGCATAAGCGCCCAGCAACATGGCTAAACCGACAAACGCCACCCAGAGCCCGCTTTTTTGCAGGCCCTGATTGACACTCGCCAAAAAACGAATATCAACCGCAAACTGCCTGTCTAGAGTTTTCTCGATATCGGTCAGGGCTTGGTGAATCGCACGACTGAGCGCCTCTCCTTCCTGTGTGATCTTCTGCTGTTCTGCCTCCGCTTTCGGCTGCTCAATACGCAACGTCAGCGACCGGCGTATATGGTCTTCGTAAATGTCCACCATGCTGATCAGCTTTGCCACTTTGGCCGCCAAGTCGGTTTCAGGACTCGGGGACTGCGCTATCGCGTCTTCCAGTTCGCGAAAATGAAGTTTTACCTGCCTGCTGGCGACATCCAGCGAACTGTTAAATGTAGCGTCCCCCGTCAATACAAACCCGCGCCGCGCCACCTGAATTTCGAATACATTCGTACGAATACTGCGAACCTGCTCTTCCTTTTTTCCCAGGATTCAAAGCGCGGCACCAGACCAGAAATCCTGTTGACTACGCTGAAGTTAACAGCAAGCAGCACAGAGAAAAAAAGCATCAAAACAGAAGCTGCCAGCGTGAGCGCCCAGAACACACGGCTGCCAATAAAAACTCTGTTGCTTGAAACGAAGCCGGTGAATCTACCCATGTAGGTATTCTGTACCAGTTCTTCAGGTCGCCAAACAGCCAGGAGCCTGGGCGGCAGAAGGAACGTCGGCTGCAAAGCGGCCGCGACGGTCCATTTTTCACCGGCTTTTTGCCCCATAGCTACGGCTATGGGGCTGCAAACCCGGCAAAAACTGTCCTCGCCGGGGCCACTTTTCGCTTCGACGCCTTCTGCCGCTCAGGTCCTGATTGGTTCACGCTATTGAGCGTTTCAAAACTCATGACCGTCGGAACGCTCCATCCCTCACCCCCGCCCTCTCCCAAAGAGCGAGGGTGAGATCCGTCCAATCACTGTCGTGTATTTGGAAAAGATCAATACTCAGCCGTTGCTGGCCTGAATGCCCCATTTGGCCAGCGCGGCATCGTCGCTGATACGTGCATCAACCCAGCGCGCGCCGTCCGGCGTCTGCTCTATCTTCCAGAACGGCGCCTGGGTTTTGAGGTAATCCATCAGGAATTCGCAGGCCTGAAAACTTTCGCCGCGGTGCGCCGAGCTCACGGCCACCAACACGATCTGGTCCAGCGGTTGCAGCAGCCCGACGCGGTGGATCACACGAGCGCCGTAAATGTCAAAACGCTTGTGCGCCTCGTCGATCATGGCCTCGATGGCTTTTTCGGTCATACCGGGGTAATGCTCGAGCTCCATAGAACTCACATCGCTCCCCTCATTGCGGTCCCTCACGGTGCCTGTGAAGGTGCACACCGCGCCCACCCGCTTGTCGCCTGCGCGCAATACGGTCACCTCATCGGCAAGGTTGAAATCGTCGGTCGTGATCAGTACGCGCGGAGAGGCCATGCTTGCAATTTTGCCACGCACCCACCTGAAGGCGATACATGCAGGTAAGATTTAGCGCATGGCCGAACGCACAAACTGTCTGACCCCCTGGACGCCCTCCGGCGCCCCGGGCCAGGATGCGTGCGCCGGCAAATCGAAAAAACCGTTGCTCATTTGACCGGAGCTGCGGTTCCGTCGTCGAATGAGCGATGGAACCTGCAACAGCCCTTCTTTCCAGGTCTTTCTGCGCGTCCCACCTCTTGTTCTGATGGCGGCCTTCAAGCCGGTCGTTTTTCAGGAGGTATTCATGCAGACCACGCACGCATCAACCCGGGACTTTTCAGGCCTGTGGATTCCACTCGTTACCCCGTTTGAGGGGAACAACATTGACCACGCTGCCCTGAAGGGCCTGGTGGCGCATTACCGGGCCAGCGGCATTGCCGGGCTGGTGGTTTGCGGCTCCACCGGGGAAGCTGCAGCGCTGAGCGATGAAGAACAAATCGAGGTACTGCAAACGGTGATGATCGAAGCACCGGGTCTGCCGGTGGTGATGGGCTTGTCGGGCTGTCACCTGGGCAAAACGGCAGAACGCCTCAAAACGCTGGTGGCGCTGGGCATCAACGGCATCCTGTTGCCGGCGCCCAGCTATATCCGCCCGTCCCAGGCCGGCCTTGTCGAATGGTTTACCGCGCTGGCGGACGCCTGTGCCGTTCCGGTGATTCTTTATGACATTCCCTATCGCACCGGCAGCACGCTGGACCTGGCCACCCTGCTCACGCTGGCCAGCCATCCGCGCATCTGCGCCGTCAAAGACTGCGGCGGCGATCCTGCCAAGACACGGGCCCTGATTGCGGACGGACGCCTGCAGGTGCTGGCCGGCGAGGATGTGAACATTTTTTCCACTGTGTCGCAGGGCGGCCGTGGGGCAATTGCCGCTGCCGCGCATGTGCACACGCAGCGCTTTGTCCGGATCCTGGCGTTGTTGAAAGCGGGTGAGCTGGCGCAAGCCAGCGTTTTATGGGCACCGCTGTTGCCGCTGATTGATGGCTTGTTTTCCGAACCCAACCCCGGTCCGATCAAGGCGCTGCTGGCGCAGAAGGGTTTGCTCCAGAACAGGCTTCGCAGCCCCATGACCCGGGCTTCCGCTGCGCTGGCCGAGCGCTTGCAGAACCTGGACAAGGGGATAGGCGGCTAACCGCCCGTCACCGGCGGGAAAAAGGCGACCTCGCAGCCTTCGCTCACGGCCGCCGACTCGTCGCTCATGACCTGGTTGAGCGCCATGCGCACCGACCTGCCGCGCGCCAGCGCCTCGGCGTAAACCGGGCCGCGCGCGATCAGCTCGTCACGCAGCACTGCCAGGTTGGCTGCGCAGGTGTGCAGCTGCTCAGCGCCCTGCCCGACAGCCTCCCGCACGGACGCAAAATACCGGACCGTTATTTTCATGCGAGCCACTCCGAAAAAGCGATGAACTGCACCGAGTCGCCATGTGTGATGCGCTGCCCCGACGGGTTGTCCACCACACCATCACCCCAGACCGCTGATGTCAGCACGCCGGAGCTCTGGTTGGCAAACAGCTCCAGCCCGCCTTGCGCATCGCGCCGCACACGCAGAAATTCACGGCGTTTATCGGCTTTGTCCCAGGTAAAGTGCGCGCGCGCAGCTATTGGCTTGATAGCAACATCGGTCGCCCCCTGAAGCCTGAGTAAAAAGGGCCGCACCAGCAACAGAAAAGTCAGGAAGCTGGAGACCGGGTTGCCCGGCAAGCCCATGAAGTGTGCGCTGCCAACCCGCCCGTAAGCAAACGGCTTGCCCGGCTTCATGGCAATCTGCCAGAGATCGAGCCTGCCGAGCTGCTGCACGGCCGGTTTGATGTGGTCTTCTTCGCCAACCGACACACCGCCGCTGGTCAGGATCAGATCATGCGCGGCGGCAGCGCTGCGCAGCGCGTCCAGCGTGGCATCACGCCGGTCCGGCACGATGCCCATGTCGGTCACCTCGCAGCCCATACGTGCGAGCAAGGCGCGCAGAAAGAACCGGTTGGAGTTGTAAATCGCGCCGGGCCGCATTTGCTCGGGCGCTACCTCGCCGGGCATCACGAGTTCGTCGCCAGTGGAGAACAGCGCAACCTGCGGTTTTCTGGCCACCTGCAGCACATCCATGCCAATACTGGCCGCCAGCCCAAGCGCGGCGGGCGTTAGGCGCTCTCCTTTTGAGAGCACTGTGGCGCCGCGTGTGACATCTTCGCCGGCGCGGCGGATCCACTGGCTGGGCTTTGGAAGCTGCTGCACGCGCACAAAACCTTCGCGGTCCGCGACCGGCTCGCAGTCTTCCTGCATCACCACCGCGTCAGCGCCTGCGGGAATCGGTGCACCGGTAAAAATGCGGGCAACCGTGCCGGGCTCCAGCGCGCCGCCACTGCTGCCGGCCGCAATGCGCTGCGACACCCGCAGCACCGCGCCCTCCTCTAGCAGCTCGGCACTGCGCACGGCATAACCGTCCATCGAGCTGTTGTCCTCCGGCGGCACCTGCAGCGCGGAAACGACGTCCGTCGCCAGCACGCGGCTATCGGCATCGAAGGTGGAGACGGTGTCGCTGCCTGCCAACGGCACGGCATGGGCCAGCAGTTCGGCCAGCGCGTCGTCCAGCGAGCGCAGTGACGGGCGGCCAGCAGGACTTGGGATCACGGCGCGAGGTGAGTTCATGCGTGCATCTCGGCGTTGTAGACAAACCGATCCTGATTGTCGATCAACCATTGCGCCACGGCCTCAGGGTCGTTCAAATCCAGCACCGGCCTCAGGGTGGTTTGCGGCAACTGCGCCGGAGAGTCGGTGGCAATGGCGACCACAAAATCGTCGTCCGGGTAACGCACTGGCTTGCCGGATTCGGCGCGCCAGACTTCCACCTTGAGCAGGTCGCTGCTCTTGAAGCCTTCCACCAGCACCCAGTCCACCCCTTCGTAGAGTTCGGCAATCAGGTGATGCACCGTGAGCAAAGCGGGCTGCTCGAACTCGCGCATCAGCGCCAGCCGGTTGCTTGACGCCACCACCACCTCGAAAGCGCCGGCCTGCCGATGCCGATGTGTGTCCTTGCCCGGATGGTCGATGTCGAACTTGTGGTGCGCATGTTTGACGACCGACACCCGCAGGCCGCGCAACTTGAGCACCGGGATCAGGCTCTCGACCAGCGATGTTTTACCCGAACCGGAATAGCCGGCAAATGCAACCACGTTCATAAACAGATTTCACCGATCCTGGTTAGCTATCAATTCAATAGCATAATGCGACCGTCAGCTATGGGCTGGAGGCCGATTTAGTTCACATTTTTGGCGATGTAGGCCTTGACCAGGGCGACGTCGGCTGGCATGACATACACACGCTTGGGCAGGGCCTCGATCCCTTCAAACTTCGCGGGCCGGTCGGGCAAGCGACCCAGCGCCTCTTCAATCGTCTCGGCAAACTTGATCGGCAAGGCGGTCTCCAGAACCACCATGGGCACGCCCGGCTGCAGGTGCGCGCGCGCGACCTTCAGCCCGTCGGCGGTGTGGGTGTCGATCATGGTGCCGAAGCGCTGGAAGGTGTCGCGAATCGTCTGCAACCTGTCGGCATGGGTGCTTTTGCCGCTGGCAAAACCATAGTGCTGCGCCGCCGACTGGAACACCGCGTCACCGCTCAGGTCGAAGCGCCCCTGCTCAGACAATTGCGCACCGAACAGGTCAGCCACACGCGCCGCGTCGCGGCCCAGCAGGTCAAACACAAAACGCTCGAAGTTGGACGCCTTGGAAATGTCCATCGACGGGCTGGAGGTCTCGCGCGTGTCGGCGCTGGCCCGCACGCGGTACACACCGGTGCGGAAGAATTCGTCGAGCACATCGTTCTCGTTGGTGGCGACCACCAGCTTCGCTATGGGCAAACCCATCATGCGCGCCACATGGCCAGCGCAGACATTGCCGAAGTTGCCGGAAGGCACGGCGAAGCTGACCTTGCGCGGGGAGCCCTCACCCCTGCCCTCACCCCTGCCCTCTCCCAGCGGGAGAGGGAGTAAGCCCGAGTCCGCGCCTGCGCTCTGTCTTGCTCCCTCTCCCGCTGGGAGAGGGTTGGGGTGAGGGCCAGTAGCCTGAAAGTAACCGGCGAAATAGTAGACCACCTGCGCCATCAAGCGCGCCCAGTTGATCGAGTTGACAGTGCCGATCTTGTATTTGCGCTTGAAGTCCAGATCGTTGGACACCGCCTTGACGATGTCCTGGCAGTCGTCAAACACACCTTCAATCGCGATGTTATGGATGTTGGCGTCCTGTAGGCTGAACATCTGCGCCTGCTGAAAGGGGCTCATGCGGCCTTGCGGCGAGGTCATGAAGACGCGCACGCCCTTTTTGCCGCGCATCGCGTATTCGGCCGCGCTACCAGTGTCGCCGCTGGTCGCGCCCAGAATGTTGAGCTCTTCGCTGCGGCGCGCCAGTTCGTACTCGAACAGGTTGCCCAGCAACTGCATCGCCATGTCCTTGAAGGCCAGGGTCGGGCCGTTGGACAGCCCTTCCAGGTACAGGCCCTCTTCGAGCTTGCGCAGCGGAACAATCTCGCGCGTGCCGAAAACTTCCTCGGTGTAGGTCTTCTCGCAGAGGGCCTTCAGGTCGGCAGCGGGAATGTCGTCGATATACAGCGAGAGGATTTCAAACGCCAGGTCTGCGTAAGGCAAGCCGCGCCAGCTTTCCAGTGTGGCGGCATCAACCTGCGGGTAGATCTCGGGCAAATACAGCCCGCCATCGGGCGCCAAGCCTTCCAGCAAAATTTCACAGAAGTGCTTGCGGTCCGCGTGGCCGCGGGTGGAAATGTAGTTCATCGTGGGGAAATACTCGGGACGTCGGGAAAGTAAGTGTGAATGCGCTTCGCATCGCGCGTCATCAGGGTGTAGCCCTCCACGCTGGCATGGGCACCAATAAAAAAGTCAGGCAGTGTCGCGGCCCGGGTTCCGCCGTTTTGCCGGTAAGCCTTGTGTGCAGCGCTGGCGGCATACGCGGCCGACGCGGGAATATGCAAATAGGCAATGCCGCTTTGCTTCAAAAAATCGTTCTGCGCGTCGTAGCTTGCAAACGTCCGGGATATTTCTGCATACACCAGGGCATTGATTCCCAGTTTGTCACGCTCAGCGGCAGCAAAGAGCTGATCCGAACTCCATTGAAACCAGCGGGGCGTTTTCTCCAGCAGATCAATCAGCACGCTGCTGTCCACCAGGATCATTTGTTCCAGCCTTTGCCACGGGTCTCGTTCAGTATTTCTTCCGTGGTCATCCCCGAAACACCGGTTCCGATGAACTTGGCAAATGGGTTTTTCGTGACCGGCTCGCGCACCGCAAACATGCGGACACTGCCATCCGGCAGCGGTTCGTAGTCCACCAACTGACCGGGTTCCACATGCAAATGCTGGCGAATGACTTTAGGCACCGTGACCTGGCTTTTAACGGTTAGGGCGTAGCTCATTACACACTCCAAAGTATTACTTTTAAAAGTATTACTTATTGTATTACTTTTACAAAGTTAAGCCAGCTCTTCCTTGCGGATGCGCGTGATCGGAGACAGCACGGTGGGTAGCGCCTGTATCTGGGCCAGTGCACCGTTCATCTTTGCTTCCACGCAGTCGTGCGTCAGGATGATCAGGTCGGTCTGGGTCGCGCCCTCGCCGCCTACTTCATCGGCCTCGCGCTGCAGCATCGCATCGATGCTGATGCCGGCCTCGGCCAGGATGCCGGTGACTTTGGCCAGCACGCCGGCCTCGTCGGCCACATTCAGGCGCAGGTAATAACTGGTGACCACCTCGCTCATGGCCAATATCGGCATGTCGCTCATGGACTGCGGCTGGAAGGCCAGGTACGGCACGCGCTGTGCGACATCGGCGCCATGCAGACGCGCGATATCGACCAGATCGGCAATCACGGCGCTGGCCGTTGGCTCGCTGCCCGCGCCCTTGCCGTAATACAGCGTGGTGCCGACGGCGTCGCCCTGCACCACCACGGCGTTCATCGCGCCTTCGACATTGGCGATCAATCGTTTGGCCGGCACCAGGCTGGGGTGCACGCGCAACTCGATGCCCTTGGCCGTCTGTTTGGTGATGCCCAGCAGCTTGATGCGGTAACCAAGCTGCTCGGCGTACTTGATGTCCTGCGCGCCCAGTTGGGTGATGCCCTCGACATAGGCCTTGTCAAACTGAACTGGAATGCCAAAGGCAATCGCCGACATCAGCGTGGCCTTGTGCGCGGCGTCCACGCCCTCAATGTCGAAGGTCGGGTCGGCCTCCGCGTAACCGAGGCGCTGCGCTTCCTTGAGCACCACCTCAAAGTCCAGGCCCTTGTCGCGCATCTCGCTGAGGATGAAGTTGGTCGTGCCGTTGATGATGCCGGCGATCCACTGGATGCGATTGGCGGTCAAGCCTTCGCGCAAGGCCTTGATGATGGGAATGCCGCCGGCCACCGCCGCTTCAAAAGCGACCATCACGCCCTTGCGGTGTGCCGCTGCAAAAATCTCGGTGCCGTGCACGGCCAGCAGCGCCTTGTTGGCGGTGACCACGTGTTTGCCGGCTTCAATGGCTTCCAGCACCAGCGCTTTGGCGATGCCGTAGCCGCCAATCAGCTCGATCACGATGTCGATCTCGGGATGGGCAATCACTTTGCGCGCATCGTCGACCACCGTGATGCCGGCGCCAGCGGCAGCCTGCGCACGCGCGGTGTCCAGGTCGGCCACCATGGCGATTTCGATGCTGCGGCCGGCACGGCGGAAAATTTCTTCCTGATTGCGCCTGAGCACGGTGAACACACCGCTGCCCACGACGCCCATGCCCAGAAGGCCTACCTTGATTGGTTTCAGATTCGTCGATGTCATGCTTCTTCTACTTTTTCCTGCGGGTTTCCAGAAATTTCGCAATGCGGCCAATCGCTTCGCGCAAGTCTTCTTCATGCGGCAAAAACACAATGCGAAAGTGATCCGGCGCGGCCCAGTTGAATCCCGTGCCCTGCACCAGCATCACCTTGGTTTCCTTCAGCAGTTCCAGGAAGAACTGCCGGTCGTCGGTGATCGGGTACACCTTGGGGTCCAGCCGCGGAAACATGTAGAGCGCCGCGCTCGGCTTGACACAGCTCACGCCCGGAATCGCGGTGATCAGCTCATAAGCCAGGTCGCGCTGGCGGCGCAGGCGTCCGCCCTCGCCCGTCAGGTCGTTGATGCTCTGGTAGCCGCCCAGGGCCGTCTGGATCGCCCACTGTCCCGGCACGTTGGAGCACAGCTTCATGTTGGCCAGCATGTTCAGGCCTTCGATGTAGTCCTGCGCCTGTTTCTTGGGGCCGGACACCACCAGCCAGCCGGCCCGGTAGCCGCAGGAGCGGTAGCTTTTGGACAGCGAGTTGAAGGTCAGTGTCAGCACGTCGGTGGACAGGCTGGCGAGAGCTGTATGTTTGACACCGTCGTACAAGACCTTGTCGTAGACCTCGTCGGCCATCAGCACCAGGCCGTGTTCGCGCGCGATGGCGACGATGCCCTTGAGCAGCTCGTCGGAATACAGCGCGCCGGTCGGGTTGTTCGGGTTGATGACCACGATGCCCTTGGTTTTGGGCGTGATCTTGGCGCGG
This sequence comes from Polaromonas sp., assembly GCF_030689685.1. Lineage (GTDB taxonomy): Bacteria > Pseudomonadota > Gammaproteobacteria > Burkholderiales > Burkholderiaceae_C > Polaromonas. The sequence continues at coordinate 17,770 of NZ_JAUYEY010000020.1, read as the reverse complement.
ATGTCGGCCAGATTCGGCATCCAGCCGTTGGCTTCGTCGCACAGGTAATGCACCGGCGAGCCGCCGGACAGGCTGGTGGAAGCGGTCCACAGCGGGTAGTCGGGTGCCGGCAGCAGCAGCTCGTCGCCGTCGTCAAGCAGCGCGTTGGTGGCCATGGCAATCAGCTCGCTGGCACCATTACCGAGGTAGATGTCGTCCAGCACCACGCCCTTGATGCCTTGCTTCTGCGTCTCGTGCATCACGGCCTTGCGCGCCGCAAAAATGCCCTTGCTGTCCGAGTACCCCGCCGAAGCCGGTAGGTTGCGGATCATGTCCTGCTGGACTTCCTCGGGCGCATCGAAGCCAAAGGCCGCGAGGTTGCCGAGGTTGAGCTTGATCAGTTTTTGCCCCTCTTCCTCCATTTGCTTGGCGGCGTCCATGATCGGGCCGCGGATGTCATACAGAACATTGGCCAGTTTGGCGGATTTGTTGATCGGTTTCATGCATCTCTCAGGAAATGGAGGCGGGGGACCGCGCCGTTTCCGGGCGACAACCCCGCCGGCAACCGGCTTGAAGCAGGTTGCAACAGCTGGAAAATCGGGCGGAATCTATAATTTGACCACATAAAGCCCCGGTTTTCCGGGTCCGCCGCCCCCCGTCCCTCCTCCCGAACACCGCATGAAACTGCAGCCCGACCACCTCGACGTTCAATCCATCCTCGGGTATGGCCCCGGCTGGATCGGTCTGGCCAACCAAGGGGTGGCCGAAAAAGTCGAGCACAGCATCGTGATCGGCTCGCGCGGTGAAAAGTTTGACTGGGCCTGCAGCCGCTTTGAAGACCTCACCGAAGAACACTTTGTCCGCCTGGTGGAGAGCCAGCCTGAACTGGTGATTTTCGGCAGCGGCACCCGGCTGCGCTTCCCACCGCCGGCGTTTTTGCGCAGCCTGATGGCGGCCCGCATTGGTGTCGAAACCATGGACACCATTGCGGCCTGCCGCACCTACAACATTCTGGCGGGAGAAGGCCGCAAGGTGCTTGCAGCGCTGCTGATGGCGGCACCCGAGGGCGCCGTGAAGTGACGCGGGAGCTTTCGGAGTAAAATCTAGGGTTGCGTTTGGTGCAAAGTCCGGCTGGCTCCCCCAGGCAGCCCCAAGACAGTCACCGGAGCCAACGGCTAATTACAACTACTTTCGTCAGGGTCCAAGCAGTATGGCAGTCGTCGTCAATAAACCACTCCCCGAATTTGAAGCCAACGCCACCAGCGGCGTCAAGGTTTCCAACCAAACCCATCTGGGCCACGTGGTGGTTCTGTATTTCTACCCCAAGGACAACACCCCCGGCTGCACCACCGAAGCGATGCAGTTCCGTGACCGCTACAAAGACTTCGTGAAAGCTGGCGCCACCGTGTTCGGCGTCTCGCGTGACAACATGAAGTCGCATGACGAGTTCAAGGCCAAGCTGGAGTTGCCCTTCGAACTGATCGCCGACACCGAAGAAAAAATGTGCCACATGTTTGGCGTGGTCAAGAACAAAATCATGTATGGCAAAAAGGTCAAGGGCATCGAGCGCAGCACCTTCCTGGTGGGCGCTGACGGCACGCTCAAGGAAGAGTGGCGCGGCCTGAAAGTGCCGGGCCATGTGGACGACGTGCTCAAGGCCGTCAAGGCCCTGAAAAAGGCCGCATAAGACTGCAAAGGCGACTGAAAAAAGTCCCGCCAGACAGCCCGCCGTGCGGACACAGGAGTCGTGTATAGTGACTTCATGCTGTTGACCCTAGCGACTGCGTCCAACGAAAAAGCCGCCCTGGCCTCCAGGCGGCTTTTTCGCTTTCAGAACCCCCACTACCCAGCGAGCTTCAAGCACTATGCCCCTGCCCCCCGCCCCGACAAAACGTGCCGCTCTGCTCTCCACCGAGGCTTTCGACGCCCCGGCCCGGTCGCCCTCCAAAGCCGCGCGAAAGACGGATCAGGCCGAACTGGCCCACAAAGCGCCGGCGCTTGATTTGTTCGACAGCCGTTCGGCCGGCGGCGAAACCGAGCATCCCGTCGCCTACCAGGCTAAACAGACCCCCCGCCCAGGCAGCACGGGCACAGACAGCTATCACAAAGATAGCGCCCAGCCGGCGCGGCCTCAGCCCCCACCGAAGGCCAAAAAACCCAAACACACCGGCCCGACCAAGCTGTTTGTGCTCGACACCAATGTGTTGATGCACGACCCGATGTGTCTGTTCCGCTTTGAGGAACATGACATCTTCCTGCCGATGATCGTGCTCGAAGAGCTCGATGGCCACAAAAAAGGCATGACTGAAGTCGCGCGCAACGCCCGCCAGACCAGCCGCACGCTGGACGCGCTGGCCGGCACCAGCGGCGCCGACATTGCCAAGGGCCTGAAACTCGACACCACCGGCCACCGCGAAGCCAGCGGTTGCCTGTTCTTCCAGACACGTGTGCTGGACTACTCGCTGCCCATGAGCCTGCCGCAAGGCAAGGCCGACAACCAGATCCTCGGCGTGGTGGAAGCCTTGCGCAAGGAATACGCGCCGCGCGCCGAGGGAGGTTCACACCCGACCGGGCGTGAAGTGGTGCTGGTCTCCAAAGACATCAACATGCGCGTCAAGGCCAGGGCCCTTGGCCTGGCCACCGACGACTACCAGAACGACAAGACGCTGGAAGACGGCGACCTCCTCTACGCCGGCTCGCTGGCGCTGCCTACTGACTTCTGGACCCGCCAGAGCAAGACCATCGAGAGCTGGCAACAAGGCAGCCACACCTTCTACCGCATCACCGGCCCGATTGTCGGCAGCCTGCTGATCAACCAGTTTGTGTTTTTCGAGGCGCCCGGCGAGCCGCCGCTGTACGCCCGCGTGACCGAGATTCGCGCCAAGACGGCTGTGCTCAAGACGCTCAAGGACTACACCCATCTGAAAAACGCGGTCTGGGGAATCACCACCCGCAACCGCGAACAGAACTTCGCGATGAACCTGCTGATGGACCCGGAAGTGGACTTTGTCACCCTGGCCGGCACCGCAGGCACCGGCAAAACGCTGATGGCCCTGGCCAGCGGCCTGACCCAAGTGCTGGACGACCGCCGCTATACCGAGATCATCATGACCCGCGCCACCGTCAGCGTCGGTGAAGACATCGGCTTCCTGCCTGGCACCGAAGAAGAAAAAATGGGCCCCTGGATGGGCGCGCTCGACGACAACCTGGAAGTGCTCGGCAAAAACGACAGCGGCTCCGGCGAGTGGGGCCGCGCCGCCACCAATGAGCTGATCCGCTCGCGCATCAAGGTCAAGAGCATGAACTTCATGCGCGGCCGCACCTTTCTGAACAAGTACGTGATCATCGACGAGGCGCAAAACCTGACGCCCAAGCAGATGAAAACACTGATCACCCGCGCCGGCCCCGGCACCAAGATCATCTGCATGGGCAATCTGGCACAGATCGACACGCCCTACCTGACCGAAGGCTCGTCCGGCATGACCTTCGCGGTGGACCGCTTCAAGGGCTGGCCGCACGGCGGGCACATCACCCTGGCGCGCGGTGAGCGTTCGCGGTTGGCGGATTTTGCGAGTGAAGTGCTGTAGGTTTTTTTGGCTCCGCAGGGGCGGCGCCCGCCGCCCCTGCGCGACTCACCGCACGCAGCTTCCCCAATGCGCGGTTCGCGCTAGCCCGCAGTTGGCGGGATTTTGATTGATTTACAATATCGGAGTACAAGCTCGAATATGTAAATATGATCTACCGCCATGCGTCGCCCCGCCTTCTACGGCTGCTCGAAGGGTTTCCCATTGTCACCGTGACGGGGCCGCGCCAGTCAGGCAAGACCACCTTGGTGCGCAGCCTGTTGGCCAGCAAGCCTTACGTGTCACTAGAGGCGCCCGCCCAGCGGGAATTTGCACGAGCGCAGCCAGCAGACTTTCTGCTGCAATTTCCTGAGGGCGCCGTCATTGATGAGGCGCAGAACGCGCCTGAGCTTTTTTCGCAACTGCAGAGCGTGGTGGACGCATCGGGAATCATGGGGCAGTTTGTCCTGACGGGGTCCCACAATCTCTCGCTGCTTTCCGGCGTCACCCAAAGCCTTGCGGGGCGCACTGCATTGGTCGAATTACTGCCTCTGTCCATTGCCGAGTTGCGTGATGCCAGGCTGCTGAGCCCGGACTACGCGACCCAATTGGTAAAAGGTTTTTACCCCGCCCTGTACTCGCGTGCGGTGGACCCGTATGAATGGCTGCAGGCATATCTGGTCACTTACGCTGAACGAGACGCGCGCCAGCTTGCCGCCATTGCAGATTTGGGGGCCTTTCAGCGTTTTTTGAAACTCACCGCAGCGCGTACGGGACAATTGCTCAACATGCAATCACTCGCCAGCGACGCGGGCATCTCGGACAAAACCGTCAAGCATTGGTTATCCATTCTGGAGACGTGTTATTTGATTCACTTTGTGCGTCCGCACTTTGCCAACTTTGGCAAACGCCTGACCAAAAGTTCAAAGCTCTACATGACCGACGTTGGCCTGGCTGCGGCGCTACTCGGTGTTCGCAATGCGGATCAAATGCAACACCACCCGCTGCGTGGCGCGTTCTTTGAAACCATGGTGGTCAATGAATTTCTGAAGAGCCGCTGCAATGCGGGTGTTCGAGATCCGTTGTATTTCTGGCGGGACAACATTGGCACCGAGATTGACTTGATTCTAGAGCGCGGCACTGAAGTTGCGGCCATCGAAGTCAAATCTGGCATCACCGTTGCTTCGGATTCTTTCGGCAACCTCAAAAAATGGAAAAAATACGCCACGGAGCGTGGCAGCTTTTCAGCCATTTACCCAGGCCTGGTGTATGGCGGCGAGGACCGCTTTACCCGAGACGGCGTTGATGTCATGCCCTGGCGGGCCTTGTAAACGGTTTGCTCATCTCACAGCTGACAGCGTCGCGCAGTCAGCACCTGGCTCATGGTGGCATAGTGCACGCATAAATTTGCATCTATCTTCGCCATAAATAGCAGCGATAAAACCGGGCGGTCTAACGCCGCCGCTTCTTCTTCGTCAACCTCACTGACCCCTTGGGCGCCAGGCCCAGCGCCGCACGCGCCAGCGTATCGGCCTCGTCATTGCGGTGCCGTGGTATCCAGTGCAGCGAGGTGTGCGCGAAGGTCGCCAGCAGGATAGCCAGCTCGTCATACAGGGCCGCCAGATGCAACACAGGCGGCGCACCCGCAGGACCCAGTTGCGCTACCAGCAAGCTGCTGTCTGAATAAATCTGCAGCGCCGTCGCGCCGAGCGCCTGCGCATCGCGCAAGGCCAGTATCAACGCCCTCGCCTCCGCTTCGTTGTTGCAACCCCTTGTATCGGTCGCCTTCGAGAGCACATGCCGCGTGCCGTCAGGCGCAACGAGCACCGCACCCAGGCCCATGCGACCGGGATTGGGGACGGCGCTGCCGTCACAGTGGACGATCCAGGGCTGAGAAAGCGTGAGAAGGGGATCGTTCAAACAACACAGACTCAGGTGTGGTGCTGCGCGGAGATCGACCGCTCCAGCACATACCGCATCATCGACTGCGCCAGCTCTTCCTCGCCGAGGAAAATCTTGCCGGCGTTTTCGCTTTCCAGCAGTTTCGCTTCAGCCTCGTTGTGGGTACGCACCACGATTTCGATCTCGGGGTTCAGCGTGCGGGCGGTGTTGATCATTTGCCGCACGTTCAGGGTGTCCGGCGTGGCGATGACCAGCATGCGGGCGTTGGCGATGTGGGCCTGCACCAGCACCACCGGTTCTACCGCATCGCCCGACACGGCCATCAGGCCTTCCGCACGCAACCTTTCGACGACTTCGCGGTTTTGCTCGACCACCACAAAGGGCAGGTGCTGCGCCATCAGCGCGTCGGCGATACGCCGCCCGACACGGCCATAACCAACCAGCACCACCTGGCGTGACAGGTATTTTTCTTCGGTGCTGGCGGGCAGCTCAGCCATCGGGTCGTCGCGCGCTTCGAGCTTGCGGGCGAGCGACGACCTGGCCAGAATCCATTGCTGCAGCGGCTCCACCGCCTTGAACACGAGCTGGTTCAGCGCAATCGAAATCAGCGCACCGGCCAACACCAGGCTTTGGCCTTCCGGCGGCAGCAGGTTCAGCGACACGCCCATCGCCACCAGGATGAAGGAGAACTCGCCGATCTGCGCCAGGCTGGCCGAGACCGTCAGCGCGGTGTTGAGCGGGTAGCGAAAAGCCAGCACCAGCGCCGCAGCGGCCAGCGACTTGCCGACCACGATGATGGCGACGACGGCCAGCACCTGCAGCGGCCGCTCGACGATGACCCAGGGGTCGAACAACATGCCGACCGAGACAAAAAACAGCACGGCAAAAGCGTCGCGCAGCGGCAGGGATTCTTGCGCCGCGCGGTGGCTGAACTCGGACTCGCGCATCACCATGCCGGCGAAGAAGGCACCCAGCGCAAACGACACGCCGAACAGCGCGGTGGCACCGAAGGCGATGCCGACTGCGGCCGCCACCACGCACAGGGTGAACAACTCGCGCGAGCCGGTGCGCTGCACCTGCCACAACACCCAGGGGAAGAAGCGCCGGCCCACCACCAGCATCAGCGCCACAAAGCCGCCGACCTGAAGCAAGGTCACGCCCAGCGTCTTCCATAAAGAATCCACATCGGCGGCTCCCCGGCCCGACATCCACTCGCCCAGCGGCGGCAGCAGCACAAGCACCAACACCATGGCCAGGTCTTCCACCACCAGCCAGCCGACGGCGATGCGGCCGTTGGCCGAGTCCAGCACGCCGCGCGTTTCCAGCGCGCGCAGCAGCACCACCGTGCTGGCCACCGACAGCGACAGGCCAAACACCAGCGCCCCACCGAGGTTCCAGCCCCACCAATGCGCCAGGCCCATGCCAAGCGCCGTGGCCACCGTCATCTGCACCACCGCACCCGGCACGGCAATCTTGCGCACCGCCAGCAGGTCGTCCAGCGAGAAGTGCAGGCCTACGCCAAACATCAACAGCATCACGCCGATCTCGGCTAACTGACTGGCAATCTCTGCATCGGCGACAAAGCCGGGGGTGAAGGGGCCGATCAACACGCCGGCCAGCAGATAGCCCACCAGTGCAGGCAACTTGAGGCGCGCGGCGATAAAACCGAAGATCAGGGCCAGGCCCAGACCGGCGGCGATGGTGCTGATGAGGGAGACGCTGTGCGGCATCGAGGGAAGTCCTTCAAGAAAAACGGTTGAGGGAAACCCTGCGCGGCAGCTTGTCGGCATCAAGCGCCAGCCGCAGAACGAAAAATGGTTAGCTTTCCAGCCTGCTTTCATTATAAAAACAGAAAACAAAAACCCGCCGAAGCGGGATTTTCAAGAGTGGGCGCTGACGCCTCACCCCATGTGCAGACCCCCATTGAGCGAGAAGTCCGCACCCGTTGCGTAACCACCTTCATCCGACGCAATCCACGAAATGATGGAGGCGATTTCTTCTGGCGTGCCCAGGCGCTTGGCGGGCACGCCGGCGACGATTTTTTCGAGCACGTCGGGGCGGATGGCCTTGACCATGTCGGTGCCGATGTAGCCCGGGCTCACGGTGTTGACGGTCACGCCCTTGGCTGCCACCTCTTGCGCCAGCGCCATGGTGAAGCCGTGCAGGCCGGCCTTGGCGGTGGAGTAGTTGACCTGGCCGAACTGGCCCTTCTGGCCGTTGACCGACGAGATGTTGACGATGCGGCCAAAGCCGGCTTCGATCATGCCTTCGATCACCTGCTTGGTGACGTTGAACATGCTGTCGAGGTTGGTGGAGATCACGGCGTCCCAGTCGGTCTTGCTCATCTTGCGGAACTGGCCGTCGCGCGTGATGCCGGCGTTGTTGACCAGCACACTGACCGGACCGTGGTCGGCCTTGACCTTGTCGAAAGCGACCACAGTGGAGTCCCAGTCGCCGACATTGCCGACGGAGGCGTAGAAGGTGTAGCCCAGGGCCTTCTGCTCGTCCAGCCATTTGGTGAAGTCACGCGTCGGGCCGCAACCGGCCACAACGATGAAGCCGTCCTTGTGCAGGCGCTGGCAGATGGCGGTTCCGATGCCGCCCATGCCACCTGTCACGTATGCAATTCGTTTTGCCATGTCTGTGCTCCTTGAGTTTTAGTTGTCGATGAAGTGTGCAAAAGTCATGCCATGCTGCAAACCACCGTGCTATCAAATAAATAGCTGCTTGCGCTTGCTGCACATGGGCTAGAGCCTGTTTTAACCTAAATTCAGCGTTCCAGTGTGAGGGCAACCCCCATGCCGCCGCCAATACACAGGCTGGCGATGCCTTTTTTGGCGTCGCGGCGGACCATCTCGTGGATCAGCGTGACCAGAATGCGGCAGCCGGATGCACCAATCGGGTGACCGATCGCAATGGCGCCGCCGTTGACATTAACCTTGCTGGTGTCCCAACCCATCTCTTTGTTGACCGCGCAGGCCTGTGCGGCAAAGGCTTCGTTGATCTCCAGCAGGTCCAGGTCCTGCGCCTTCCAGCCGGCGCGAGCAAGCGCCTTGGTCGATGCGGGCACCGGGCCCATGCCCATGAAGGCCGGGTCCAGTCCGCTGGTGGCGTAGCTGGCGATACGGGCCAATGGCTTGAGGCCGAGGGCGGCGGCTTTTTTGGCCGTCATCACCATGACGGCGGCGGCGCCGTCGTTGATGCCGGAGGCATTGCCTGCGGTCACGCCACCGGCTTTGTCAAACGCGGGGCGCAGGCCGGCCAGGCCTTCGGCTGTGCTTTTCCGGTTGATGAATTCATCGGCGGCAAACACCAGTGGGTCGCCTTTTTTCTGCGCGATGGAAAACGGAATGATCTCGTCCTTGAACTTGCCGGCGTCCTGCGCAGCCATGGCCTTGGTCTGGCTGGCAAGGGCCAGCTCATCCTGCATCTCGCGGGTGACGCCGTATTTTTTGGCGACGTTTTCAGCGGTGATGCCCATGTGGTACTGGTTGTAGACGTCCCACAGGCCGTCAACAATCATGGAGTCGATCATCTTCCAGTCACCCATGCGCTGGCCGTCGCGCGAGCCGTTGAGCACGTGTGGCGCGGCGCTCATGTTTTCTTGCCCGCCGGCAATCACGATTTCACTGTCGCCGGTGGCCACCGACTGGGCCGCCAGCATGACGGCCTTCAGGCCGGAGCCGCAAACGGCGTTGATCGTCAAGCCGGGAATACCGTGCGGAAAACCGGCTTTCACCACCGTTTGCCGCGCCGGGTTCTGGCCGACGCCGGCAGCCAGCACCTGGCCCATGATGACTTCACCGATCAGATCAGGCGACAGGCCGGAGCGCTCGGCCACGGCCTTGATGACAGCGGCGCCCAGCTCGGTGGCCGGGGTTTTGGCGAGGCTACCGCCGAACTTGCCGACGGCAGTGCGTGCGGCTGAAACGATAACGATGTCTTCCATGATTTACTTTCTACAGTTGAATTTTTCGGGTCTCAGGCTTTGGCTTTGACATAACGGCCCGGTGCGGGCTCGATGGCTTTGTATTGCCGGCTGCCGTAGGTTTTAGGCGCAGCAATCTGTTTGCCGGCATGGGTTTTCAGCCAGTCAGACCAGTCAGTCCACCAGCTGCCGGGGTGCTCGGTCGCGCCCTTGAGCCAGTCGGCGTGTGTGGCCGGAAACTTGCCCTGCGGCAGTTTGTTATTCGTCCAGTAGCTGCGTTTTTTCTTGGCGGGCGGGTTGATGACGCCGGCGATGTGGCCCGATGCGCCCATGACAAAACGCTTTTTTCCGGGCAACACCTGGGTGGAGGCGTAAGCACCGCCCACTGGCACGATATGGTCTTCACGCGAGCCGTAGATGTAGGTGGGCATGTCGAGCTTGCCGAGATCGACCTTCTGTCCGCACACCGTGAGTTTGCCGGGCTTGGCAAGGTTGTTCTCGAAGTAGGTATTGCGCAGGTACCAGGCGTAAAACGGCCCCGGCAGGTTGGTCGAGTCGCTGTTCCAGTAGAGCAGGTCAAAAGGCGGCGGTGTTTCGCCCTTCAGGTAGTTGCCGACCACGTAGTTCCACACCAGGTCGTTGGGGCGCAAAAAGCTGAAGGTGGAAGCCAGATCCTGCCCCTTGAGCAGGCCGCCCTTGCCCATCTGCATCTCGCGGTACTTCACCGACTGTTCGTCAATGAAGATATCCAGGATGCCGGTGTCGCTGAAGTCGAGCAAAGACGTCAAAAAAGTGGCGCTGCTCACCGGCTTTTCACCCCGCGCTGCCAGCACCGCCAGCGCGGTCGCCAAAATTGTGCCGCCTACACAAAAGCCAAGGGCATTGATGGTTTGGGCGCCTGTGATCTCTTGCGTGACTTCAATCGCCTTGATGGCGGCGTGTTCGATGTAGTCGTCCCAGGTTTTTTCGGCCATGGACTCATCGGGGTTGCGCCAGCTCAGCACAAAAGTGCGGTGACCCTGCGCCACGGCGTAACGGATCAGCGAGTTGTCGGGTTGCAGGTCAAGAATGTAGAACTTGTTGATGCAGGGGGGCACCAGCAAAAAGGGCTTTTCGTACACCTTGGCGGTCAGCGGCTTGTACTCGATCAGCTGAAAAAATTCGTTTTCAAAAACCACGGATCCTTCGGTGGTGGCGACGTTTTTGCCGACTTCAAACACGCTTTCGTCGGTCATCGACACATGGCCCTGCTTCATGTCGTGCAGCAGGTTGGTCAGGCCCTGGGCAATACTTTCGCCCTGGGTGTCTATGGCTTTTTTCTGCGCCTCGGCATTAAGCGCCAGAAAGTTGCTGGGCGCAGAGGCGGCCATCGCCTGCTCCACCGCAAAACGCACGCGGGCCCGGGTTTTCTCGTCGCCCTCCACCGCGTCGGCCAGACCCATCAGGGTGCGGGCGTTGAGCAGGTAGGAAGAAGCGGCAAATTGCGCCACCGGGTTGTTGTGCCAGGCTTCAGCCGCAAAACGCCGGTCGGTGGCTGCTGCGGGGCTGGCGCCCGCTTGCAGGCCGCTGTTCCACAGGGTGCTGATGTCTTTGAGGTAGGCCTGCTGGATTTCAAGCAATTTGACCGGATCGAGCTGCAGAGGCGGCGGGGCTGCCGGCAGCGCTGGCATGCCCAGCTGGGGAAAGCCCGGCGCGGAGCCCAGGCCGACACCTGCCATCGCGCCCATGACCTGCTGAAGGCCCTGTGCAAAGGTCTCTTGCATCTGTTGGGCAGCCTGGGCCAGGTTTGGGTCAGAATTCATGCTTGTCTTCCCGGGTGGTGACGGGCTCTGGTGATGGGGTCTGTACAGAGCTGTTATACCCGCAGCAGGACCCGTACTGCAACCCGGAGGTAGCGGAACAAAATGAAAGTGATGGCTTCGTGCCCAAGGCAAGGCGCAAGCCGCAGCGAAGGCTGACAGCCTTCGCAAGGGTTGCAACGCCGCAGTGGGTGCGAAGACGCGCTTTCATGTTTCGATATTTTCGGGTTGCAGTACTAGTATCGGGGAAAACCTTTTCCGGCTCATGACAGGGCGCAAAAATTTATGTATTTGATTGTCATCGCGTGGATGTATGTGGTGCTCATGATGAGCGTCGCCGAGGCCACCCACTCCACAGGCACGCTGCTGGGCGCAGTCATCACCTTTGTACTTTACGGGGTCGGGCCGGTGTCATTGGTGGTTTACCTGATGCGCGCGCCCGCCAGACGCAAGGCGATCAAGGCGCGCGAAGCAGCCGAAACGGCAACGGCGGACCCCGAGGCACATCTACCCGATTCATTCGCGCCAGATGCAGGCGGCCATGCGGCCGGTAGTGTGGTGCCCGTTGCCGTGGATGCCAGCGTCACGCCGGTGCGAAAAGAACCTTGAGGCGCTGCCCACCGTGCACCACGGCGCACTGCCGTTGTTGCCGTAAACCTGCGTGATGCCCAGGGCCTGAAGCCGCAGCCGGGCCAGGCCAGCCAGGTCTGCCAGGTACTTGCCCGGAGCCGCCGCCGCGAAGCAGGCGGCGGCTCCGGGATGGCTGCCGACAAAGGCCGCCCTCACCTCGGGGCCTACTTCAAAGGCCGTCGGGCCGATACACGGCCCCAGCCACGCTATGGTATTGATAGCTGCTTGCGCAGGCGTCATATGGGCCAAAGCCATGAAAGACGCATAAGTTTGCTCCAGAATGCCGCTACCCTGCGAGCCGGCCAGCCCGCGCCAGCCCGCATGTGCGGCGGCCACCACAGCACCGTCCAGCGTGCTCAGCAGCACTGGCAGACAATCGGCCACCATGATGGTGCATGCGATACCGCGCTGGCTGGTCACAGCGGCGTCGGCTTGCTGGCCATGTGCGCTGTCGGCCTCGAGAGTCAAGACCTTCGTGCCGTGCACCTGCTGCAAAAAAACTGGCGTGGCGCCCAAGGCCTGTCCCAGCATGGCGCGGTTGGCGGCGACGCTGGATGGGTCGTCACCGACATGGTCACCCAGATTCATGCTGTCGCAGGGAACCATCGACACGCCGCCAGCACGTGTGGTGAAGAGGGCTCTCACACCTTCAGGGGCTGGCCAGTCGGGAATCAACCAGTCGGTCAAGGTCTTCCTCAGGCCTCGTTGTCCGGGCAGGCCGAGGGCTGGGCCTTCTGGAAAGCCTTCAGCGCCATGCAGGCCTCGTAGGCCGCCATGGTGCGCGGCAGGCCGTCAAAGTTCACATTGAACCGCGTGGCATTGAAAATCTGCGGCACCAGGCAGCAGTCGGCCAGCGTGGGCGCCTCGCCGTAACAGTAGGTGGACGCAGGCTGTTGGTTCAGCTGGCGTTCAAACGCCTCCAGCCCTTCCCGGCACCAGTGGCGATACCAGGTGTTTTTGGCTTCTTCATCGACCTTGAGCTCGCGCACCAGGTACTTGAGCACGCGCAGGTTGTTCAGCGGGTGGATCTCGCAGGCGATCGACTGCGCCAGCGCGCGTACCCTGGCGCGGCCCAGCGCATCGCCGGGCAGCAGCGGCGGCGCCGGGTGGGTTTCGTCCAGGTACTCGATGATCGCCATGGACTGCGACAGGCGCTCGCCGTCATCTGTTTCCAGCATGGGCACCAGCATGTCGGCCGACACCGCGGAATAGGCTTCCTTTTTGTGGTCGCCCCGGGCGATATGGACGGGCACGTAGTCATAACTCAGGCCCTTGAGCTGAAGCGCAATGCGCACGCGAAAGGAGGCGGAAGAGCGGAAGTAGTTGTAGAGCTTCATGGCTGAAAGCATAAACCGAAACGGCATTTTTAAGCGCTGGCGAGGCGCCTGACAGCGGCTTGCGGCCGGAATCACCGGCGCGACTTCAGTGACGTCCGACCCTTACGCCGGGCGCAGCCAGACGGGTCCAGGATCGTCAGGGCAACGCCGCGGAGCCCCTCGACTTTGCCAAAGCGGGCACGTACACTGTTTATCTCGCCAGTCGTAACGCGAAGCGCGACCGTCCCGATCACTGCCATCGACGCCCTGCCAACTTGGAAAGTCGAATGAAAATAAATAATCGCAAGCAAGAAATTCCCCCGGGGGGGAGCGCGTCCCGCGGGGGGGTCCGTCTTGGATGAGCAATTGGCAAAACAATTGACGCGGCGCAACGCCGCCCCAGCCACACCGGAGGTGTGCGCTCCCCCGATTTCCCAATGAGCCGAGCCACTCCACAGATGCGGGATTTCGCCGGGCGTCTGATTGCTCATGAGACGAAGGGCAATAAATCTTCCGCGACAAAGCCCCCGGCGGCCTTTCTCGTCTTTGAGAAGCTGCGACCGCATTTGGCGAACCTCATGGGCAACGCCGGTTTTCGTGCGCTCCTTTCCCGCTCGCTCGGGCTGGCCAACGCGGAGGTTCCGTGGCTGCGCGCGGTGCATGTCAAATCGGATGGCTCTCTGGACGGGTTGGACGAACTTGAAGCGCAAGTTGGCCAAGACGAATTTTCCGAGGGCCGAGTTGTGCTGCTCGCCGTGTTGCTCGGACTGCTGGCGGCTTTCATCGGCGAAAAATTAACGCTGCATTTGGTGCACGAGGTCTGGCCAAAACTGTCTCTCAACGATTTAGATTTTAGTAAAGGCGCTAAAAATGAAAATACAAAATGACGCGGCCAAAGGTAAACTGATGAAAAAAGTCACGAGTCAACCGGCTAGGGTCACGATCCGCAAATTGCCGACCGGCGTGCGCGGGCTCGACGACATCATGGGCGGCGGCATCCCGGAATTTTCTTTCAACATCATCGCCGGCACGCCGGGTTGCGGCAAAACCACGATGGCGCATCAGCTCGTTTTCGCCAATGCGACAGTGAAGAAACCTGCGCTCTATTTCACCGTCCTCGGTGAATCGGCCATCAAAATGCTGCGCTATCAGCAGCAGTTTTCTTTCTTCGACGAATCCAAGCTGGGCAAGGCCATCCGTTTTATCAACCTGAGCGAGGTGGTGCTGGGGAAGGATCTGAACGCGGTCCTCGATGAAATTGTCAATCAGGTCACGACGATCAAGCCGGGCTTCGTGGTGGTGGATTCTTTTCGCACCGTGGTGCGCACAGCACTGGCCGGCTCCAGCGAAATCGAGATGCAAGCGTTCATCCAGCGCCTGGCGCAGTTTCTGACCAGTTGGGAAGCCACGACGTTTCTGGTCGGCGAATATGCCCAGGACGAGATTCGCGACAACCCGCTGTTCACCATCGTCGATGGCCTGTTCTGGCTGTCCCAGGTGCCGGAGAGAAGTTCCGTGGTGCGGAAATTGCAAATCATGAAACTGCGCGGGCAGGCGTCGGTGCCGGGAATGCACACCGTGCGCATCAACGATGACGGAGTCCAGGCGTTCTCGCGCACGCTGGGATTAGTCGGAAAAAAGGTGAAACCGTTGCGAGATCGGCGGCTTTCCATGGGCATTCCCGAGTTGGACAAGATGATGGGCGGGGGCATTCTGGAGGGCGACAGTCTCCTCGTGGCGGGGCCTTCGGGGACGGGAAAATCGGCTTTGGCGACGCAATTTATCGCCGAAGGACTTCGCCAGGGGGAGCCGGGAATCATGGCGATTTTCGAAGAACGCCCGGCAGGCTACACGGATCGCGCCGACAGTTTTGGTTTGAATCTAAAAACGCCGCAGGAAAAGGGAAAACTCGAGGTCCTTTACCTTAGGCCGCTCGACCTTTCGGTGGATGAGACCATGCAGGAGATTCTCGATGCGATCGAAAGGGTCGGGGCGAAACGGCTGGTGATCGATTCGCTGGTCGGTTTTGAGATGGCGCTGGCACCCGGCTTCCGCGCGGAGTTTCGGGAGTCGCTCTACCGAATGATCGGGGCGCTGACGGGGGCCGGGGTCACGATTCTCAGCACCGTCGAAGTGGAGGATACATTTACCGCGCTGTCGTTTAGTCATTACGCAATTTCGTTTCTCACCGACGACATTCTCCGGATGCGTTATGTGGAGATCGATGGACAGCTCAGGAAGGTGATGGTCGTTATCAAAATGCGTGGCGGCAATCACAGCAAAGACATCCGCGAATACGTTATCACCGACAAGGGCGTGGTCGTTATCCAGCCGCGGAGCACGGAATATATCGGATTGACTACCGGAATTCCCCAGCGAACCGGACCGCGCCAGACGCAGGAAGAAGAACCCGCGCCGGAACCGAAAGCGAGGAAGTAAATTGCTCCAGCTATGAAGGCAGATCCAACATCAGCCCTCGCGCACCCGCCGCCTGACCTGCCCGGCCTCTGCCTGGCGATCACCGAGCACGCGCCTTTGCCGATGGCCACAGTCGAGGGAGCCAGCCACATCGTGCGCTATGTCAACCCCGCTTTCTGCCGCCTGATGGATAAATCCCAGGAGCAGCTGCTCGGAAAACCTTTCGCCGAAATGATGCCGGAAGACGCGGACTGCCTGAGCATGCTGGGCCGCGTTTTTAGCACCGGAACCCCCGAAACCCACATCCAGCAGCGAGATTTAAAACCTCAGCCAGTCTTCTGGTCTTGCACGATGTGGCCGGTGCTGTCGGGCGTTGACCCCGTGGGAGTCGTAATTCTGGTCACCCAGACCGCGCAGTTCCATGGACAGACCGTCGCGATGAACGAGGCGTTGATGCTCGGATCGCTGCGCCAGCATGAACTCACCCAAGCGTCGGACACCTTGAACGCACAACTGCGCGTGGAAATCACCGAGCGCAAACAGGCGGAATATGCCTTGCGCGAATCCGAAGAACGCTATCGTAATTTGTTCAATTCGATTGATGAGGGTTTTTGCGTCATCGAAATGATTTTTGATGAACACGAAAAGCCGGTCGATTACCGATTTCTGGAAGTGAATCCTTCTTTCGAGAAACAGTCCGGAATGCTCGAAGCGACAGGCAAACGGATGCGCGAAATTGCCCCGGATCATGAAGCGCATTGGTTTGAAATTTACGGCAAAGTCGCCCTGACGGGTGACCCGATTCGCTATGTCAACGAAGCGAAAGCGTTGGATGGCCGTTGGTTCGATGTCTATGCCTTCCGGATCGGCGGGCCGGAAAGCCGGAAAGTCGCCCTCATTTTCAACAACATCACCGAACGAAAACAGTCCGAGCGGAAGTTACGGGAGCAAGCGGAAGCGCTGGCCGACCTGCACCGCCGCAAGGATGAGTTCCTGGCGATGCTCAGTCATGAACTGCGCAACCCGCTGGCCCCCATCTCGAACGCCGTGCACCTCCTTCGTCTCCAGCAGAACGAAGACCCACTCCAGCAGCAAGCCCGCATTATCATCGAGCGTCAGGTGGGGCAACTGAAACATCTCGTCGATGACCTGCTGGAAGTCTCCCGCATCACAACCGGCAGGGTTCAGCTTCGTCAAGAGCGGATCGTCTTGAGCGGCATCGTGGAACGGGCGGTAGAGACGGCCCAGCCGCTGATCGTGCAGCGTCGGCATGAACTTGACGTGTCGCTACCGCCGGAACCCATCTGGTTGCATGCAGACGCCGCCCGGCTGGAGCAGGTGGTGGTGAACCTGCTCACCAACGCCGCCAAGTACACCGACGAGGGCGGCCGCATCGGGCTGACCGTCGAGCGCGAAGGCGATACCGCTGTGCTGCGGGTGCGCGATACCGGCATCGGCATCGCCCCCGAACTGCTGCCCCGCATCTTCGACCTGTTCACGCAGGCCGAACGGTCGCTGGACCGCTCGGAAGGCGGCCTTGGCATCGGCCTGTGCCTGGTGCAACGGCTGGTGGAGTTGCACAGCGGAACCGTCGAGGTTTACAGCGTCCTGGGGCAAGGCAGCGAGTTTGTCGTGCGGCTGCCGGTGATGCTGACTTCGATACCGCCGTCGCCGTCGACGCTTATTGAACCGACCCGGCCACGCGGAAAATACTGTCGGGTGCTGGTCGTCGATGACAACGTAGATGCGGCCCAAACCGTGGCGATGCTGCTGGAAATGTCAGGGCATGGTGTTCGGATGGCTCACGATGGCCCGGACGCACTGGAAGTGGCTCTTGCCTGGCACCCGGACCTGGTGCTGCTGGATATCGGCCTGCCGGGGCTCAACGGGTTCCAGGTGGCGGAGCGGATTCGCCAGGAACCCACGCTCAAGAACATCGTGCTGGTCGCCCTGACGGGGTATGGGCTGGAGGCAGACCGGCAGCGCTCGCGAGAAACGGGTTTTGATCACCACCTGGTCAAACCCGCCGACTTCGAGGAGGTGGAAAAAATCCTGGAAGCCGTTTGTCAAGGCGACATCGTGCGCACGGATCGAGCCTAGTCTTACTGTGTCATAAAATATGCTATTATTTCAATAGCATCAATTCTGACCGGAGGCTTTATGGACGCAGCCAAGGAGTTCAATCGTTACATCTCTCATTTGTCCGAGGGACTCGGGCATGCTGACCGCCACGCG
>NZ_JAUYEY010000077.1 GCF_030689685.1 Polaromonas sp. | reverse complement strand
GTCAAGTCCAAAGAGGAACTAAAAACCCGCATCCTCAAAGGGATAGCTGAAATCAACGCATCGCCTGTCGTTTTTCGATGGAATAAGTTCGATCTTGGCGTCGTTTAGTACGTAATTGCTTTAATGGAACTAACTACTAGTGGCTGATCTCCGAGGTCTGGAACACAATTTCCCCGCTGGGAATATGCACCACGCGAATCTGCTGGCGCGTCGGGTCGGCCAGGCTTTTGACCGCCACAGCCACGGCTAGCGAGCGGTCGGCGTACAGCGACTGGAAGTGGGGGGTGGGGGGCAGCAGGCTGCCCAGCAAAGGATTCCTGCTTTCAATGCGGTATTGAGCGGACGCCATGATGTGGGCCTTGGTGAAGTGATGCAACCATCGTAGGCGTGCTGCGCGACACCGTCATGACAATCCCGCGCAGCGAAGGCCTTTAAGGTAAGCAAACGAAAACACGCATCGGCAGGCACCTCGTCATAGCGTTTTTGTGCCTACCAGTCTTCCTTGACCGCCAGCACCGCATCCCGACCCGCCGCCGCACGCCCCGCCAGCCAGGCGGTGACGGTGCCAGCCAGCACCACGGCGGCGCACAGGGCCAGCAGCCGGTCCCAGGGCAGGGCCAGGTCCATGGTCCAGTGAAAACTCTGCGGGTTCACCACATGCACCAGCACCAGCGACACCGCCAGGCCCAGGCCGAGGCCGGCCAGCGCTCCGGCCAGCGTCCAGGCAGCGCCTTCACCGGCAACCAGCGTGAGGATTTGCCGGCGGCTCAAGCCCAGGTGGGCCAGCAGGCCGAACTCCTTGCGCCGGGCCAGCACCTGCGCGCTGAAGCTCGCCGCGACACCGAACAGGCCGATGGCGATGGCGACGGCCTGCAGCCAGTAGGTCACGGCGAAACTGCGGTCGAAGATGCGCAGCGAGGTCGCGCGGATCTGGCTGCTTGAGGCGAACTCAATCAGCTCTCCTGCGCCCGGCGACTGGGCCTGCGCCAGTGCGCGCACCGCCTGCTGCACCTGCGGCTCGGCGGCGCCCGGCGCCAGCCACAGCGCCAGATCATTGACGCGCCGGTCGCCGGTCAGGCGCTCGAAATCGCGCTGGTCCATGGCGATGGCACCGAACTGGCGCGCATAGTCGCGCCAGACGCCGGCCACGAAGAACTGTTGGCCCCCACGCTTGTCGCCCGGTGTTTCCGTTCGTCCTGAGCCTGTCGAAGGATGCCTCCCGGCCGCCTCAATTGCTCCTGAATTGATAGCTGGTGGTGCTTGTCCACTATGGGCTAGAGCCTCAAAAGGCTTAGAAAGCGGCGCAAACACCCGGCCGGGCCGCGCGCCGTACAGGTCGACCATGGGTTCACTGACATATATCGCGATGTGACCGACTGGGACCGGCAGCGGCGCGCCGACCAGCGGCAGGCTGGCGGCCGGGTCCTGCAAATCACGGGCGATCAGCGCAACGGCAGGCTGACCAGCGTCAAGCAGCAACTGCGTGACACGCAGGCTGCCAGTGCGCGCCACGCCGGGCACCTGCGCCAGCGCCTGCACGAAGTCCGGCGAAAAATACACCGTGTCGCTGGCTGCCGTGTTGCCGGCGGTGCGCACGTAAAGATCGGCCGGCAGCACCACGTCCAGCCAATGCGTGACCGAGTCGCGGAAACTCGCGACCATCACCGTCAGCGCGACAGCCAGGCTCAGCGAGGCGACCACGCCGCTGACAGCCACCGCCGCGCTGCCACGCACGCGGCGCGCGCGCTCGACCGCCAGCAGCGGCAGCAGGCGCCGGCTGACACGCGGCGCGATGCGGTCATACAGCAACGCGATCAGCCAGGGCAGGGCGCTGATGCCGCCCACCAGCAGCAGCCCGACCGACAGGTAGGCGCCAAGCGCAATGCCGAACACCGGGGGTGCGAACGCCAGCAAGCCGGCGGCGGCCATCAGCAGCAGGCTGAGCCGGTAGGGTGTGCCGCCGGCCGGCGGCGCACCCAGGCCCTTGAGGGTTTGCGCTGGCGGCAACTTTTGCGCGGCGCGCGCCGGCCACCAGCCGCCGACCAGCGCGGCGGCCACGCCGAGCAGGCCGTAGATCAGCGCGGCGCCCGCGTCCCATTGCAGCGCCGGGGCCACACCGGAGAAATAGCCGCCACCGAGGTCGCCGCCCAGCAGGCGCAGCGCCAGCGCCGCCAGCGCCGTGCCCAGCGCGATGCCGGCGACGCTGCCGACGCTGCCCAGCAGCGCCGACTCCCACAGCACCAGGCGCAGGCGCTCGCGGCCCGTGAGGCCCAGCACGCCCAGCAGCGCAAACTGCTGCGCCCGTTTGGCCACGCTCAGCGACAGCACCGAAAACACCAGGAAGGCGCCGGTGAACAGCGCCACCAGCGCCAGCACGGTCAGGTTGACGCGGTAGGCGCGCGACAGGTTGCTGACACGCTGCGCGTCGTCGCCGGGCTCAGTGGCGGTGATGCTGGCCGGCAGTTGCAGCGCGGTGATAAAGGCGGCGCGGTCGGTGCCCGCCTGCAGGCGCAGGTCGATGCGCGAGAGCTGGCCAGAGCGGCCAAACAAATCTTGCGCTGCGCCAATGTCCATCACCGCCAGCGGCGCGCCACCAGCGGCCACGCTGCCCGCTATCTGAACATCAAACAGTTGCAAGCCGCTTTGCAGCTGCAGGCGTTCGCCCACCAACGCCTGCCGCGCGGCCGGGTTGAGGAAGACGGCGCCCGGCGTGAACAGCGCCATGCGTTCTGCATTGGCAGCCAGCACCGGCATCAGGGCCGGGGCCAGCCGGGCCACCACCAGCGCATCGACACCGACCACCCGCAGCGCCACACGCCGGTCATCGGCGCCCAGGGCATAGGTGCCGAGCTCCAGCACCGGGCTGGCCGCGACGACCTGCGGTTGGGCGGCGATGCGCGCGTACAGCGTTTCGTCAAAACTGCCGCGCACGGCACGCAGCTCCAGGTCGGGCTGGCCATTGACCGACCGCACCGCCTGCGAAAACTCGCTGAGCGCCGAGGCATTGATCAGCTGCACCGAAAACGCCAGCGCCACGCCAAGCATCACCGCCGCCACTGCGGCCGCATTGCGCCAGCGGTGGTGCAGCAGTTCTTGCCAGGAGAAGGTGAAAAGCAGCGCAAGCATGGCCCGATTGTGCCCCCCTCACCACCGTTCGCCCTGAGCCGGTCGAAGGGTTGCGCCTCATGGCCAGGCCAGGCCACGCTCAGCCCGAACGCAGGGTGTCATGATGGGCGGGAAATCTCCATAGACTATCGTCTGTCTCCAGCCCTTGAATGAAAGCTCCCTCGCCATGCAGCTCCCCACCTATGACGATGTTGTTGCCGCCGCTGCGCGGCTCGCAGGCCACGCGCACCACACACCGGTGCTGCGATCAGCCACCGCTGATGCGCGCTGGGGCGCGCAGTTTTTCTTCAAGTGCGAAAATCTCCAGCGCATGGGCGCCTTCAAGTTTCGCGGCGCCTTCAATGCCTTGTCCAGGTTCGATGCCGCGCAGCGACGCGCTGGCGCCATCGCTTTTTCATCGGGCAACCACGCACAGGCGGTGGCGCTGTCAGCCCGCTTGCTGGCCATGCCGGCGCTGATCGTGATGCCGCAGGACGCGCCGGCCGCCAAACTGGCCGCCACACGCGGCTACGGTGCCGAGGTGGTGCTGTATGACCGCTTCACCGAAGACAGGGAGGCCCTGACGCAGCGGCTGGCCGCCGAGCGCGGCATGACACTGATTCCTCCTTACAACCATCCCGACGTCATTGCCGGCCAGGGCACGGCTGCGAAAGAATTGATCGAGGAGACCGGTCCGCTGGACCGCCTGTACGTCTGCCTGGGCGGCGGCGGGCTGACCAGCGGCTCGGCGCTGGCCGCCCGTGCGCTGGCACCCGCGTGTCAGGTGTTTGGCGTCGAGCCCGAGGCCGGTAACGACGGCCAGCAGTCGCTGCGCGCCGGCCGCATCGTGCACATCCCGGTGCCGACAACCATCGCCGACGGCGCGCAGACCCAGCACCTGGGTGCGTACACCTTCGGCATCATCCGGCGCGATGTGACGGACATCCTGACCGTCAGTGATGCGCAACTGGTCGATGCGATGCGTTTTTTCGCCGAGCGCATGAAGCTGGTGGTGGAGCCGACCGGTTGCCTGGCGTTTGCCGGTGCCTGCGCCGACGCTGCGGCGATCAGGGGCGCCCGTGTGGGCGTGATCATCAGTGGCGGCAATGTGGATCTGGCGCGTTACGCCGCGTTGCTGACCGCAGCCGGTTGAACTTTTCCAAATACACGACAGTGAATGGGTCGCCTACCACCCTCGCCCAGGGGCGCTCATGGTCGGGTCGTGGTCGTCAAGCGCGGCATGCGCGGCCTCAGGCGCGTATGCCTTCGCTGCTCAGGTGCAGCACGCGGTCGGCGCGCGCGGCGGCGGTTTCGGAATGGGTGACCAGCACCAGCGAGGCGCCGTGTTCGCGGGTCTGCGCCACCAGCGCGTCCATGACTTTTGCGGCAGTGGCCGGGTCCAGGTTACCGGTCGGTTCGTCGGCCAGCAGCAGGCCGGGGCGGTGGATCAGCGCGCGTGCAATCGCCACCCGTTGCAACTGACCGCCCGAGAGCTGTTGCGGCAGGCGCGCGCCCAGGCCGTCAAGGCCGACAGCCGCCAGCATGGCCGACACACGCTCATCGTCGTGCAGGCCCAGCAGCAGCAGCGGCAGCGCGACGTTCTGCGCGACATCAAGGTGCGGCAGCACATGAAAGGCCTGGAACACGAAGCCGACTTTTTCGCGGCGCAGCAGCGCGCGCTGGTCGTCGTTGAGGACGCCAATGTCCACGCCGTCCAGCTCGACCGAGCCGCTGTCCCAGCTGTCGAGCCCGGCCATGCAGTTGAGCAGAGTTGATTTGCCGACACCCGACTCACCGACGATGGCGACAAACTCGCCGGGCGCGACCTCGAGCGACACGTTGGTGAACACCGCGACCTCGCCGTAGTGTTTGCCGAGCTTTTTTATGCGCAGGCTCATGCGTGGGCCCTTCGCGCTGTATTTGTCGTTGCGGACTTGATCCGCAATCCATGCGACGCGGGCCGGGAAAAAGGTTGGCGCGATATGGATTGCGGATCGAGTCCGGGATGGCAGCTAGGAGCCTGGGCGGCAGAAGGCGTCGCAGCGAAAAGTGGCCCCGGCGAGGACAGTTTTTGCCGGGTTTGCAGCCTCATAGCCGTAGCTATGGGGCAAAAAGCCGGTGAAAAATGGACCGTCGCGGCCGCTTTGCAGCCGACGTTCCTTCTGCCGCC
>NZ_JAUYEY010000014.1 GCF_030689685.1 Polaromonas sp. | reverse complement strand
GAAGGCGTCGAAGCGAAAAGTGGCCCCGGCGAGGACAGTTTTCGCCGGGTTTGCAGCGCCATAGCCGTAGCTATGGGGCAAAAAGCCGGTGAAAAATGGACCGTCGCGGCCGCTTTGCAGCCGACGTTCCTTCTGCCGCCCAGGCTCCTAGCTCCACTGTGAGGTTTTTACCGGTTTGTCCGCAAAGCTGTCAGATACCCCGGTTCTTAGCGAAAACCGTCCCAGAGCAGCTTGACGCCAGTGAGGAACATGCCGGCATAAAGAATTTGGTAGAACAACACTGGATCAATGCGGCGGGCCAGACGCACGCCTATCCACACCCCGAGCGGCGCCAGCGGCAACAGCACCAGCGAGGTCGCCATGTTGCGCATGTCCAGCAGACCCAGCCAGGCGTAGGGAATCCACTTGGACAGGTTGATGACAAAGAAGAAAAACGCCAATGTGGCCGTGAAGGTCAGCGGCGGCAAGCGCAGCGGAATCACATAAGCGCTGACAGGTGGCCCGCCGGCGTGAGCAATGAAACTGGTGAAACCGGAGGTCACGCCGAGCAACGCACCCAGCCAGCGCGGCGGCGGCGGGCTGTCGGGCCGGGGCGGGAACAGCAGGCGCTGCGCCAGAAACAGCAAGGTGAACGCGCCCACAATGCCGGCGACGATGTTCGGGGGAAGCACCTTGAACAGCAGCATGCCGGTCAGGGTGCCCACCAGGCCACAGGGCACAAGGAACTTCACCAGCCGCATGTCGAAGTTCTTACGGAAAGCGGCCATGCCCAGGATGTCAATCAGCAGCAGGATGGGCATCAGGATGGCCGCCGCCTGCGGCACCGTCACGGCCAGCGCCATCAGCGGCACGGCCAGCGAGCCAAAGCCGGCGCCAAAGCCGCTTTTGCTGACACCCATCAGCAGGACGGCCGGAATCGCGACAGCGTAGAAGAAGGGATCGGTGATGAGCGGAAAGGCCACGGGCAAGCAGGGAAAAAGAACAGACATGCAGACATGCAGACATGCAGACAAAAACACGAACAGCCGGGGCCGATTATCGGTCTTGCGCGGCCCTCCCGCCGCGCGGGCCGCAACGCACCGCCCATCTGTTGTTTGTGCATCAAATCAGACTCCAGCTCTTACCACACGGCTTCATTTAGCTATACTTTTTATAGCGCACCGGGGCTGCGAGTTTTCACTACTGGGCTTTCTGCCGGAGGCAGGCCTTATGAATTTCCGGACGCGTCAGCCGCGCGCTGGCCGGCGCCGCGCCGCTGATCGGGCTGCCGCTTCAGAGCAGCGCGCATGTCTGTAGGGCGCGCAGTCATGATGAACCAGGCGCCGCCCCAGGCCCTTTTTTTAGTGCTGCGGCACGTGCCTGCACAGGTAGCTCATCTGCTGTGCCACAAAGCCGTCAAAGGCCGCCAGCAGGGGCCGGAATTTCTCAGCGCTGCCCTCCAGCCGGGCCAGCGCAGCGCAGACCGCTTCCAGCGTGGACAACTGGTCGGGGCGGTGTGCGCGGCAGATGCAAGCGCTTTGCGGCCGCAGGCAGATCGCGCAGCTTGGGCGCCTGCTCACCGGCCTATCATCGCCAGGTAAGCCTCGCGTGTTTCCGGGTCCACGGATTTCAGCAACTGCTGGTAGGGCGTCTGGTGCCGGGCCAGCATACGCGCCGAGGCGATGGCTTTGGAGCGGCAGTACCAGTGGCAGGTGTGCTGCATCAAGAACAATTCAGCCGACAGCGTGAAAGCCTTGTCGCGCGCAGGGCGACCCTTCTCATTGTTGGCCGCGCGCGCTATTCCCTGCGCATGGATAGTCAGGGCTTTGCGCATGTCGAAGGTGTTGTCGGGGAAAAACCGGTCGGCTTCAGGCAGAAACACCGGCAGCTTGCTGACGCGGGCATCGGCCAGGTCCACGGCTGAGAAGTCTGCGGCGAAGCGGCGGAATTGCTCAACCAACTGCTCTTCGGAAGTGGCCAGCATGTTCCATATCTGCGTCTGGCGCGCCGGCTCTTTTTCGCCCAGCGCCCGCAAATACCCTTCGGTCAGACTTTCCATCAGTTTTTCCACCTGGTATCTGCCCAGATGGCTGGCCAGCAGCGCAATGCGCTTGGCCTGGGTTTTCGATTTAAGCCGGTAGACGCCGAAGGCAGCCACCATCAGCAGGAGCACAAAAATTTCCATCGCAGCAAGGGTCCGTAACAACAAGGGCCCCAGTGTAGTGGCCGATGGCCCAGGCCCCTGACGCTCCCGTGCGCCGGATGAATTGCGTTTTGCAGGCACATTCAAACTCAGGCACGATGGTTCTCATGAACAACGCCCCGCCCTACATCCCCCCCGCCATCTGGTCACCACCGCCGTCGAACGGTGGCCGCTTCGCCAACATCAACCGGCCCGTGGCCGGCCCCACCCACGACAAGGAATTGCCGGTGGGCCGCCACCCGCTGCAGCTGTATTCGCTGGGCACGCCCAATGGCGTCAAGGTCACGGTGTTGCTGGAGGAGTTGCTGGCTCTGGGCCACAGCGCTGCAGAGTACGACGCCTGGCTGATCCGCATCCACGAGGGTGAACAGTTCGGCAGCGGCTTTGTGGCAGCCAACCCCAACTCCAAGATCCCGGTGCTGGTGGACCGCAGCGGCGCCACCCCCGTGCGGGTCTTCGAGTCCGGCGCCATCCTGCACTACCTGGCCGAGAAGTTCGGTGTGTTTTTGCCGGCTGGCGGCGCCCCGCGTGCCGAGTGCCTGTCCTGGCTGAACTGGCAAATGGGCAGCGCGCCTTTTCTGGGCGGTGGCTTCGGCCACTTCTACGCCTACGCCCCGAGCAAGATGGAATATCCCATCAACCGCTACGCGATGGAAGTCAAGCGCCAGTTGGATGTGCTGGACCGCCGCCTGGCCGAGGTGCCCTACCTGGCAGGCGAGGACTACACCATTGCCGACATGGCGGTATGGCCCTGGTACGGCACCCTCGTGAAAGGCCAGCTCTACGAAGCCGGGGAGTTCCTGCAAGTACAGACCTACACCCACGTGCTGCGCTGGACCAACGAGATTGCCAAACGACCCGGCGCCAGGCGCGGCCGCATGGTGAATCGCACCTGGGGCGAAGCGTCCAGCCAGTTGCATGAACGCCATGAGGCCAGCGACTTCGACACCCGCACCCAGGACAAACTGGCGCCGTCGGCATGATCACGCTGTACGACTGCGCCACCGCCCCCAGCCCGCGGCGTGCGCGCATCCTGCTGACTGAAAAAGGCCTGGCCCATGAGACCGTGCAGGTGGACCTGCGCGCTGGCGAACAGATGGGGGAGGCCTACCGCCGGGTCAACCCGCAGTGCACCGTGCCTGCGCTGCGCACCGCCGAGGGCGTGATGCTCACCGACAACGCTGCAATTGCGGCCTGGCTGGAGGCGCACTGCCCCCAACCGCCCCTGCTGGGCAGCACGGCGCTGGAAAAAGCCGATATCGCGAGCTGGCAGTGGCGCATCGAGTTTGAAGGCTTGCTGGCGATTGCCGAATGCCTGCGCAACAGCTCATCTGGGATGGCGAACCGCGCACTGCCCGGACCGGTGGACTACCCGCAGATTCCCGAACTCGCCCAGCGCGGCCTGGCACGCGTGCAGCAGTTTTTTTCGGTACTCGATGAACGGCTGCGAGGCCGCGATTTCATTGCGGCAGACCAGTTCAGCATGGCCGACATCACCGCCGTGGTGGCGGTGGATTTTGCACGCATCATCAAGGAGCCTGGGCGGCAGAAGGCGTCGAAGCGAA
>NZ_JAUYEY010000010.1 GCF_030689685.1 Polaromonas sp. | reverse complement strand
CCATCGTTGTGGCTTGCGAGATCGCTATTTGCGCAATTTCGATCGTCTCATCATCCCCGGTAACTGGACGTGCCATGACTTTCTCCATCAAGTATGATGGAGGATATTATTGCACTAATGTTGTGGAAATGGAATAACGACGCACCAAGTGGTCTATTTCAGAGAATGAGCATGAATAAGTCGCTTTGGTCATAGGCGCGGGCGACGCCACCGGCGGTGCCATCGCCCGGCGTTTTGCGCGCGAAGGCTATACCGCGTGTGTGACGCGCCGCAGCCTGGACAAGCTGCAGCCCCTGCTCGAACAGATACGCGCAGAAGGCGGCCAGGGCCACGGCTTTGCGTCTGACGCGCGCAAGGAAGAGGACGTCATTGCGCTGATCGAGCAGATTGAGTCCACCGTTGGCCCCATTGAGGTGCTGGTGTTCAACATCGGCGCCAATGCGCCCAGCAGCATTCTTGAAGAAAGCGCGCGCAAATATTTCAAGATCTGGGAGATGGCTTGCTTCGGCGGTTTCCTTAACGCCCGCGAAGTCGCCAAACGCATGGTGCAGCGCGGCGGCGACGGTCACCAGGGCACCATCATCTTCACCGGCGCCACCGCATCGCTGCGCGGCAGCGCCAACTTTGCCGCTTTTTCGGGCGCCAAGATGGCGCTGCGCGCGCTGGCGCAAAGCATGGCGCGTGAGCTGGGGCCACGCGGCATCCATGTGGCGCATGTGGTGGTCGATGGCGCCATCGACACGGCCTTTATCCGCGACAATTTCCCCGACCGTTACGCAATGAAAGACCAGGACGGCATTGTGAATCCCGACCACATCGCCGATACCTACTGGATGCTGCACCGGCAGCCGCGCGATGCCTGGACCCACGAGCTGGACCTGCGACCCTACATGGAGAAATTCTGAGATGGCAAAAACCGTGGATTTTTTTTTCGATGTGGGCAGCCCCGCTGCGTACCTGGCGTGGACGCAACTGCCGCATCTGTGCCGCCAAGCCGGTGGCCAGATCGACTACAAGCCCTTCCTGCTGGGCGGTGTGTTCCAGGCCACCGGCAACCATTCGCCGGCGACTGTTCCGGCCAAAGGCAAATACATGATGGAAGATCTGGCGCGCTTCGCCGACCGCTATGGCGTGCCTTTCCACAACAACCCGTATTTCCCCATCAACACGCTGATGCTGATGCGCGCTGCGGTCGGTGTGCAGTCGAGTGAGCCCCTGCGGTTCGCCGACTACGTCGATGCAGCCTATCGCGCGATATGGGTAGACCAGAAAAACATGAATGACCCGGCGGTGGTTGGTGAGGTGCTGGCGGCCGCGGGCTTCAACCCGTCCGCGATGCTGGCGCTGACGGCGGAGCAAGCGGTCAAGGACAAGCTCAAGGCCATCACGCAGGAGGCGGTGGAACGCGGCGTGTTCGGCGCCCCGACATTTTTTATCGACGGGACCATGTACTGGGGCCAGGATAGGCTCGACTTTGTGCGCGAGGCGCTTGCCGCCTGATCACGCGACGCGGCAGACCACACCATCAAAACACTTCAGGAACCACCATGAGCGATTTCAAAGACATTCTTTCCAGCCTTGACGCCGGCGTGATGACCCTCACCCTGAACCGGGTGGACAAGAAAAACGCCATCACCGCAGCCATGTACGCGGCCATGGCCGACGCGCTGGACGCCGCCGCCGTCGACCCTGCGGTGCGGGCGGTGGTGATCCAGGGCCACGAAAGTATTTTTTCAGCGGGCAACGACATCGGTGATTTTCTCAATGGCCCGCCCGCCACCCACGAGTCGCCGGTCTTTCGCTTCCTGCGCGGCATCAGCACCTTCCCGAAGCCGGTGGTCGCGTCGGTGTGTGGCCCGGCTGTCGGCATCGGCACCACGATGTTGTTGCACTGCGACCTGGTGTATGCCGGCGACAACGCGGCTTTCTCCATGCCCTTTGTGAACCTGGGGCTGTGCCCCGAAGCGGCGTCGAGCTTTCTGGCGCCGCAGTTGATGGGTTACGCCCGTGCGGCCGAGGTTTTGCTTCTGGGTGAGCCCTTCATGGCCGAGACGGCGCTGGAGATGGGCCTGGTCAACCGCATTGTTCCGCCGCTTGAAGCCAATGCGCTGGCGCAGCGCCAGGCGCAAAAACTCGCGGCCAAACCACTGAGTTCGCTGGTGGAAACCAAACGCCTGATGAAAAAAGGCCAGGCCAGCGTTGTTGCCGAGCGCATGGCCGAAGAGGGCGTCAGCTTTGGCCGCATGCTCAAGGAGCCCGCAGCCCGCGAAGCCTTCGGGGCCTTCATGGCAAAGCGCAAACCAGATTTCTCCAAACTTTAAGTACCAAATCGGCTTGCAGCCCATAACCAGTGGGCCTCAACAGCTATTCATTCAGTAGCGTTCTTGAATCAGAAGGCCCGAACAGCCCCTGCCCCGCCGGCCCCCAGATCAGCGACTTGCGCAGGGGTTTGTATTTATACAAAGCAACTGCTTGCTAAAAATATCGACTTTTGGTATGGTCGATTTCCATGGACACATCTCATGCGCGCAAGCGCTCGGCGGTGGGCCTGCCCGCTGCCTCTGAAGTGGCAGTGGCGCTGCCCGACAAGCGGCCGCGTGGCCGACCGCGCAAGACCGTGGCCGAGCGCGACGACGGTAACCGCCGCGTCGAGCTGGTCCATGCGGCGGCGCGGCTGTTTCGGCGCAAGGGCTTTGACGGCACCAGCACGCGGGACATTGCGACGGCCGTCGGCATGCACAGCGGCTCGCCGTTTTATCACTTCAAAAGCAAGGGTGCGCTGCTGTATGCGGTGATGGACGAGGGCATGCGCTCGGCCACCCTGCGCCAGACGGCGGCCCTTGAGCTGGCGTCTGCCGCAAAGCCCGATGCGGCTGCCCTGTTGCGCGTGCTGGTGCGCAACCATTTCGATATTCTTCTAGGCCCTGGCAGTGACTTCATCCCGGTCATGCTCTACGAGTCGCGCTCCATCACGGCGCGTCAGCGTACCTCTCTGGCCAAGCTGCAAAGCGACTACGAATCGGTCTGGCAGCCGGTGCTGCAGGCGCTGAGCGAACAGGGGCGCCTGGGCTGCCCGGTCAAACTCGCGCGCCTGTTGATTTTTGGCGCCCTGAACTGGTCCGCCCAATGGTTTGATGCAAAAAAAGGGGCGTCGCTCGACGAGCTCACCGACGCGGCCATTGCCCTGTTCATCGGCGACGACCCGAAACCGCCCGCCAGGAGAGTCCGACCATGAGTTACCGATCTGTTTTCACCTCCGGGCTGTTTGTCGGCAAGGTGATGGTGGTGACAGGCGGGGGCTCCGGCATAGGCCGCTGCACCGCTCACGAGCTCGCCGCACTGGGCGCGCAGGTGGTGCTGATCGGGCGCAAGCTTGAAAAGCTGCACGATGTGGCTGGCGAGATTGTTGCCGCCGGTGGCCGCGCCAGCTTTCACCCCTGTGACATCCGGCAGGAGGCTGCGGTGCAGGCCACGGTGGCGGCCATTGTGCTGGCGCATGGCCGCATCGACGGCCTGGTCAACAACGCCGGCGGCCAGTACATTGCGCCGCTGGAAAGCATCAGCGCCAATGGCTGGGAGGCGGTCCTCAACACCAACCTGACGGGCGGGTTTCTGATGGCGCGCGAGTGTTACCTGCAGGCCATGGCCGGGCACGGCGGCTGCATCGTCAACATCGTCGCCGACATCTGGGGCTCGATGCCGTCCATGGGCCACAGCGGCGCGGCGCGGGCCGGCATGGTCAGCTTCACCGAAACTGCGGCGGCCGAGTGGGCGCACAGCGGCGTGCGTATCAATGCGGTGGCGCCGGGTTATATCGCATCGAGTGGCATGGACCACTACCCGCCCGAGGCCGGCGCCATGTTGCGCGAGATGCGCAACACCGTGCCGCTGGGCCGCTTCGGCACCGAGGCTGAAACCTCTGCAGCGATTGTGTTTCTGCTGAGCCCCGGCGCCAGCTTCATCAGCGGCAGCGTGTTGCGTGTGGATGGCGCGCGGCCCCAGGTGCGCATGGGCTGGCCCATGCGCCTGCCCGATGCCCAGGCGCAGCAGCGTGACGCCGTCAAGCCGTTTGACGGGTTTCACCTGGCGACGACGCCGAAAGTGTTTCAGCAGCGCCCTCACCCTAACCCTCTCCCAGAGGGAGAGGGGACTGGCGGCGGGGCTCTTGCTCCCTCTCCCTCTGGGAGAGGGCAGGGGTGAGGGCGGTGACGGCCTACACATCCAGCTGGAACCCACAAAGCTTGCAGGCCCAGCAGCGGCGCGGAGCTATGCTCGCGCGCATTGCAGCTCTGCGTGCGCTCGAAGACCGTGCGGCACAGGCCTCGGCCAAGTCGAAACCGGTGTTTGACAAACGCGGTCAATTGTTGCCGCGTGAGCGCGTCGCCTTGCTGCTTGACCCCGGCACGCCTTATTTGCCGATCTGCGCGCTGGCCGGCTTCATGCAGGACAACCAGGACGCAGAACGTTCCGTGCCCGGCGGCGGTGTGGTGGCTGGCATCGGTTTTGTCGAGGGCGTGCGCTGCATGGTGGTGGCCAGCGACTCCGGCATCGAGGCTGGCGCCATCCAGGCCATGGGGCTGGACAAAATCCTGCGCGTGCAGGAGATCGCCTTGCAGAACAAGTTGCCCTTTATCCACCTGGTCGAAAGCGCCGGGGCCAACCTGATGCGTTACCGGGTCGAGGGTTTTGTCCACGGTGGCGCGCTGTTTCGCAACCTGGCGCGGCTGTCGGCGGCAGGTATTCCGGTCATCACAGTGCAGCATGGTTCCGGCACGGCTGGTGGCGCCTACATGCCGGGCCTGTCGGATGTGGTGATCATGGTGCGGAGCCGTTCGCGCGCCTTCCTGGCCGGCCCGCCGCTGCTGATGGCGGCCACCGGCGAGGTGGCCAGCGAAGAGGAACTGGGCGGCGCCGAGATGCACACCCGTATTTCCGGCCTGGGCGAGCAGTTGGCTGAAGATGATCGTCACGCGCTGGGGCTGGCGCGCCAGGTCTTGGCCCGAACTTCATGGTCAAATCGGCCTCTAGCCCATACCACGCGGGCGCAAGCAGCTATCAATTCAGGAGCGCCCGAGGAACGGGAGCCTCTGTACCCGGCCGCCGACCTGCTCGGGCTGATGAGCGCCGACCTGCGCCAGCCGGTGGACATGCAGGAGGTGATTGCGCGGCTGGTCGACGGCTCGGACTTTCTGCCTTTCAAGGCGCTGTACGGCGCCGCCACGGTCTGTGTGCAGGCGTCCATTCATGGCCATGCGGTCGGCATCATCAGCAACAACGGCCCGATTGATGTGGCGGGTGCCAACAAGGCGACTCACTTCATCCAGATGCTGTGCCAGCTCGGCCAGCCCATCATCTACCTGCAGAACACCACGGGCTACATGGTCGGCAAGGACAGCGAGCAAGCCGGCATGATCAAACACGGCTCCAAGATGATCCAGGCGGTGACAAATGCCACGGTGCCGCAGATCACCATCCAGTGCGGCGCCTCGTTTGGCGCCGGCAACTACGGCATGTGCGGGCGCGGCTACGCGCCGCGTTTCCTGTTCAGTTGGCCGAACGCCAGAACTGCAGTCATGGGCGGCGAGCAGGCCGCGCGCACCATGCAGATCGTCACCGAGGCGGCCATGGTGCGCAAGGGCATCGCCGTTGACGCGGTGCAGTCGCAGGCGCAGTTCGACAAGATGGTGGCCCTGTTTGAGTCACAGGCTGACGCGTTTTACACCTCGGGCCTGCTGCTCGACGACGGCGTGATTGACCCGCGCGACACCCGCGCGGTGCTGGCGCAGTGTCTGGCCATGTGTGCCGAAGCCGAGGCGCGGCAACTCAGGCCCATGCAGTTCGGCGTTGCGCGGATGTGAAGCGGCAGCGACAAAAATATCAGGAGACAAAACCATGCAATACACCCACGAACACCTCGAAATCCAGAAAACCCTCAAGCGCTTCATAGACGCCGAAATCAACCCGCATGTGGACGAGTGGGAGGCGGCTGAAATTTTTCCCGCACATGAAGTTTTCAAAAAACTCGGCAATCTTGGCCTGCTGGGTCTGACCAAGCCCGAGGAATACGGCGGCGCGGGCCTGGACTATTCCTACGGCGTGGCGATGGCCGAGGCGCTGGGCCATATCGATTGCGGCGGCGTGCCGATGGCCATCGGTGTGCAGACCGACATGTGCACGCCGGCGCTGGCACGCTTCGGCAGCGATGAACTCAAGCGCGAGTTCCTGGCGCCGGCGATAACCGGCGACACGGTTGGCTGCATAGGCGTGAGTGAGCCGGGCGCCGGCAGCGACGTGGCGGCCATCAAAAGCCATGCGCGCAAAGACGCAGGCGATTATGTGATCACCGGCCAGAAGATGTGGATCACCAACAGTCTGCAGGCCGACTGGATGTGCATGCTGGTCAACACCGGCGACGGGCCGCAACACAAAAACAAGAGCCTGGTGATGGTGCCCATGCGTGACAAGGGCAAACTGCGCAAGGGTATTGAGGTCGGCAAAAAGATCAAGAAGATAGGTATGAACGCCAGCGACACCGGTCTGATTTATTTTGACGAGGTGCGAGTGCCGCAACACAACCGGATTGGTGCCGAAGGCTCGGGCTTTATGTACCAGATGATGCAGTTTCAGGAAGAGCGGCTTTGGGCCGCAGCCAGTTGCCTACAGTCGCTGGGCAATTGTGTGGCCTGGACGGTGGAGTGGGCGCACGAGCGCAAGCTGTTTGGCGCCACGCTGGCGGACCAGCAGTGGGTGCAGTTCAAGCTGGCCGAGATGAAAACCGAGGTCGAAAGCCTGCGCGCCATGACCTACCGTGCCTGCGAGCTGTATGTGCAGGGCCAGGACGTGACCGAACTGGCGTCGATGGCCAAGCTCAAGGCCGGGCGCCTGAACCGCCTGGTGCCCGACACCTGCCTGCAGTTCTGGGGTGGCATGGGCTACACCTGGGAGAACAAGGTGGCGCGCATGTACCGCGACGGCCGGCTGGCGTCCATAGGCGGCGGCGCCGACGAGGTGATGATGGGCATCATTGCCAAAACCATGGGCTTGTCCAAAACCCGGAAGCCCGCAGCCTGATGGACGGCAACCTGACCGACAAGCTGCAGATCACCCGCACCGGCGAGGTCGAGTGCTGGACGCTGAATGACCCGGCCACGCGCAATGCCTTGACGGACGAGGTGGTGGCCGCGTTGCGCCAGGCCTGCGAGCGTGTTGCTGCCGACAACACCGTGCGGTTTGTGGTGCTGCAGGGCAGTGGCGGTGCGTTTTGCGCTGGCGGCAGCCTCGGTGGTTTCGCCGCCTCGATAGGCCAGGCCTTGCCTGCCGGCCAGGCCGACCCGCTGATCGCGATGAATGCCGGTTTCGGTGCGCTGCTGACCGCGCTGTGCGCCTTACCGCAGATGCTGCTGGTCGCCGTCGATGGCCCGGCCATGGGTGGCGGCCTGGGCCTGGTATGCTGCGCCGACTTTGTGCTGGCCACGCCAACGGCGGTGTTTGCGGCGCCTGAAGTCACGCTGGGTGTGGTGCCGGCCCAGATCGCCGCCTTTGTTCACCGCCGGCTCGGCGACCGCGCGGCACGCCGGCTGCTGCTGTCTGGCGAAAAACTCGCCGCAGACCAGGCGCTGGCGCTGGGTCTCGTCGATGAGGTCGCCGCTGATTTGCAGGCTGCGGTGACGCAGCGCATCCGCGTCCTGCGCCGCGCCGCCCCCGGTGCCGTGGCCCATACCAAGGCCTTGCTTTACATGCTAAATAGGCCTGTAGCCCATGACCTGTCTGTGCAAGCAGCTATTAAATTTGTAGCAAATTTGCGCAGCCCGGAGGCGGCTGAAGGTCTGGCGGCATTTGCCGGCAAGCGCAAGCCGGGGTGGGCGGCATGAGCCGCCCGGCCGTTCCGAAGGCGAATACCGCAACTCGCAGAGTGAAGCTTATCCAATGAGGCCCATCACACGCCTGCTGATCGCCAACCGCGGCGAGATCGCGCGCCGCATCCTGCGCACAGCGCATCGCCTGGGCATGACCACGGTGGCAGTGTATTCCGATGCCGATGCACAGGCCCTGCATGTGCGTGAAGCCGGCAGCGCGGTGGCGCTAGTTGGCAATGCGTCGGTCGATACCTATCTGCGCATCGACAAGTTGCTGGCCGCTGCCAAGGCCAGCGGCGCCGATGCGGTGCATCCGGGCTACGGCTTCCTGAGCGAAAACGCCGACTTTGCGCAGGCGGTGCTGGACGCCGGCCTGGTCTGGGTCGGCCCGCCGCCAGAAGCGATACGCGCGCTCGGCAACAAGGCTGCCGCCAAGCAGCTCGCGCTGGCGAAAAACGTGCCCTGCCTGCCGGGCTACCAGGGCCACGATCAGTCGAATGACCGGCTGGTGGCCGAGGCCGCAAAAGTAGGCTATCCGCTCATGGTCAAGGCCACGGCCGGCGGTGGCGGGCGCGGCATGCGCCGGGTGACGCAGGCCAACGGGCTGCAGGCTGCGCTGGACAGTGCCCGTTCCGAAGCCTTATCGTCTTTCGGCAGCGGCGAGTTGCTGCTGGAACGCGCGCTCTTGAGCCCGCGCCATGTCGAGGTGCAGGTGTTTGCCGATACACAGGGCCATTGCATCCATCTGGGGGAGCGTGATTGCTCGGTTCAGCGGCGCCACCAGAAGCTGATCGAGGAGTCGCCTAGTCCGGCGGTGGATGCGGCTTTGCGCGAGCGCATGGGTGCTTGTGCAGTGGCATTGGCGCAGGCGGCCGGGTATGTGGGTGCGGGTACGGTGGAATTTTTGCTCAATGAGCAGGGCGAGTTCTTTTTGATGGAGATGAACACCCGACTGCAGGTCGAGCATCCGGTGACTGAGGCAGTAACCGGGCTGGATCTGGTCGAGTGGCAACTCCGCATCGCGCAGGGCGAGCCGTTGCCGCTGCGCCAGGACGAAGTGAGGTTCAACGGCCATGTGATCGAGGTGCGCCTCTGCGCCGAGGACGAAGACTTCACGCCGCACACCGGCACGCTGATGCATTTCCGCGAGCCAGCTCTTGGCACCCTCTCCCCCTGGGAGAGGGCTGGGGTGAGGGTTCCGCGTTTTGACCACGCCCTGCAGTCCGGGGGGGAGGTCGCGCCGTACTACGACTCCATGCTCGGCAAACTCATTGTTCACGGCGCCAGCCGCAGCGAAGCGATTGAGAAGATGATTGCCGCGCTGGCTGGCACGCAGGTGCTGGGCGTGCCCACCAACCGCGCTTTTCTTGCAGCCTGTCTGGCGCACCCGGTGTTTAAAGCCGGTCAGGCGCTGATTCCCTTCCTGGCCGAGCACGGTGATGCGATTCGCCAGACCCTGCGGGCGCAGCAGGCGGAGGTTGTGTTGCCTGCCGCGCTTGGCATGCACTTCGGCAGCGGGCTCGGTGCAGCGCGGGCCTTGCCCTGCCCGTTTGCCAAAACCTTGCGCGTGCTGCACGGCGAGCAGGTGCTGGCGATCAACGTGACGGAAATTGGCCAGGGCCTGCTGACGGTTTCATCCAGTTCGCGGCAACACACGGCGAGCTGTGTGCGGGGCGGCAACGGCCAGATGTTTGTCACGGTCGATGGTCTGGGCAGCACCGTACAGGCTTGCCGCGTGGCAGACGGGCGCTGGCATGTGCAGGTCGGCGCCATCGATGTTTGGCTCAGGGACGCGAGTTTCGAGCCGACTGCCGGGCCGACATCGGCCAGCCGCGCGAGCGAGTTGCGGGCGCCGTTCAACGGCAAGCTGCTGGCCGTCAAGGTAGCGGCTGGTGCGAAGGTCCAGCGTGGCGACACCTTGCTGGTGATCGAATCGATGAAGCTGGAACACGCGGTGTGTGCCACGCGTGATGCGGTTGTCGCGGCGGTGGAGGTGGCACCTGGCCAGCAGACCGCGACCGGCCAGGTGCTGCTGAGGTTTGAAGCATGACGCCGCCGCCCTTTGACCTGGAGGCTCTGGCCGGTATCAGTGAATCGGTCCAACGGTTTGCCCAGCGCGAGATTGCGCCGCATGTGAGCCAGTGGGACGATGCCGGCGAGTTTCCGCGCGCGCTGTACCGCCAGGCGGCTGAACTGGGCCTGCTGGCTCTGGGTTATCCCGAGGCGCTGGGCGGCACACCGGCTTCATGGCGCTTGCGCAATGCGATGACGCTGGCGCTGTGCCGTTACGGCGGCAGCGGTGGCGTGCTGGCCAGTCTGTTTTCGCACAACATTGGCCTGCCGCCGGTCTTGCACCACGGGACCGGGGCTTTGCAGCAGGCCGTGATTCCGGCAGTGCTGCGTGGTGAAAAAATCGCTGCGCTGGCGATCACCGAGCCGGGCGGCGGCTCTGACGTAGCGGCCCTGCGCACCACCGCACGGCGCGACGGTGCGGACTATGTGCTGGATGGCGAGAAGGTCTTCATCACCTCGGGCATGCGTGCCGACTACATCACGGTGGCGGTGCGCACCGGTGAAATAGAGCCCCCACGCTTCGCTGCCCCCCAGGGGGGCGTTGGCGCCTTGGGGCGGCCCGGCGGCGCCAAAGGTGCGGGCGGCATTTCCATGATCCTGGTTCCAGGCAACAGCCCCGGTCTGTCCCGCAGTGCGCTTCAAAAAATGGGCTGGTGGTGCTCTGACACCGCGCACCTGCGTTTTGACGGCGTGCGTGTGCCGGCCAGCCACCTGTTGGGCGAGGAGGGCGGCGGCTTCAAGATCATCATGGGCAACTTCAACGGCGAGCGCCTGGCGATGTCGGCTGGGGCGCTGGGATTTGCCCAGGCCTGTTATGACGAGGCGCTGGACTGGGCGCGCCAGCGCAAAACCTTTGGCAGCCTGCTGACCGACAAGCAGGTGATCCGGCACAAGCTGGTGGACATGCAGATGCGCATCGCTTCTACCCAGGCCTGGGTGGAGGCGCTGGCGGACCGGGCTGACGCCGGTGACCAGGGCGCTGAGTGGGTGGCACAGGTCTGCATGCTCAAGAACCACGCGACGCAAACCATGCAGTTCTGTGCCGACCAGGCGGTGCAAATCTTGGGCGGCATGGGTTTTATGCGCGGCACCAAAAGCGAGCGCATTTACCGCGAAGTCAAGGTCATGATGATTGGCGGCGGCGCCGAAGAGATCATGAAAGACTTGGCTGCACGACAATTGGGACTATGACGCCAACACCACCGCTCCCTGCCGCAGCACCCACAGAATTCGAGCCCGAATTTATTGCCGGGCTAAAAACGTTGTTTGAAGAAAAAATCGTGTTCAACCGCGTGCTGGGCCTGAAAATCACCTTGCTGTTGCCGGCGCGTGTCGCGGGGCGCATCACAATGACCGACCAACTGGTAGGCCACTACGCACAAAACCGCATCCACGGCGGCGTCATCAGCGCCGGCCTGGACGCCATGGGTGGTCTGGCCGTGATGGCCGCCATAGGTGCACGCCACATGGACGAGTCGCCGCTGCAACGCCTGCAGCGTTTCAGCAAGCTCGGCACCATCGATCTGCGTGTGGACTACTTGCGTCCGGGCATTGGCGAATACTTCGAGCTGCGCGCCGAGGTCATGCGCCTGGGTTCGCGTGTGGCCAGTACGCGCATGGAGTTTTTGGGTGCCGACGGCAAGCTGCTGTCCACCGGGGCGGGCGCTTACATCGTGTCATGAAAAAAGCCACCCGAAGGTGGCTTTTTGATCCCTTGCAAGCCGACTACTTGATGTAGTCGGAAACCGCTTTCCATTTTCCATCGGTGATTTGTGACAGACGAGAAGCATCGCTGCCCAGGCGTTTGGTTGGCGAAAATGTAGACGGTGCGCTGCCAAACATGTCGGGTGGAATGGTCATCGTGTCCATGACCTTGATGAAACTGTCGGTCGTCAGGTTAGGTCCGGCTTTTTGCGCCGCTTTGGCAAACACGTCGATGATGGTGTAGCCATAGACCGAGAAAACGGTGGGGTCTTCATTGAACTTGGTCTTGTACTTGTTGGCCCAGAAGCGGATCGGCTGCGAGGCTTCGTCAAGATACGGGTTTTGCACGGTCATGGTGGCGTACAGCCCGTTCATGGCCGCGCCGCCCAGTTTGTGGATCAGGTCGGTGTAGGCGGCACTGGAGCCGAGAAACACCGGGTTGAACCCCGTCTTGCGCGACTCGCCAATGGCGCCAATGGTTTCACGGATGATGGTGCCAAGCACCACCATGTCGCAGCCTGCGGCCTTCATCTTCGCAACCTGCGACGAAAAATCGGTCGCGCCGCGCTTGTACGATGTTTTTTCTGCAAACTCCATGCCCATGGTTTTCAGGCCGGCTTCTCCGCCGCGCATCACTTCCAGCCCGAACTCGTCGTCCTGGTACATGGTGCAGACCTTCTTGATGCTTTTTTCTTTGACCATTTTTGGTACGGCATGGCGCATCTGGTCGAAGTAGGTGGCGGCGAAAGAATACTTCAGCTTGTGGAAGGGGTCGTACATCTCGCGCGCGGCGGTGATCGGGAAGAAGTTGATGACGTTTTTGTCAAACTGCACCGGCATCGCGGCCAGGTTTTGCGCCGTGCCAATGTGGCCGACCATCATGAAAATTTTGTCCTGGTTGACCAGCTTCTGCGCCGCCAGAACGGCTTTTTTCGGGTCATAAGCCGAGTCTTCCACAATGATTTTCAGCTTGCGGCCATTGATGCCGCCTTGTTCATTGATCTCATCGACGCGCAGCAGCATGCCCAGCCGTGACTGCTTGCCAAAACCTGCGATAGGCCCCGACAAATCCTGGATTGAGCCCAGGGTGATTTCGGTTTTGCTGACGCCTTGTTGGGCCATGGAATAGCCGGCAGCGAGTGCCAGTGCTGCCAGTGCCAGTGTGGATTTGAACTTCATCGAAAGTCTCCTGTAAATGAGAGGGCCGTTGTTAGCGCGAATCGGTGCGACGCATGCTGCATTTTTGACCCCAACCGGTGAAAGTCAAGCTGGCATAACTACGCAAGGGAAACTACTTAACGGTCGATATACTTGTCCGCTTCGACCGCCATCTCAAAGGAACCAGCATGAGTCGGCTCGTGGACATACAGGCCAAGGATGGAATCTGGACGGTTCGGCTGAACCGCCCCGAGGTGCGTAACGCCTTTTCCATCGAACTGATGCGCGGCATGACGCAGACGGCCGAGCGGCTGCGCGACGAAGCCGGGGTGCGCGCGGTGATCCTCACCGCTGCGGGCGAACACTTTTCCGCCGGCATGGACCTCAAGGATCTGAAGCGCTGGGATACCGACAAGCAGAGTCTGGGTGATCGGCGCGTGCTGGCATCCACCGGCGAGCGCATGTGCCAGGCCTGGGAAAACATCCCTGCGCTGACCATTTGCGCCATTGAAGGCCATTGCATCGGCGGCGGTGCCGCGCTCGCGGTGGCGACCGATTTACGCATCATCGGCGCATCGGCGTGGTTCTGGCTGCCTGAAATCGCCATCGGCATTCCGCTCGGCTGGGGCGCGCTGCCGCGCCTGGTGCGGCTGCTGGGTCCGGCCAAGGCGAAGCGTTTCATCATCCTGTGCGACCGCTTCGCTGGCCGGGAGGCGGTCGATTTCGGCCTGGCCGAGTACCTGGTCGCGGATGGCCAGGCGTACGCCGAGGCTTTGATGCTGGCGGCGCGTATCGCCGCTCTGCCGGAGATACCGGTGAAAATGAGCAAGGAGGCGGTCAACGCCACCGCCAATGCGCTCAACCACCTCGCCTCCTACATGGTGAGCGACCAGGTGGCGCTGGCGGTCGCAAGCGAGGAAGCGGTCGCGGCGCGTGCCAGGTTCGCCGCGAGAAAAAAGGGCGGGCGATGAAGCCGGGCGACATCGGCGCCTGACGAACCGGGGAAGATTTACAGGTACATCGCTTCGATCTGCTCGCCGTATTTCTTCTCGACCAGCTTGCGCTTGAGCTTCATCGTCGGTGTGAGTTCTTCGTCTTCCGCACTCAACTGTGTTTCGAGCAGGAAAAATTTCTTGATCTGCTCAACCCGCGCAAAT
This sequence comes from Polaromonas sp., assembly GCF_030689685.1. Classification (GTDB taxonomy): domain Bacteria; phylum Pseudomonadota; class Gammaproteobacteria; order Burkholderiales; family Burkholderiaceae_C; genus Polaromonas. Next base: position 83,171 of record NZ_JAUYEY010000010.1, on the reverse strand, counting down.
TTCTTGTTGACCCGGTCCAGCTCGGCCTGGATCAATTCCTGCACCTCGGCCGAGCGTGTCAGGCTCAGGTAGTTGCTGAAGGGCACGTCATGGTCCTGCGCATATTTTTCGACGTTTTCCTGGTCAATCATCACGATGGCCGTCAGATAGGGGCGTTTGTCGCCAATCACGACGGCGTCGGTGATGTAGGGTGAAAATTTCAGCTCGTTTTCCAGCTCGCTGGGCGTGATGTTTTTTCCGCCGGCCGTGATGATGATGTCCTTCATGCGGTCGGTGATGCGGAAGAAGCCTTCATCATCCATGAGTCCGACGTCACCCGTGTGCAGCCAGCCGTCGGCATCTATCGTCTCGGCGGTTTTCTCGGGCATGTTCAGGTAGCCCATGAAAACATTGGTGCCGCGCACCATGATTTCCCCCGTCGTTGGGTCGAGTTTGACCTCGTTGTAACCGGCCGCCGGTCCGATGGAGCCGGGTTTGATGCGGCTGGCCGGAACGCCCGTCGCTGCGCCGCAGGTTTCCGTCATGCCCCACACCTCCAGCATCGGCACGCCCAGCGCCATGTACCACTTGACGAGTTCTGGCGAAATCGGTGCGGCGCCGGTGACGCAAAAGCGCGCACGGTGAATACCGATCAGCTTGCGCGCATTGTCCAGCGCGATCCAGCGCGCAATCGTGAACTTGAGTTTTAGCCAGCCGCTCACAGCCTCGCCCGCCATGACCTTGTCGGCGATTTCGGTACCCACACCTATGCCCCAGGCATACGCGCCCTGCTGCAGTCGGCTCGCTTCCTTGAGTGAAATCATCACACCGGAATAAAATTTTTCCCAGACGCGGGGCACAGCCGTGAACACGGTGGGCGCGATCTCGCGCACATTTTCCGGGATGGTCTCGGGATTTTCAACAAAGTTGAGCTTGGCGCCGGTGTACATCGCAAAGTATTCGCCGCCCATGCGCTCGGCAATGTGGCACAGCGGCAGAAAACACATGCGCTCGTCGTTCTCGTCCTGCGCCACCAGCGTGTTGTAGCCGCGCGCGGTGAACACCAGGCCCTTGTGGTTGTGCATGGCGCCCTTGGGCTTGCCGGTGGTGCCCGAGGTGTAGACCAGAATGGCCAGGTCTTCGGGCCTGCAGGCATTGACGCGCTTTTCAACGGCATCGGGATGCAGCGCCAGGTAGTTGCGGCCGAGTTCGCGCAACCCGGCCAGGCTGATGACATCGGCCTCATTCAGATCGCGCAGGCCTTCCATGTCAAACACAACAATTTTGCGCAGGCTGGCCAACTGGCTGCGCACTTCGAGGGCTTTGTCGAGCTGCTCGTCGTCTTCCACAAACAGGATGCGGGTAGCAGAGTCTTCACACAGGTAATGCACTTGCGACGCCGCATCGGTGGGGTAAATGCCGTTGGACACGCCGCCGCAGCTAAGCACGGCCAGATCAGCCAGCACCCATTCGATCAGCGTGTTGGACAGGATTGAGGCACATTCGCCCCGCGCAAAACCCAGGCTCATCAGGCCACCGGCGATTTCGCGTACTGCTTCGCCGGTCTGGTTCCAGCTCCAACTGCGCCAGATGCCGAGCTTTTTTTGCCGCATCCAGACCTTGTCCTGGCGCTGCCTGACCCCGTTCCAGAACAGGGCCGGAATGGTCTCGCCTTCAAGCACCACGCGGGTCTCGGGCTGGATGTGGGAAAGATCCCAAAGATTGCTCATTCAAAACTCCGGTGCCGGGTGAACCCAACTGACTCAATGCGGGGATGCTGCGGAACCGGCTTTGCCGGGCCGCTGGCGTCGTCCCCCAGTGGGGGGAGGAGGCCGAAGGCCGCTTGGGGGGGCGTCCTGCTCACCGCCATGTCTTTTTCTTCTTCCAGCGCCGCTCGCTGCGCACGCCGTCTTCCTTCATGCCCAGATAGAACTCCTTGATGTCTTCCTTTTCCCGCAGGCGGGCACAGGTGTCTTCCATCACGATGCGGCCATTTTCCAGCACGTAGCCGTAGTCGGAGGCGTTCAGCGCCATGTTGGCGTTTTGCTCGACCAGCAAAATGGTGGTGCCGCGCTCGCGGTTGATGCGCACCACAATCTCGAAGATTTCTTTCGTCAGCTTGGGGCTCAGGCCCAGGCTGGGCTCGTCGAGCAGGATCAGGTCGGGCGCAGCCATCAGCGCGCGCGAAATAGACAACATCTGCTGCTGGCCGCCCGACAGCAGGCCGGCGTCCTGCGAAGTCCGTTCGCGCAGGATCGGGAAGTAGCCGAACACAGTTTCCATGTCGCGCGCCACGCCGTCGCGGTCCTTGCGGGTGTAGGCGCCCATCAACAGGTTGTCGCGCACACTGAGCAGCGCAAACATCTCGCGGCCTTCCGGCACATGGCTCAGGCCCTGCTGCACGATGTAGGCCGGGTCCTGCGCGGTAATGTTGCCGCCCTTGAATTCGATAGTCCCCTTGCGCGGGTCGATGATGCCGGAGATGGTTTTTAAAATGGTCGTTTTGCCCGCGCCGTTGGAGCCCAGCACGGTGGCAATCTCGCCACGGCGCACCTGCAGGCTGACGCCACGTATTGCTTTGATCGGGCCGTACGAGCTTTCGACATTGAGCAGCTTGAGGACAGGCTGGTCGCTGATGGGTGGCGGCACAGCGCTCATGGGCGGGCCTCCTGGTTCAACTCGACCGGCTTGTGCTGCCGGCGCAGCGAAGAAACATCGTCAATCGAGCCCAGGTAGGCCTCGATCACGCCGGGGTCGTTTTGTACCTCGCGCGGTGTGCCCATGGCCAGCACCTCGCCTTGGTTCATGGCCAGTACGCGGTCGGAAACTTTGGAGACCAGTGTCATGTCATGCTCGACCATCAGCACCGTGATGCCCAGCTCGTTTTTGATGTCCTGTATCCAGAAGGCCATGTCATCGGTTTCCTCCACATTCAGGCCCGAGGATGGTTCGTCCAGCAGCAGCAGTTTGGGCTCGGTGCACAGGGCCCGTGCCAGTTCCACCACCTTGCGCACGCCGTAGGGCAGGCCGGCAACAAAGGAGTCGCGGTGGTGCTGCAGGTCCAGGAAGTCGATGACCTGTTCTGCTTTTTCACGGGCCTGAATTTCGGCTTCACGGGTTTTTTTCGTGAAGAACAGTTCACTCCACAGGCCGGTTTGCCGGTGGGTGTGCCGACCGATTAGCAGGTTGTGCAGTACCGTGGCATGTTCAAACAGCTCAATGTTCTGGAAGGTGCGGGCAATGCCCAGCGCCGCGATCTTGTGCGGCGGCTGGTCGGTCAGCTTCGCGCCCATGTAGACAATCTCGCCGGTGGTCGGTGTGTAGATTCGGCTGATCAGGTTGAACACCGTGGTTTTACCCGCGCCGTTGGGGCCGATCAAAGTGAATACTTCACCCTGCTTGACATCGAAACTGACATTGTTGACAGCCAGCACGCCGCCAAAGCGAACGCTGAGATTTTTCGCGGAGAGAAGAATTTCAGTCATTTCAGACGATCTGATTTCTGGAAGGATTTTTGACGCTTGAACATGCCTTTGCGGTAGAACGGAAAGGTCTGCAGGTAGGTACGAATCTTGAACCAGCGGCCATACAGGCCGAGCGGCTCAAACAGCACAAAAGCGATCAGCACCATGCCGTACACCACGCCCTGTAGGCCCGGCGCCTGACCGATGGCGGCAGGCAGATAGTCCTTGACCAGTGCAATCGCCTGCGGCATCGATATCAGGAAGATGGCACCCAGAAAAGCGCCGTGCACAGAGCCGAGACCACCCACCACAATCATCAGCAGCAAATCAATAGACTGCAGAATATTGAATTGCTCGGGCGAGATAAATTGCAGCTTGTGTGCGTACAACGCGCCGGCAACACCGGCCAGCGCTGCCGACAGCGCAAACGACAGCGTCTTGTAGCGCGCCAGATGGATGCCCATGCTTTGCGCCGAGATTTCCGAGTCGCGGATGGCGACAAAGGCACGGCCGGTCGGGGAACGGAGCAGGTTGAGAATGGCCAATGTCGAGACGATGGCGATCACCAGACAGAGAAAGTAAAAAGCTTCCCCGCTGTCCAGCTTCCAGCCAAACATCTCGGGCGCCTTGATATGGATGCCGGCATTGCCGCCGGTCACGCTCTCCCATCGTGCAAACACTTCTTCGACGATGAAGCCGAAGGCCAAGGTGGCTATGCCCAGGTAAATGCCTTTGACGCGCAGGGCCGGCAGCCCGACGACCAGACCCACCGCAGCGGACAGGCCCGCGGCGCAGGCCAGTGCAATCGGGAAGGGCAGCCCGGCGTTGGTCAGAACCGCCTGCGTGTATGCGCCAACGCCGAGAAAGGCTGCATGGCCCAGCGAAAACAGCCCGGTGAACCCGGCCAGCAGCATCAGGCCCAGGCCGGCGATGCTGTAGATCAAAATAAACGTCAGCTGCGCCAGCCAGTACTCGGCAAACAGCCACGGTGCGGCGGCCAGCAGCAGCAGCAGGGCGCCGTACCAGAATAGCTGGCCACCGTGCTTGACCAGCTTGATGTCCTGGCCGTAGTCGGTCTTGAAAATAAAACGCATGGGGGCTTAGACTTTCTTACGGAGTTTGTCGCCAAACAGGCCGTTGGGTTTGACCATCAGCATGATCAGCACCACCACATAGGCAGCGATGTCCTTGATGCCGTCGGGCGCGTAAAAACCGGCCAGCGATTCGACGATGCCGATGATCAGGCCGCCGACAATCGCGCCGGGCAGGCTGCCAAAGCCGCCGACCACCGCCGCCGGAAAAGCCTTCAGGCCGATGAAACCCATGTTGGCGTGCACGAAAGTGATGGGTGCCAGCAGCAGGCCGGCAATCGCCGCCACCGCAGCGGCCAGACCCCAGACCAGGCCGTTGAGTCGCTTGACGGGAATGCCCATGTAGTACGCGGCTAGCTGGTTCTGTGAAGCGGCCTGCATCGCGACGCCCAGCTTGCTGTACCGGAACAGCGCAAACAGCAGCAGGCATAAAACGGCGGTGGTGCCGATGACGGCCATCTGCTCGACATTGAGGATCAATGCGCCTTGCGCGTTTGCATCCCCACCGACTTTCCAGATCATGTCCTTGTAGGGCACGGGCAAGGTGTGGGTTTCGGTGCCGATGCCGGGAATCATGGTGATCAGGCCGCGCGCCGTGTAGCCGACACCGATGGTCAGCATCACAATTGAAAACGCCGGTTGACCGAGGATGGGGCGTATCACCAGCCGCTCCAGCAACACGCCGAACAGCGCCATGCCGGTGATGGCGCTGATGACCGCCAGCCAGAACGGAAAACCGAGCAGGGTCATGCAGGCCAGTCCGCCAAACGCGCCCAGCATCATCAGCTCGCCTTGCGCGAAGCTCACCGTTTCGGTGGCCTTGTAGATGAGAACGAAACCCAGGGCGATGAGCCCGTAAATACAGCCTTGCGCGATGCCGCTGATGATCAATTGCAATAACTGCACTTTTGCTCCACAATTAATTTTTACCAAGCAAGTGCTTGGTAAAAATAATTTACCACCCAGAAAGCGGGAAGAACCGATTTTTAGTCCGGTCTATCCCTGACAGGACGGATCATGAGCTGCATTCAATGAAAAAATCAATCCGGGTTGGTGCCGGGTTGGGTTTCTACGGAGACGCCTGGGAACCGGTGCTGGCGAGCATCGAACGCGGTGGTGTGCAGTACATCGCCAGCGACCATCTGGCCGAGCTGACGCTGGCCATCCTGCAGAAAGATTTACAGCGCGACGCTTCGCTGGGCTACGCCAGGGATGTGGTGCCCATGCTCATGCGCTTGTGGCCTGCGATGGCGCAGCGAAAAGTGCGCTTCATCTGCAACGCCGGAGGGCTCAATCCGGCCGCCGCAGCCGCCGCTGTTCGCGATGCTTTTGCGGCAAAAGGATGGGCTGCGCACGTCGCCGTTGTGACAGGCGATGAGGTCATGGAGCAGCTGTCCGGCCTAGCACCGGCACACATGGTTAATGGCGCGTCTTTCGATTCGGTGCGTGAGCGCATGGTGTTTGCAAATGCCTATCTGGGTGCGAGGCCGATCATTTCCGCGCTACAGCAGGGCGCAGATATCGTGATCACGGGGCGTGTGGCCGACGCCGCCCTTTTTCTGGCGCCGCTGGTGCATGAGTTCAACTGGAACCTGGGCGATGAGAACCCCGCGACAGCGTCCGACCTGAACCGCCTGGCCCAGGGTCTGGCGGTCGGGCACCTGCTCGAATGTTCAGGCCAGGGCAGCGGCGGCAACTTCGGCAGCCTGCAGGCCTGGAAGGCCATTCCCGATCTGGCCCACATTGGTTACCCGATTGCCGAAGTCAGCGAAGACGGCAGCGCAGTCATCATGAAAGCCCCGGGCACGGGCGGGCGCATCAACTTTGACACCGTGCGCCAGCAGCTTTTGTACGAGGTGCACAACCCGAACGAGTATTTTTCACCCGATGTGGTGCTGGATATGTCCACCATCCACCTTGAGGACTTGGGCCAGGACCGGGTGCGCATGACGGGCGCCACCGGCCACCCGCGCACCGGCCAGCTCAAGGTGGTGGGCGGCTACCGCGATGGTTTCAAGGCCGAGGTGACCTGGGGCTTTAGCTGGCCCGATGCTTATGACAAGGCGCTGGCGGCGGTGGACATGGTGAAGACGCAACTGGCCGACAAGCGCGTGCCGCACGAAGCTTTGTTCGTTGAGTTTCCGGGCCTCAATTCGGCGCATGGCGCGCTGGCGCCCCTGCCGGAGCCGCAGGCGCTGGCCGAGCTCAACGAGGTCTGGGTGCGCATGGTGCTGCGTACCCGCGAAAAAGCGGCCGCCGACGGCTTCGGCCGCCTGTTCCCGTGGATGGGGCTGAGCGGGCCGGCCTACACCTGCGGCTTTCACGGCCTGCACAACACCAGCGAATTGCTGGGCATCTGGCCGGCGCTCATTGATCGCGCCCTGGTCGAGCCGCACACCCGGGTGGAGCTGCTGCAAACATGACCCTGGCCACACAAAAAATCCGGCTGGCCCAACTGGCCCATGCGCGCAGCGGTGACAAGGCCGACTGGGTGGACTTTGGCCTGTTCGCCTGGAACGAAGCGGGTTATGCCGTGCTGGCGCGCGAGGTCACGGCGCAGCGGGTGCAGGCCCACTTTGCGCCCTGGCTGCCGGGCCAGGTCGAGTGCTGGACCCTGCCGAATATTCTGGCGCTCAAGCTGGTGCTGCACGACGCGCTACAGGGCGGTGGTGCGCGCAACCTGCGCCTGGACAACCTCGGCAAGTCCATGGCGGCGGCCTTGCTGCGTATGGAAATTGATGTCAACGCGGACGAGCTGGCGGTGTGCCTGGCCACACCGCGCGTCGGCTGGTGGGGAGATCCGGCATGACGGTCAGAGTGGACAAAGACGGCGGCGTGACGGTCATCACCCTGGCCCGCCCCGACGTGCGCAATGCGGTGGACAGCGAACATGCGCGCGCGCTGTACGACGCTTTTCTGGCCTTTGATGCTGATGCCAGCGCGCGGGTGGCGGTGTTTCATGGCGCGCATGGCCATTTTTGTGCAGGCTGGGACTTGCAGTTCGGCGCGAAGATGCTGAGCGAACCGCCAGCCGATGGCAAGGGCCTGTGGTCCGACCTGGAATTTCAGGCAGGAGATGACAAGCCATTGGGCCCGATGGGGCCGTCGCGCCTGCTGTTGTCCAAACCGGTGATTGCCGCCGTCAGCGGCGCCGCGGTTGCCGGCGGCATGGAGCTGGCGCTGTGGTGCGATATGCGGGTGATGGAGGAAGACGCCTATTTCGGTGTTTACTGCCGCCGCTTTGGCGTTCCGCTGATCGACGGCGGGACAGTGCGCCTGCCGCGCCTGATCGGCATGGGCCACGCGATGGATTTGATCCTGACCGGCCGCAAGGTGGAGGCGGCCGAAGCCTTGCAAATGGGTTTGTGCAACCGGGTCGTGCCGAGCGGCCAGGCGCTGGCAGCCGCACTTGAATTGGCACAGCAGCTGTGCTGCTTCCCGCAAAAAACCATGCTGGCCGACCGCCTGAGCGCCTACACCCAATGGGACATGGATTTGCCGCACGCGCTGCACCAGGAATGGGAGCGCGGCAAGGGCTGCATTGTCGAGGGTCTGCAGGGCGCTATGCGTTTTGCGGCAGGGCACGGCCGGCATGGCGAGTTTAATGATTAAAAGTGCCTCTAGCCCTTATGGAATATGCGAAAGCAGCTTCTTTTTTAATAGCAAATCTAAAGCAACTTTTCCGCTATAGCTGCACGCCCGGTTCCAACCCAAGACTACGCCACTGACTTGTAAGGCTCCCAAATGGCGTGCTTGTTCATCGTTCCCCGCTCCAAGCCTTCAATCGCTTTTGAATCTCGGCTTTTGGCAGCCTGCAGCGAGACCCTTGCGAAATCTTTGTCAGCCCCTCGTGTAGGGCCGGGTAGGTGCCTGTTCCACTTTCAGCCAGCCCATCCAGTAGCCACAGCAAGCCATATATCTCCACGCCGTAATCTTTGGCGGCAATTCGCAGTGGGCCGTCGCCCGTGAGCAGCACATGGTCTGGTCGACGCGCGCATGAGAGCGCAAAACAATCTGGCAGGCTCAAGGGCTTGCGTTCGTTTTTGACGAGCTGCGCAAAGCTCATCTCGTCAGGTTGCAGGGTCACTATTTGCAGCCCCAGTGCCCGATAGTAGGCACCGTTGTAGGGCTCCAATTCCTTCTCGTAAAGCAAATCAGGCACCACCAGGGGTATCCCCGTGGCAAAGGCCATCGGGAGCAAGTCTCCCCGCTCAAGATCAATCAATACTGAAGTGTCCGAGACGAGGAGAATCACGTTCTCAAGCCCCTGCTGGCGACAGACGTGCATCCAGTTCCCGGACGCTGATTTGAAGAAGCTCGCCTGCCTTAGGCCCTGACATGGCTTCTTCCATCACCGCGCGCAGGCACAGGCGCTCCATACGCGTGGGAGTTTCGGCTGCGAATGGGTTGGGCTCTATTGCCGATTTGCCTACCCATTTCATTCGCACCATGGTTCCCCACAAGCTGTTGAACACGGCTTGACTAATGATGCCCAGTTGCTTGCATCGCACTGCCAGCATCGATACGCTGACCCTGAAGAAAGCCTTCAGCTCCAGCAGTTCGCCCAGCGACAATGCCGTGCGTACCTTGCCCAACCGCTTGAAAAGCATCTCGCTCGTGACCAAAAAAGCACCGGCAAAACGGTCAGCCGCTTTTTCACCTTCTTTTTCTTCCCACTCGCCCCTGAGCTGCAGGACCAGGTGCGCCAACTCGTGCGCCAGCGTGAAGCGTTGCCGCTCGCCGTTGTGGTTTTTGTTGACCACAATGACCGCTACAGGGTGCTGCCCATCGCGGCTGGCAAATGCCTTGGACCCTGACACCGCCTGCGGCAAGTCAAGCGCGATCACTTTCACACCGTTGTCTTCGAGCAGTTCGGCCATGGCAGGTATCGGGTCAATGCCAATCTTCCACAAGCGGCGCAAGGCATCTGCGGCAGCCTCTGCGTCCTCAGGCGAACTGATGGCAAACGCCTTGCCCATGGGTGCAATCCAATCCAGCATCGCGTCCGGCAGTAGTTCTTCAACCTCCAGGTAGCGCTCAAGGTGGTCAATGACAACGGCTTCCACCGCTTTTTCTTCTTTGGCGCCGGCGGCGGGTTCTTTACGAAAATCCACACCCGACAGTGCAATGTCACGGTTGCTGAGCAGGTATTCAGGCGAGACTTTCAAGGCCCGCGCCAGCGCCAGCAACACGTCTGAGCCCGGCATCATCTGGTCGTTCTCGTACTTTCCAATGGCCTGCGCAGACACCTTGCCCTTGATGGCATCTTCCATCGCACGCAGTGATAAACCGGCCGCTTCGCGCGCCAGTCTTAGGCGGTTTCCAATCATGGTGCTTCTCCGGGGGATTTAACTGACTGTTTACAAATTGACATTTTATACTTTGTTTTGTAAACTTCAATCTTCGTAATTCCCCTTTATCAGAGGAGTATTTTCATGAGCAATCCAAAAGATGTTCACATTGTTCGCCACGGCGATGATTGGGCGGCACGCCGCCCTAACACGGACCGGGTGTCCAAAGTGTTCGACACCCAAAAGCAGGCTATCGACTACGGCCGTCAGATCGCCCAGCGCGACCACAGCGAGTTGCTGGTCCACAACCGCGAGAACCAGATTCGCCACCGCGACAGCTTCGGCAACGACCCCTGCCCGCCCAAAGACAAAGAATAGCGCTGGGCGGCACCAAGACTGAAAAATATGGACTAAATATGCCTCTAGCCCACGTCTAATATGCATTGTTAGCTATACAAATAGTAGCGATTGACGTGTCACGGTTCATTGCGGTGCCGTTCTGGGTTGTGCGGTGCTGCGCCGCTTACTGCGCGGCAGCTCAGCGGCGCAGCGTCCACGCAAATTAATTTTCAGTCCGTGCCTGTTGCCCCCAAGCTTCGCATTGTGCGAGGCTTGCTATCCTCGTTCCCATGAAAGTGTCTGAACTCGCAGAGCGCACAAAAGTGTCGGCCCACCGGCTGCGCCGCTACGAGGCCATGGGGCTGATCGTTGCGCAACGCAACGCCAGTGGTTACCGCGAATTTACAGATCGCACCGTGCGCGAAGTGATCTTTATCTCCATGAGCCGCGAACTTGGGTTCTCTTTGAAGTACCTGAGTGAGTACGTGCCCTTGTACCGCGCGGGCACGCTCACATTCGACCAGATGGTGGACAACATGCGGCACCGTATTGCCGAAGTGGATGTGCAAATCGCTGCGCACCAGGCGTTGCGCAAAAAACTGGTGTCACACATCGCCTGGCTGAAAAAGCGCAAGCGCGAATTTGCCAAGCGCGCTCTGGACAAGTCGTCGTCTCCCTGGTCTAGAAATAGAGAATCAAAATCATGAACTCACCCACCCCGCTGTTTGAAGCAACAAGGACCGCCGTGATGACCATGCCGATGGCGCAGACGCTCAAGATTGAGTTTCGCCGCATCGAGCCCGGTTTTGTCGAACTTGAAATACCGGTGCAAGAGACGTTTTGCTTTCGTCCGGGTCAACTGCAAGCCACGCCAGTGTTCGCTGCCGCTGACTTCGCGGCGGTTGTTGCTGCGGGCACCCTGTTGCCACCGGGTTTCATCAACGCCACCATCGACGCTACTCTAAAAATCGTCGCGCCCGCGCGCGGCAGCCACCTGATAGCGCGAGGCCGGGTGGTCAGCGCATCGCGCCTGCTGACGGTGTGCGCCGCCGACGTGTTTGCCGTGGACAACGGCAACGAGACCCTGTGCGCCACGCTGTTGGGAACCGCCCGCAACATTGACATGAGGATCAAGCCATGATGCCCACCGGTTACCAGCCGCACACCCGGCGCAGCCCGTTGACGGACCCGTGGGAGCCGCTGCTGTCGCGGCAAACCGCCGACGCCCTGTATCTGGCTCTGGAAATCCGCGAAGCGCACTGCAACGCACGCGGCTTTGCGCACGGCGGTCTGATTTCCGCATTGGCCGACAACGCGATGGGCCACTCCGCCGTGCAGCAGGCGCGTCGCCGCGCAGGCGCTGAAAAGGCCAGTGCCGTCACCGTGTCGCTGTCGCTGGACTTCATTGACACCGCGCAGGTCGGCGACTGCGTTGAATTTCAGCCCACGGTGTTGAAGGTAGGCCGCACGCTGGCATTTGTAGACTGCCGAGTGGTGTGCGGCGAACGCTTGATTGCCAGGGGCAGTGCGAGTTTTCGGATGGTCTAGTAGCTAAATCTGCCTCTATTCCTTGTCGTATATGCATATGTAGCTACTAAATAAATTGCGTCAAGCAATTCCTGAACGATTTTCTTTAAACAGCAGATTTAGCTCCTTGCCCGAAGCCGCGTCAGCAAACCCGTCAAACTTGCCGTGCTCTGCCAGCATCTGGGCCGAGCGCATGAAGCCGCCCCACGCAGCGCGGGCCATGGCACCTCCCACGCTGATGCGCCGCACGCCCAGTGCGGCAATGTCGGCCACCGTCAGCGGGCTGGCGGAGCCGACCAGCAGGTTGAAGGGTTTGGGTGCGACCGCTTGCACCAGGGCGCTGATCTGCTCGCGCGTGGACACGCCGGGCGCATACAGGCAGTCGGCTCCCGCGTTGGCGTAGGCTTGCAGGCGCGCGATGGTTTCCGCCATGTCCGGTCGGCCCACCAAAAAGCATTCGGCGCGACCGACCAGCAGCACATCGCCACCGGATTTGTCGATGGCTTGGCGCGCGGTGCGCATTCGCTCAACGCCTTCGTCCATCGTGAACAGCGGGCGCGCCGCATCGCCAGTGGAGTCTTCAATGGATAGGCCCGCAACGCCAGTTTCCGCCGCCAGCCGTACGCTTTCAGCCACGCCTGCGGCATCGCTGGCAAAGCCGCTCTCAAAATCAGCGTTGATTGGCACGTCCACCGCTTGCACCATTTCATGGAGGTGCGCCAGCGCCATGTCGCGCGTGATCGCGTTGTCAGCGCGGGCACGCGACCAGGCAAAGCCCGAGCTGGTGGTGGCCAGCGCCTTGAAACCGAGGCTCTGTAGGTAGCGCGCGCTGCCCACGTCCCAAGGGTTGGGGAGGACGAAGCACCCGGTTTGGTGCAGCGCACGGAGGACAATCCGTTTGTCGGCGATGCTGACGGCGGTTGTGCTGGATTGTTCCATGGCAGCAGGGTTTGATTTCATAAAAAAATAACTACATAAGGCTGTAGCCTGCGGTGGATATGAATAGTCAGCTATTATTAATGTAGCAATCAAGAGTCGGCTGACTTCGGCACTTCGCGCGGCTGGCCGGCATCGTCAATCGCCACATAGGTCACGCTGGCCTCGGTCACCTTGATGTAGCGACCCTGTGAGAGAAAACGCTCGGCATAGACCTCGACCTTGACGGTCATCGACGTGCGGCCAATCCGTGTCAGTTCTGAATAAAAAGACAGGATGTCGCCGACCCGCACCGGCTGCTTGAAGATGAACTCGTTGACGGCCACGGTGGCCATGCGGCCGGCCGCGTAACGCGCCGGAATCACCGAGCCGGCCAGGTCCACCTGGGCCATGACCCAGCCGCCAAAAATGTCGCCGTTCGCGTTGCAGTCTGCAGGCATGGGAATCACTTTGAGCACCAGTTCCTTGTCCAGGGGCAGCTTGACGCTCAAAGAGTCATGGGGAAGGCCGGTTTCGGTGGACATAGGCACAATCAGGTGAAGAAATCAATAAACTGGACAATTGTCTCCGATGCGCTCATTCGCCCCTGTCACGACATCCCCGCCCGCTCCGGGCTCCACCCCCGACCCTGCCTTCGACCGCTCTGACTGGGCCACCCTGCAGCGTCTGTTTCCCTATCTGTGGGACTACAAATGGCGGGTGCTGGCCGCGCTGGCTTTCATGGTGGGCGCCAAGGTCGCCAACGTCGGCGTGCCGCTGCTGCTGAAAAACCTGGTCGACGCAATGAGCTTCAAACCTGGCGATGTGCAGGCCGTGTTGATCGTGCCGGCCGCGCTGCTCGTCGGCTATGGGCTGCTTCGGCTATCAACTTCGCTGTTCACTGAGTTGCGCGAGCTGGTGTTTGCCAAAGCCACCGAAGGCGCGGCGCGCCGCATCTCGCTGGAGGTGTTCCGGCACCTGCATGCGCTGAGCCTGCGTTTCCACCTGGAGCGCCAGACCGGCGGCATGACGCGCGACATCGAGCGCGGCACGCGCGGCGTGCATTCGTTAATCTCCTACTCGCTCTACAGCATCATCCCGACGCTGATCGAGGTGACGCTGGTGTTGACTTTGCTGGCGGTCAAGTTTGATGTCTGGTTTGCCGGCATCACCATCATCGCGCTGGTGTTCTACATCACCTTCACGGTGACGGTGACCGAGTGGCGCACCAAGTTTCGCAAGGAAATGAACGAACTGGATTCGTCGGCCCACAGCCGCGCCATCGACTCGCTGCTCAATTACGAAACCGTCAAATATTTCAACAACGAAGAGTTTGAAGCAAAGCGTTATGACGAAAACCTGATTCGTTACCGCCGCGCCGCCGTCAAAAGCCAGACCACACTGAGCCTGCTCAACACCGGCCAGCAACTGATCATTGCCGCCGGCCTGGTGGCCATGCTCTGGCGTGCGACGCAAGGTGTGGTCGATGGCCGCATGACGCTGGGCGACCTGGTCATGGTCAACGCTTTCATGATCCAGCTCTACATTCCGCTGGGTTTTCTTGGCGTGTTGTACCGCGAGATCAAGCAAAGCCTGACCGATCTGGCCAAGATGTTCAACCTGATGGAAAAAGAGCGCGAGGTGGCCGACCAGCCCGGCGCAAAGCCCTTGGTCTTCCATCCCATGGCTTCGCTCCCTCTCCCCCTGGGAGAGGGCAGGGGTGAGGGCGCCCCCGCATTCTCCCCAGTCTTCAACTCCACCGTCAAATTTGAAAACGTCAGCTTCGCCTACGACCCCGCTCGCCCCATTCTGAAAGACGTGAGTTTTGTCATTCCTTCGGGCAAGACGGTGGCCGTGGTCGGTTCATCGGGTGCTGGAAAATCAACCCTGGCGCGGCTGCTGTTTCGCTTCTACGACGTTCAGCGGGGCAGCATCACAGTGGGCGGCCAGGACATCAAGGCCGTGACCCAGGCCAGCGTGCGCCAGGCCATCGGTATCGTGCCGCAAGACACCGTGCTGTTCAACGACACGGTGGAATACAACATTGCCTATGGCCAGCCCGGCGCCAGCCGTGCCGAAGTGGAAGAGGCCGCCCGCGCCGCACGCATCCACGACTTCATCAGCTCCACCCCGGCCGGTTACGCCACCATGGTCGGCGAGCGCGGCCTCAAGCTGTCGGGTGGCGAGAAGCAGCGTGTGGCGATTGCCCGCACCCTGCTGAAAAATCCGCCCATCATGATTTTTGACGAGGCCACCTCGGCGCTAGATTCGGCCAACGAACGTGCGATCCAGGCCGAGCTGCGCAGCATCGCCGAAAACAAGACCACCCTGGTGATCGCGCACCGGCTGTCCACCGTGGTCGATGCGCACGAAATCCTGGTGATGGAAGCCGGGCAGATCATCGAGCGCGGCACCCATGCCGAACTCTTGGGCCTGGGCCAGCGTTATGCGGCGATGTGGGCGTTACAGCAGAGTTCCGAGTAGTTAACCTAGAAACCGCAGTTGACCGCTCACTTGCGCTTGCAAGGCCGCATGGACACTGACTTCTGTACTCACGAACGCTCTCACCTTTTGGGTGACAACGCTACGTACCCGATTGAGCCGCCCTGGCGCGCTCTGGCGGCGTTGCTCCTCCTTGCGGGCAGTAGCCCGCAGCGTCGTCGCGCCTTGCCAGAACACGCCATGACGGCCCACTCGGGCACGTCCAACTGCAGTTTCTAGGTTCAAGCTATATTGGCCTTCAACCCACATCTGGCGGGGCGTAAGCAGCTACCTGTATGTTTGGCGCACATCATATATTAATGCATTATAAGGAATAAAATACGTATAATGCATGAATGATTCACCGCGATTTACATCCCACTTTGCTTGAAGCTCTGGCCGACAGCCCGGCTGTGGCCTTGCTCGGGCCACGTCAGGCGGGCAAGACAACGTTAGCCAGGCAAATCGGTGACCAACGCATCGTTGATCAACTGGCAGGCAGCATTTATCTGGATTTGGAAAGTCCACAGGATCGGCAAAAGCTGTTCGATGCGGAAGCCTACTTGCGCGCGCATGAAAACAAGCTGGTGATTTTGGATGAGGTGCAGCACATGCCTGAACTGTTTCAGGCGCTGCGCAGCCTGATTGACCAAGGGCGGCGCAAGGGCTTGCTGGTCGGGCGGTTTTTGCTGCTGGGCTCGGCTTCTGGTGAGCTGCTCAGGCAATCGGGTGAGAGTTTGGCGGGGCGTATTGCTTATCTGGAATTGCCGCCTCTTCAACCGCTTGAATTGAAGGCTGGCGAGCAAGATCAGCTCTGGCTGCGTGGCGGTTTTCCAAGCAGCTTTTTGGCCAGTTCGCAGCCCAAAAGCATGAGCTGGCGGCAGAACCTGATCAACACCTATTTGCAGCGCGACATTCCTGCTTATGGCACCCGCATCCCGGCAGAAACGCTGCGCCGCTTGTGGACGATGCTGGCGCACCACCAAGGCGGTTTGCTGGATGTGTCAACGCTGGGCAGAAATTTGATGCTGGATGCGAAGACGGTGCATCGTTATCTGGACTTGTTTGTTGACCTGATGCTGCTGCGCCGCTTGAGTCCTTGGCATAGCAATGTGGGGAAGCGGATGGTGAAGTCGCCCAAGTTGTATATCCGCGATTCCGGGCTGGTGCATGCGCTGCTGGGCATTGTGTCGGCGGATGATCTGTTGGCGCATCCGGTGGTGGGTAGCAGTTGGGTGGGCTTTGTGGTGGAGGCGCTGCTCAATGCCGCGCCTGTCAACACCAGCGCAGGGTTTTATCGCACAAGCAATGGCGCAGAAATTGACTTGGTGTTGAACCTTCCCGGCCACGGCATTTGGGCAATTGAGATCAAGCGCGGCATGGGCAGTCCACCCAGGCGCGGGTTTTACAGCGCTTGCGAAGATATTCAGCCTTCGCGGCGTTTTGTGGTGTACCCGGCTGGTGAGGCATATCCACTTGGCGAGGGTGTAGAGGCGGCAGGCGTACGCGCCTTGGTTGAGCTGCTGCGCAAGTGTCGCTTGCGGTAGGCACGGCTCAGCTTGCTGTTTTAGCGTTGACTTCTTGCTGCACCCACGCACTGGCTTTTGAAGCTGGCTGCGTCGCCGTTGGTGTCGGTGCAAATTGCGCCTCGCCCTGTCGCCATGGGCTTCCCCGTACTTCAAAAGCCTGACCAACTCGCATAATTGCCCCATGGAAACCAAATGGCTGGAAGATTTTGTCAGTCTGGCTGAAACCCGCAGTTTCAGCCGTTCGGCGACGCTGCGCCACGTCACGCAACCGGCGTTCTCGCGGCGCATCCAGGCGCTGGAGGCCTGGGCCGGCACGGACCTGGTGGACCGCAGCTCATACCCGACACGCCTGACCCCCGCCGGGGAAACGCTGTACAGCCAGTCGCTGGAAATGCTGCAGGGCCTGCAATCGACCCGCGCCATGCTGCGGGGCCACAACTCGGCCGGGCAGGACGTGATCGAGTTTGCGGTGCCGCATTCACTGGCCTTCACCTTTTTTCCGGCCTGGGTCAGCAGTCTGCGCGAGAAGTTTGGGCCGATCAAAAGCCGGTTGATAGCCCTCAATGTCCATGATGCGGTGCTGCGCCTGGTTGAGGGCAGCTGCGATCTGCTGATTGCCTATCACCATGATTCGCAGCCTTTCCAGCTCGACGCAGACCGCTACGAGTTGATCAGCCTGGGGCAGGAGGTGCTGGCACCTTTTGTCAAAGCCGATGCCGACGGCACGCCGCTGTTCCGGCTGCCGGGCCGCGCCGGGCAACCGCTGCCTTACCTCGGATATGCGCCTGGCGCTTACCTTGGCCGGGTGGTGGACCTGATTCTCAAGCAGTCGGGCACCGCCATCCATCTGGACCGGGTGTATGAGACCGATATGGCGGAGGGCCTCAAGGCGATGGCGCTGGAAGGGCACGGGATCGCGTTTTTGCCGTTCAGCGCGGTCAAGAAAGAGCTTAGGGCCAAAAAACTGGTCAGCGCCGGTGAGGGGCTGGAGATGACCATGGATGTTCGCGTGTACCGCGAGCGCCCGACCAGCAAGGACGCAGCCAAAAGCCCGGCCCAGGCGCTGTGGCATTTTCTGGAAAGCCAGTCGCCGCCCAAGCCGCCTGCCAAACCGCGTCCCTGATCTGTGGCTCCCGGGCGAGTCTTGGTGGCAACCCTTAGTCGTTATTAAAAAAATGCATAAGCCCGCACGTTATCGGCATTGGCTTTTCACAGGCCTTAAATTTACAGTCCGGTTCGTTCTGCGATGCAGGGAAAGTGACTTTCTGACGAGGCCTGCCGGGGTCTTCTGAAGGGCTGGCACAAAGACTGCTTAGCTTGACAGCTCTGCTCCGTCGACTTGAACGCAAGCACTCTCTTGGGGACTGCTTTTTGTTTGATATGCTCTTTGCCTTCAAGCGCTGCGGTTTTACCCGCATGCTGTCGGCCCAGGGTTCGTCAAGCGCGTTCCTGGACATACCAGTCCATCGGCTGGCGCGTCAAGGGCTGGGGTAAACCTTGGGCATAGTCCCATGACCGGCTCCTTAGTCTTACTGTGTCATAAGTTTAGTCTCGGACTTATCCAATGGCAATGCGGGCAATGACCCAGGGCGCTTGCGAGTGCGACGCTCAGCAGCAGGCGCAGCGTTGTGATCGAGCTTGGCACGTGACGCTGCGCGCGCTGGACGGCCCCGAGGGACGTAATCTTTGGGAATGGCAGGCACTTGGCGTTGGGCGAAGTTTTTTTTGACTCTGGCACTATTGCCAGCTTTGAGTCGCTCGGCCATCAGGAAGCCGTAGGCTGCGATGCTCAGCGTGGCGTGATGGTGAAAGCCGCGCCAACCCCGTCCCTCATAGTGACCCAGCCCGAAGTCCTGCTTGAGGTCCTGATAGTCGCGCTCGATGCGCCAACGCATCTTGGTGACGAACACCATTTGCGCCAAGGTGGCCTCCTCTGGCGCGGTGGTGAGGAAGTATTTCGCTGGCTCGGCCTCACCCTCGGGCCATTCGATCAGCAACCACTCCTGGGGGCGCATCTTGGTGGCGAGATAGTCCCGATGTGCAGGACGCACGCGTAACGCGGCAAAGCGCCCGCTGAGCTCGTCGTTGGTGCCTTCGCGCCAAGCAACAGTGCTCCAGGCTTGCGCTGGCAACGCCATGGCCAGTGCCTTGACTGTCACCGGCTCGTTGCCTGGCTCACGACGCAGCTTCGTGGGCTTTTTGCCGCGTCCAACCCAGGCTTTGGGCGGCAGCGGCGCAGTCCCCGGCGCCCACACCGTGGTGCCCGGGCGAATACCGACCGCGTAGCGCATGCCCAATGCGGTGATGCCATCGCGAAAGGCGGTCTCATCGCCATAACCGGCGTCTGCCAGCACCACCCCCATGGGGACACCCGCAGCGACTGCCTGGCGCATCTGTGCCGAGGCGATTTCGGGTTTGGTTGCGAAGGCAATGCCCTCAGGAACACCAGCGGTCTTGCGCCGCACCGGGTCAGCCGCCCAGTCTTGGGGAACGTAGAGTTGGTAGGCGATGGGAATGCTGCCTTGCGCGCTTGCCAGTGACAGGCTGACGGCCACCTGGCAATTGTCTTGCTTGCCCAACTGGCCGCAATACTGGCGGGCAACACCCACCGAGTGTTTGCCCTTCTTGGGAAAGCCCGTGTCGTCGATGATCCAGTAGCAGCCGCTATCGAGCCCAAGCCAGGGCATGACCCAATCGCGCACACGAACCATCACGCTTGAGTCTGGCCACTCGGACGTGGCCACAAAGTGATGCAGCGCCTGATGGCGCGCGCTGGCATGCAGGGGATCAACGCGCGCGGCCATGGGCTCGACACTTTTGCGCGACAAAGGCAGCATGAGGCCGGTGCAATACCCTCTGAGTCCCGCGTGGCGGTCAGCATGCCCGAGTCCCTCGGACAAATGAGAGATGTAACGATTGAACTCCTTGGCTGCGTCCATAAAGCCTCCGGTCAGAATTGATGCTATTGAAATAATAGCATATTTTATGACATAGTAAGACTAGGAGCCTGGGCGGCAGCCAGCACCGGCAGTTCCACGACGAAGGACGCGCCGCCGCCCGGCCGGTCTTCGCAGCGCACCTTGCCGCCGTGGCGCTCGGTGATGGACTTGACCAGCGCCAGGCCCAGGCCTACGCCGCCCTCTCGCTCGCTGGCACCCGGCAGGCGGTAGAAGGGCTCGAAGATGCGTTCCCGCTGGCTGGCCGGCACGCCGGGGCCGCGGTCGTTGACCCGGATCACCACACGTTCCTGCGTGCCCATGCCTGATTGCGACAGCTCCAGGCTGATCTCGCCGGTGCCGTAACGCCTGGCGTTTTCCAGCAGGTTGCGAATCAGGCGGCGCAGCAGGCGCGCCGAGCCTTGCACCGTCAGGCTGTGGGTTTGGGCGGCGGTGCCCAGCTCGGCCTGCACACGGGCGCATTCCTCGGCGGCCAGGCCGGTCAGGTCCAGGGTTTCAAACGGCTCGGCGTCGGCCTGGCGTGCATCGAGCCGGCTGGCCAGCAGGATTTCGTCGATTAGCTGGTCCAGCTCCTGGATGCTCCGCGAGATTTCCTGCATGGCGACTGTCGAAGGTTCAAGCGCCGTCGAACGCAGCGAAGGGCCGCCCCGAGCAAGTTCAGCCCCCTCGGGGGGCAGCGCAGTACGCGAAGCGACAAGCGTGGGGGTCAGTAGCTCCAGCCCCATGCGTATGCGTGCCAGGGGCGAGCGCAGCTCGTGCGAGGCGTTGGCCAGCAGGGATTTGTGCGACACCAGCAGGGATTTTTGCGTCTCCATCAGCGTTTCAATGCGCTCGGCCGCGTGGTTGAAGCGTTCTGCCAGAAAGGCCACCTCGTCGCTGCCGTGCACCGTCACCCGTGCCGACAGGTCGCCGCTGCCCCAGCGCTCCACGCCGCGCTGCAGACCTTCAAGCCGTTGCGTCAGGCGTCGCACGATGGGATAGGTTCCGAGTGCTACCGCCAGTCCTACCAACACCAGCATCCAGCCAAAACCAAACGGAGGACGGTTCCACGGATTGCCGGACGGGCGTTGTGGACGGGGTAGCACCAGATGCAGCGTCTCCCCGTGTTTGGTCTGCACACTGAACTCCAGGCCGTCCCTGGGTTTGCGATCAGTCCGGGATTGGGCCGTGCCAATGATCTCGCCGACCCCATTGAGGATCAGGACTTCACGTATTGGCAACTGGGGCGGAGCGGTAGTAAGCCGCCACGCTGCTCCCACCAGAAAGGTGAGCACCAGCACAGTGGCGACCACGGCCAGCCAGATGCGCACATACAGGTGCGACGTAAAACGCCTCCACACGCCGGTCAGTCCTGCTGCTTGGCAAACACATACCCCACACCGCGCACGGTCAGGATGCGTTTGGGGTCCTTGGCATCGAGTTCGATGGCGCTGCGGATGCGGCCCATGTGCACGTCGATGGAGCGGTCAAAGGCTTCGAGCTCGCGGCCGCGCACGGCTTCCATGATCTGGTCACGGCTGAGTACGCGGCCGGCGCGCTCGGCCAGCGCCACCAGCAGGTCGAACTGGTAAGAGGTCAGGTCGCAGGTTTTGCCGGTGACCTGCACGGTGCGCGCGTCGCGGTCAATTTCGAGGGAGCCGAAACGCATGGTTTTCTGCGTGCCGGCGGTCGCGCCGGTCTCACCGCTGCGGCGGAGCACAGCGCGGATTCGGGCCAGCAGCTCGCGCGGCTCGAAAGGTTTGGGCAGGTAGTCGTCGGCGCCGATTTCCAGACCGACGATGCGGTCCATCGGGTCGCCCTTGGCGGTCAACATCAGCACGGCGGTGCGGGCGCTGTCGCCGCCGAGGTTCTTGATGCGCCGACACACTTCGAGGCCGTCCATGTCGGGCAGCATCAGGTCCAGGATCACCAGGTCCGGTTTGCTGGTTTGCATCGCCTCCAGACCTTTCGCGCCGTCCACCGCGTGGGTGAAGCCGTAACCGGACTGGCGCAGGTATTCGCCCACCATGGTGGCCAGGCGGGTGTCGTCCTCGATCATCAAGAGTTGCTGCGTCATGGTCTGGCTCGCTGGACATTGGGATGCGTGAGGACCAGTGTAGCCACTGGCTTCGGTGCTGTTGGGCGCCAGCACGTCCGCGCCCGTGAAAGGGCTGGGGGGGTTGGCTGGGTAAGTTGCGCTGCTGCGGTGTTCGCTCATGGTGTTCTCCGTCGATGACCAGACTGGCCATGCTGCGCCCGAAGCAACAAGTCGCGTTGAAGCGGCTGTAAAGTTAGGTAAACCGTTGCGGTTAGCGGTGCCAATCTGCTACTTTTTTAATAGCTGCTTGCGCCCGTGGGTTATGGGCTGGAGGGCGATTTCATGCGTGAAGCCAGCCACACCAGCAGCAGCACCGGCACACCCAGCAGCGCCGTCGCAGTGAAGAAGTGGCTGTAACCGAAACTGTCCACGTAGCTGCCGGAATAACCGGCCAGAAACTTCGGCAGCAGCAGCATCATGGAGCTGAAGAGTGCGTACTGCGTGGCCGAATAGTTGATGTTGGTCAGGCTCGACAGGTAGGCAATGAAGGCGGCCGAGGCGATGCCGCTGGACAGGTTGTCGGCCGAGATCACAAAGACCAGCGCCTGGACATCGTGCCCGCGCGAGCCCAGCCAGGCAAACAGCAGGTTGCTGGCAGCGCTCAGCACCGCGCCCAGCATCAGCACCTTCATCACACCGAAACGCATGGCCAGCGCGCCGCCGGCAAAGGCGCCGACCAGTGTCATCAGCACACCGTAGACCTTGGTAACGCTGGCCACCTCGTCCTTGGTGTAACCCATGTCAACATAAAAGGGGTTGGCCATGATGCCCATCACCACGTCGCTGATGCGGTACACGGCAATCAGCGCCAGGATCAGCAGCGCGTGTTTGCCGTAGCGGCGCAGGAAGTCGGCAAACGGCTCGACCAGCGCGCTTTTGAGCCATTCGGCGGCATTGCGTGCCGGTGGCATGTCGCGCCCCGCCGGTTCCGGCGAAAACAGCACCGTCACCATGCCCAGTAGCATGGAGGCGGCCATCACCAGGTAGGCGGTCTGCCAGGCGCCGTGTTGGTAGCTGCCTGCGCCGGCCACCTCAGCGCGTGCGGCAATCCAGAGCACGCCGGCACCCGCCCAGATCATCGCGATGCGGTAACCGGTCTGGTAGGTGGCGGCCAGCGCTGCCTGACGTCGTATGTCGGCCGACTCGATGCGAAACGCGTCCAGCGCAATGTCCTGGGTGGCCGAGGCAAAGGCCACCGCCAGCGCGCACCAGACCATCGGCAGCAACGCAGCCTGCGGATCGGTCAGCGCCATGCTGACCAGCGCGGCCATGATGACGGCCTGCGACAGCAGCAGCCAGCTACGCCGACGCCCCAGCAAGCGCGTCAGCACCGGAATCGGCAGCCGGTCCACCAGCGGCGCCCAGACCCACTTGAAGCCGTAAGCCAGCCCGACCCAGCTCAGGTAGCCAATGGTGGTGCGGTCGATGCCGGCCTCGCGCAGCCAGAAGCTCAGCGTGCCGAAGACCAGCAGCAGCGGCAGGCCGGCGGAA
Source organism: Polaromonas sp. (assembly GCF_030689685.1). Taxonomy (GTDB): domain Bacteria; phylum Pseudomonadota; class Gammaproteobacteria; order Burkholderiales; family Burkholderiaceae_C; genus Polaromonas. The sequence goes on along the minus strand of NZ_JAUYEY010000010.1, from coordinate 60,030 downwards.
AAGCCCAGCAGCAGCATGCGCAGCGTCGGCGCCTCCAGGTAGACCCGCAGCGTCTCGCCCCAGCCGGGCTTTGGCGCGGCGACTTCGGGCACCGCTTCGGGCACCAGAGCGACGGCTGAATGCGGCGGCGGCTGACGCGGGGCCTGCGGATTCTCGGGTACGGTGTCGCTCATGCGGGAATAATACGCTGTGACCTATTGAGCGCTTCAGAAATCATGACAGGCAGAACGCTCAATCCCTCGCCTCGACCCTCTCCCAGGGGGCGAGGGTGGGAGCAGTCCGGTTTACTGTCGTGTATTTGGAAAAAATCAATAATCTGGAGCTGCCATGAGAATCGCTTCGACGCTGTACCTTGCCGCCTTGTCCACCGCCCTGTTGCTGGGCGCCGTCCCGGCATTGGCCCAGAACGACGGTGTTCAGGTGGGGGGCAATTCCGGCTTCACCAAGCTGGTCCCGGCTGAAGAGATCGAGCAGGCTGCCAAACAGCAATACGCCAAGATGATGCAGGAGGCGGCGGCGCAGAAAACGCTGGCGCCGCCAAACAACGCCCAGCTCCAGCGCCTGCGCCGGATTGCCCAGCGCATCATTCCGCATGCCGAAGCCTGGAACCCGCGCGCCAAGGCCTGGCAGTGGGAGGTCAACCTGATCGGCAGCAAGCAGATCAATGCCTTTTGCATGCCCGGCGGAAAAATTGCTTTCTACACCGGTATCCTCGAACAGCTACAACTGACCGACGACGAGGTGGCAATGATCATGGGCCACGAAATGGCGCATGCCCTGCGCGAGCATGCACGCGAACGCATGGGCAAGTCGGCCGCCACCAGCATAGGCGCCAGTGTGCTGTCGCAACTGTTTGGCCTGGGCGACCTGGGCCAGACGGTGGCCAGCTACGGTGTGCAACTGCTCAACCTGCGCTTCGGCCGCGAGGACGAGTCCGAGGCCGATCTGGTCGGCATGGAGCTGGGCGCGCGCGCCGGCTTCAATCCGCGCGCCGGCATCACGCTGTGGCAAAAAATGGCGGCGGCCAACAAGGGTGCCCCGCCCCAGTGGCTGAGCACCCACCCGGCCGGCGCCACCCGGATTGCGGACATGGAGCGCAACCTGCCGCGTGTGATGCCGTTGTACGAGCGTGCACCCAAGGGCTGAACGCCCCATCTGGGGCGACCGAGGCGCTGCGGTAAGCTGCGCCTTGCACCATGAGTTCTCTCTCCCCCCACGCTGATGTCGCGCGCGAGCCTTTGCTGGCGCGCGCTTTTTCGTGGCTGCAATCGCTGCGTCCGGGACTGGCCAGCCTGGCCCGGCGGGTGGGCGTCATCGCCCAGTTCGGCAGGGTGGCCGCCCTGGTCGGGCCATCGACGCCGCTTCGCGAGGCGACGCCATGAGCACGCCGCAAGAGCAGTTTCAGCAATTTCTCGATCTGCAGCGCGCTGATTACAAACGTGGCTTGCCGGAAAAACTGGCGCATCTCCAGACACTCTGGGCGGCGGTGGAGGCAGGCGCCGCGCCGCGCGCGCTGGCCGAACTGGAGCGCCTGGCGCACACGCTGGCGGGCACGGCCGGCACCCTGGGTCTGCGCGAGGTGGGCCTGGCCGCCAAGTCGCTCGAAGTGCTGCTGGCCCAGGCTGGCGAGGGCGGTGGGGTGTTGACGCCCGAGCACCAGTCCGGGATTTCGCTGGCCGTTGCCGCGCTGCAGGCCAGCCTGCCCCGCGACTGAGCGGGTAGACTGGCTTGCCGGTGCGTACTTTCGACCGCCTACTGGCCCGCAGATACTGACAAGGACTCACGCATGCCCCAACCTCTTGCCCGCATCCTGTATGTGGAAGACGAACCCGATATCCGCATGGTTGCCCAGATGGCGCTGGAAGCCGTTGGTGGTTTTGCCGTGATCGCCTGCGCCTCTGGCAGCGAGGCGCTGGCCGCCGCGCCCGCCGCCTCCGCTGATCTGCTGTTGCTCGACGTGATGATGCCCGGCATGGACGGGCCCAGCACGCTGAAGGCCTTGCGGGACTTGCCGGCCACGGCGCAGACGCCGGTGATTTTCATGACCGCCAAGGTGCAGGCCGCCGAGGTGGCCCAGTACATGGCGCTTGGCGCCATCGACGTGATCCACAAACCGTTTGACCCGATGGAGCTGTCGGCCCAGATCAGCCGCATCTGGGAACTCAAAGGCGGGTGAGGAACTGCCGCCGGGGACGGCGCATGAAAGTTTGGGGACAATAGCCGCGTGCCAGAACCCAGCCCCGGCGGCAACACGCTCCCTTGTCGGCCTGGGCGCCGCTGAGTTCTCCGGTGTTCCGGATGTTGTGGTTCACCTGGCTGGCGGCCAATATCTGCATGTAGATGAACGACGTGGCGGCGGCCTGGCTGATGACCTCGCTGACCACCTCGCCAATCTGGGTGGCGCTGGTCCAGTCGGCCTCAACCCTGCCGGTGTTTTTGCTGGGCCTGCCCAGCGGCGCGTTGGCCGACATCCTGGACCGGCGGCGTTATTTCATCATCACGCAGTTCTGGGCGGCGGCCGTCGCCGTGATTCTGTGCCTCACCATCGTGATGGGCGGCATGACCGCGCCGCTGCTGCTGGCGCTGACTTTTGCCAACGGCGTGGGACTGGCGATGCGTTGGCCGGTGCCTGCTGCCGCTGGTGGTGCGTGGCCTGGGGGGCGGCGCCGGCGGCTTCACCTTGCTGCTGGCGTCCATGGGTGTGGGTGCGATTGCGCTGGTTTGTGTGCTGCCGTAGCTGCGCCAGCGGCTGTCGCGCGATGCGCTGGTGCTGGGCGGTGTGCTGCTGCAGTCAGGCGCCACCGCGCTGGTGGCCCTGTCGTCCAGCATCTATATCGCGGCGCCTGCGATGGCGCTGGCCAGCGCGGCCTGGCTGACCACCGCCAACACCCTGAGTGTGTCGGCCCAGGTGGCGCTGCCCGACTGGGTGCAGGCGCGCGGCATGTCGATCTTCCAGATGGCCATCATGGGCGCCAGCGCTGCCGGGGCCGGTGCCCAGGCTTCTAGGAGTCGGGGGTTTTTCGGCGTCGCACTGCGTTTCAGGGCCACCCGCTGCGGGACACGTCAGCCAGTCCCGGCCCCCATTTGCCGCGCCAGATGCACTTGATGCAGCGTGATCTTGCGCACCTCGGCCTGGCTGGTCTGAATGTGTGAGCGCAGCAGCAGGGCGGCCTGGTCGCCGCGCTTGCGCTGGATCGCCTTGAGGATCTTGGCGTGCTCCTCGAAGGTGGCGTCGATGCGCGGCTGCTTGGTGAAGTCAAGCCGACGGATCACGCGTATGCGTTCGGTCACGTCGCGGTGTACGCGCGCCATCTCGGCATTGCCGGCCGCCACCACCAGCGCGCAGTGAAAAGCCTCGTCCCACTGCGCCACCTGCACGGTGTCGCTGCTGCGTTGCTCCGGGCTGACCAGCCAGATGGCAGCCAGTTCATCCAGCACTGCCGGATTGACTTTCAAGGCGTCTTCGCAAAGCCGGTGCGCCGCCGTGGTCTCCAGCACCATGCGCAGGTCGTACAGCTCCTCAAACTGGTTGAAGTCAAACGGCAGCACGCGCCAGCCGCTGCGAAACAGCACCTCGACAAAACCTTCATGCTGCATGCGGAACAGCGCCTGCCGCACCGGCGTGCGTGACACGCCCAGCCGCTCGCTGATTTCGGTTTCGGTGAAACGGTCGCCCGGAACGAGCTTGAACTCGGACACATCGCGCTTGAGCTGCTCATACACCTCGTCGGCACGCGAGCGGTGAACGGGCGCAGCCCCGAGGGCGGCTAGATGGCTGGCGGCGGTGGGCATGGCGAAACTCTAGCAGTGTTGGGGCTGTGCCGGCAGGGCCGCCAGCGCCGGCAGCAACTGGGCGCTGGTCGCGGTCCAGCCGACGATGGCGCCCTGGGCGCACATCATCGCCACAGCCGCCGTTTTGAAGGCGGGGAAATAACTTTCAGTGCAGTCTTCCAGTAGCAGGCAGTCATAACCCCGGTCGTTGGCTTCACGCATTGAGGTTTGCACGCAGACCTCGGTGGTCACGCCCATGAACAGCAGGTGCGTGATGCCGACGTGCTGCAGCTGCTCGTGCAGGCCGGTGGCGTAGAAGGCGCCTTTGCCAGGCTTGTCGATGGCGATCTCGCCGCGCTGCGGCGCAAGTCCGGGGATGATCTGGTTGCCCGGCTCGCCAGCGACCAGGATGCGGCCCATCGCGCCCCTGTCGCCGATGCGCAGTGCCGGGTTGCCGCGGTTGCGCTTGGCGGGCGGGCAATCCGACAGGTCGGCCTTGTGCGCCTCGCGCGTGTGCACCACCAGGCCGCCGGCGCGGCGCCAGGCCTCCAGCACGGCCTGGCAGGCCGGCACGATGGCCTGCAGCAACGAGACATCGTTGCCCAGCGTTTCGCCAAAGCCGCCCGGCTCAATGAAGTCGCGCTGCATGTCGATGATGACGAGGGCGGTGGACTTCAGCCCGAAGCTGAAGGGGAAGGGTTGGGCTTCGGCTAGTTGCATATGGGCTCTTTGGGCGTCATGCTGCCGCTGGCGTATGTGCCAGTGCCAGCGTAGCCAGAACTTCGGGCAAGCCCCGGCTTGCAGGCACACCTCCAACGCTGGAGGGAAAGACAGCTTCGACAGGCTCAGCCCGAACGGTGTTCAACTTCATGGATGAGACCCCCTCGCCCGCCGGGGCGAAACCCGGCTTCCAGCAAGAAGCCACAAAGCAATTCACGCCACGCTCTCTGGCACAGGAGCGTGATGCCCCCCACCCATATGCGCCCCCAACACCTGCCGCTCCGCCCCCGCAGCAGCGGTCTCGAAGACGATGCGCCCTTCACTCATCACCACGATGCGGTCGGCCAGTTCGAGCAGCTCGTCCAGGTCCTCGCTGATCAGCAGCACCGCGCCGCCCTGCTGCGCCACGCCGCGCAGGCGGGTGTGGATTTCCTTGACAGCGGCAAAGTCGAGGCCGAACACCGGGTTGGCGGCGATCAGCACATTGATCTCGCCATGCAGTTCACGCGCCAGCACGGCGCGCTGCACGTTGCCGCCCGACAGGCTGCGGATCGGCGCATTTTCGCCTTGGGTCTTGATGCCGTAGCCAGTGATCCATTCGCGCGCGCGGCTGCGCCAGTGCCCGAAACGCAAGCGTCCGCCGGCGCACAACGGCGGCCGGTCGAAGTCGCGCAGCGCCATGTTCTCGGCCACCGAGAGCTCGCCGACGCAGGCATTGCGCAGCGGCTCCTCGGGCAGGCTGCGCACCTTCAGCCGATGGTTTTCTTCGCGCGTGGCGGCATAGGACTGGCCCTTGACCTGCACGCTGCCGGCGGCGCGCGCGCGCTGGCCGACCAGGGCCTCGACAAGTTCGCGCTGGCCGTTGCCAGAGACGCCGGCGATGCCGAGGATCTCACCGGCCGCTACCGACAGGCTCAGGTCACGCACCGCAAGTGTGCCGCGATCCCCCATCACAGAGAGGTTTTTTATGACCAAGGGGAGGACCGTAGTTGCTATTATTTTTATAGCTGATGGCTCATGTTCGCTATGGGCTGGAGGCATATTTTTCTTCTCATCCAGGCTTTCGGGACGGGCGGCAGTCGCATCGCCCACCATGGCCTGCGCCAGCCGCGCCGGGTCGGTGCCTGCCACCGACGTGGTGTGCACCGCCTTGCCACGGCGCAACACCGTCACGTCGTCGGCATAGGCCATCACTTCGCGGAACTTGTGGGTGATGATCAGCACCGTGCAGTGGCCGGCGCGCGCAAAGTCGCGCACGTGGCCCAACACTTCGTCGGCCTCCTGGGGGCTCAAGACCGAGGTCGGTTCGTCCAGGATCAACAGGCGCGGCTTCAGGTAGAGCTGCTTGAGCAGTTCCAGCTTCTGCTTTTCGCCCGCCGCCATGTCGATCGGCCGCGCGTCCAGGTCCAATCGGAACGGCGTGGTCTGCAGAAAGGCTTGGAGTTCGGCGCGTTTTTTCTTCCAGTTGATCACCGCTGGTGCCCGGCCGCTGGCCAGCAGCAGATTTTCGGCCACTGTCATGCCGGGCGCCAGCGTGAAATGCTGGTAGACCATGCCGATGCCCAGCGTGCGCGCCACCACCGGGTTGTCAATCGCCTGCTCGCGGCCGTCAATCAGGATGCTGCCTGCCGAGGGCCTTTGGTACCCCGCCACACATTTGACCAGCGTGCTTTTGCCAGCGCCGTTTTCGCCCAGCAGCGCATGCACCGTGCCCGGCGCCACCTTCATGCTGACACTGTCGAGCGCGGTGAAGCTGCCGAAGTGCATGCTCATCTGGTAGGTGTCCAGCGCCAGCGCGCCGGTGGCCGGCGGCAGGCTGCCGATGGCTGCGGCTGTGCTCATGGCTGCGCCAGTGCGTCCAGCACTGCCGCAGATGTCGCATGGGCGCCGAACACGCCGCCCTGCATGGTGATCATCTTGAGCGCCGCCGCGTGGTTGCCGGCGTCGGTGGCGGCGGTGCAGTCCGACAGCAGCAGGCATTCGAAGCCGCGGTCGTTGGCGTCACGCATCGTCGTGTGCACACACACATCGGTGGTGATGCCGGTCAGGATCAGGTTGCGGATGCCGCGCGTGTGCAGCACCATCTCCAGGTCAGTGGCGTAGAACGAGCCCTTGCCGGGTTTGTCGATCACCACCTCGTCCGGCAAGGGCGTCAGTTCAGAAATGATGTCCCAGCCCGGCTCGCCGCGCACCAGGATGCGGCCGCAAGGCCCGTCGTCGCCGATGCCCACGCCGTTGGTGCCGATCTGGCGCGAGCGCCAGCGCTTGTTGGCCGGCAGATCCGACAGGTCGGGCCGGTGGCCCTCGCGCGTGTGGATGATGTGGTAACCCCTATCGCGCATACTGGCCATCAGGGTCTTGAGCGGCTCAATCGGCGCGCGTGTCAGTGAGATGTCATAACCCATCTTGTCCACGTAGCCGCCTTCGCCGCAGAAATCGACCTGCATGTCGATGACGACAAGCGCGGTGTTGCCCGGCTGCAGGTCACCGTTCCAGGGCCAGGCGTAGGGATTGGCGTTGACCAAGCGTTGCATCGGGTTGTTTTCCTTCTCAGGCCTTGTAGCTGCGGGTCGGCGCGTCGAAGCCGCAGGAGGTCCCGTCGGTGACGTCCACCGGCCAGGGCAGCCTGTACGTGCCGTCCATCATGTCGCGCATATAGGTGTAGGGGCAGTCCTGGGCGCCGCCTTTCACCGCCACGTAGCCGCGGTGGTAAAGCTGGTAGATGTTGTTTTCCACGCCCCAGCCGGTACGGGCTTCACGCACCAGGTCGGGCCGTACTTCGGCCGTGATGATTTCGTCGGGACGCCCGCCGCCTTCAACCAGCACGGTGCCATCGAAGTTGCAGAACATGCCCTCGCCCATGGAGTCGAAGCTGCCGTCGCTGCCGCACAGGCAGACGTTGGCCGTGATGGCGAGGTTGCTGAAGGCGTTGGCCTGGTTGCTGATTTTCCAGCTATGGCGGATGGGTGCGGTGTAGCCTGCAGTGCGGATGATGATTTCTGCGCCCTTGTAGGCGGCCTCACGCGCCATCTCGGGGAACATGCCGTCGTGGCAGATGATCAGCGCGAGCTTGCTGCCGTTCGGGCCGTCGCAGACCGGCACGCCGAGGTTGCCTGGCTCCCAGGGTTCGACCGGCACCCAGGGATGCAGCTTGCGGTAGTAGAGCTTGACAGCGCCGGTGTCGTCGATGATCAGGCCGCTGTTGTAGGGGTTGCCGCCGGGGTTGGCCTCCATGATGGAAAAACAGCCCCAGATGTGATTGTCCACGCAGGCGCGCTTGAAGGCTGCGACCTCGGGGCCGTCGAGCGACACCATCAGTTCAGGCGAGATCGACATCGACAGCCCGTGCAGAGCGTATTCGGGAAATACCACCAAGTCCATATTGCCCTGGTTGCGCCGCGCCTTGGCCACCATGTCGCAGATGCGCTGCGTCTGCGCGGCGAGTTGCGCGGCGGTATCGACCACAGGCAATTGCAGTTGCACCAGGCCCATGCACACGCCATGTTTCGATTTGTTGAGTCCACCCAGTCCTGTCATGCTGCTTCCTTGGTTGGTTTCATTGTGTAGAGGAGGAAAGTTCGCCCGGGCTACCGCTCACCGTGGTGCCTGGCCGGCAGGTGATGACCAGGATCAGCAGCGTCAGCACATAAGGCACGATGTTGAACAGGTGGTAGCCCCAGCTGATGCCGATGGACTGAAGCGCCGGGCCGATAGCGCCGGCGCCGCCGAACAGCAGCGAGGCGTAAACGCAGCGGATCGGGCTCCAGCGCGCGAAGATCACCAGCGCCACCGCGATCAAGCCCTGACCGCTGGAGATACCTTCGTTCCAGCTGCCCGGATAAAACAGCGTGAGGCAGGCGCCCCCCAGGCCGGCCACCATGCCGCCGGCGGCGGTGGCAGCAATCCGGATCGCGGACACCGAATAGCCGAGAGCGCGCGTGGCGTTGGCCGAGTCGCCGGCCATGCGCACCAGCAGGCCAGCGCGGGTGTTGGCAAAGGCCCACCACAACGCCACCGCCAGCGCGATGCCTATGGGCACCAGCGCGTTGATTTGCAGGGCCGAGCGCACCGCAGCCGAGTCGCTCCAGTTGCCCAGCGCAATCGCCGGCAACTGCGGCGCCTGCGGCTGGATCAGCGGCTTGCCCAGGTAAAACGCCAGGCCCATGCCCAGCAGCATCAGCGCAATGCCGGTGGCGATGTCGTTGACGCGCGGCAGCGAACACAGCACACCGTGCAAGGTGGCCAGCAATGCGCCGGTGGTGGCGGCGGCCAGCACGCCGATCCAGGCCGAGCCGGAGAGGTACGACGCGCCAAAGGCCGACATGGCCGACAGCACCAGCACGCCTTCAAGACCCAGGTTGATGCGTCCCGATTTTTCGGTGATGCATTCGCCGAGACTGACAAACAGGAAAGGCGCACCGACGCGCAAGGCACCGCCCACGATGCCGGCAAAAAAAATCAGGAGCTGGTCGGCGCTCATGGCTTGCCCTGCGGCAGGGGAATCGGACTGGGTTCGGATGGGCCAAAGCGGTTGATGCGTGCGAAGAAGGCTCGCCAGTCCACATCGCGCAGCGCTTCGCTGGCCAGGATCAGCACAAAGGCAATGCCCTGCAGCACCAGCACCGAGGCGTCGGGCAAACCCAGGCGGCGTTGCAGCAGGCTGCCGGCCGCGCCGAAGCCACCGAACAAAATCGCCACCGGGATGATGGCCACCGGATGCTGGCGCGCAATAAAAGCCACCAGGATGCCAGCGTAGCCGTAACCAGCGATCAGCGATGCGTTGGCGTTGGTGTGCACCGCCGCCACCTCGATGGCACCTGCCAATCCGGCGCTGGCGCCGCCGAGCGCGCAGGCCAGCAGAATCAGTTTGGAGGCCGGCAGGCCGACCAGATGCGCCGCGCGCGGATTGCCGCCGACCACACGCACAGCAAAACCCGAAGGCGTGATACGCATCCACAGGCCCGCCGCCAGGCAGGCCAGCACACCGATCACCAGCCCCCAGTGCACGTCCGAGCCGGCGATGCCGCCGATGCGCAAACCTTCGTCCAGCGAAAAGGTCGAGGGTTTGTTCAGGCTGGACGGATCGCGCAGCGGCCCCTCGACCAGGTGCTTGAACAAGCCGATGGCCACATAAGCCAGCAGCAGGCTGCTGATCGTTTCATTGATACCGCGGTATTGGCGCAGCCAGCCCGCCAGCGTTATCCATAGCGCGCCGGCCACTGCGGCGGCCAGGCAGACCATCACCGTGCCGGCCACATTGGCGGGCAGCGGCAGGCCCTGCGCCAGCCCGGCGCAGGCCAGCCCGCCCAGCACCACCGCGCCCTCGCCGCCGATCACCGTCAGGCCGGCGCGCGCCGGGATGGCCACACACAGGGCGGTCAGCATCAGCGGCGCGGCGCGCTGCAAGGTGTTCTGCCACGAGTACCAGTCACCGAAGGCGCCCTTGAACAACAGCAGCCAGACCTCCAGCGGGCTCACGCCGGCGAACCAGACGAAGACGCCGAACAACGCCAGCGCCGCGATGATGGCGCCTACCGGCAACAGGACGTTGGCGAGGGAGTTGCGCATGGGGGTTTTCTCCCGTTTCGGGCTGAGCCTGTCGAAGCCAAGGACCCTTCGACAGGCTCAGGGCAAACGGAACTTCAGACCGAGCCGATCACCCCTTCGACCAGGTAATTCATCTTCTCCAGCTCGAGGTCGGTCTGCTTGAAGACCTTGCCGGCCGGGACGATGGTGCCGCCCTTGTTGTCCTTGAGCGGGCCCTTGAAGATGTCGAAGCTGCCCGCTACCATCTGCGCCTTGACGCTGTCGGCCTGCTTTTTCGCCGCATCGGTCACGGTCGGGCCGTAGGCCGACATCTTCACGTAGCCGTCCTTCAGGCCGCCGCGGATGAAGTTGGGATGCGGCTTGCCGCTGCGCGCGGCTTCCACGAAGGTGGTGTAAGCCGTGAGCCAGTTCCACTCGGCGCCGGTCAGGTAGGCCTGGGGCGCGAGCTTGGCCTGGCTGGCGTGGTAACCGCAGACCATCTTGCCGCGTTTGGCCGCCGTCTCGACGATGACTTTCGGGCCGTCCACGTGCATGGTGAAAACGTCCACGCCCTGGTCGGCCAGACTGTTGGTGGCTTCGGCTTCCTTGACTGGCATGGACCAGTCTCCGGTGAAGATCACGCTGGTGGTGATGCCGGGCTTGACCGAACGGGCACCCAGGGTGAAGGCGTTGATGTTGCGCAGCACCTGCGGGATCGGCTTGGCGGCGATGAAACCGATCTTGTTACTCTTGGTCATGTGGCCGGCGATCACGCCGTTGAGGTACTGGCACTCCTCGATGTAGCCGAAAAAGCTGGCGGCATTTTTCGGGTGTTTGCCTTCGGTCCAGAGCCCGCCGCAGTGGGCAAAACGCACATTGGGAAATTTGGGCGCCACCGCCAGCACATGCGGATCGAAGTAGCCGAAGGAGGTCGGGAACACCAGCGACGCGCCGTCCTGCGCAATCATGCCGGTCATGCTCTTCTGCACGGCGGCGGTCTCGGGCACGTTTTCCTCCTCGACCACTTTGACGCCGGGCATCTTCTTGAGTTCGGCTGCAGCCTGCGCCTGCGCCTGGTTGTAGCCGTAGTCGTCGCGCGGGCCAACGTAGATCACGCCCACGGTCAGGGGCTTTTGCGCAAAGGCAAACGGGCTGGCGGCTGCGGCGCCTAGCGCGGCCAGGGTTTTGATCGAATCGCGGCGATTAATGAAGTTGGTCATGGTTGGTGCTCCAGGGGTTAAGGGGAATCAGTGGTCAAGGGAACAGGGATGAACTCAGTCAAGAAGGCTCACATGCGCCGCGACCACACGCCAACCTTCGGGCGTGCGTACCCAGGTCTGGCTCTGCCTGCCAGGTTTGGCGTTGCCGGCGCGCTGGAACTCGACGTTGGCGGTCGCGAAGTCATGTCCATAGGTGGTGATCACGGTTTTCAGCAAGCTGCGCTGCAGCCCCTGCGCGGGCCGTCCCGCACGGAAGTCCTGGATGGCGGCGTAGCCGTAGAGGTTCTCAGTGGCGCCGTAACGCAGGGTGTGCGGGCTGTCCCAGAACAGCTCGTCAAGCACCTCTACCTTGTTGTTGACCAGCGCGTCCTCATAACGCGCAAACACGGCCGTGACTTCGGCCAGGACCGCAGGAAGATTGATGGCGAGGGTGGGATGCATGGCTTCACAGAGTGACGGGTTGAACGTGGGCAATACCGGCGTCGCCCAGCACCTGCGCAACCCGGAAGGCCAGGTCCTCGCGCCACGGCGCGGCAATGATTTGCACGCCTATCGGCAAACCACCGGTGCCCGCCGGCCACATCGGCGCGGTGACCACCGGGCAACCCGCAAAGGAGATCGGCTGGGTCAGCAGGCCCATGGCGGCGCGGCAAGGCTGACGCACACCGTTGATGTCCTGCCACTCGGTGCCAATCACGGTGGCGCTGACGGGTGTGGCGGGGGTCAGCAGCACGTCCCAGTCCTGAAACAGGGTGTTGACCTTGTCGCGGTAAACGCGGCGAAAGCGCTGCGCGCGCAGATACCAGTCCACAGGCTGCAGCGCACCGGCGATGAAACGGTCCACCGACAGCGGCTCGAAATCGTCGGCACGCGTGCGCAGGTCGCCCAGGTGCAGGCTGCCCCCTTCACTTGCGGTGATGATGAAGGCCGCAGCGCGCGCCAGCGCGGCGTCGGGCCACAACACATCGGACTGCGCACCCAGGGTGCGGGCCGCCAGCGCCACCACCTCACGGGCGCCGGGTCCGGCATTGTCATGAAAGTAGCCGTCGAGCACACCGATGCGCAGGCCGGCTATCCCCTTGCCCAGGGCTGGCGACACCGGCTGCACACGCAGCGCATGGCTGCCCGGATCCAGCGGGTCGGGCTGCTGCAGCGCGTCGTAGGCCAGGCCCAAGCCGGCCAGGCTGCTGGCCAGCGGCCCGAGGTGGTCGATGCTGTGTACAAAGGGATAGGTACCGCGGCGCGACAGGCGACCGAAGGTGGGCTTGAGCCCCCAGACGCCGCACAGCGAGGCCGGCACACGAATGGAGCCGTTGGTGTCAGACCCCAGCGTGACGGGCACCTGTCCGGCCGCCACCGCTGCGCCGGAGCCGCCCGAGGAGCCGCCGGCGATACGCGTCAGGTCGTGCGGGTTGTGGCAAGGACCGTAATGCGTATTTTCGGTGGTGAAACCGTAGGCGTATTCGTCCATGTTGAGCGCTCCGACCAGCACCGCGCCGGCGGCTTTCATCTGCGTGACAAGCACCGCATCGGCGGTCGCCGCCGGCAAGCCATGGTTGACTTTGGAGCCGGCCAGGGTGGTCAGGCCCTCAATGTCAAACAGGTTCTTGACCGCATAGGGCACACCGGCCAGCGGCCCCAGGGTCTCACTGCGGGCTCGCCGGGCGTCCACGGCATCGGCTTCGGCGCGGGCGCGGTCCCGGGTTGTTTCGGTGAAGGCATTGACCCGGCCGTCGGTGGCGGCGATACACGCCAGGCTGGTCTCCACCAGCTCGCGTGCACTGAGATCGCCCGCAGCAACGGCGGCAGCCATGGTGGCAGCGTCAAACGCTATGATTTTCATAGCTGACTGCGCCCGTCATTCAAGGGCGGAAAGGCTGCCGGACTGTAAATTTCGGCGAGTTCGTCGTGCGGCGCCAGCGGCGCGGTATCCAGCAGCGCGGCCATGGCGGCGGTGCGCTGGAGGTGGGCAAGCACGCGGGCCGCCCGCTCCGGCGGCAGCGGCAGTCCCAGCACGGCGGCCGTGCTGCCGACATAAGCCGCGATCTTTGCTTCGTCCATGGTTTCTCCAGATGGCTCAGCGCCGCACTTCGCGCTGGAAAATTTCCAGGCTCAGTTTCTTGGCGCTGATGAAGCCCGGCTCGGACAGCGTCTCCACCGTGCGCGGCCGGGCATCGTCGTAGGGCAGGATCTCGGCGACGCGGGTCGGCCGCTTGGTCAGCAGCAACACCTGGTCGGCCAGGTACACCGCCTCTTCCAGGTCGTGCGAGACCAGCAGCATGGTGGTGCCGGTCTGCATGAAGACCTCTTGCAGTTTTTCGCGGATGAACAATGTCATTTCAAAATCAAGCGCAGAAAACGGCTCATCGAGAAACAGCACCTCGGGCTTGGGCGCCAGCGCTCGCATGATGGACGCGGTCTGCTGCTGTCCGCCAGAAAGCTCATACGGATAACGCCTCAGGTCGAACTTCACGTCAAACGACGCCACCAGTTCGGCCATGCGCCTGTCCACCTCAGCCTTGGACTTGCCCTCCAGCTTGAGCGGGTAGGCGATGTTGTCGATGGTGCGCATCCAGGGGAACATCGCCTCCCGGTAGTTCTGGAAGACGTAGCCGATCTTGGTGTCTTTCAGCGACTTGCCGTCAAACAGGATTTCACCGGCGTCAATCGGCACCAGGCCGGCGATCATGTTGATCAGGGTGGATTTGCCACAGCCATTGGGGCCGAACACCGAAACAATCTTGTGTTTCGGAATGTCCAGATTGAAGTCTTCATACAGCGGCCAACCGGCAAAGTATTTGGTCAGTCCGCGTATCGTGATGTGGGTGCCGGCCGGGCCGGGCTTGAACTGGGGCACAGGCACATCGGCAAAAACAGGGGCGTTGAGAACTGCAGACATGGCTACCTTCCACTCCAGTGAACAATACGGCGCTCGACGACGAGAAAGAGGATATTCAGCGCATAACCCAGCGCACCTGCCGCCAGAATCGACGCATACATGTCTTTCACATTCATGACCTGTTGCGAGTTGATGATGCGGTTGCCCAAGCCGCTGTCGGCACCAATAAACATCTCGGCCACAATCACGATCACCAGCGCCATCGACACCGCCGAGCGCAGTCCGACAAAACTCGGCTGCAGGCTTTCCCAGATCAGCACGTCCTTGAACACCTGCCAGCGCGAGGCGCCCATGACCTTGGCCGCCATCACCCGCTGCTTGCGCGCATTGATGACACCGTAAGCGCTGTTGAACACCACAATCAGCAGCGCGCCAAAGGCCGCAATGGCCACCTTGTTGACGTCCGATACGCCGAAGATCATCAGGAACAGCGGGATCAGCGCGGAGGACGGTGTCGAGCGAAAGAAGTCAATCAGAAACTCGACGCTGCGGTAGGCTTTTTCTGAACTGCCGAGCAAAACCCCCAGCGGCATGCCCACGGCGGCAGCAATCAGGAAGGCCTGAACCGTGCGCCAGACCGTCACCAGAAAGTCCTTGAGCAGCGGCCCACCCGCCAGGCCGTTGATCAGGGCGCCCATCGCATCGAGCGGCGGTGGCAGCAAAATCGCCTTGATAAAGCCCAGGCGCACCACCAGGTCCCAGACGATAAACAGCACCACCGGGCCAATGAAGGGCAAGGCCTTGCCCCAGGACGGCTTGCGCGGCGCGCTGCCGACCGGCGCTGTCGCGGGCGGCGCCCACGGTTTGCCCGGCGCCGTCGCTGCGGCGGCGATGGAAGAGTGGGCATCCACCGCTTTAGCCCTTGTAAAGCATGGAGTCAACCATCAGGCGCGAGGCAAAAATGCCGCGCTCGAAAAACAGGTCAAAAAACTTCTGAAAGTGGGCCACGTCGGCTGGCGTGAACTCGTTGTACATGGTGTAGGCCGCCAGCGGCACCTCGCTGGTCAGCGCGCCCTCGATGGCGGTGTAGCCCTTGAGGTACTGACGTGCCTCAACCGCCTTGGTACGCACATAGGTGACACCCTTGCCGTAGGCGGTGATGAATTTTTTCGTTTCGGCTGGGTGCTTTTTGATGAAGCTCGATGTCAGCGATGCGGAACCGCCAAACCAGGGCGCCATGGGGTCGCCCAGCACATAGCGGGAGATCACGCCGGCTTCCAGCACGCGGGTGGTGCCGTTGAGGCGGCCGATGGTGCCGGTGGGCTCCAGTGTGTAGGCGCCATCTAGTTGGCCTGCCGCCAGCGCTGCGATGTGCTGGCCAATGGGTAGCTCGACCACGGTGGCGCCGGTGGCGCCGCCGCGCTCCAGCACCGTCTTGGCCAATGTCACATTCTGGATACCGGGGCCTGAGCCTATACGCTTGCCCTTGAGGTCGGCCATGATTTTGGCGGTGCTTGCGACAGGAACAATCACCTGATCCAGCACGTTTTTCACGTTGCTGGGGTTGGCGCAGAAAATCTTGAAACTGCCGGGCGCTGCCAGCTCCCCCACAGCAATATTGCCTGAGCCGGTGCCATTGGCACTGCCGTCACAACGGTCGGCCAGCATGCCTTCCATGATCTGCTGGGCGCCGGCGAACTTCAATACTTCCACGTTCAGCCCTGCTTCCTTGAAGTAGCCGAGTTCAACCGCCGTATAAAAGGGCAGGCCGGCGGCGATAGGCCAGTAGCCGATGCGGATATTGGGGCCGGCCTGGGCACGGACGATGGCGGGCATGCCCAGCACGCCAAGCAGGGCAGCGCCTGTGACCAGGGTTTTTCTACGGGTGGCCGTGGCGGTGGAAGTTGAGCTGGGGGTCGTCATGGAAGCTCCTTGGAAGTGAAGTGGTTGATAAAACGATGCAAAGAAGGCGTCAGACCGCCAGGGGTTTGAGCGACTGGATATAGGCACGCCAGCCGCCAAGGTGAGAAATGTCACGAGCTCCGCCCTGCAGGGCCTGGACCTCGCAGACAAAACCTTGAACGCTGCTGCCGTCGCCGAGTTCCAGCGTGCCTATGCCCAGCGGCGCGGGAATCAGGGCGACAAACGAGCCGTACTCGGTCAGCGGCATGTCCCAGATTTCCAGCGCGATGCGCACGCCCTGGTTGGGGGCTACGCGCAGCAAGCCGGGTTTGGGCGGCGTGGTGCCGGGCAAGGCATACAGCCTGTAATGCGCTGCGGTTTCAGTGTTGCAAACCAGCGTGGCGCCCCGTTGGGTCAGTTGACCGTTTAGCGGCATGCCCGACAAATGCGCCCCCACGACGGCCACCTTCACGGTTTTAGCTCTCTCGCTCGTTGGGAGAGGGGTGGGGTGAGGGCTGAGCCCGGCAACCGGCTGCATGGCCGGTAAGGGCTCCCCGGTTGCGCCCAGCAGCAATCCTGTCTGGTGGTGGTAACGCTGGCCAAGCTCGGCCAGTTGCCAGTCGCTGCCGGAGGGCCCGATCAGGGTGATGCCAAACGGCAGGCCGTCTGCCCGCATTGAACTGGGTACCGACAGCGCTGCGTAGTCGAGCAGGTTGACAAAGTTGGTATAGGCGCCGAGCTTGCGGTTCAGCGCCACCGGGTCCCGCTGCATCTGCGCAATCGTGTAATGCGTAGGTGCGGTCGGCACCAGCAGGCAATCGGTCTGCGCCCACATGGCATCGGCCTGCTGGCCCAGCAACTTGACGCGGGTTTGCACCTCATAAAGATCAGCGGCGCTGTAGTTGCGGCCGGCGGCAATGATGCTGCGTACCGGCTCGATCACCTCGCCTTCGTGCGCATCAAAGAAACCGCGGATGGCGGTGTAACGCTCGGCCACCAGCGCACTTTCATAAAGCAGCGACGCTACCTCGGCGAGCGGGCGGAAATCGACGGGCACGGCGGTGCCGCCCATAGCCTGCAGGCGAACGATGGCGTCCCCGAACGCCGCCTCGGCAGCAGCGTCACCATAAAACTCCGGCGCCGACGGAATACCAAAACGGAAGGCAGCGGGCCAGGCTTTGCTGGCCATCACCAGTTTGCGCGACCAGGCGTCAAGCGGGTCGTGCCCCATGGCGGCCTCCAGCACGCGCACGGCGGTGGCGACGGTACGCGCCAAGATGGACACGCAGTCCACGCTTTGCGCGGCTGGCACCACGCCGCGCGCACTGATCAGGCCGCGCGAGGGTTTCAGGCCGACGATGTTGTTCAGGCCGGCCGGCACCCGGCCGGAGCCGGCGGTGTCGGTACCCAGCGCAAAGTCCACCTGACCGGTGGCCACCACATAGGCCGAGCCCGAGCTGGACCCCCCCGATACATACAGCGGGTTGAGCGCATTGGGCACGGCGCCAAACGGTGAGCGTGTGCCGTTCAGGCCGCAAGCAAACTGGTCAAGGTTGGTTTTACCGGCCAGCTGTGCACCAGCATCGAGCAGCTTTTGCACGACAGCGGCATGGGCTGGCGGCGTGTAGGCAAAGGCCGGGCAGGCCGCCGTGGTGGGCAGTCCGGCAGCATCAATATTGTCCTTGACGGCAAAACGCAACCCCGCGAGCGGGCCCGTCCCCGCCTCGTCGGCTGCCGACAGGACAGCTTGCGCCGGTTTGTGGATCCAGGCCTCATCCGCCCAGGCCGGGTCGGATGTGGCGGAATCGAGGGTCATGACGGGGTGCACCAATTTAAAGCATCCATACTTGTGTACAAGATGAGATGCAAGGGCCGTGCCAAGTGATGGTGGCGTCGCTGACCAGCGGTGCTACCTTGCCCGCGCCACAGCCGGGCGCGCCTGCGCGCTCAGCGCAGGTGCCCTGCATTTATGTATCAAAAATGCCGCTGGCCCATGACTGGTGGGAGGAGGTAGCTACTTTTTTAATAGCACCTGCGCCGACCGGCGATGCCGCAGGCCTTACCAGCCGATGGCCTTCGGCAGCCAGGTCGCTATCGCCGGGAAGAAAAAGACCAGCACGATGCCCAGGATCTGCAGCCCCACGAACGGAATCACACCGAGGTAGATGTGCCGCGTGGTCACACCGGGCGGCGCGACGCCGCGCAGGAAAAACAGCGCCCAGCCGAAGGGCGGCGTCAGAAACGAAGTCTGCAGGTTGACGGTGATCATCATCGCCAGCCAGACCATGTCGACACCGGCGGCCGCGAAGATCGGCAAGAACAGCGGCACGGCGATGTAGCTGATCTCGATCCACTCGATGAAAAAGCCGAGCACGAAGATCAGGCCCATCAGGAACCAGATCGCGGTGTTGATGCCGCCCGGCAAAAACGCGAACAGGTCCTCGATCAGCTTTTCACCTTGCAGGCCGCGGAACGCCAGGCTGAAGACCTGCGAGCAGATCAGGATGAACAGCACCATCGCAGAGATCCGCGTGGTGGTCTGCATCACGTCGCGCAGCACTGACAGCGAGAGGCGGCGCGCCAGTGCCACCACCAGGATGGAGCCCAGCGCGCCCATGGAGGCGGCCTCGGTCGGTGCCGCGACGCCGCCGATGATGGAGCCCAGCACCGACAGCACCAGCGCCACCGGCGGCAGCGCCACCTTGAGCACGCGCAGCCACAGCTGCGCACGTGACACCGCGTCGCGCTCGGCCTGCGGCACCGGCGGCATGGAGTCGGGCCGGATCATGCCGTAGACCACGATCCAGCTCACATACAGCCCGGCCAGCATCAGGCCCGGCAGCACCGCTGCGGCAAACAGCGTGCCCACCGACAGCTGCATGATGTCGGACAGCAGGATCAGCACCAGGCTGGGCGGGATGATCTGGCCCAGCGTGCCCGAGGCGCAGATGGCGCCGCAGGAGATCGCCGGGTCGTAACCGCGCCGCAGCAGCGTCGGCAGCGTCAGCAGGCCCAGCGTGATCACGGTCGCGCCGACGATGCCGGTGGTCGCGCCCATCAGCACGCCGACGCCGATGATGCCCAGCGCCATGCCGCCGCGCAGCCCGCCGGCCAGGTGGCCGATCACGTCGAGCAGGTCTTCGGCCAGGCGCGATTTTTCCAGCATCACGCCCATGAAGACAAACAGCGGGATCGCCAGCCACTGGTAGTTGGCGACCACGCCGTATATGCGCGCCGGCAGCAGGTTGAACAGCGATTCACCGAAACCCATGAAACCAAAAATGAAGCCGCTGGCGGCCAGCGTGATGCCGACCGGGATGCCGCCCATCAGCATCAGGAAAAAGCCGATCAGCAGGCCGATTGCCAGCCATTCGTTCATGCTCATGGCGTGCCCTCCGGGGTGGGGGCCGGTTGCGGGTCGAACAGGCGCAGCGCAGCGCCGACACCCTGCGCCGCTGCCATCAGGCCGAACACCGCAAAACCCACGGGGATCAGTGCCTTGAGCATCCAGCGGTGCGTCAGGCCTCCCGGGTCGGACGAGATTTCGTTGATCACATAAGACTGGGTCACGAACTGGATCGAATAACGAATCACCAGCGCCGCCATCGCGATGGCCAGCAGCGCCGTCAGCAGGTCCACCGCGGCTTGCGCGCGCGGCGTGTAACGCGCGTAAAAAACATCGACACGCACATGTTCACCCTTGAGCAGCGCGTAGGTCATGCCGAACAGCACCAACGGCGCCAGCAGGTGCCACTCGAGCTCCTGGGCCCAGACCGAGCCGATGCTGAAGGCATAACGCATCAGCACATCAATGGCCATCAGCACCACGATGGCCAGCGTGAGCCAGGAAGCAGCGCGGCCGATCAGGTCCACGGTGCGCTCGACACGCGCCACAAAGGCGCGGGCCAGCCCGGCGGCCCCCCCGGGGGCGCCGGCAGTTGTCAGATTCGTCATGACTGGTTCAGGCCGTCAGGATCTTGTCGTGGTACGGGCCTTCGCTGTAGCCGGCCCAGGCGTCGTACTTTTTCTTGTACGCCATGTAGGAGTCGTGCACCTTTTTGGTCATGGCATCCTTGGCCACTGCCTCGGCCAGCACCTGATTGGTGACTTCGCGCAGCTTTTTGAGCACCTCGGCGGGCAGCGGCTTGGCGATCACGCCCTGGTTTTTCACCAGGTCGTCCATGGCCTCGGCATTGTTGCGCTGGCACCAGGCCTCGCTGATGACGTTGCACGCGGCCGCGGCGTTTTCCACCACCGCCTGCAGGTCCTTGGGCAGCTTGTCCCAGGCGGCCTTGTTGATCAGCAGTTCCGACACCGTCGCCGACTCGTGCCAGCCCGTGGTGTACAGGTATTTGGCTGCCTTGTGCAGGCCCAGCTTGCGGTCCTGGAAGGGGCCGACGAACTCGGCCGCGTCGATCACGCCGCGCTCCAGCGCGGGGAAGATCTCGCCGCCGGGCAGCAGTTTCACATCGACGCCGAGGGCCGCATACACACGGCCGGCCAGGCCGGGAATACGCATCTTCAGGCCCTTGAGGTCGGCGCTGGACTTGATCTCCTTCTTGAACCAGCCGGTCATCTGCACGCCGGTGTTGCCGCAGGGCATGGCGACCATGCCGAAGGGCGCATACACCTCGTTCCACAACTGCTGGCCGCCGCCGTCGTAGAGCCAGCCGTTGATGCCCTGGAAGTTCAGGCCAAAAGGCACGGCGGTGAAGTACTGCGCGGCAAAGGTCTTGCCGGTCCAGAAGTAGCTGTTGGCATGGTTCATTTCCACCGTGCCGGCACGCACCGCGTCGAAGCCTTCCAGCGCGGGTATCAGCTCGCCCGCGCCAAACACCTGGATCTTCAGGCGCCCGCCCGACATCGTGTCGATGCGTTTGGCCAGGTCGGTCGCACTGCCCGGTCCTTCCATGTAGAAGGGGGAACCCTTGCCGTAGGCGCTGGTCATCTTCCAGCTGAAATTCTGCTGGGCGCGGGCAATCATCGGAAAGCCGAGCGCCGTGCCGGCAGCGGCGGCGACAGAGGCCCGGGTCAACATGGAGCGGCGTGTGGAAGTCATGCGGTAGTCCTTGAAGTAGTGAGGCTGATAAGACAGGGCCTGCTGCGCAAACGGGATGGTTACGCCAAGGGTTAGCATGCAAACAGCGTGCCACGGAAGGGTTAAACAACAGGCGGTTTTCCCTCTGTAGGGGCCTCCCTACAGGCCCTGGTGCAGGCCCCACAGAGGACGTGTTCCGCTCCGGCTGGATGGCTGGGTCAGCGGACGCGGCTTTGACTCGGGATTGAAGTCCGGTGCTTCAGGCTGCCCGGCCAGCCTTGACAGGCTTTAGATCAGCACCATGCTGAAGTCGCTCTTGCCGACATTGCATTCCGGACAGGTCCAGTTGGCGGGCACGGCGGCCCAGGGCGTGCCCGGGGCGATCCCGTCTTCGGGCCGGCCAGCCGCCTCGTCATAGATGAAACCGCAGACGACACACAGGTAGACGTTCATGGATTCCTCACCGGGAGTAATGGAGTGATCGAGTGATGGGAGTGGGGCGCGCACCCTGTCAGTCTTCATCGTGGGCCTGCCCGGTTGCCGCGTCGTTCCAGGTCTTGCTGGAGATCAGGCCGTTCGGTGATTGCTGCCACTCCCAGCCACCGTAGGCCAGCACGGCGAGCAGCAGCAGGGCGGCCAGCCAGACACGGTTCTTCTGCACCAGGTCCGGTCCCTTGCCGGCTATCCTGCCGGTCAGCATGGGCAGGGCCTGGTTTTTCCGCCGCAGCAGGCTCAGGCCCGCGATCAGCGCCAGGTGGGCCAGCACGACAAACAAAAACGCTTCACCGAAAAATTCGTGAACCTCTTCCAGCCAGTCGCCGCCGAGAAAGTCGCCCCAGTCGTTGTAAGTGGCATAGCCGCTGAGCGTCAGCGGCAGCACCATCAGCAGCAGCGCCACCACGGCCAGCGCCATCAACAGGTTCTGGCCCTGCCGCCAGTTGATGTCGGCCAAGGACCGGCTTTGCGTGAGCGAGCGCAGCCACGCCGGTGCGCCGGCCAGCTTGCGCCACATCAGGCCCAGGCCCGCCTGGCGCGGACCCAGCAGGCCGTACAACACACGAAACACCAGCAGGCCGGCCAGGGTGTAGCCGAGCGTGACATGCAACAGACGCCAGCTTTCGCCGTCAGCGGTCAGGTAGGCGCCCAGAAAGCTCAGCGCAAACAGCCAGTGGAACATGCGCGTGGGCGCGTCGATCACCCGGCGGCCTGGGGTGGCCGCTGCGGGCGCGGCCAGCGCGGTGGTGTGGATGGAAGGGGTGGCATGCATGGTGGTTGTCTTTCGAGTCAGTCGTTCCAGGCCCGGCGATAACGGGTATCGAGCCCGGCCGGGAAGCGGATGTTGTCGTCGTTGTAGTCGCCCTTGTCGGCCGCGGTGTGGCAGGCCGCGCAGTTGGCAGCACTCTTGACGCTGGCGTGTTTCCAGACAGCGGGATCGACCTTGCGGTGTTTGCGTTCAAACCAGGCCGCGCGGGTGATGCGGTCCTGCGGCGGCTCTTGCGCCACGCGTTTGTAGGTGCCCGCGTTGACCTTCAGCCAGCTGCTGAGCTGTTGCACCGTGGCCGCGTCCAGCGAGGCGTCGGTGCCGTAGTGCTTGTCCAGGTTGGTCATGATGCGTTCCCAGGAGCGGGCAGGCAACATGCCCGGCGGATAGGCGGTGTGGCAGGCGGCGCACTCCTGGGTGTAGGCCGCAGGCATGTTGCCCGGCAGCAAGCGGCTGCTGTCGGCCCGGACCAGGGCGGGCAGCGCAGCGAGGGCGCAGGTGGCGGCGATCAGCAGGCCGCGGACAGGGGGGAGGGTGTTCATGAAGAAACTCCGGTGGGGAAAAGCATGGCTCAGGGCTTGAGGCTGTTGAGGTAGGCCAGCACGTCGGCCTTTTCGCCAGCGCTGCATTCGCGGCTCAGCACATCCTTGCAGTTGCGGCGAAACCATTTGTCCACCTTGGCGCTGTCGGTGAATGCCTTGGGGTTGAAAGCCGGAGCCAGCGGTGTGATCGACTTTCCGGTGCTGGCGTGTTTGCCCTGCGCCGTGGGTGGCGCGCCGTGGCATGAGGCACAGGACCATTCACCGCCGTGTCTGGCGGAAAAAAATACCCGGCCCTTGTCGGCGTTGCCGGGGGACCCGGCCTGGGCGCTCCAGTGGCTGAGCTGCTCTGCAGGCGTGGTGTCGCCGGCCTGGCTGGTGGCGGGCAGCAGCGCACTGGCCAGCGTGGCGGCAAGCAGCAAGGCTGCGGGAAAGAAGCTGCGTATCGGGGTCATGGCTGGGCTTTCTGCGTTCGGGTTGAGTGGGTGTTGGCAGGTCTTGCAGGGGATGGCATGTATTTTTGGCAAAGGCGCTTGAACCCTTCCTGAAGACGTCGTTCATCTGCGGTTCACAATGGCTGCAGGACAATCCCGTCATGACCTTCATCCTGCCTTTCGTCCTTGTCGGCAAGCGCCGCCGCCCGCTGCGGGGCGCCTTGTGGGTGCTGGCGCTGCTGATTGGCAGCCTGGGGCTGCAGCCAGCCTGGTCGGGCGGCAGGGACGACCACAACCGTGCGCGCCAGGCGCTCCAGGCCGGTGAGGTGTTGCCACTGGGCAAAGTGCTCGAGCTGCTTGAGCGCGAGCACCCGGGCCAGGTCATGGAAGTCGAACTGGAGCAGGAGGAAGGCCGCTGGGTCTACGAAGTCAAGCTGCTGCAGCCGCAGGGCCAGCTGGTCAAGCTCAAGCTGGATGCCCGGACTGCCGCCCTGTTGTCCACCAGGGGCGGCAGCACAAGCGACGCGCGCAGCGGCCGTGACACGCGCCCCTGACACCCCGCTGCCAGCCCATGCGCATCCTCCTGGTTGAAGACGAACCCACGCTGCGTGCCCAGCTGCGTGCCGGGCTGGTGGAAGCCGGTTATGCGGTGGACGAGGCCGACAACGGCCGCGACGCCCACTTCCTGGGAGACACCGAAGCCTTCGACGCCGTGGTCCTCGACCTGGGGTTGCCGGTGCTCGATGGCCTGACCGTGCTCCAGCGCTGGCGTGACGGCGGGCGAACCATGCCGGTGCTGATCCTGACGGCGCGTGACAACTGGCACGACAAGGTGGCCGGCATCGACGCCGGGGCCGATGACTACCTCACCAAGCCCTTTCACATGGAGGAGCTGCTGGCGCGTGTGCGCGCGCTGATCCGCCGCGCTGGCGGCCTGGCCTCGGCGGTGCTGCAGTGCGGCGCGCTGGCGCTGGACACACGCAGCGGTCGCGTCACGCTGGCCGGCCAGCCGGTGAACCTGACCAGCCACGAGTACAAGGTGCTCGACTACCTGATGCACCGACCCGGCGCCGTGGTGTCGCGCACCGAACTCACCGAACACATTTACGCCCAGGACTTCGAGCGCGACTCCAACACCATCGAGGTTTTCGTAGGCCGCCTGCGCCGCAAACTGCCGCCCGAGCTGATCGAGACGGTGCGCGGGCTGGGTTACCGGCTGGTGCCGCCGCCATGACCATCTGGCGCCGGGCCACGTCGCTGCGTTTGCGGCTGCTGGCCGCGACACTGGCCGCACTGGCGCTGGCCTTGCTGCTCGCGGGCGTGTTGCTCAGCGGCCTGTTTCGCGATCACGTGATGCGGCAGTTCGAGGCCACCCTGACCCAGCAGCTTGACCAACTGACCGCCCGGCTCGAGCTGGATGCCAGCGGCCAGCCGCTGATCGATACCCGGACCCTGTCCGACCCGCGCTGGCTGAAACCCTATTCGGGGCTGTACTGGCAGCTGGACCGCATCACCGCCGACGGCCTGTCCCGCGCGGGCGTGTTGCGCTCGCGCTCGCTGTGGGACACCAGCCTGTCGCTGCTCGCCGACGAACTGGCCGATGGCGCGGTGCATGTGCATCAGGGCAAGGGTCCGCTGGACGCCCCCTTGCTGATGCTCGAGCGCAAGGTGCGGATCGCCGAACAACCCGATGACCGCTGGCGCATCGTGGTCGCGGCCGACATGCAGGAAGTCACCGGGGCGGTGGACAGCTTCAATGGCGTGATGGCGGCGTCGCTGGCGGTGCTGCTGGTCTTGCTGGTGCTGGCGGCGCTGGCGCAGGTGGCGGTGGGACTGGCACCCCTGCGCGCCATGCAGCGCGCGCTGGCCGATGTGCATGAGGGGCGGGCGCAGCGCCTGCAGGGCCGCTTTCCCGCCGAGGTGCAGCCCCTGATCGACGACTTCAACGACGTGCTTGACCGCAACACCGAGGTGGTGACGCGCGCGCGCACCCAGGCGGGCAACCTGGCCCATGCGCTGAAGACGCCGCTGTCGGTGCTGGACCAGGCCGCGGCGGGGACGCTGGCAGGGCCGGGCAGCGAACTGGCCCGGCTGGTGAGGGAACAGGTGGGGCTGTCACGCCGCCACATCGACTGGCACCTGGCCCGCGCCCGGGTGGCCGCGACGCAGCGCCTGCCCGGCCAGCGCACCGCGGTCGGGCCGGTGCTGGCCGGCCTGGTGCGGGTGATGGCGCGGGTCCACGCCGAAAGAGGCATCACCATCACCCTGCAAGCCGGTGGCGCAGCGCTGTTTTTTGCCGGCGAGGAGCAGGACTTGCAGGAAATGCTGGGCAATGTGCTGGACAACGCCTGCAAGTGGGCCCGTTCAACGGTGACGATTGCCGCCCGACCGCTGACCGGCGTCCGGCCCCTTCAGTTGCAGGTTGATGTCGAGGACGATGGTCCCGGAATTGACGCCGCACATCTTGCTTTGGTGGGCGCCCGGGGCGTGCGCCTGGACGAGTCGGTTCCCGGTACGGGGCTGGGCCTGGCCATCGTGCAGGACCTGGTCGGCTTGTACGGCGGTGAGCTCAGCCTGCAGCCAGCCGCAGGCGGCGGATTGCGTGCCAGCTTGCGCCTGCCGGCCGTCCAGGCGCCTGCTGCCGGTGTCAAAGTGTGAGGGCGTAGTCCACGGTGATCGGTGCATGGTCGGAAAACCGCTGCGCCCTGTAAATTGTCTCGCTTTGGGCCAGCGCCGCCACCGCCGGCGTGGCCAGGTGGTAGTCCAGCCGCCAGCCGACATTTTTCGCATAGGCCTGGCCGCGGTTGCTCCACCAGGTGTAGGCCTCGTCGGTGGCCGTGGGTTGCAGCTTGCGGTAGACATCGACCATGCCGCCGCCGCGTGTGGCTGTTGTCGTTGGCTGCCCGGTGCCGCCTGTCATTTCTTCAATGGCTTCATCCGCCACCTCCGCGTCACGCAGCAGTTCCGACATCCAGGCGCGTTCTTCGGGCAGGAAGCCGCTGTTCTTTTTGTTGCCCTTGAAGTTCTTCAGGTCGATCTCCTGGTGCGCGATGTTGATGTCGCCGCACAGCACGAAGTCGCGCGTCTTCTTCAGCTTGGCGAGGTAGGGGTAG
This sequence comes from Polaromonas sp., assembly GCF_030689685.1. Classification (GTDB taxonomy): domain Bacteria; phylum Pseudomonadota; class Gammaproteobacteria; order Burkholderiales; family Burkholderiaceae_C; genus Polaromonas. The sequence goes on along the minus strand of NZ_JAUYEY010000010.1, from coordinate 33,667 downwards.
AACTCGGCCAGGAAGCGGAACTTGGCGGCCTGGCGCTCCTCGCCGGAAGAGCCACTGGGGAAGTAGCAGCTGATGATGGACAGTCTGGGCGCCTGCTTGCGGCCGGGCCGGTCAAAACGCAGCTCCACATAACGGCCTTCGGCGTCGAATTCATGGGAGCCGTAACCGGTGATCACGTCGCTGGGTTCGTGGCGCGTGTAGATGGCGACGCCGGAATAGCCTTTTTTCTCCGCGAAGTGAAAGTGCCCCTTGAGGCCGGCGATGTCCTCGAAGCGCCCGGCCACATCGGCGGCCTGGGCCTTGAGTTCCTGCATGCAAATACAATCCGGCTGGGTCTGGGCCACCCATTCGGTCATGCCCTTGCTGGCGGCAGAACGGATGCCGTTGAGGTTCAGACTGGTCAACTTAAACATGGGACTCCAATGAGCATAACAACGGGCACGCCAGCGCCGGCCGGCAATCCTTTACCCCGGGACGGCACGCCAGACGACGAGCGCCGGACGCTGGCGCAGGAATTCGTCGAGTTCGCCATCGCCTCCGGCGTGTTGCGCTTCGGCGAGTTCAAGACCAAGGCTGGTCGCATGAGCCCCTACTTTTTCAATGCGGGCCTGTTCGACGACGGCGCCAAGCTGGGCCGGCTGGCGCAATTTTATGCGCGCGGCCTGCTGCTGCAGGAGAAAACCAGCGGCCTGCAGTTCGACATGATTTTCGGCCCGGCCTACAAGGGCATCCCGCTGGCCGCCGCGGTGGCGGTGGAGCTGGCGCGTCTCGGCCGCAATGTGCCGTTTGCCTACAACCGCAAGGAAGCCAAGGACCACGGCGAGGGCGGCACGCTGGTCGGCGCACCCGTCAAGGGCCGGGTGTTGATCATTGACGACGTGATTTCGGCTGGCACCGCGACACGCGAGTCGATTGCCATCATCCGCGCCGCTGGCGCCACGCCGCATGCGGTGGCCATCGCGCTGGACCGGCAGGAGAAGGCAGTCGAAAACGGCCAGGATGTGGCTTACAGCGCCGTACAGTTTGTCACCCGCGAGCTGGGTCTTCACGTTTTTGCGATTGCCCGCTTGACCGACTTGTTGCAGTATCTGGCTGAGGCGGGCAAGGCGCCTGCTGGTGGTTTGGAGTCAAACGGCGGCGACTTGCTTCAGACTCATTACCAGCGGGTGCTGGACTACCGGCAGCGCTACGGCGTTGATTGAGGAATCAAGCACATGCCCCTGCAGTTGTACACCGTGACCCAGGCAGGCCTTGCCCTGGTAGCCGCCTGCCTGAGCGAAATCGCGGTCGCACAAACCCGCGTGCCCACCGTGCAAGGCATTTACACCTGCGTTGACGGCACCGGCCGCAAGATTACCTCTGACCGCCCGATTGCTGAATGCCTAGACCGGGTTCAGCGCGAAATCAACCCGTCAGGCACGGTCCGGCGGGTGCTGCCCCCCCAGCTGACCCCCCCAGAGCGCGCCGCGCTGGAAGAAAAGGAAAAGGTCGCCGCCGAAGTGCGGGCCCGCGAGGCTGAAGACAAGCGCCGTGACCGCGCCTTGTTGCTGCGTTATCCCACGCGTGACCTGCATGACAAAGAGCGCGCCGAAGCGCTGAGCCAGGTGGGCGAAGTCATCAAGGCCTCGAACAAACGCTCGCAGGAGCTTGCCGAGCAGCGCAAGGCCATCCATGCGGATTTGGAGTTTTACAAAGACACGCCAGGCCGGGCGCCGGCCTCCCTGAAACGTCGGCTGGAAGAAAACGACAGCAGCGTTGCGATGCAAAAACGCTTCATCAGCGAGCAAGACGCCGAGAAAAAACGGGTGAACCGGCGCTTCGACGACGAGTTGCTCAAGCTCAAACAGCTGTGGGCGACTTCCGGTGCTGTTGTGCCGGGCAAGCCTGCGCCTGCGCCGGTGGCCGCCAAAAAATAAGAGTACCGATCTTTTTCAAATACACGACAGTGAATTGGACTGCTCTCACCCTCGCCCTTCGGGAGAGGGTTGGGGTGAGGGGTTGGGCGCTTCGACAATGATGAATTTGGAGCGCTCGATAGTGATCAAAAATGGCTCTGGCCCATATTGGACGGGCGCAAGCAGCTATTATTTTGCTAGCGATTTCGATCTGCGCTAAGCCAATTTTTTCTTCAGCAATTCATTGACCTGCGCCGGATTGGCCTTGCCCTTGGTGGCTTTCATGGCCTGACCGACCAGCGCGTTCATGGCCTTGGCATTGCCGGCGCGCACTTCCTCGACGTTTTTAGCGTTGGCCGCGAGGACATCGTCGATGATCTTTTCGAGCTCGCTGGTGTCGCTCATTTGTTTGAGGCCAAGCTGTTCGATTAACGCATCCACTTGCGCGATGGGCTCAGCATCCACAGTATTTCTCGACCACAGCAACTCAAAAACCTGCCGAGCTGCTTTGTTGGAAATCGTATTGTCAGAAATGCGTGAAATAAGCGCTGCGATTTTTGCTGGTGCTTTGGTGCTCGTCAATTCGTAAACACTGATTTCAGGTAAAGCGTCTGATGAATTTAGTGCAGGTAACACTGCGTTGATGTACCAATTCGCTGCGAGTTTAGGTTCGCTGCTCAGTTTGGCTGCATCTTCATAATCTGCAGCGATACCCCAGCTACAGGTTAGTTGAGCGGCGTCGTGCTCCGATAAACCGTGCTGGCTCCGAAATCGCGCAGCCATTGCTCGAGGTAGCTCCTTCATAGCCGCACGCGTTTCCTCAACCCACTCGCGCGAAATCACCAGCGGAGGCAGGTCCGGGTCAGGAAAATAGCGGTAATCCGCCGCATCTTCCTTGGTGCGCATGGCGCGCGTCTCGCCGGTGTCCGGGTCGAACAGCACGGTCGCTTGCTGGATGGTTTTGCCGTCCTCGATTTGCTCGATCTGCCAGCGTACTTCGTAGTCGATGGCCTGCTGCATGAAGCGGAAGCTGTTCAGATTCTTGATCTCTCGGCGTGTGCCCAGCTCCGCGCCGGGCTTGCGCACCGACACGTTGGCGTCGCAGCGGAAGCTGCCTTCCTGCATGTTGCCGTCACAAATCCCTATCCAGGTCACGATCTTGTGCAGCTCTTTCGCATAGGCCACCGCTTCCGCAGATGAACGCATGTCGGGCTCGGTGACGATCTCCAGCAGCGGCGTGCCGGCGCGGTTCAGGTCGATGCCACTCATGCCTACAAAGTCTTCGTGCAGCGACTTGCCGGCATCTTCCTCAAGATGCGCACGCACCAGGCGCACCGATTTTTTTTCATCGCCGAGGAAAAACTCGACCGTGCCGCCCTGCACCACCGGAATTTCAAACTGGCTGATCTGGTAGCCCTTGGGCAGGTCGGGGTAAAAATAATTTTTGCGTGCGAACACGCTGCTCTCGGCGATGTGCGCATTGACGGCCAGGCCGAACTCGATGGCGCGCTGCACTGCGCCCTTGTTCATCACTGGCAAAGCGCCGGGCAGGGCAAAGTCCACTGCCGAGGCCTGGGTGTTCGGCTCTGCACCAAAGGCGGTCGAGGCGCGGCTGAAAATTTTCGATTGCGTGGTGAGCTGCGTGTGGGTCTCGAAGCCGATGATGACTTCATAGCCCAGCACCAGCGGCCCCGTGGGTCTGCCTGCCTGCATCTGGGCGAAGGGGTTGACGGTGGGTTGGGTCTGGCTCATGTCAAATCACTCAAAGGCCTGGGGGCTGGCGCAGGTGCCAGTCGGTCGCGAGCTGGAACTGGTGCGCCGCGCCCAGCAACTGCGCTTCCTTGAAATAGTTGCCGATCAGTTGCAGGCCGACCGGCATGTTGTGCGCGCCGAAACCGGCCGGCACACTCATGCCGGGCAGGCCCGCCAGGCTGCTCGACAGTGTGTAGATGTCGGCCAGGTAGCTGGCCACCGGGTCGCTGGCGTTCTCGCCGATCTTCCAGGCGACGGTGGGCGACACCGGGCCGGCAATGATGTCGCACTGTGCGAAGGCCTTCTGGAAGTCCTCGGCAATCAGCCGGCGGATTTTCTGCGCCTTCAGGTAGTAGGCGTCGTAATACCCGTGCGACAACACATAAGTGCCAATCATGATGCGGCGCGTGACTTCGTCGCCAAAACCTTCGCTGCGCGACTTCTTGTACATGTCGGTCAGGTCGCCGTAACTGGCGGCGCGGTGCCCGTAACGAACACCGTCGAAGCGGCTCAAGTTGCTGCTGGCCTCGGCCGGTGCGATCACGTAATACACCGGGATGGACAGCTCTGTCAGCGGTAGATCGACATCAACCAGCGTCGCCCCCAGCTTTTCAAACTCGGCCAGCGCGGCGCGCACGGCCTGCAGCACGTCGGCCGAGCAGCCAGCGCCGAAAAACTGGGTGGGCAGGCCAATCCGCAGACCCTTCAAGCTTTTTGGGGCTGTAGCCCCTGTCCCACCTGCGCCAGCAGCTATCAAATCTGTAGCGTAATCGGCCACCGGCAGGTCCAGCGAGGTCGAGTCGCGGTCCAGGTCCGGCCCAGCCATGCTCGACAGCAGCAGGGCGCAATCGAGCGCAGAGCGCGCCATCGGGCCGGCCTGGTCCAGGCTGGAGGCAAACGCCACCATGCCGTAACGCGAGCAGCGGCCATAGGTCGGCTTGATGCCGGTGATGCCGGTCAGCGAGGCGGGCTGGCGGATCGACCCACCGGTGTCGGTGCCGGTCGCCGCAGGCACCAGGCGCGCAGCCACAGCGGCTGCGCTGCCGCCCGACGAACCACCGGGAATCCGCGTGCGGTCCCAGGGGTTCAGCACTGGCTGGTAGGCGCTGTTCTCGTTGCCCGAACCCATGGCGAACTCGTCGCAGTTGAGCTTGCCCAGCGTGACCATGCCCGCGCCAGCCAGTTTGCCCACCACGGTGGCATCGAACGGACTGCGGTAGTTCTCCAGCATTCTTGAACCGGCGGTGGTTGGGAAGTCGCGCGTGACAAAGATATCCTTGTGCGCCAGCGGCACACCGAGCAGCGGCGTGCGCTCCCCGGCGGCCAGGCGCGCATCGGCCGCCTTGGCCTGCGCCAGTGACACCGCGCTGTCGGTGGCAAGAAAAGCGCCCAGGCCGGCGTTTTGTTCAATGCGGGCCAGGAAGTGCTGCGTCACTTCGACGCTGGAGACGTTGCGGGCGGCGAGTTTGGCCGCGAGTTGGGCGACCCCGAGGTCGTGCAAATCGGTGCTCATTCAATCACCTTGGGCACGAGGAAGAGGCCGCGCTCGACAGCGGGCGCGCTGACCTGGCTGGCCTCGCGCTGGTTCGGTTCACTGGCAATGTCGTCGCGCAGACGCAGGGCCACCTGCCCCAGCACCGCCGCCGGGTGCGCCAGCGGCTCCACGCCCTCGGTATTGACGGCGTTCATCTGTTCTACCAGCGCGAAAAAGCCGTTGAGCTGACTGCGTGTGTGTTCGGTTTCGTCGGGGCGTAACTCCAGCCTGGCCAGGTTGGCGACGCGCATGATGTCTTGGGGTGTCAATGCCATGGAAAAACTACAGCGGAAACGAGGTGTAAAGGTGAAATAATGGCTTGTGTGCCAGCCAGTGACTCACGGGGGATGCGTTATTATCCCGCCTTTGGTGTGCACTCAGGGTTGGATGCACGCTTTAGGCGTTATTTATCAAGGTGCTAGACCGTTTCGTCCTTCCATTTTTCACGCGCTCATTGATTAATCATAGAAGGCGATAGGGCAACGAAGTTTGCTCCGTGCCCACCACCAGAACCGGACCCCCAACATGTTTGAAACTTTCCGTCGGTATTTTTCCACCGACCTGGCGATTGACCTCGGAACCGCCAACACCCTGATTTTTGTGCGCGACCGTGGCATTGTGCTGGACGAACCTTCGGTAGTTGCCATCCGCCACGAAGGCGGCCCGCAGGGCAAAAAAACCATCCAGGCCGTTGGCCGCGAAGCCAAGGCGATGCTGGGCAAGGTTCCCGGCAACATCGAGGCCATCCGGCCGATGAAAGACGGCGTGATCGCCGACTTCACCGTCACCGAGCAGATGCTCAAGCAGTTCATCAAGATGGTGCATCCGCGCAGCTTCTTCAAGCCGAGTCCGCGCATCATCATCTGTGTGCCCTGCGGCTCCACCCAGGTCGAGCGCCGGGCGATCCGCGAAAGCGCCCTGGGCGCTGGCGCCAGCGACGTGTACCTGATTGAAGAACCCATGGCGGCGGCCATAGGCGCCGGTCTGCCGGTGTCCGAAGCCAGCGGCTCCATGGTCGTCGACATCGGCGGCGGCACCACCGAAGTCGGCGTGATCTCGCTGGGCGGCATGGTATACAAAGGCAGCGTACGCGTTGGTGGCGACCGTTTCGACGAGGCCATCATCAGCTACATCCGCCGCAACTACGGCATGCTGATCGGCGAGCCGACCGCCGAAGCCATCAAGAAAAACATTGGCTCTGCCTTTCCCGGCTCCGAGGTCAAGGAGATGGAAGTCAAGGGCCGCAACCTGTCCGAAGGCGTACCGCGCAGCTTCACGATTTCCAGCAACGAAATCCTCGAAGCCCTGACCGACCCGCTCAACAACATTGTCAGTGCCGTGAAAACCGCACTCGAACATACCCCGCCCGAGCTCGGCGCCGACATCGCCGACCGCGGCATGATGCTGACCGGCGGCGGCGCGTTGCTGCGCGATCTGGACCGCCTGCTGGCCGAAGAAACCGGCCTGCCGGTGCTGGTGGCCGAAGACCCGCTGACCTGCGTGGTGCGCGGTTGCGGCATCGCGCTGGAGCGCATGGACCGCATGGGTTCCATCTTCACTTCGGAATAACACGCATCCTTCTCGATGCCGCCGAATGGGCGCATGATTGACCGCAGACCATGCCCTTAGGAACCCTCGACAGAACCCCGCCGCCCTTTTTTAAACAGGGGCCGTCGGCCTTGTCCAAGCTGATGTTTTTCAGTGCGCTGGCCCTGTTCCTGATGGTCGCCGACATGCGCTTCCGGGTCACCCAGCCGATTCGTGCCGCCTTGGCCACTGCGCTCTATCCTGTGCAATGGCTGGCGCTGCAGCCGGTGCGGGCCGTGCAAAACGGCGGCGGTTATTTCACCGCCTTGAACCAGGCCAAAACCAGCGAGGAAGAAGCGCGCAAAAAACTTGCGCTGCAGTCGCTGCGGGCCGGCCAGGTCGAGCAATTGGCGCTGGAGAACACGCGCCTACGCAAGCTGCTCGATCTGCGTGAGCAAAAAGCCATCAACGGCCTGGCCGCTGAAGTGCTGTACGACGCGCCCGATCCCTACACCCGCAAGATCATTATCGACAAGGGGCTGGCCCATGGCGTTGCCCTCGGCTCGCCGGTGGTGGATGAGTCTGGCGTACTCGGCCAGGTTACCCGCGTGCATCCCCTGGTCAGCGAAGTGACCTTGGTGATCGACCGCGAACTGGCCATTCCGGTGCTCAACACCCGTACTGGCGCGCGCAGCGTTGCGTATGGCGAGCCCTCGGCTTCGGGCGGTGGGCTGGAGCTGCGTTTCATGGGCAGCAACTCGGATGTGCAGCAGGGCGATTTGCTGACGACCAGCGGTGTGGACGGGGTTTACCCACCGGGGTTGCCGGTGGCCAAAATCGAGAAAATTGAACGCCGTGCCGAATCGGCTTTTGCCCGCATTTACTGCACGCCCGAAGCCCAGGTCGGCGCGGCCGTGCATGTCATGGTGATCGCGCCGGTGTCGGGCCAGATTCCGCAGCGGCCGGTTGACGAGGCCGCGCCGAGCCCGGTGAAGAAAGGAGCCGGAAAATGATCATGCCGTCGGGCCAGCAACTGTTGTTGCCGGCCAACCCCGTTTTCATTTGGACCAGCCTGATCGTTGCCCTGCTGCTGGACATGCTGCCGCTCGGACGTGTGCCCTGGATGCCCGATTTTCTGGCGCTGGTGCTGGTGTTCTGGAACGTGCACCAGCCGCAGCGCGTGGGCATCGGCCTGGCGTTCATGTTCGGTCTGGGCATGGACGTGCACCAGTCGGCCTTGCTGGGACAGCATGCGCTGGCCTATACCGCGCTGAGTTTTTTCGCCACCATGATTCACCGCCGCCTGCTCTGGTTCACGGTGCCTTCGCAAGCCCTGCAGGTACTGCCGATGTTTGCCGGGGCGCACGGGGTCGAGATCCTCATCCGCATGAGCAGCGGCGGTATTTTTCCGGGCTGGACACTGCTGTTGGCCCCGTTGGCCGAGTCGCTGCTGTGGCCGGTGGTCAGCGTGATGCTGCTGGCCCCGCAGCGGCGGGCGCCCAACCCCGACGAAAACCGGCCTTTATGACGCCCCCACGGTCACTCGCTGCGCGTAGTTCCCTGCCCCCCGAGGGGGCCGCTGCGCCTGCGGGCCGGCGGAGCCGGACCCGCGGCCCTTGCTTGAAGGGGATGGGAGTTCAACTCCGGTTCGGGCACTTATTGATCTGCGCGGGGTCCGACTGAGATGACTGAACTCCGGGATGTTGAAGCCGACCTGTCCCGCTTTCGCGCGCGGGTACTGGTGGTGGGCCTGGTCGTCCTGTTGGCCTTCTCGCTGGTCGCCGCCCGCCTCGTTTATTTGCAGGTGGTGCGGCACGACGACCTCAACGCGCAGGCCGAAAGCAACCGCACGGCCGTGGTCCCCATCGTGCCCAACCGTGGCCTGATTCTGGACCGCAACGGCGTGGTGCTGGCGACCAATTATTCCGCCTACACGCTGGAGATCACGCCCTCCAAAGTCGGCGACCTCGACGACACCATCGAGGCCCTGGGACGTCTGGTGGAGATCACACCGCGCGACAAGCGACGCTTCAAAAAACTGCGTGATGAATCCAAAAATTTCGAATCCTTGCCGATCCGCACCCGACTGAGCGACGAGGAAGTGGCGCGTTTCGCGGCCCAGCGTTTTCGGTTTCCCGGCGTGGACATCAAAGCGCGGCTGTTTCGCAGCTACCCCTACGGCGAGCTGGCCAGCCATGTGGTGGGCTACATCGGCCGCATCAACCAGGCGGAAAAAGAGCGCATCGAGGAAAACGACGAGGAAGGCAATTACCGCGGCACCGACTACATCGGAAAACTCGGTGTCGAGCAGAGCTTTGAGCAGCAACTGCATGGCAACACCGGCGTCGAGCAAGTGGAAACCTCCGCCGGTGGCCGGGCGGTGCGCAAGCTGGCCAGCAGCCCAGCTACGCCGGGCGACACGGTCATGCTGTCGATCGACATCAAACTGCAGAAACTGGTGGAAGATCTGTTCGGCGAGCGGCGCGGTGCGCTGGTGGCGCTGGACCCGCGCACCGGCGAGGTGCTGGCCTTTGTCAGCAAGCCGACCTTCGACCCCAACCTGTTTGTTGACGGTATCGACAGCGAAAGCTGGCAGGCCCTCAACGAGTCCATCGAAAAACCGCTGCTGAACCGGGCCTTGCGCGGCACCTACCCGCCGGGTTCTACCTACAAGCCTTTCATGGCCATGGCGGCACTCGAGTCCGGCAAGCGCCAGCCCGGCAGCATCACCAACGACACCGGCTCCTGGATGTTCGGCGGCCACCAGTTCCGCAGCCACGGCTCAGCGATGGGGCCGGTGGACATGTACCAGAGCATTGTCAAATCGAGCAATGTCTACTACTACTCGCTGGCCAACGACCTCGGCGTGGACGCCATGCATGATTTCATGAGGCCGCTGGGCTTCGGCCAGTTGACGGGCATCGACATCCAGGGCGAGGTGCGCGGCGTGCTGCCCAGCCAGGCCTGGAAGCGCGAATACTTCAAGAAAAAAACCGAGCAGATTAAAAAATGGTACCCCGGTGAAACCATCTCGCTGGGGATCGGGCAGGGCTACAACAGCTTCACCATGCTGCAACTGGCCCAGGCAACGGCGGTCCTCGCCAACGATGGCGTCAAACACAAGCCACGCCTGGTGATTGCAACCCAGGACTCCATGACGCGAGCCACCCACCCGGTGGCGGCCGATGCGCCAGAAAACCTCGGCTACAAGCCCGAGAACCTGGCCGTGATTCGCAAGGCATTGGTGGGGGTGACACAGGAAGGCACCTCAACGCGGGTGTTTGCGGGCGCCGGTTACTTGAGCGGCGGAAAGACAGGCACTGCCCAGGCCTCAACGGTCGGGCAGAAAGACAAGTACAACAGTGCCAAGCTGGAGGAGCATCAGCGTGATCACGCGGTCTACATGGCGTTTGCACCGGCCGACCAGCCCAAAATTGCGCTGGCGGTGATTGTTGAAAATGCCGGCTGGGGCGCTGGCGTGGCGGCGCCGATTGCGCGGCGCGTGTTTGACTATGTGCTGCAGGGCCAGTACCCCAGTGAGGAAGACATGCTTGCCGTACAAAAGGGGCTGGCTGCTGCGCCCATCGGCAAGCCACGCTCGGCCGCCGAGATGGCCGGGCTGCTGGCCACCAGCGCCGCGTCTGCCGGGCCAGTGAGCGCGGCGGCGGCCCAGGTCAGGGCGGCCAGGGCGGCGGCACTTGCGGAAGCCGTTGCCAAACTGATCCCCACCGCGTCTGCCGTCGAGGCCAACGCAGACTAGGAGTCTGGGCGGCAGAAGGCGTCGAAGCGAAAAGTGGCCCCGTCGCGGCCGCTTTGCAGCCGACGTACCTTCTGCCGCCCAGGCTCCTAGACCGACGTCCCCTTGTTGACACCAAACAGCGTGGCCGGGTGAGTGGTGGGAAAGACAGCAAACAATGCGGGTACCAGAATCAGGCCGCCGCCGACGATGGCGTCCACAAAACCCACCGGCAGCGAGGCCATCGTCACGATCAGCAACTCCATGGCTGGATGGTCTCATCGAGCCTGCGGGACCTGCGGATCCGACGGGTGGGGAGCATCCACTGATTCGGTACGCGGGAGGCAAAAAAAAGCGCCGGGAAAGCCCGACGCTTTTGTCAAAAACATCCCAGAGGATGCCAATATTTTCTAGTCAATCTGTTTGTCTCCTCGGCCCCTCTGCGAGCACCGTGGCCCGTCTGCAGGTCATTAACTGTAGGTCGCGCACCCACTTAGTGCATCAGCATTTTCCCTCCCCTGGGGCGCGCACTCCTCGTATGCGAGGGTTCCAGCTTGCTGGCATGACTTATGCCTCTTGCCACCTGTCGTTGGGTTTATTCGCACAAAAACGGGAATCACTATGGACCGCAGGCGCCATCTTCGGCGACAGTGAGACCCATCGCCAGCGTGAGCGCCGAGACGTTCACGCGCCGCGTTATGTCAAAGGGTTGGGCTGATTTTTCGCCGGCTGGTTATCGGGCTGGCTTGCCAAGGGTGAAGAAAAAACAGGCACCTTCTTGCGGCGCAGATTTTGCCCAGATTTTCCCGCCGTGGCGCGACACGATCCTGCGCGCCGTCGCCAGGCCAATACCGGCGCCTGGAAAATCTTCCGGTGCGTGCAGACGCTGGAAGGCGCCAAACAGTTTGTCCGCATAGGCCATGTCAAAGCCTGCGCCGTTGTCCTTGATAAAAAAAACCGTGTCGCCGTCCGAGCTGGTTTCAGCGCCTACCGAGATGTCGGCATGGGCCTGCCGCGAGGTGAATTTCCAGGCGTTGCCCAGCAAAATCTTCAGGAGGTGGCGCACCAGTGCGGCGTCGGCAGACGCGGGCAAGGGCGCATGCACATGCGTGTGGACCTGGCGGTCAGGCGCCTGTTGCCGCAGCGTTTCAATCTCCTTTTCTGCCATGGCGGCCAGGTCCAGGGGTCCGCGCCGGATATCGGTGCGAGACAGTTGCGCCAACGCCAGCAGACTGTCGGTTCGCTCATTCATCTGGTTGACACCGGCGCGGATGCGCTGAAGGTAGTGCTTGCCGCGCTCGCTGGCACCGGCGCCCATCTCTCTTTCGAGCAGGCCGGCCAGTCCGTTCACAGCGATGTAGGGCTGACGCAAGTCGTGCGCGAGCGACTGCGAGAAGGCCTGCAACTCCTGGTTGGCCGCAGTGAGCTCGATGGTGCGCTGCTCCACCCGGCTTTCGAGCTCGGCGTTGAGCTGCATGATTTGTTGCTCGGCGAGTTTGCGCTCGGTGATGTCGCGCAGGATCACGCTGACCTGGACATCGCCATGGCTGCCGACATGTTGTGAGGATGAGATCTCAACCGGAAAACGTGCGCCGTCGCCGCGCACGCAATTGATCTCCCCGCGAAACTCACCGGTACGGCTTCTCTGTTGGAGCATCGCCGCCACACGCGGATCAGCGGCATCCATAAGACCGGTGAGGCCGGTGGCCTTGATCCGGGTGTCATCCATCCCGAACATGGCGCAAGCGGACGGGTTGGCAGCAATCACCGTGCCGTCTGCCAGAGCCTGGATGAATCCGTCGAGGCTGGTCTCGAACACCAGGCGAAAACGCTCTTCGCTGATGCGCAAGGTGTCTTCCGCCGCCAGCAAACTGCGGTAGCGGCGCGCGCGGCTTTGCGCCGCCGAGACCAGCGCGGCCGGCTCCACCGGCTTGACGATGAAGTCATCTCCGCCTTGCCGGAGCGCTTGCGCCTGTTTGTCCAGGCTGGTTTCAGCCGACAGGAAAACAATCGGGATGCGCACAAAGGCCTGCTGCTGGCGAATAAGCGCGGCCAGCTCAATCCCGCTGCATTGCGGCATGTGGATGTCGCAAGTGATCAGGTCGGGCTGGAAGTCGATCAAGGGCGCCATCACCTGGCTGGGGTCGGTGACGATGCAGGTTTCCATGCCGGACGCTTCAAGCACGCCGGCATAAAAGGCGGCCAGTAGATCGTCGTCGTCCACGATCAGCACACGGTAGGGTCGGACGGGTTCCCCGGACGTGACCTGGTCCAGCAGGCCAAGCAGTGCGGGCACATCGAGCGGGTGCGCAAAATAACCGGCTGCGTCGGCGCGCACGGCTTCCAGTCGGGCCTCGAAATCGTTGCTGCCCGTGATAAAAATCAGGGGGACCGGGTTGGCGCCTTCGGGGACGGTCTGGGTGTACTGCTTTAGTTGGGGGTCGGCGTTAAAAACCGCGTTGGCCAAAATCGCAACAGGCCGCGTCTGCACCGGGAGCTGATCCGGCTGGTCAACGATGCGGCTGGGGTATCCGGCGTGCTGGAGCTGGGCACTCAGCCGGCTGGCCGCTTGCACGTCTGCTTCAACAATAAAGATCAGGCCCCCGGTCTGTGTGCGAAGTTGTGGCGCCGCCCAGCTGCGAACTCGAGGCACTGACAAAGAAAGAGCTGCAGAAGTGCCGCTGACCTGTGTCATGGCGTCGTACAAGGCCTGTTCGCTGACCTGCAGCGAACGGCGTTCAGCCGCGCCCACAGGCCGGCCCAAGGCCGTGGCTGCAGACAGAAGCGTTTCGATGCTGGTGGCCGCCTCACTGATGGCCGGAAACCCGAAGGTGCCCCCCGAACCCGCCAGCTTGTGCGCTCCTGCCAGGGCTGAAAGTCCTGCTGCGTGATCGCCCGCATGCAGGTATTGCTGCAAGGCTGTGCCCACCTCGGCGACCTTTGCCGGTAGGCTTGCCAGATAAAGCTCGCGCTGCGTTTGCATGAAGAGGGCGAGGCGGGTTTGCGACATCGAATTCCTTGGCTTGAACAATTATGTGCCCCGCCGAAGACCCCGCCGTCATTTCGCCAGGCGTGGGCCCGTATCATGTTTGCTGGCCCGCGGCAGCGGAAACGGCGTGTATGCCCACTTGGATATTGGCATGAGCAACAACAGTGCGAAAGAAGTGGGTCGGGTCGGCGCCGGTCTGGCTTGGGGCCCGCTGGCCATCGTGCTGTTCTGGCTGGTGGTCATGGCGGTGTTGTATGCCTTGATGACGCAGGTACTGAAGCCGCCGCCTCTGGTGGTTTCAGCGACGGGAGAGCTGTTGATCCCCAGGGCACGCGATGGCCATTTTTATGCGCAGGGGCATATTCAGGGCAAGCCGGTGACTTTTCTTGTCGACACAGGCGCCTCGCTGGTGGTGGTTAGCGAGGCATTTGCGCGTGACGCCGGCCTGGCGGCTGGCGAGCCGACGACATTTCGGACGGCCAATGGCGAGCTGCGGGGCCGGATTGTTTCCGGCCTGACCGTCTCGGTCGGGCCGGCCAGTGTTTCCGGCACACGGGTCGGCGTGGGGCTGGTCGGCCCGGACGCCGGCGTGGCCTTGCTGGGGCAGAGTTTTTTGTCCAAATTTGAACTGGTTTTGTCCGGAGAAACCATGATTTTGCGTCCCAAATAGTCTCAGGTGAGGGAAAAATGGCCGCAACGGACGACAGGCGGGCATCCACAGGGTAATAAGTTACAGCTGCCCCGGTAATTCATGACTGACAAACGCGTCCAAGGCTCGTAACATTCGCTGACATTCAGGTTTTGTCTGCAAGCAGGAGTACATCCATGTCACGAGCCGCTTTTGTTCTTTTTGCGTGGCTATTTTTCAATGGGCTTGCTCCTGCCCTGGCCGCCGATATCTCCGCCCACCAGCAGGGCGTGCTGATCAAGGGGCCGATCCAGAAAGGCGATTACGCCAAAATCATCCAGTTTGTCCGGCACGCCGACAACTACGAGCGTTTTGCGCGATCTGTTTTTCTGGACTCTCCTGGCGGGGATTTCGATGAGACCGTCAAGATTGCCCGGCTGCTTGAGAAAAGTCACGCAGCAACCCATGTGGTTCCTGGTGCCCGTTGTTACAGCGCCTGTTTTATTTTGTGGATGAGCGGCGTCAGTCGTCATGTCCCCAGCAGTGCAAGCCTGGGGGTGCACCGGATCAATGTGAAAGTGAATGGTCAACCCATGGACCCGGCGTCTGAACGCTTTGCCAGCATCGCCCGCATCGTCGAAAATTACATGGCCGCGCTTGGCACACCGCGTACTATTCTGGACAAGATGAACGCCACCGCTTCGGCCAATATGTTTGTGATCAACCAGCGCTGGCTGGCCGATCAGCAACTGCTGGTCGCACTGTCTTACCGCATGGGGTTCATGGACGCGGCCCAGATGCATTGCGGGCCAGAACCCTATGCGGCCGCTGTCAAGGACAAAACCCCCATGACCGAGGAAGAGGCAAAAGGCTGGGGCGCGCAGATCAAGCGCTGGATGGGGTGCGCCGACGAGCTCAGGGCCCGCAATCAGAAGGCGGACGTTCTGACCATCGCGGCCCTGCTCGACGATTCAGACGCCAACTGAGGTCAGTGCCTACCCCTTCTTCGCCGCGTTAGCCTGCTCAGGAAGAACGGAAGGTTCAGGTCAGGCATCAGAAGCGAGCCTCTGGCCTGCGTCAGCCCGCAAGGTGCAGAGTTCAAACGGATTGAACGAAGGTCGGGGCTATACCCCGTCCTGAATCCATTGGGCAGCCTTCTCGGCAATCATCAGTGTGGGTGAGTTGGTGTTACCGCTGGTGATGAGTGGCATCACGCCGGCATCGACCACACGCAAGCCCGTGATTCCGCGCACCCGCAAGTGCGCGTCCACCACCGCCAGCGGGTCATCGGCCCTGCCCATTTTGGTGGTGCCCACCGGGTGGAAGATGGTCGTGGCAATGTCGCCGGCCAGCCGGGCCAGGTCTTCATCGCTTTGGAACTGCACACCTGGGCGGAACTCTTCCGGCTGATAAGCCGCCAGGGCGCTCTGGCCCACAATGCGGCGCGTGATGCGCAGCGAATCGGCCGCCACCTGGCGGTCTTCGGCGGTGCTCAGGTAGTTGGGCGCAATCGCCGGGGCGTCCTCAAAACGGCCACTTTTGATCTGCACCGAGCCCCGGCTGGTCGGGTTCAGGTTGCAGACACTGGCGGTGAACGCGTTGAAGGTGTGCAGGGGCTCGCCAAAAGCGTCCAGCGACAGTGGTTGCACGTGGTACTCGATATTGGGGTAAGGCTGGTCGGGGGAGCTGCGGGTGAAAGCGCCGAGCTGCGAGGGCGCCATGCTCATCGGGCCGGTTTGCTTCAACGCATATTCGAGGCCGATCTTTGCCTTGCCCCACAGCGATGTACCCAGCGTGTTGAGCGTGAAGTGTTTGGCGGCGGCGCTTTTGACCTTGTACACCGAACGGATTTGCAGGTGGTCCTGCAAGTTGGCGCCCACCCCGGGCAGGTCCACCACAACGGGTATGCCGTGTTTTTGCAGCAGCGCCGCCGGCCCTATGCCCGAGAGCTGCAGAATTTGCGGCGAGCCTATGCTGCCCGCGCTCAGAATGACTTCGCCCAATTTACCTTGTGCCTTGCCGGAGTCGCGCGTGGCAAAAGCCGGGACACTTTCCTGGCCCGTCCAGACCTCGACGCCAGTGCAGCGCTGGCTGCCGTCGTCCTGCCGCTCAATCACGAGTTTGCTGACTTGCGCACTGGTCCACATTTCAAAATTGGGGCGACCAAAGCAGGCGGGGCGCAGAAAAGCCTTGGCGGTGTTCCAGCGCCAGCCGTTTTTCTGGTTGACTTCAAAGTAACCCACACCTTCGTTGTCGCCGCGGTTGAAGTCATCGGTCGCAGGAATGCCCGCTTGCTGCGCAGCTTCGGCAAAGGCGTCGAGGATGTCCCAGCGAAGCCGCTGCTTGTCGACACGCCATTCCCCGCCCGAGTTGCGGTGTCGCAGCGTTTGTTGATAGGGAGCGCCCTGATCCTGCATCAGTGTCGGCGCCGTGCCGCGCGCACCGTGCATGGCGTTGGCGCCTTTGTAGTGGTCTTCATGCAGCATGAAGTGGGGCAGGGCGTTGTCCCAGCGCCAGGCATCGTCGCCGGTCAGTTGTGCCCACTGGTCGTAGTCGCGCGCCTGACCCCGCATGTAAATCATGCCGTTGATGCTGGAGCAGCCGCCCAGCGTCTTGCCGCGCGGGTAACGCAGGCTGCGGCCGTTCAGGCCGGCCTCCGGCTCGGTGCTGTAGAGCCAGTCGGTGCGCGGGTTGCCAATGCAGTGCAGGTAGCCGACAGGGATGTGAATCCAGTGGTAGTCGTCCTTGCGGCCGGCCTCGATCAGGAGCACGCGTTTCGACGCATCGGCGCTCAGGCGGTTGGCCAGCAGGCAGCCGGCGGTTCCCCCTCCGACAATGATGTAGTCAAAAGTGTTTTCGTTCATGGGTGTTGTCTCATGCTTTTTTTCGAGTAATAATTTTTAGTTTTAACGCCACAATTTCGGCCCTGTTAATTGCCAAGTAGACCTGCGCTAGAGCTTCCTCGTATTCCTGCCAGAGTTCAGTTCCAACCTGCAACTCCAGATGGGTCGCCACTCGGGATGTCCCCCACTCCTCGAACTGCTCGAGCCGAGCAATTCGTTCAATCACATCAACTACACAGCGAGTCGTCGGACTAAGCGGCGCGCGACTGAGCATCCAACGCTTCCAATCGTTGTTGCCTTTGGATTGGTTGCATTTGCCGCACGCGGGCACCAAATTTCTGATGTGCGTATATTCGCCGGTAGGCCGCTTGTCCTTGATAAGCGGGCGCAAATGGTCCCACTCGCTAGCCGGATTGCCGCAATAGACGCAGGTTAGTGGACTTCCATGCTGCTGATTAAAAAAACTGAGAGCTTCATTTATTTCGTCGTCTGTGGGGACTTCCACAGGCAATACACCGTTGATGAATGCATTTGTGATCGACGAAGTCCGTGCCTTTAGACCATGAGGTTTGGGCAATAAGAAGCGCGAAATCGCCATTGATCACTTCGCAGTCGGCATCACAAACTCCGCGCCTTTGCCAATGCTTTCGGGCCAGCGCTGCATGATGGACTTCTGCTTGGTGTAAAAACGCACACCCTCCTCACCGTAGGCATGCATGTCACCAAACAGACTCTTCTTCCAGCCGCCAAAGCCATGCCAGGCCATGGGCACCGGAATCGGCACATTGATGCCCACCATGCCCACCTGAATGCGCCGGCTGAACTCACGCGCCACATGGCCGTCCCGGGTAAAGCAGCTCACCCCGTTGCCAAACTCATGCGCGTTGATCAGCTCCACCGCTTCCTTGAGGTCCTTGACCCGCACACAGCCCAGCACCGGCCCGAAGATCTCCTCCTTGTAGATCTTCATCTCGGGCGTCACATGGTCAAACAGCGTGCCACCCATCCAGAAACCACTCTCGCAGCCGCTGCCCGCATCCTTGCCGGTAAAGCTGCGACCGTCGACCAGCAACTGCGCGCCTTCCTTGACGCCTGCATCGATGTAGCCGGTGATCCGGCTGTGCGCCGCTGCGCTCACGATGGGGCCCATCTCCGCATCCAGGTGCACACCATTCTTGACGACCAGGGTTTTGGCGCGGGCGGCCAACATGGGAACCAGCTTGTCAGCGACATCGCCGACCAGCACCGCCACCGAGATCGCCATGCAGCGCTCACCGGCCGAGCCGTAACCGGCGCCGATCAGCGCGTCAACGGCTTGCTCCAGGTCGGCGTCGGGCATGACCACCATGTGGTTTTTCGCGCCGCCGAGGGCCTGCACACGCTTGCCGTGGTGCGCCCCGGTTTCATAGATGTAGTTGGCAATCGGCGTCGAGCCGACGAAAGACACGGCTTTGACGTCCGGGTGCACAAGCAGCGCATCGACCGCCTCCTTGTCACCCTGGACCACGTTGAAGACACCGTCGGGCAGGCCGGCTTGTTTCAGGAGTTCGGCGATAAACAGGCTGGGGCTCGGATCAATCGGGCTGGGTTTGAGGATGAAGCAGTTGCCCGCAGCAATGGCCACCGGGAACATCCACATCGGCACCATCACCGGAAAGTTGAACGGCGTGATACCGGCCACCACACCCAGCGGCTGGCGCAGGGTCCAGTTGTCAATCCCGGTACTCACCTGGTCGGTGAAGTCGCCTTTGAGCAGTTGCGGGATGCCGCAGGCAAATTCAACAATATCAATGCCACGCGAGACTTCGCCCTGGGCGTCGGTGAAGACCTTGCCGTGTTCGGCGGTGATCAGATGGGCCAGCTTGTCTTTGTTCTGGTTGAGCAGCTCCAGGAACTTGAACATCACCCGGGCGCGGCGAATCGGCGGCGTGTCGGCCCAGGCCGGGAAGGCGGCTTGCGCAGCGGCCACGGCGGCATCGACCTCGGCAGCGTTGGCCAGGGCCACGCGGCCGGTGATCGCGCCTGTGGCGGGATTGAAGACGTCTTGCGCGCGGCCGGAACTGCCTGCGGCGCTGCGTCCGTTGATGGCGTGACCGATGGCCTGCGCGGTGTTGCTTAAAAGAGGGCGACTCATATCATTCATTTCTCAGGCTCCAGGGGTAAGTGCCCAGATTATCGGATGGCGGCGCGATGTACCAGAATGGTATCCCGCAGTGTCTGGGCAAACGCTGACAAAGGGTGGCGCGGTGCAAGGCTACTGATGGATTAAAGGCTGGCAAGCTGCCACGGGCCTGACAGGCCACCGGACGTCTTTGCACCCGGATGCCACTTGGCCGCTGGCGGCCGCTTCTGTAGGACAGCAAGAGGGCGTTTTGAAGCCAAATGCCGGTAGCCGTGGCACCTGTAGCTGCATTACCATGCTCTTGAGCGCCTGAGCCATGCGCACCCGTGCGCCGGCCGCTGCCTGTTCTGCCGAATCACCTTCTGACTCTCGCACCATCAAAAACATGCCACTTCCGGAGGAAACCGCTGTCAGCGAATCCACTCCGCATATCGAGTCGCAGGACACGCCGGAAGGCGCGTGTTATTTGGTGCTGGGTCCGTGGACAGCCAGTGAACTGACCGCGCGGCCAGTGTGGGATGCGCTGAGCGCCCACCTGCAATCCCTCGGTGCTGAAGCTTCGGGTCAGAGCGTGTTGTGGGACTTGCGCCAGATCGAGCAGCTTGATCATCTGGGCGCACAGGTGCTCTGGGACCATTGGGGCCGGCAATGGCCTGAAAAATTCGAGCTTGAGCCCGCGCAACGCGCGGTGCTGGAGCGTGTGGCCGAGTTCAGCGTGGAGCGGCCAGCGACGCCGCCTCAAGGCTTCAGGCAGGCCTTCCTGAAGCTGGGCGAGGGGTTGCTGGAAGTTGTCGACCATTTCACGGGCCTGGTGGCCCTGGTGGGCCGCCTGGTGCTCAACCTTGGCAAGCTGGTCAGCAACCCGCGCGAAGGCCCGTGGCGTGACATATCCGGCCATCTGTATCACATTGGCGCCACGGCTTTGCCGATCACCGCGCTGGTCGGCTTCCTAATTGGCGTGGTGCTGGCCTACCTGATCTCGCAGCAGCTCAAGCAGTTTGGTGCCGACGCCTTCATCGTCAATATCTTGGGCATCTCGCTGATCCGCGAGCTCGGGCCAGTGCTGGCCGCCATTCTGATTGCCGGGCGCTCGGGATCGGCCATCACGGCGCAGATCGGCGTGATGCGCGTGACCGAAGAGCTCGATGCGATGCGTGTCATGGGTATTGCGCACAGCTACCGGCTGGTGATGCCGCGTGCCATAGCGCTGGCCATCGTGATGCCGCTGATCAGTGTCTGGACCACCGTGGCGGCGCTGCTGGGCGGCATGCTGGCGGCTGATCTGGTCATGGGCATCACGCCCTCGTTTTTCATCAACGCCCTGCCTGCCGCCGTGGATGTCGCCAATCTTGCGCTGGCCAGCGCCAAGTCGGTGGTATTTGGCGTGCTGATTGCGCTGATCGGCTGTCACTTCGGCCTGCGTGTCAAACCCAATACCGAAAGCCTGGGTCGCGGCACCACCGCGTCCGTCGTGACCTCCATCACCGTGGTGATTTTGGTCGATGCGCTTTTTGCCGTGCTGTTCAAGAGCATCGGGACCTGACATGGATACGGACAACAGGAACACGACAGCCCCCCGCAGTCAGCCGAACGACGACGTGATCGTCGACATCGCCGGCTTGTCTACCGTGTTCACCAATGGCGACAAGGAATCCGTCATTCACCAGGACCTCGACCTGTGTATAAAGCGCGGCGAGTTCCTGTCGCTGGTGGGTGGCTCGGGCACCGGCAAAACCGTGCTGCTGCGCGAGATGCTGGGGCTCGAAGACCCGACGCGCGGCGAGATCACCGTGCTCGGCAAACCCGTTGCCGAGTTGGGCAAACACGGCGCGTCGCGTCGCGTGGGGATGTTGTTCCAG
This sequence comes from Polaromonas sp., assembly GCF_030689685.1. Classification (GTDB taxonomy): domain Bacteria; phylum Pseudomonadota; class Gammaproteobacteria; order Burkholderiales; family Burkholderiaceae_C; genus Polaromonas. Next base: position 12,782 of record NZ_JAUYEY010000010.1, on the reverse strand, counting down.
CAGGGCGCGCTGTTTTCTGCCTTCACGGTGCTGGAGAACATTGCCTTCCCGCTGCGCGAGCTCAAAACGCTGCCAGACGCGCTGATCCGCGAGGCGGCCATGGTCAAGTTGCAGATGGTGGGCCTGGCGCCGGAACATGCCGACAAAATGCCGGCCGACCTGTCGGGTGGCATGGTCAAGCGGGTGTCGCTGGCACGCGCCCTGATCATGGACCCGCCGCTGCTGCTGCTGGACGAGCCAACCGCCGGTCTGGACCCCGAAAGCGCAGACAGTTTTTGCGCCCTGCTGCGCTCGCTGCACAAGGGCATGGAGCTGACCGTGGTGATGGTCACGCATGACCTGGACACGCTGTTTGAGCTCAGCACGCGAATTGCTGTACTCGCCGACCGCCAGGTCATTGTGGTCGGTGCGCCGCGCGATGTGATTGCTTTTTCGCACCCGTTTATTCGGAGCTTTTTTCTGGGTGAGCGTGGCCAGCGCGCGGCAGAGTTGCTGCGCGAATACCCCTTCACCGTATGAGGTGCCTCCATAAATCCGCTGCTCGGGCGCATTGCTGCGTTGCGCGGTGCTCGGAATCCTCATGCACCAAAGTGCATTCCGGTGTCCTGCGCGCCGGGCGCCTTGCACTGCATCCCGAGCAACGAATTTCTGGAACCACCTCACAGAGAGATTAAGGACTTTAAAAATGGAAAACAAAGCCCACGCCCTGGCCGCCGGCGCTTTTGTGCTGGTGGTCGCTGCCCTGCTGGGCCTGCTGGCCATCTGGCTGACGCGCGACAGCAGCGAGCGCCACCTGTATGAGTTGTCCACCCGGGAAACCATCTCCGGCCTGCAGCCGCAGGCGCAGGTGCGTTTTCGCGGCGTGCCGGTTGGCAAAGTCGAGTTCATCGGTTTTGACCACGAGACCAAGGGCAACGTGTTGATCCGCATCTCGGTCGATGTGGGTACGCCGCTGACCCAGTCCACTTTTGCCACCCTCAGCTCCCAGGGCGTGACCGGCCTGGGTTTTATCCAGCTCGAAGACGATGGCCCGCTCACTGTGCTGCTGGTGCCCAATGACGACGACCCACCGCGTATTCCGCTCAAGCCCGGTTTGTTGGACAAGCTGCTCGGCAAAAGCGAGGTGATCATGGACCAGGTGGAGCAAGCCAGCACCCAACTCAACAAGTTGCTGGGCGACGCCAACCAGCAGGCGCTGATGAACGCGGTCACGCAGTTCGGCCAGGCCGCCGACAACATCAACAAGGTGGTGCTCAAGCTTGACCCGGTGGTGGCCAGCTTGCCCAAACTGAGCCAGGAAACCAGCGCAACCATGAAGTCTCTGAAGACCGCCGCCGACGACGTGTCCAAAACCGCTACCAGCGTGACCGCCACCGCCGAACGCCTGAACGCCAAGGGTGGCCCCATCGACAAGGTGGCCGAAGGCGGCGCCGCGCTGGCGGCCACGGTGGAGACCTTCAGCGCCGCCACCTTGCCGCGACTGGGCGAGGTGGCGGAGGAAACCGCCCGTGCCATGCGCCAGCTCCGGCGCACCGTCAATGCGGTGGACGACAACCCGCAGTCGCTGATTTTCGGCAATGGCCCGCCCGCACCCGGCCCGGGTGAAAAAGGCTTCACCGCTCCCGGAGGACAACCATGAACTATTTTTTTGCTATCAATAAAATAGCTGCTTGCGCCCGCCACGCAAGGGCTGGAGGTCGATTTGGCTTGATATTTTCGATGGCCCTGCTGCTGGGCGCGTGTTCGGCCCTGCCCGACAAGCCGGTGCGCGCCGCGCTGTACGACTTCGGCCCCGGCGCGCTGACCTCGCAGCCGAGCACGCGGCTGGCGTCGCTGCCACCGATTGCGCTGGCCCACATCTCCACCGCTGGCGGCGCCTTGGACAACCAGGCCGTGTTGTACCGGCTGGGCTACGACGATGCGCAGCAATTGAGGCCTTACTCGCAGGCGCGCTGGAGCATGCCGCCGGCGCAACTGCTGCGCCAGCGCCTGCGCGACGTGCTCAGTCGCAATCGCGCTGTGCTCAATGCCGGTGAAGGCCCGGCGCTGAACCGCAGCGTCAACCAAGGGGTGCTGCCGCGCGTGTTGCAGCTCGACCTGGAAGAGTTCAGCCACTTCTTTGAGTCGCCCGGCAGCAGTGTCGGGCTGGTTCGCCTGCGCGCCACCCTGGTGGAGCCCACGCCCACCGGCGAAAAGTTGCTGGCCCAGCGCAGCGTCACGGTGCAGCGCCCCGCGCCCAGCGCTGACGCCCCCGGCGGCGTGCGTGCGCTCACGGCGGCCACCGACGCCGCGATTGACGAGATTGCGACATGGCTGCAACAGGTGCCGTGAACCTTGAAGACAAGCTTCGGCAGGCCGGGCTGGAACTGCTCGGCAACTGCCAGAAGATGTCCGGGCGCGGGCCTGACCTGCTCGAACATTCGGCAATGCTGGAAGACTTCACGCCGCAGGAGCTCGACACCCTGGGCGAGGCCATGCTGCTGGTCCGCGCGCAGCCGGGCCAGGTGCTGATCAGCGAAGGCGACAAGGGCGACTGGATGCTGCTGCTGCTCAGCGGCACGGTCGATGTGACCAAGACCACGCCGCTCAGCGAAGATGAGCCCGAATCGCAGGAGAGCTTCTCGCGCCTGGGCGTGGCCACCGAAGGCGCGGCCCTGGGCGAGATGTCGATGTTCGACCGCGATGTGCGTTACGCCACCTGCACCGCCATCGACACCGTGGAAGCCGCCGTGCTCAGCCGCGCAGCGATTGGGCAGCTGATTCGCCAGCACCCCGGCGTCGGCGCCAAGCTGGTCGTCAAAATCACCCAGCTGCTGGCGCAGCGGCTGCGCAACACCAGCAACAGGCTGGTCAAAATGCTACAAAAACAATAGCTGTTGGCGCATGTCTAATAAGGGCTACAGGCATATTTCGTATAAATTTTTACCCGCTCAACCCGTCCCTTTTGTCATTGCGGACCCCGGATCGTGGTCCGGGGCAGGCTTGACCCGCAATCCATGTATGCACACCCTGCGGCGGTGGCTCATGCGCCATGGATCCCGGGTCAAGCTCGGGATGACAATCCAGGGAGTACAGAGTTTTTATTCAATTCATGAAGACAAACCGATGAAAACACCGGCCCTGCGCGGCGGCTTGCTGGCCTTGCTGGCAGCCACGCTGTTTGGCGTCAGCACGCCGCTGGTTCAGTACTTCGGCGTCGGCCTGGGCGCACTGACAACACCGGCCCTGTTGTATGCCGGCGCTGCGGTGGCCGGTGGCCTGCTCATGCTGGGCGGCGTGTTGCTGCACCTGGTGGAGTCGCACGGCCATGGGCATGAGCATGCGGCGCTGGACCACGAACATGCGCACGACCACGCCGATGGCCATCACCAGCATACGCATAGCCACCTGCACCACCACGAAGCGCAGGCCCACACCCACCCGCATGTGCCGGATGCGCACCACCAGCATCGGCATGGGTGATTCCATTTCTAGATCATCCGTGCACTTTGTCGGCTTCGCTAGCCGTACGTCTGTACTGTCGTCGCTTCGCCTTCGCGTTCACGAATGATGTAGAAAAGGAAAAAGCGGGCAGCTTGAAACCAGCTCGGGCGCAGAGTTGGCGGTGGCAGGGTCAATCGAGCATTCGCATCGAAAAGTGAGGCGGTTTCACACTCGCTTCACACAAGCCCGTCTTTTCTCATACCGGCTTCACACGGCGTTTGCACACTCCATTTCGTTGTCAAAACGAAAGGACGCTCATGAAGTCAAAATTAATCTCGATTGCCTTGGTCCTGGTGCTACTGATTGCCGCGCTGATGCAGATCAGTGGTGTGGTGCACGACCGCCAGAACTACCGGCAAATCGCCATCCAGAGCGTGGCGCAAAGCCTAGCCGGTGCGCAGACGCTGACCGGGCCGCTGATTCACATGTCCTGCACAGAAGAGTGGAATGTCAAAGTGGACAAGGAGGTGCGCGTCGAGCGGCGCGAGTTCATCCTGGTGGCTGCGCCCGCCGTGCTCACGGTCAAGGGGAGTAGCCAGCTCGAGCCGCGCTCCCGTGGCCTGCATGCGACCCAGGTATTCAGCCTCAAGGCGCAGCTTGTCGCGCAGTGGGCGGATACCGAAGCGCTGAAGCCGGTGGCCCTGCATGTCGGCTCACGCATGAACTGCGGCCAGCCGCTGCTGATGATGGCGGTGTCCGACGCGCGGGGCATACGCCATGCCAGCGTGAAGATTGACGGGCAGGTCTTGCCGCTCAAGCCCGGGACCTTTTTTGGGAGTTACCCGCGCGGCGTGCATGCACCGCTGCCGCCTGGCCTGGGGCGCAGCACGCCGATCGAAGCGCAGCTTGAAATCGAGCTGGTCGGCACCGAAAGCATCTCCGTCGTGCCGCTTGGTGGCGACACCCGCATGCAGCTCAGCTCCAACTGGCCGCACCCGAGTTTTGGCGGTCAATTTCTGCCGGTCGAGCGCAAGATCACTGATGACGGTTTTGAAGCGACCTGGCGCGTGAGCGCCTTGGCCAGCACGGCGCAGCAGGACGTGACTCGCACGGACGCTTCCAAAGGAAAAAGCGTGTGTCCACCGGCCGTTGACGGAGCCATCAGGGGCTCCTGTGTTGAAGCCTTCAGCGTGACCTTTGTCGACCCGGCCAACACCTACGCCCTGAGCGACCGGGCGACCAAATATGGTCTGTTATTCATCGGCCTTACCTTTCTCGCGGTCGGCCTGTTCGAGTTCATGAAAGCGCTGCGCGTGCACCCCATCCAGTACTTCCTGGTGGGCGCGGCCATGAGCCTGTTTTTCCTGCTGCTGGTCAGTTTGTCGGAGCACATGCGATTTGACGCTGCCTACGCCATCGCCTCGTCGGCCTGCGTGCTGCTGTTGGCCTATTACGCCAGCTACATGCTCAAAAGCTGGGGGCGCGGCGTGCCCTTTGGCCTGGGCATTGCGGGTCTGTATGGCATGCTTTTTGTGCTGCTGCAGATGGAGCAGACTGCCCTGGTGCTGGGTGCCGTGGCCTTATTCGTTGTACTGACCGCCATCATGATGTTGACGTGCCGGATTGACTGGTATGCACGCTTTCGGCAAGCCGACCAAGCTGGGCAGACCAAGCAGGCAGCAGAGGTGACAGACTGATGCCTGCCGCTCGTACCCGTGCCGGCTCAGAAGTGCAACTCGACCCGCAACCCCGGGTGGGTGTTGCGCACCACCATCCGGCCCCCATGGAGCACCATGATCTGCCGCACGATGGCCAGGCCCAGGCCCGATCCCTTGGTTATGCCGTCCGGGCGCACGGTCGAGAAGAAGCGCTCTCCCAGCCGCACCAGGGCGTAGTCAGCCACGCCGGGCCCGCTGTCCTGCACGGCGACCTGGCCTTCGCGCGCCTCTACCGTGATGACGGAGCCCGCAGGCGCAAACGAGCAGGCGTTTTCCAGCAGGTTGCCGAGTGCCAGACCCAGCAGTTCGGGCTCTGCATCAACCCCGCTCAATTCGGGGGTTGCTATCATATTGATAGCGTACTCCGCATAATTGACATGGGCTACAGCCTGAAAAGGCTTCAAAAAATCGGCCCACAGCAGTTTTTTACGCTGCACTTGTGCATGGCGCTGCTCCAGCTTGGTCAGCTCCAGCATGCGGTCCACCAGCGCTTGCAGGCGGCTGGTTTGGCTCAGCACCTGCCCGGCAAACTCGCGGCGCGCGTTATCGGGCAGTTCGTCCTGCAGCAACTCGCCCGCCCCGCGAATCGCGGCCAGCGGGCTTTTGAGCTCATGCGTCAATGCACGTACATAAGCCTCTATGTACTCGTGGCCCTCCAGCTTCAGGCGCATGGCGTCCACTGCCATCGCCAGCTCTCCGAGCTCGCCCGGTATTTGCGGCACCGCAGGTTTGGCGCCCTGGCCGACGGCGTTGGCATAGTGGCGCAGCTTGCGAATGCTCCACACCACCCACAAGGTTACCGCCACACCAATCGCCAGTGACAGGGCCAGTAGCAGCAAGCCACTGAGAAAAATCTTGCGTTCGGCCCGGTCGATGAAGGCCTGGATGGTGGACATCGGCTTGGCCACCGTCAACACCCCAATCGTCTTGCCAGCGTGTTGTACCGGCGCGGCGACATACATCACGGATGTCCGGTCGTCATGCTGGATTTCGCGGGTGGCGCGCGCGCCGTACTCGCCACGCAGAGTGCGCGCCACATCGCGCCAGCGCGAATAATCCTGTCCGATCGCGGTGTTTTCCGAATCGAACATCACGGTGCCTTTGCTGTCGGTGATATAGACCCGAAAATCCAGCGACTGTTTGGTCATGCCCCAGATCTGCACGTCGATAGGACGGCGCGCATAACCGCGCACCTGCTGCGCAAACCGCCCCTCAGCCATGTGGCCCGCCGCCAGGTCGTCGCTGGCGAGTTCGGCCAGAATGTTGGCGGTATCCACCATCATGTCTTCCATGACTTCGCGCACGCTGGGCTTGACCTCTGTCATGAAGACGCGCAACACAAAGAAGGCCGCCAGGCCAGCAACCAGAAAAAAGCCGAACAGCAGGCGTATGCCTAGACGCATGTCAGCCGCACCGAACGCGGTGCCATGCCAGCATACGCTGCGGCCTGGCCCTTGAGGGAGAGGCGGCCACACGCAGTGAGTGCGCAACGGGGTGTTTCATCACTCAACACAGTAACCCATGCCGCGATGGGTCACGATGTAGTCGTGGTCTGGCGCGGCCTCCTGCAGTTTGGCGCGCAGGGTTTTGATGTGGGTATCGACGGTGCGGTCGGTACTGTCCGAATCAGCACCCCATACGGAGACCAGCAGTTCTTCGCGCGAGCGGATACGCCCCCGGTGGCGCAGCAGATCGGCCAGCAGGCCAAACTCGCGCCGCGTCAGATTCAGCGGCCGGCCGCGCAGGCTGACGCGCTGGCCGGGCATGTCCAGGTCGAAAGGGCTGATGCCCGAGGAATGCGCCGCTGCCGGAGCCTGCATGCGCGCCCGCCTGAGCATGCCGCGTACTCGTGCCAGCAACTCGCGCGGGCTGAAGGGCTTGCTCACGTAGTCGTCGGCGCCCAGTTCCAGGCCGAGTACACGGTCGATCTCTTCGCCGTGGGCGCTGAGCATCAACACCGGCAGACTACCGCTGTTGCGTACCTCCCGGCACAAATCCAGGCCGCTGCCATCGGGCAAGCCGACATCGAGAATCAACACGTCGGGCGGGCGCATGGCAAGCTGACGGCGCGCATCGCTGAGCAGCAGGCTGTGTGTGACGGTCAGGCCGTCGCGCTCCAGTGTGTAGATGATGGACCTGGCGATGGCCGGGTCGTCCTCGACCAGCAGAATGCGTGCACTGATCATTTGACCCACCGCGCTACCCGGAAAATTTCAACCGGAGCTGCGGAACCGGCTTTGCCGGGCCGCAGGCGCAGGCCTTGCAGGCCGCCGGGCTGCGAGACGCAGCCCCTCTGAGTTCCGTCCAAGCCTGCACTGGCAGGCTCGGAGCCGCGGCACTCAGCCCCCCGGAGGGCTGAGGGCTACACGCAGTGAACGAACGTGGGGGCTCCATCTATTCAGCGGCCGAGAATGGGAAACAACTTGTGCAGCCCGTCGGCCATCACCTCCACCGCCAGCGCCGCCAGAATCAGGCCCATCAAACGGGTCATGACGTTGATGCCGGTTTTGCCGAGCACGCGGGCAATCGGTTCGGCCAATGAAAAACACACGGCTGTGGCCAAACCGATAACCACGCCGTAGCCAACCAGCAAGCCCAGGTCAAAAAAAGTTTTGGCTTTCTCGGCGTAAATCACCACGGTGGACATGGTGGCCGGCCCGGTCAGCAGCGGAATGGTCAGCGGCACCACCGCAATGCTGGCGCCCATGGCCGCCTTGGCAGCGCCGTCTTCCAGCTCGTGGGTTTGCGGCTTGGCCTCGGCCGGTTGTGCGTTGAGCATGTTCATAGCACTGAGCAGCAGCAGCATGCCACCGCCGACTTGAAAACTCGCCAGCGAAATGCTGAAGAAGTCGAGGATCTGCAGGCCCAGCAGCGCACTGGTGGCAATCACCACAAACGCGCTGAACGACGCGGTGACGATGGTGCGCCGCCGCTGCGCGCTTGAAAAACCCTGCGTGTAGTGGATAAAAAACGGCACGATGGCCAGCGGGTTGACGATGGCCAGCAAGGTGACCAAAGGTTTGAAGTCCATCAACGGCCACCTGCAATATCTAGCAGGGCGCCGGTGGTGTAGCTCGACTCATTCGACAGCAGCCACAAAATGCTTTGCGCGACTTCCTCGGCGGTGCCGGGGCGCTGCATCGGCACCTGCGGCGCCAGGTCGCGCGCGCGATCTGGCAGGCCGCCCGAAGCGTGGATGTCGGTGGCTATGATGCCGGGCCGCACCGCGTTGACGCGTATGCCTTCGGCCGCGACTTCTTTGGCCAGGCCCAGGGTGAACACATCGACCGCGCCCTTGGCCGCCGCGTAGTCCACATACTGGCCGGGCGCGCCCAGCCGCGCGGCCACGCTGGAGACGTTGACAATGGCGCCGCCCGCGCCGCCGTAGCGTGTACTCATGCGTTTGACGGCCTCGCGCGCGCAGACCATGGTGCCGATGACGTTGATGTCAAACATGCGTTTGAGGCGTGCCACGCTCATGCCATCCACCCGCGCCGTCTGGTCCACCACCCCGGCGTTGTTCACCAGCGCCGTCAGTCGGCCCAGCTTGGCGTCGACTTTTTCAAACATGGCCAGCACCTGGGCCTCGTCGGCCACATCGGCCTGCACCGTGAGGGCCGTGCCGCCTTTCTTTCGGATCTGCCGCACCACCTCGTCGGCAGCCAGCGAATTGGCCGTGTAGTTGACGGCCACTGCGTAACCCTGCCGGGCTGCCAACAAGGCGGTGGCGGCGCCAATGCCGCGCGAGGCGCCGGTGATCAAAACAACTTGGGACAAAGCCTGCCTCCAGCAAAAAAAAGCAATCCCGGTTACAAACCGGTGGGACCCGAATCAATGTACATCAATCGGCAGCAGAGCCAACAGGAGACACCCTTGAGCATCACCATTGACTATTACTTCACGCCGCAAAGCCCGTGGACTTACCTGGGCCACCAGCGCTTTGCGCAGATCGCCAATGCAGCGGGTGCTGCGGTTCGGGTGCTGCCGGTGGACTTCGGAAAGATTTTCCCGATCTCCGGCGGCTTGCCGCTGGGCCAGCGCGCGCCGCAACGCCAAGCCTACCGGCTGGTCGAGTTGCAGCGGTTCAGCGAGCACCTGCAGATGCCGTTGAACCGTCAACCCAAATACTTCCCCGTGGGCGGCGACCCGGCTGCGCGGCTGATCACTGCGGTGGATCAGCAGGACGGCAGCGCTGCGGCCATGACGCTGGCGGGTGCTATCTTTCGCGCGGTCTGGGTCGAAGAGCGCGACATTGCCAGCGCGCAGGTGCTGGCGGAAATCCTTCACGCCGGTGGCGGGGACCCCGCCCGGCTGCTGCAATCGCAGGGAGCTGAGATCCAGCAGCTGTATGAAGCGCACACGCAGCAGGCGATTGATGCCGGTGTGTTCGGCGCACCCAGCTATGTGGTCGCTGGCGAGATTTTCTGGGGCCAGGACCGGCTGGATTACCTGCAGCAAAGGCTCGCGCGCCGGTAAATTCTTCGCCCCTGCGATCACCCCATTGCAACCCATCCACTGAATCAGGAGACCCAATCATGGCCAACTTGATCGACCTCCAATCCGCCGACGGATTCGTCTTTCCGGCCTATGTGGCCGAACCGGCCGGCAAGCCCAAAGGCGCCGTCGTGGTGCTGCAGGAGATCTTCGGCGTCAACTCGCACATCCGCTCGGTCGCCGATGGGTATGCCGCCGCCGGCTACCTGGCTGTTGCGCCGGCCACCTTCCACCGCGCCAAACCCGGTGTCGAGATGGGCTACACGGAGCCCGACATGAACGCTGGCTTTGCGCTCAAGACCGCAGTCGAGGCGCTGCCGGCGCCGAACGCAGCGACGGGCCGCCCCGAGCAAGTTCAGCCCCTTGAGGGGGCAGCGCAGGACGCGAAGCGCCAAGCGTGGGGGCTGTCACCGGTGCTGCAGGACATCCAGGCCGCGATCAGCCATGCAGCGCAGACCTCGGAGGGCAAGGTGGGCATCGTGGGTTTCTGCTGGGGCGGACTGCTGACCTGGCGCGCGGCCTGCACCTTGTCGGGCCTGTCAGCGGCCGTGCCTTATTACGGCGGCGGCATGACGGCGGGCGATGAGCCGACGCGCAAACCGGCCTGCCCGGTGATGGCCCACTTCGGCAACCAGGACCACTGGATTCCGCTGGACACCGTCGAGGTCTTCAAAAAGGCGCAACCCGGCGTGGAGGTGCATGTCTACGAAGCCAACCACGGCTTCAACTGCGACCAGCGCGGCTCGTACAACGAAGCCGCAGCCAAACTGGCGAAACAGCGCACGCTGGACTTCTTCACCAAGCACCTGGGTTGACCGTGGCTTGCGGCCGAATTCTCAAGCCTTTTTGGACCTTGGCCCATAGGTGGCGGGCGCAAACAGCTATATTTTTGATAGCAATTGCACCGCTGGCGGCAGAAGCTGCTGACTACGCCGGCCCGCTGTTCGACGCGCACCTGCACTACAACGAGGAAGCGTGGAATGGCAGCGTTGGGCCGCACAGCCCCGCCGATGTGCTGGCGCGCATGCAGCGCAACGGCGTCAAGGCCATCGTCGCCAACTCGCGGCCCAACGATGGCACCAAGGCGCTGGCGTCGCTGGCGCAGACCCACCAGGCCGGTGTGACGGTGGTGCCTTTCATCCGTCTGTACCGCAACCGCGCCGACTATGACGGCTGGTTTCGCGACGAGACCATTTACGAAATGGTGCAGGCCGAGTTTGCACGCGGCGTGACTGGCGCGCAGGCTGGACCGTACAAAGGCATCGGCGAGTTTCACCTGTACGACAGCGCCAATGCGAACGGGCCAGTGGCAAAAAAACTGATGCAGTTTGCCGAGAAGAACCAACTCGCCATCCTCGCGCATGTGGACGACGTGGCGATTGACCTGCTGATGGCGCATGCACCGGGCGCGCGGCTGATCTGGGCGCACACCGGCATTGGCGGGGCGCCGGTTGCGCGCGTGGACGCGTTGCTGGCCCGGTACCCGGCGCTGATGGGCGAGCTGTCATACCGACCCGGCCTGACTTGTGACAGTGGCAAGCTGTGCCCCGAGTGGCGAGCGCTGCTGCTCAAGTACCCCGGCCGCTTCATGATTGGTTCGGACACCTGGGTCAACCAGCGCTGGCAGTATTACGACGAGCTCATGAAGGGCTACCGCGTGTGGCTCGGCGACCTGCCTCCCGATGTGGCGCGAAAAATCGGGTGGGACAACGGTGCTGGTTTGTTCGGGGTGAAGTAGCAGCATCGCGCTGCTGATGTTTCAATGGAAGGTTGCCTGTGACTCTGCAGCTCCACTACTACCCGAGCACCGCCGCTATGGTGCCGCACATCGTGCTCGAAGAAATCGGCGCACCTTACCAGCGCGTGCTGGTAGACCGCATGCAGAACGCGCACAAGACGCCGGACTACCTCCAGCTCAACCCGAACGGACTGATTCCGGTGCTGGTGGACGCGGAACTGGTGCTGTACGAAACCGCCGCGATCTGCCTGCACCTGTGCGACACCCATCCCGAAGCGGGCTTGGCCCCGGCCCTGGGTACGGCAGCGCGCGCGCACTTCTACAAATGGCTGATGTGGTTGACCAACACGCTGCAGGCCTCGCTGATCGTGTACTTCTATCCGGAGCGCTTTGTGGCGCCGGGCAACACCGCCGGCGCCGCCGAGGTCAAGGCGCAGGCCGAAGCCAGAATCGGCGGCTTGCTGAACCAGCTCGACGCAGAACTGGCACGCCACGGTGGCCCCTGGTTTGCGGGCCAGGCTTACAGCGCGCTTGACGCTTATGTGTTCACGCTGTGTCGCTGGACGCGCAATTTCAGCTCGCCCGCCGCCCGCACCCGGCCGCACTTGGGGCCTTACCTGCAGCGCCTGCTGGCGCGGCCCGCAGTGCAGCGCGTGTTCGCGGCGGAAGCGCTGGTCCCGCCGTTTGTCTGAGACGGGCGCAGCGCTGCCCTAGGCTCCTAGCGCGCGGTTCTGGCCAGATACTGTTTGCGCCAAAACACCGTCCCCACGACGATGATCAGGACAAGCATGAAGCCGAAGATCCACCAGAAGCCGTAGCGCGTGTGGATCAGGGGCAGAAACTCGAAGTTCATGCCAAAAAAACCGGTGATCAGGTTCAGGGGCAGAAAAATGGCTGTCAGCGCCGTCAGCGTTCGCATGATGCTGTTGGTGCGGTTGCTCTGTGCACTGAAGTGAATTTGCACAACGGTTTCGGCCGACTGCTCCAGCCGGCGCGCGTGGTGCACCACGCGCTGGATGTGCTCAATCACGTCGCGGGCGCGCGCCACCATCTGGTCGCGGCGCGTCTGCGCGAGCTGGGCGTCGGCGGCAAACGACGACATCGGTTGCTCGCGCAAGGAGTCCAGCCATTCCTGCATCGCATCGTGCTGCTCGTCGCACAGGTCTTCGAGCACATGCAGCTGGCTGCGCGCGTCCATCAGCGAGCCCCAGTTGATAAAACGCGAGTTGGGTTTGAGCAATTCGCCCTGCCAGTGCTCTAGCTGGGTGGTGATTCCATTTCCACAACATTAGTGCAATAATATCCTCCATCATACTTGATGGAGAAAGTCATGGCACGTCCAGTTACCGGGGATGATGAGACGATCGAAATTGCGCAAATAGCGATCTCGCAAGCCACAACGATGGATG
>NZ_JAUYEY010000009.1 GCF_030689685.1 Polaromonas sp. | reverse complement strand
GAGTCTGGGCGGCAGAAGGCGTCGAAGCGAGAAGTGGCCCCGGCGAGGACAGTTTTTGCCGGGTTTGCAGCCTCATAGCCGTAGCTATGGGGCAAAAAGCCGGTGAAAAATGGACCGTCGCGGCCGCTTTGCAGCCGACGTTCCTTCTGCCGCCCAGGCTCCCAGGCCTTTTCGCTGTCCAGACGGCCCCAGATGGATCTATAGGCCTGCTGTTTGTACTGTGTTTTTCGCTGGGCAAACTGGCCGCAAATCTCAATCCGTCGCCGTTTCGTCCTGCCGGCACCAGCGCCAGAAGGTGGAGCGACTGACCCCGAGTTGCCGGGCCGCCCGCCCGTGGTTGCCGCCGTTTTGCCCAAGCGCGTGATGGGCTTTGGCGTAATTCGACAGGGTCGGCAGATCCACAATCGGGGGCAAGGTTTCAAACAACTCGGGACAGTCCACTTCCAGCCCCTTGTAAGAGACCTCTTCCGCGCGCTGGAACTGCAATAAAAACACCGCAATACGTTCGCTGAAATTTTCAAGTTCACGAACATTGCCCGGCCAGGCGTAGGCCTCCAGGTAGGGCCTCAAAATCTCCAATACGCGCACCGCGTCCAGCCCGGAGCCGAGCCGGTTCAGGCAGCGCCGCAAAAAATGTTCAGCGCCAAGGGCAATGTCGCCCTTGCGCTCACGCAGGGGCGGCAACACCAGGCGCAAGGTGTTGATGCGGTAATAAAGGTCCTGGCGAAACCTGCGTTCTGCAACCATGTCACTCAGCGGTTGATGGGTCGCGGCGATCACCCGCACATCGACAGGAATCGCCGCAGTGGCCCCCAAGCGCGTGATCTGCCGCTCTTGCAATACACGCAGCAAGCGCGTTTGCAGTGTCAGCGGCATATCGCCGATTTCGTCCAAAAAAAGCGTGCCCGTGTGTGCCGCTTCAAACAGGCCTGCCTTGCCGCCGCGCCGGGAGCCGGTAAAAGCACCTTCCTCGTGACCGAACAATTCACTTTCGAGCAGGCTCTCGGGGAAAGCAGCGCAATTGACCGCGACAAAAGGCCGGTGCGCCCTGGCACTGTCGTTGTGCATGGCTTGGGCGAAGAGCTCTTTGCCCACCCCGCTTTCTCCGGCAATCAACACCCCCAGGTCGGTTTGTGCGTACCGTCGCGCAGTCTGCACCGCGCGCAGCAAAGCCGGGCTGCGGCCCGTCAAGGCCGCAAAACTGTAGCGGGCTGAACCCTGGCTGGTTTGATTTTGACGATGCTGGATTCGCAGGCTGTTGTCGGCCTCATGGATGGTTCGCGCGTCGTAAAGCGTGATGGCGGCACCCACAACCTCCCCATGCTCGCGAATCGGCGTGCGATTGGCTATCCAGTCACGTCCTGCCAGGCGCAAAACAACACCGCGTTCTTCCCGTCCTGTCCGCATCGTCGCTTGCAGGGAAAAATCGGGTGACAGCCGCGCCAGCGACTGGCCCAGCAAGGACGCATCTTCTTTTCCAAAAATGGCCTTCATCGCGGGATTAACCGCAATGATCAGGCCTTCGAGGTTAACGGCCAGAACGGCATCTTGCAGGTTGTGCAGCACGCCGTTCAATTGCTCATAACGGCCAGCTTCCAGCCGCGCGACGCGGGCCAGCTCCAGCGCATCTTCAAAACCCTGCCGGATGCTGGACAGCGAATAAGCGAGCAGGCCCCGCAAGCCGGCAGCCTCGGCAAGTTCAACCACCAGGCTGGAGCCCACAACAACCTCAATACCCTGCGCCATCAACTGCTGGATGCACTGACGCGCCTGGTCGGGCGTTTGGTAGGCATATTGGTGAATCTCGATATTCAACAGGCTGTTGGCCGAGTGCAGCTCCGGAATGACCTGTCCGTAAGTCACGATGCCGATGCGATCCGAGATCTCCCGCGCCCTGATCAGCGCCTGCAAAACGTCGAATCCGCTGAGTTGAATGGTGGCCACTGGCGCTTGCACACCCTGACGCAAAAGGCTGGCGTTGGAGCCGGCGCTGACAAAGACATCGACCTGGCCGCGAGCCAGGCGGTCTCGGGCAATCGACAACGCAATGTCAAACGTGCCTTCCACCACCTCAATGTCGGCGCGATCACTGTATTCAGCAAGAACAGGCGCGGCAAAGGTACGGATGTGCTGGTAACTCAGGAAACACAGCCGAGGCCGATTTTTTTGTACAAAACCCGAGGCAGAACGATGTTTCATAAGTATTTTCAATGAAGCAAAAAATGAAATTACAGTGTTTCATGAAACACACCCTGGCTGCAGGATAAATTTTTTCTCTATTTAAATCAAAGGCCTGGGCTTTGCCAATCCGATGGCATGACTCCTGCTGGATGTGGTGTCATACCCTCATCCCAAGATAGCCATGAACGCCAGACTCCCTACGCTCCGCGAACGCCTGCAACAACCCGGGCTACTCACTGCCCCGGGGGTTTTCGACATGGTGTCTTTGCGCCTGGCCGATACGTTTGGCTTTGATGCGCTGTACATGACCGGGTTTGGTGCGGTCGCCTCTCACATGGGATTGCCCGATGCGGGTTTGGCCACCTACTCGGACATGGTGAGTCGCGTCAAGATGATGGCCACCATGGCGACCACCCCACTGATCGCCGACGGAGACACCGGGTATGGCGGCTTGCTCAATGTCGCTCACACGGTACGCGGCTACGAAGAAGCCGGCGCGTCCGCGATTCAGCTAGAGGACCAGGAGTTTCCTAAAAAATGCGGCCACACACCCGGACGCCGGGTGATCCCCATGGCCGACATGGTGCGCAAGATCCGGGTCGCCTCCGACGCGCGGCATTCCAGTGATTTTTTGATCATCGCCCGAACCGACGCACGCAGCGCCCTGGGTCTGGACGAAGCGCTGCGGCGGGCAGAAGCTTATGCCCGCGCCGGGGCCGATATTTTGTTTATCGAATCACCGGAGACGCGCGAAGAAATGCAGCGCATCGGACGTGCTTTTGATCTGCCTTTGCTGGCCAACATGGTGGAGGGCGGACAAACGCCTGTGCTGAGCAAGCAAGACCTGGAATTGATCGGCTACAAACTCGCGATTTTCCCAGTGACTGCCTTGCTCGCAGCGGCTGAGGCCATGCGAACCGTGTATGACGCCTTCAAGCAAACCGGCTCCTCTGCGGCCGTCTCGCTGCCTTTGATGCCTTTTTCAAACCTCACGACACTCATGGGCTTCGAGGCAGTCTGGGAGTTTGAAAAACGCTACGCGGATGCCGACTGACAAATCACCCACCACCCCCATCGAGGAGACAAAATGAGCAAGCCATCGACTATTTTCAACAACACCCGCAGGCGGCTACTTTCTTTGAGCGGGCTGGCGCTGCTCAGCGCGGCGGGCGGCCTGCTGGCTAGCGCAAACGCGCAGGATGCCTGGCCAAACAAACCGATTCGCTTGGTGGTTCCCTTCACGCCAGGCGGCGTGACGGACACCAGCGGCCGGTTGATCGCCGAACACCTTGGCAAAAGGCTGGGCCAGCAAATCATCGTGGACAACAAGCCCGGCGCCTCGGGCAATATTGGAACCAGCCTGGTCAAGGCGGCCGCTGCGGACGGCTACACATTGGTGCTGGGCTTCGACGGCACCATGGTCATCAATCCCCATGTGTTTGCAAAGACACCTTTTGACACCGTCGCGGACTTTGCACCGGTTGGAAAAATCGGCGATGCCACCTTGATTCTGGTGGCCAACCCCGATGTTCCGGTCAAAAATCTGCAGGACGTGATCGCACTGTCCAAGTCTCAGGCGGGTGGGCTTGCCTTTGGCACCTCAGGCACAGGCGGCACTCCGCATCTCGCAGGAGAACTGCTCAAAGTCCGAACCAGCGCCAACCTGACGCATATCCCCTACAAAGGGGGTGGCCAGGCCATGATCGATGTGCTTGGCGGAACCATTCCGCTGGTCTACACCGCCGTGGCGGGCGCCCACGGGCATGTCAAATCGGGCAAGCTCCGCGCGATTGCGGTTTCCAGCGCGCAGCGCACCTCGGCACTACCGGAGGTGCCCACCTTCATTGAAAGCGGCATTTCCGACTTTGTCGTCAATTCGTGGGTGGGCGTTTTGGCACCTGCAAAGACGCCGCTGGCCGTTGTTGAAAAACTGAACACCGAGCTCAATGCCGTGCTCAATGACCCCCCTGTCCGCGAAAAACTGCGCTTGATGGGGATCGAAGCCATGCCCGGAAGCGCCAACCAGTTTGGCGACGAAATCAAGCGCGATCTGGCCCGGTACGGTCAGGTGGTCAAAGCCGCCGGCATCCGTGTCGAATAAGCGCCCGCCCCAAAACCAAGGCTGACTCATGGATTTGCAACTCGGGCAGCGGCACGTTCTGATCACCGGCGGCAGCAAAGGCATCGGCCTGGCTTGTGCGCAAGGTTTTTTGCGGGAGGGTGCGCGGCTCAGCCTGGTCTCCCGAAACCAGTCCCACCTGGATGAGGCCCTGCGGCAACTGCTGCATGAGTTTCCCGACGCTAAAAACCAGGTCGGTTTGATTGCTGCCGATCTTCAATCCCCAGAACAAGCCCAACAGGCCCTGGCCAAGGCGGAGCAGTTCCATGGCGAGGTCGATGTGCTTATCAACTGTGCCGGCGCCGCGCGCCGCACGCCGCCTGACGAGCTCAGTGCACAAGCCTGGCACGAGGCGATGAACGCCAAATTTTTCACCTACATCCACATGATTGACCTGGTGATCAAGAAAATGGCGCAACGCGGCAACGGCGCCATCGTCAACGTGGTGGGGGCCGGGGGAAAGGTGGCCAGCCCGATTCACCTGCCGGGCGGCGCGGCCAATGCCGCATTGATGCTGATCAGCGCGGGCCTGGCCGCTGCCTATGGCCCGCAGGGCGTGCGTATCAACGCGGTCAACCCCGGCACAACCATGACCGGCAGGCTGCGGACCGGGTTGGAGGCTGCCGCCAGGCTGGACCAGATCAGTGTCGAAGAGGCCTTGAAACGCGCCACCCAGAAGGTACCGCTGGGGCGATTGGCGCAG
Organism: Polaromonas sp.; assembly: GCF_030689685.1. Classification (GTDB taxonomy): domain Bacteria; phylum Pseudomonadota; class Gammaproteobacteria; order Burkholderiales; family Burkholderiaceae_C; genus Polaromonas. Next base: position 12,730 of record NZ_JAUYEY010000009.1, on the reverse strand, counting down.
CCCGAAGAAATTGCAAATGTTGTGCTTTTTCTGGCGTCGCCTTGCGCCAGTTATGTCACGGGCGCCGTCGTGACCATGGACGGCGCGGCAACGCCCATGGTCGTCTGAACCTGCCCATCAATTGGCAGGCTCACGGCCCAGCCGTCTCGCGCTGACCACGCTATTAAATCTATAGCTGCTTGCGCCCGCCAGTTATGGGCTGGAGCCCGATTTCATTACTGAATATCGCCAGAGGCAGGCTGGGGAGTTGGCCCGTCGGCAGCCGGGACACGCAACTCTGCCGGGCCCGCGGGCCGGGCACCGGCAGGCCTCAAACCAGGGTAAAAAACACAAGCCAGAGCACAGCGACCGACTTTGTGACCCTCGTCCCCTCGGGCGAACGCCAAACGGCCATGGTCAGGAACAGGTTGTAGGGAAAAAGCAGGAAGTGCATCGCGACCGCAAGGCTCAAAGCCACGCCTTTGGCGATCAGCATCAGGACCACAAAGCCCGCAGCAAGATTGACGCAACTGCCGACCAACAGCATATCGCGCCAGAACAGCACGGGCAGGGGTACGTGGCCGTGCCAGCGACTTGCAAACAAACCGGTGAGATCTGGGAAATTCAACGTCTTCGATCAGGGACTGACTGTGGTGTCGCAGCTACGCTGCAAATGTATCAACAATGACCGCATGTGGACGGCGTCAGCCCACTTTCCGCCCTTGAGTACGGGCACCGTGACGGTCAATGATTTTTCTGCCGGCTCCAACTGGATGTCAAAGGCCTGATCGGCAATTCCCTGTTTCATCGAAACGTCGGCCTCATACAGGCTAACAGCGATTGTCTGACGGCTCATTCCAGAACGCCGCTTTCTCACCTCCAGAACACATCCTGGCTCCAGGGCGTAGCGCCAGCGGGACGGAAGGTGGGGTTTTTCGCCAAGCACGTTCATCGCAGTGACGAGCTGATCCACGTTCATTTCTGACGAACTCAGCACCCGTGCCTCGCCCCCCGGATAGCCGTCCGAACAGGCTGTTGCCAGGAGCAAGGCGTTGACGAGCAGGACTTTGCGCCAACTACCCGCGAGCAAGCCCGGTACAGATTTAGAAGGCAAAGATGCTGCAAGCTTGTCCATCACTGCCCGTGGCTATGCCTGCCCAGGCCCCCAACACGGTGGAAACCATGGACGGGGCCAGCCGTCCATACGTGTTGCGCAACACCCGGTTGCGCTCAACAAACACGGCCTGCTCAACAGCGCCGGCGGGAAAGGCGTGGAGATTTTGATTCATGAGAATTTTTTGGCGTGCCAGGTGGCAAAAACGAATGTCCGGCAGGGCGCAACCCGGGGGGCGATCTGGTTGAAGGCGGCTGTTCATGGCTGTCCTTTTTCCGCAGCCCGCCGCTTGCCGCGTGCCCGGATATTCAGTGCTTCCACAGCCAGCGAAAAGGCCATGGCCGCGTAGATGTAACCTTTGGGCACAGCCTGATCAAACGCTTCTGCAGTCAGTGCCATGCCGATCATGACGAGAAAGACCAGAGCGAGCACTTTGACCGAAGGATGACGATCAACAAAATTGCCAATTGGCTTGGCTGCAACAAGCATCACACCGACGGAGGTGACAACAGCGGCAACCATCACGCTGATCTCATCGACCATGCCCACTGCGGTGATCACCGAATCGAGAGAGAAAACAATGTCGATCACTGCAATCTGGCCGATCACCATTCAGAACATTTTTTTACCAGCCGCCCTGATCTCGGCTGCATCGGCCACCGGGGCATGGCTCTGCTCTCACGCGCTTCGACCTCCAGGAAAATTTCATGCGTGGCCTTGTAGAGAAGGAACAGCCCGCCCAGCAGCAACACCAGGTCGCGACCGCTGATGCCCTGGCCGGCAACACTGAAAAGATCGGCCGTCAGACCTATCACCCAGCTCAGCGTAAACAGAAGCAACAATCGGGAAACCATCGCGAAACCGAGGCCGAGGCGCCGCGCCTTGTCACGATGTTCAGGCGGCAGCCGACCCACCAAAATGGAGATGAAGATGATGTTGTCGATGCCCAGCACGATCTCCAGGGCAGTGAGCATCGCGAAGGCTATCCAGATATTGGGGTCGAGAAGGAGGTCCATAGGTGTAGTTCTGTCAGCAGGATTACGGCGAGCGGAAAATCGCGCTGGATGGGGAACGAGGATGAAGAAGCGGAAAGCCCGCGCCAGCGTTCAGAGTAGAAAACTGGAAAGTCGTGGGGGTGACGTGGCCCCTCAAGCAACGGCCTTGGCGGCCCCGCGAGATCAAGAGGGTCATAAACTGCGGCTGTGGTGCCACCAAGCTCCGTCACCGTCAAATTGTTCCATCGCGACAGCCTGAGGGGTACCGACATTGGTTTGGGTCGCGCTCAAGGTGTGCAGAGACCCCATCTGCCCGCCAGACATGAAAAAGTACGCGCAAACGAACAGGACGAACAAGCGGCACATTATTTGGCAAGTGTAACTTTGAAATGGATGGGTCGGGTCCCGCAGAGGCATTTCCGCGTGTGTAAGAAAGCCAAAATTCACTCCGCGCCAGAGCGCTGTACGCCATGAGTGAACGCCGGGGCCGCATCCTAAGACCCAAGAAATTCACCCACCGGTTTCAGGTCGTCCACCCGGTCACAGACCGACTTGACCATCATCATGATCGGGATGCCCAGCAGCAGTCCCCACACTCCCCAGAGCCAGCCCCAGGCCAGCAACGCCACAAACACCGCCACGGGGCTGAGTCGGCTGGCGCGGCTGGTCAGCCAGGGCGTGATGATGTTGCCAACGATGGTGTGGATCACGAGCGAGGCGCCGCCCACCAGCACCGCCATGTTGAGCGAGCCGAACTGTAGAAAACCCACCAGCGCGGAGGCCACCGCCGTGATCAGGGAGCCCACATAGGGCACGAGGTTAAGAACGCCGGCAGCAATGCCCCAGACCGCCGCATTGTCCAGTCCGATGGCCCACAGGGCCAGCCAGGTCAGCACGCCGACCAGCGCGCTGGTCAGCAACTGCACCTGCAGGTAACGCTGGATCTGTCCGGTGATTTCATGCAGGGCCTGCAGCGTAATCTTTTTGTCGCTCAGGTTGGGGCCGGCCAGCTTGAGCATCTTGCGGCGAAAGGTGTCGCCCGACAGCATGAGAAAGTAGGTCAGGAAGATCACCACGGTGGTCTGGCCAACCAGGGCTATCAGGCCAATGGTGCCGCTCCACAGATAGTCTTTGACGTTGAAGCTGGCCCTCTCAACCACCACACGGGTCACACCTCGGGTGGCGCCAGGCGCCGCGCCCTCTTGAGCTGCCTGCTCGATCTGCGTCGCCGCCTTTTGCACAGTATCCAGTGTGCTGGTGGATTTTCCGCTGCTGCGCTTGAGGGCATTGCGGAATTTTTGCGCCGCCACGGGCAGCGACTCAACCATCGCCACCGCCTCGTCGCTGAGTGAATAGGCCGTGGCGCCCATGGCGCCGAGAATCGACAGCAGGACCACCGCCGCGCCCAGCCAACGCGGCACACGTCTCGTCTCCAGCCAATTGACGACAGGAGAAAACGCGTAGCTGAAAAGAATGCTCAGCATCACAGGGATGAAGACTGCCTTGGCCCAGTGCAGCACAAACAGCAAGCCCAGCCCCGCCAGCACCATCAGCGACACATTGCGGATGTCCACCGGCATGTGCAGCAGCAGGCGTTCCGGCTCGGGGAAAGTCGTGATCTCGGCCGCAGCTGGCAGCGGATCTGGCGCGTGTTCTACATTCATTGTTGTTCTCCTCGTCGGTCCGGGCAATTGATCTTTTTCAAATACACAGCAATCAATTGGACTGCTCTCACCTCTCGCCCTTTGGGAGAGAGACGGGGTGAGGGATTGAGCGTTCCGACTGAGATCAAAGTTGAACTCTCAATAGCCACGGCCGCATTTATCTTGGAGCGCTCATTTCACCAGCAGAAACTGGCTGCCCCTGTAGGACGCCTGCGCGGGAAGCTACCGGCTGGCAACCCGCGCACCGGTAGCGGCAGCAAGCGTGAACTGCGGCATCAACCCGCGATGGCTTCACGCACCGTGCCGAGCTGGCGCCGCGACACCGCCAGCAACTCGCCGATGCCATTGAGCCGCACCGCCCAACCATCGCCTTCTTCCGGGTCAAAGTGTTTTTCGAGCGCGCGCACAGCACGCCTCGCTACCAGCGCATTGCGGTGGATGCGCATGAACTGCGGATAACGCTCTTCCAGCTCGTTGAGGCTGCCGTCGAGGATGTAGCTTTTGGCGGCTGTCCGCACCGTGATGTATTTGAGCTCGGCCTTGAGGTAAAGCACCTCGGCCAGCGGCACCCGCTCGGTCCGACCGCGGTCCTGGATGATCAGGCATTCTTCGGTCAAATCGGCCTCTAGCCCTTTGCCAGCATGCACAAGACGCTCTACTTTTTGTAGCGCCTGTTGCAAGCGCTCAAGCCGCACGGGTTTGGTCAGGTAGTCCACGGCCTCGATCTCGAAAGCCTGCACCGCGTGTTCGGAATGCGCCGTGACAAACACCACCGCCGGCGGCTGCGGTAGTTGGGCAATGGTCTGGGCCAGCGTGATGCCGTCGGCGCCGGGCATGCGAATGTCGAGCAGCACCACGTCGAACACCTCACGGCGCAGCGCGTCCATGGCCTGCACCGCGTGCGCCGCCTCGGCCGCTACGCTGGCGGCCGGCGCCGTGCAGTCGCCCAGCAAGGTGCGCAGGCGCGACCGCGCCAATGCCTCGTCGTCCACGATCAATACCCTGAGGGTTGTTGTCATAGCGGAATCTCCAGCCTCACCTGAAACATGCCGTCCCGGAACACGGTCTTGAACTGCGCCTGCACATCGTGCAGCAGCGCCAGGCGCTCGCGCACATTGGCCAGCGCCAGCCCGTGGCCGCGTTCGCCGACGCCGGCCGGTGTTGAGTTGGTGACCTTGATCACCACCATGCTACCGCGCCGTACCGTCGATATTTTCACCTGTGCGCCAACGGCGCTGGGCTCCACGCCGTGGCGCACCGCGTTTTCCACCAGCGGCTGCAGCAACAGCGGCGGCAGTTTGGCAGGGTCCGCTTCGGGGTCCAGGTTCCACTGCACCTGCAGGCGCTCACCGAACCGGATTTGCTCGATCGCCAGGTAACGCTGTGCCAGTTCAATCTCTTGCCCCAGCGTGACCGATTCGGTGGCGTCGGCCAGCGCGTGGCGAAACAGCTCGCTCAGGTCTTCCAGTACCGACTCGGCCTTGGCCGGTTCGGCCCGCACCAGCGCAATGGCGCTGTTGAGCGTGTTGAACAGGAAGTGTGGCCGGATACGTGACTGCAGTTCGGCCAGCCGCGCCGCAGTGGCTGCGGGCGTGCGGGCCTTGGTGCGCCAGACCAGCCCGGCGACCAGCACCGACGACAGCAGCGCGCCGGCAGCCGCGCTGGCGGCCCAGGGGGCGCGCTCCAGCAAGCCCATCATGGCCAGCAGGCCGCAGCCGTACAGCCCCGCCAGCGCGCCCATGGCGATACCGGCCGTCCACTGCAAGGGCGTGCCCAGACGCGCGAGGTAGCGCTTGAGCAAGCAGGCCACAATCAGCCAGACCAGCGTGGCCGGCAGCACACCGCCGGTCAGCAGCGAAAAGCGCAACAGCCACTCCACAAAGTGGCCGGCGCTGAACATGGCGCCCACGGCCACCACCGCCTCGGTAAACAGCACGGCGCGCAGCACCACGCCGACATTGCAGGCGTCGAACACAATGACGCGGGCCGGCAAGCGGACAGGCTCGTCGCCGGGCTGGCTGATGCCGCCCAGCATGGTGGACTCGCCAAAGGAGGACAGGTCGGTCTTGAGGCTCATGAAGCGGGCTGCCAGTAGGCTCCTGTTGGGGGCGGAGAAGACATCGGGTGCGGCTTGAAGGCCGGCTTTTCAGGACTTCCGGCAGGCAGATAAAATCCAGGGGCTAAGTATTGCACTGGCGGCATGCTTGCAAACGGCGTCAAACCCGTACTTCCTTGAATAATGTTGTCCATGCGACACGCCATCGCTGCCGGCAGACGGTATCCCAAAGAAAGCCCGACGTGAGTCAACTCGACAAAAAATCTGAAGCCTGGTCCGCCCTGTTCTCAGAACCCATGAGCGATCTGGTCAAGCGTTACACCGCCAGCGTATTTTTTGACAAGCGCCTGTGGCAGGCCGACATCGCCGGCTCGTTGGCCCACGCCGAGATGCTGGCCGCGCAAAAAATCCTGGGGGCGGTCGACCATGCCGCCCTCCAGCAGGGGCTGACCCAGATCAGCGCCGAGATAGAGTCCGGCGCCTTTGACTGGAAGCTGGACCTGGAAGACGTGCACCTGAATATCGAGGCGCGCCTGACCCAGCTAGTGGGGGACGCCGGCAAGCGCCTGCACACCGGCCGCTCTAGAAACGACCAGGTCGCCACCGACGTGCGCCTGTGGCTGCGCGGCGAGATCGACCTGATAGCCGCGCTGCTGACCGACCTGCAAAAAGCGTTGGTCAATATCGCCGAAAAAAATGTCGAGGTGATCCTGCCCGGCTTCACCCACCTGCAAGTGGCGCAACCGGTCAGCTTTGGTCACCACATGCTGGCTTATGTCGAGATGTTTTCGCGCGATGCCGAGCGCCTGCAAGACGTGCGCAAACGCGTGAACCGCCTGCCGCTGGGTGCCGCTGCGCTGGCCGGCACCAGCTACCCGCTGGACCGCGAACGTGTTGCCAGAACACTGGGCATGGTCGATGCCCAAGGCCAGCCACAGGTCTGCCAGAACAGCCTGGACGCGGTCAGCGACCGCGATTTTGCGATTGAATTCACGGCCGCCGCCGCACTGGCCATGATCCACATCAGCCGCCTGAGCGAAGAGCTGGTGCTGTGGATGAGCCAGAGCTTTGGCTTCATCGACATCGCCGACCGCTTTTGCACGGGCTCGTCCATCATGCCGCAGAAGAAAAACCCGGACGTGCCCGAACTCGCACGTGGCAAGACCGGTCGGGTGGTTGGCCACCTGATGGGCCTGATCACCCTGATGAAGGGCCAGCCGCTGGCCTACAACAAGGACAACCAGGAAGACAAGGAACCGCTGTTTGACACCGTGGACACGCTGAAGGATACGCTGCGCATCTTTGCCGAGATGGTGGGCGGCATCACCGTCAAACCCGAAGCCATGGAGCGCGCCGCGCTCAAGGGTTACGCCACCGCCACCGACCTGGCCGACTACATGGTCAAAAAAGGCCTGCCCTTCCGCGACGCGCACGAGGCCGTGGCCCATGCGGTCAAGGCGGCGATTTCACACGCGGTGGATTTGTCCGAGCTGCCGCTGGCCGTGCTGCAGCAGTTCAACCCGAAGATCGAAAAAGACGTGTACGATGTGCTGAGCCTGCGTGGCTCGCTGAACGCCCGCAACACCCTGGGCGGCACCGCACCGGCGCAGGTGCGGGCCCAGATTGCGCGGCATCGGGCGCGGCTGGGCTGATCAGTCGCAGCGGCTTTAAGCCTGGCATAAGCAGGCCGGACGCATACTGGCTGGTTGTAAGGACAAACAATGCGACTACTGCTGGTTGAAGACGACGCCATGATCGGCGAGGCGGTGCTGGCGGTGCTGCGGGCCGCGCACTATGCCGTGGACTGGGTGCGCGACGGCGCCATGGCCGACACCGCCCTGCGCAGCGAGCAGTACGACCTGGTGCTGCTGGACCTGGGCCTTCCCAAACGCGACGGGTTTGAGGTCCTGCGCGCCCTGCGCGCGCGGCGCAACACCACGCCGGTGCTCGTGGCCACTGCTAGGGATGCGGTCGGCGACCGCATCGCCGGCCTGGACGCCGGCGCCGACGACTATGTGGTCAAGCCCTATGACACCGACGAACTGCTGGCGCGCATTCGCGCGCTGATACGCCGCAGTGTGGGCCGGGCCGAGCCGGCTTTTGAACACCGGGGCGTGAGCCTGAACCCCGCCACCCATGAAGCCAGCCTGAACGGCCAACCGGTGCTGCTCTCGGCGCGCGAATGGGCGGTGCTGGAGCCGCTGCTGGCGCGGCCGGGCACGGTGCTGTCACGCGCTCAGCTTGAAGAAAAACTCTTTAGCTGGAAGGACGACGTCAGCAGCAACGCGGTCGAGGTTTATATTCACGGCGTGCGCAAAAAACTCGGCAACGACATCATCCAGACCGTGCGCGGTCTCGGCTACCTGGTGCCCAAACAATGACAACATCGCCCACCCAAGGGGGCAGCGAAGGACACGCAGTGCCGGGCGTGGGGGCGCACTCACTACGTGCCCGCCTGATCTGGTTCGTGCTCGCGGCAATTTTGCTGGGCGCCGTGTTGCAGGCCACCACCGCCTACCGCAGCGCACTGCAACAGGCCGACGCCATGTTCGACGACCATTTGCAGCAGGTGGCGCGTTCGCTGCGCGGCGGCATCCCGCTGGGCGCGCTCATGCCGGAGGTCGAGGACGACGCGGGTTTCGACCTCTATGTGCAGATCTGGGGGCAGGACGGCACGCAGATCTTCCGCTCCACGCGCTCGGCGCTGCCGCCGCGCGCGGTGCTGGGCTTTTCTGATGTGGAGGCGCATGGCAAGCACTACCGCGTGTATTCGCTGCAGACGTCTTTCCAGACCGTGCAGATTGCGCAGGACCTGGACGCCCGCACCGCGCGTGCCCGCGCGCTGGCGGCCCGTGCCGTGCTGCCTTTTGCGCTGCTGACACCGCTGCTGATGCTGGCCGTGTGGTGGGTCATCAATCGATCACTGGCGCCCGTGGAACGCGCGCGGCGTCAGGTTGCGCAGCGCGCGGCCGACGATTTCTCGCCGTTGGCCGGCGAAGGTCTGCCCGACGAGGTGCGGCCGCTGGTCGATGAACTCAACCTGCTGTTCGGCCGGGTGCGCGGCGCCTTCGATGCGCAAAAGAATTTTGTCGCCGACGCGGCGCATGAGCTGCGCTCGCCACTGACGGCACTCAAGCTGCAGGCGCAGGCGCTGCGCCCCAACGGCCACTCGGACGACACACCGGCCGAGCGCGAAGCCGGCATCCAGCGCCTGAACCAGGGCATAGACCGCGCCATCCGGCTGGTCGAGCAACTGCTGGTGCTGGCCCGCGAAGAAGCCGGTCCGGGACCGGCCGACGCAAGCGTGGATCTGCAGGAGGTGCTCAGGCTGTCGGTGGCCGACGTGTTGCCGCAGGCCCGGCTCAAGCAGATTGACCTGGGCCTGATGGATGACCATCCGGCCGCCATGGCCCGCGTCCATGGCGAGCCGGAAGCGCTGCGGGTGCTGCTACGCAACCTGCTGGACAACGCCGTCAAATACACGCCTGCCGCAGGCCGCGTCGATGTGTCGCTGAAAGGGGCGCCAGGGCGGCCGGTGCTGACGGTGGAAGACAGCGGCCCAGGCATTGCGGCCGAGGACCGCGAGCGTGTCTTCGACCGCTTCTACCGCGCCAGCGGCGCGGCAACCGAGACCGGCAGCGGTCTGGGCCTGGCCATCGTGCAGGTGATCGCCGCTCGCCATGGTGCGACGCTGCAACTGGACCGCTCGGAACGCCTGGGCGGGCTGCGGGTCAGTGTGCTTTTCCCGCCGACACCGTCACCCAACTGAGTTTCCTCTCGCGAGCCGTTTTTCTCGTTACAAGCAGGGGCTGGGGCCCCCCGGGGCTCTTTAAGCTTCACCTAAGCCTGCTGCCCCATCCTTGTCTGTACCGGCACCCCCTGTGTGCCCTACCCAAGGAAAACCGCCATGACATCTGCAGCACTGAAAAACACCCGCCTCGTTGTTGCCTTGCTGGCCGCCGGCGCCATTGGCGGCGCCGGCGTCAGCGCCTTCAACACCATGCATCCGGCAGCCATCGCGGCAGCGCCGCCAGCCCTCGTTGCTGCCGTGCCGGGATCATCCATCGCCCTGCCCGACTTTTCGCAGATCACCGAGCGTTACGGCCCGGCCGTGGTCAACATCAGCGTCACCGGCAGCACCCGGGTCAGCAATGACTCGCCGTTTGCCCAGGGTGATAACGACGAAGGCGCCTCGGGCGATCCCTTCGCCGAACTCTTCAAGCGCTTCCAGCAAGGCCAGGGCCGGCCCGGCGGCCCGCAGCAGGAAACGCCGACGCGGGGCCAGGGCTCGGGCTTCATCGTCAGCGCCGACGGCATCATCCTGACCAATGCGCATGTGGTCCGCGGCGCGAAGGAAGTCACCGTCAAGCTGACGGACCGCCGCGAGTTCCGCGCCAAGGTGCTGGGCGCCGACCCCAAGACCGATGTGGCGGTGCTGAAAATCGAAGCCGGCAACCTGCCGGTGGTCACGCTCGGCAAAACCAGCGAGCTCAAGGTTGGCGAATGGGTGCTGGCCATCGGTTCGCCCTTCGGCTTTGAAAACACGGTCACCGCCGGCGTCGTCAGCGCCAAGGGCCGTTCGCTGCCCGACGACAGCAGCGTGCCCTTCATCCAGACCGACGTGGCCATCAACCCCGGCAACTCCGGCGGCCCACTGTTCAATGCGCGCGGCGAGGTGGTGGGCATCAACTCGCAGATCTACAGCCGCAGCGGCGGCTACCAGGGCGTGTCCTTTGCCATCCCCATCGACGTGGCGGGACGCATCAAGAACCAGATCGTGGCCACCGGCAAGGTCGAGCATGCGCGCCTGGGCGTGATGGTGCAGGAGGTCAACCAGGCCTTCGCCAACTCCTTCAAGCTCGACAAGCCCGAGGGCGCGCTGGTCTCGAGCGTTGAAAAAGGCGGGCCCGCCGACCAGGCCGGTCTGCAGTCAGGCGACGTGATCCGCCAGGCCAACGGCCAGCCCATCGTCTCCTCCGGCGACCTGCCGGCGGTGATTGGTCTGGCAGCGCCCGGCGACACCCTCAAGCTCGAAGTCTGGCGCCAGGGTGCCAGCAAGGAACTGACAGCGCGCCTGGGCAGCGCCGACCAGAAAGTCTCGCGGGCTGCGGAGCCGAAAGACAGCGCGGCCCAGGGCAAGCTGGGCCTGGCCCTGCGCCCGCTGCAACCCGACGAGCAGCAGGAAGCTGGCGTCAGCAGCGGCCTGCTGGTGCAGCAAGCCAGCGGTCTCGCCGCGCAGGCCGGCGTGCAGCCGGGTGATGTGCTGGTCTCCATCAACGGCACACCGGTGCGCAACATTGAGCAGGTACGCGCCATGGTGGCGAAATCCGGCAAGTCGGTGGCGCTGCTGATCCTGCGGGGCGACAGCAAGATTTTTGTACCTTTGAATCTCGGCTGATACGGGGACATGCTGGACCCCACAAGCGGGCTGCGGCCCGCTTTTTTTCGCGCAGCAAAGGCGGCGACCGGCGCATCAAAATAATTTCATGGCGGCGCGGCGTAATTCACGCCGAAAACCGGGCAGCCCGTTACCATCGCTTCTTCAAGGAGACAAGCCCATGCCCGTGATCACCACCATCGAAGACCTGCGCGTCCTCGCCCAGAAGCGCGTACCGCGCATGTTTTACGACTACGCCGACTCCGGCTCCTGGACTGAAAGCACCTACCGCGCCAATTCGGACGATTTTCAGAAAATCAAGCTGCGCCAGCGCGTCGCGGTCAACATGGAAAACCGCAGCACCACCACGCAGATGATCGGCCAGCACGTGGCCATGCCGGTGGCGATTGCGCCGACCGGGCTGACCGGCATGCAGCATGCCGATGGCGAGATTCTTGGTGCGCGCGCGGCGAAAAAATTCGGCATCCCCTTCACGCTGTCGACCATGAGCATCTGCTCGATTGAGGACATTGCGCAGGCCACCGACCAGCACCCGTTCTGGTTCCAGCTGTATGTGATGAAGGACCGCAGCTTCATCGAGCGCCTGATTGACCGAGCCAAGGCCGCCAACTGCTCGGCACTGGTGCTCACACTCGACCTGCAGATCCTCGGCCAGCGCCACAAGGACCTCAAGAATGGCCTGTCGGCGCCGCCCAAACTGACCCTTGCGAACATCCTCAACCTGATGACCAAGCCGCGCTGGTGTCTGGGCATGGCCGGCACCTCGCGCCGGCAGTTCGGCAATATCGTCGGTCACGTCAAGGGCGTCGAAAACATGGGCTCGTTGTCGGAGTGGACGGCCAAACAGTTCGACCCCGGCCTCAACTGGGGCGACGTCGAGTGGATCAAGAAACGCTGGGGCGGCAAGCTGATTCTCAAAGGCATTCAGGATATCGAAGATGCCAGGCTGGCAGTCGACTCGGGCGCCGACGCGTTGATCGTCTCCAACCATGGCGGACGCCAGCTCGACGGCGCCGAGTCCTCGATACGCGCCCTGCCGGCCATCGTCGAAGCCGTGGGCCAGCGCATCGAGGTGCATATGGACGGCGGCATCCGCAGCGGCCAGGACGTGCTCAAGGCGCGCGCGCTGGGCGCCAAAGGCACGTACATCGGCCGCTCTTTCCTCTACGGCCTGGGCGCTATGGGTGAAGAAGGTGTGACCAAGGCACTGCAGATCATCCACCGTGAATTGGATTTGACCATGGCCTTTTGCGGTCACACCCACATCGAGACGGTGGACAAAGGCATCTTGCTGCCGGGCACTTTCCCGACCTGACCCGGCCGGGCGTCAGGCTGGGGAATGCCCCGATGACCGACGTCCTCCAAAGAAATAAGCTTGCTTATTAATCTTACTGTGTCATAAGTTTAGTCTCGGACTTATCCAATGGCAATGCGGGCAATGACCCAGGGCGCTTGCGAGTGCGACGCTCAGCAGCAGGCGCAGCGTTGTGATCGAGCTTGGCACGTGACGCTGCGCGCGCTGGA
>NZ_JAUYEY010000008.1 GCF_030689685.1 Polaromonas sp. | reverse complement strand
TCCAGCGCGCGCAGCGTCACGTGCCAAGCTCGATCACAACGCTGCGCCTGCTGCTGAGCGTCGCACTCGCAAGCGCCCTGGGTCATTGCCCGCATTGCCATTGGATAAGTCCGAGACTAAACTTATGACACAGTAAGATTACCAGCTTGACCTTCACGGTCGGTGGCCTTCTGAACGGAGTCAGCGAGACCATTGTGGTGGATGGGCGCACCATCGCTTTGGGGTCAAACATTGCAGGCTGGACGGCGACCAATGGCCTGACCTACACCTCCGCCGTAAGTGCTGGTACGGCCACCATCACCTTGACCGGCACCTCGCTGACGCCTGCGCTGGCACAGACTCTGGTCAATGGCATCACTTACCAAAATACCAACCGGGACAACCCGACGGCGGGCGTACGGACGTTTACCTTGACGGAAGTGCAAGACAGCGGCGGTACAGCCAACGGCGGCGTCAATACAACCGCGTTGTCAGTGGCTTCCACCGTTACGGTGGCGGTTAACAATGACGCACCGGTACTTGACCTGGATGCCAGTGCAGCGGGCATCGGATACGCAACCACTTACTCCAGAGCAGGTGGGGGTGCGGGCGGGGTTGCAGTCAAGATCGTTGATTCCGACGTGCTTATCACCGATCTGGACAGCACCAATATCACTGGCGCCACTATAGACATTGGTACGGGCTTCAATAGCAGTGGCACCGACAGCCTTGCCTTCACCACCATGGGCGCCATCACGGGTGTCTACACGGCTGGCACAGGCACGCTGGTGTTGTCCGGAACGGCAACACTTGCACAGTACCAGGCTGCATTGCGGTCGATTACCTTTGACAACACGGGCGCCACAGGCAATACAACCCGCACCATCACTTTCACGGTGACCGACGGCGCGCTGAACAGTGCTTCCGCCAGTACCACGGTGGCGTTTACAAACAGTGCCAACCCGCTTGCGATTGTTTCAAGCGCGACGGGCAACGAAGACGCTGCTTCCATCCCTATCGTTCTGAACGGCGTTGACAACACCGGGATTACACGCTTCCAGGTAGCCAGTCTTCCGACCGGAGGCCTGCTGTACACCGACGCCGGGTTGACGACGCAGGTCGTTCTGAATGCCAACATCACAGCAGTGGGCGGTAGCGTCACGCTGTATTTTGTGCCAACCGCCGACACCAATGGCAGCCGCACGTTCAACTTCAAGGCGGGTGACGCAGGTGCATTGAGTGCCAACGTTGTTGCCACGATCAACGTTACAGCCGTCAATGATGCCCCGGTTCTGGCTGACACGGCCTTGAGCTTGACCACGATGAGCCAAAACGCCGCAGCACCAACAGGCGCGGTTGGCAATCTGGTCTCTACACTGGTCGGCGGCATTACCGATGCGGCAGACGGCAGCGCAGTCAGAGGTGTAGCCATTACTGCCACCGATGCCAGCAACGGCACCTGGTTCTTCTCGACCAACAATGGCACCACCTGGCTGGCCGTCGGCGCGGTCAGCAACAGCAGCGCCTTGTTGCTGGCTTCTGATGCCAATACGCGGGTTTATTTCCAGCCTGCCACCAGTTTCAGCGGTACCGTTTCTTCTGGCTTGACTCTGCGCGCCTGGGACCAGACTTCTGGTGCGGCGGCCACCAAGGTGGATGTCAGTACCAACGGCGGCACAACGCCGTTCTCGGCAGCCACGGATACGGTGGCCGTCAGTGTTACCTTTGTCAACAGCGCGCCTACCTTGACGGCCACTGCCGTGGCGCCCACCTTCACCGAAGCTGCGGGTTCTACCCAGGCGGCTGCGGTATCGGTGTTTAGCGGCGCTGCGGTCAGTGCGGTAGAGGGTGGTCAAACTATCACTGGCATGACCTTCACCGTCACCGGCTTGCTCAATGGCGCCAACGAAACGATTGTGGTTGACGGAAGCACGATTACCCTGGGCGTCACAAGCTCTGGTACCACGGTCACCAATGGCTTGGGCTATACGGCCACGGTCACTGGCGGTACAGCCACAGTGGTGCTGACAGGCGGCATCTTGTCTGGCGCTGCGGCGCAAGCTGTGGTCGATGGCATCACTTACCAGAACACCAGCGTGGACAACCCCAGCGCTGGCAACCGCGTCTTCACACTGACACAGGTCACGGACAGTGGTGGTACTGCCAACGGCGGCGTAGACACCACCACGCTGTCGATTGCTTCAACGGTGACATTGGTGGCGGTCAACGACGCGCCCACCAACACAGTGCCGGGCGCGCTGCAGACGACCAACGAAGACACAACCAAAGCGATCACCGGTTTGTCGGTTGCCGACATAGATGCCAATGCCAGCAGCGTGACTGTGACGCTGGTGGTGACCAATGGCACACTCACCGTCAGTGGTGGTACTGCCACTATTGCTGGCAGTGGTACCGGTACTGTCACTCTGACGGGCACAGTGGCGCAAATCAATGCGACTTTGGCCGCGACGGTTAACTACGTGCCGACGGCCGATTACAACGGTGCTGCGACGCTGACCATGACCACCAATGACGGTGGCAATACGGGTGGTGGCGTGCTGACGGATGTGGATAGCGTGAATATTTCAGTGGCCGCTGTTGCCGATATCACCGACGACACGGTGGCTACAGCTGAAGATACCGCTGGCACCTTCTCAGTGCTGGCGAATGACACCTTTGCAAACACCGGAAAACTGATCACATCAGTAGGTGGCCTTGCCATCACGGCTGGCGGTGCGGCAGTGACCGTGGCCAACGGCACAGTGGCATTGAATGTCAGCGGCCAACTGGTCTTCACGCCCGCCAGCAACTTCAACGGTGCCACATCGTTTACCTACACCGTGACATCAGGTGGCGTGACTGAAACCGCTACCGCCAATGTGACGGTCAGTGCCGTCAACGACGCACCGGTCAACACCGTGCCTGGCTCGATTGCTGTGACCGAAGATGTGGCGTCGGCCATCACCGGCATCAGCATCAGCGATGTCGATGCCAGCGGCAGTACCGTCAGCGTGACGCTGGGTGTGCCCGCAGGCACGTTGGCCGCAACCACCGGCGGTGGTGTGACGGTGTCAGGCTCGGGTACTGGCAGCCTGGTGCTGTCTGGTACACAAGCGAACATCAACAGCTTTATTGCTGCCAGTGGTGTCAACTACACCACTGCGCCCAATGCAAATGGCACAGTCACCCTGACAGTTACCACCAGTGACATGGGCAACACTGGCAGCGGCGGCACCTTGACCGATGTGGACACCGTCACGCTCAACATCACCGCAGTCAATGACGCGCCGGTGCTTGACCTTGATGGCAGCGCAGGTGGCACCGGTTATGTAGCTGCCTACACTGAAAACGGCGTCGGCGTGCAGATCACCGATTCAGACCAGGTGTTGACCGACGACGCGACCAACCTGGCCAGCGCCACCGTCACCCTGACCAACTGGCAGGCCGGCGATGTGTTGGCAATTGGCTCCATTCCCGCAGGTATCAGCTACACCCTGTCTGGCCCGAACAGCAATATCCTGACGCTCACGGGTACAGCCACAGTGGCCGATTACAAAGTGGCGCTTCGTGCCATCACCTACGCCAACAGCTCTGACAACCCCAGCACCACGCCGCGCAGCATCACGGTGGTGGTGAACGACGGTCTGCTAAACAGCAACGTGGCGACGACCACCGTCAATGTGACCGCCGTGAATGATGCGCCCACTCTGGACCTGGACGGCAGCGCCTCTGGCACCGGCTTTTCGACCTACTTTGTGCGCAGTGGGCCATCGTCCACCGCGATTGCGATTGCCGACATTGACCGCGTTATCTCTGACGCGGACAGCGCCAACATGACAGGCGCCACCGTCACTCTGACCAACTGGCAGGCCAACGACGTGTTGTCGGTGGGCAGCTTGCCCGGCGGTATCTCGGCGGTGATCTCCGGAGCCAACAGCAATATTGTGACCTTGTCGGGCTCTGCCTCTGCGGCCGACTACCAGACCGCGCTCAGCGCCATCCGGTTCAACAACCTCAACGCGGCAGCTGATCTGACCGCGCGCGCTTTCACTGTCACCGTGACAGATGGTGCCTTGGTCAGCAATACGGCCAGTACGACGGTCACGATGGCGACTTCTGGTGCACCGGTGGCTTCGGCAGCCAGCGCCACCGGCAATGAAGATGCGGCCGGTGGTATTCCGGTCACGTTGACCGCAATCGATCCGAACGGGACGATCAGCACCTTCACCCTGAGCAGCCTGCCTGCCAACGGTACGCTGTATACCGATGCAGGCATGACGGTGGCCGTGACCGCCAGCACGGCTTACGCCGCCTCGGCTGACAGCTTGACTTTGTACTTCAAGCCAACCACAAATTGGGCAGGCAGCACCACCTTCAACTTCTTCGCAACCGACAATTCGAGTGCCAACAGCACGGGTGCAGTCGCCACGATCAACACCACGGCGGTGGCGGATGCGCCGACTTTGTCGGTGGGCAACTCGTTCTCCCAGGTTTTCAATACCACCTGGGAATCGGTAGGCCCCCTGACTGCAACGGCGAATGACACCAACAATGCGACGCACGCCAAAGGCACGGCAGCAATCGAAGGATGGTCACTTGCGACACCTGCAGTTGCGGATACGGTGGGCACCTCGGGCGGTACCCAGATCAGCCAGTTTTACTTCAATGCCGACGGCGATCAGATTCTCAACTCGAACAACGCCACGATGTACACAGCTGCCGGCATGCTTGGCAGCACCACGGGTGCTGATGCACAGAGCGTGTTCCTGCATCTGGACAATGCGGCCAACGGCACCGTGCCCAGCCCCAACTATCAGACACCCGCCATCACCCGGACCATCAACGTAACAGACATCACCAATATCTATCAGTTGAGTCTGAATTACGCACCCGATGCTGCGCCAACCGCCAATACCGGCTTCCAGGTGCTGGTCGATGGTGTGGTGGTTGGCACTTACACAGCGGGGACTGCAAATTCTGCGCTGGTCTGGCAAGCGGTGCGCACAGGATTCAACTTTGCGACGACGGGTATCCACACCATCACGATTCAGACCACTTCGCCAGAGACGGGCAACGGAGTGGGGGGCTACTTCGACGACATTCGCCTGGTAGAGGCTCAAGGGGCCCTGCAGGACAACTACAACTCTATCAACAACACCTATGTCAACAACATTGGCAACGTGACACGTATCGCTCTTGCGGGGGAAATCACGGCGGCTTTGGTGGACAACGATGGCTCGGAAACACTTTCTCTGCTGATCACCAATATGCCGGGCGGATCGCGCATCGTCTCCGGTGCCACCACTTACAGCCCGGTTAACGGCCAGGTAACCATTCCGTACAGTGCTCTTCCAACGGCCTTTTTGATGTTCCCTGAAGATTACTCAGGGCGTATCGATCTGGGAGTGACTGCCACATCCACCGAGGCCCTGAATGGCGCGACCGCAAGCAGTTCGCAAACGCTGACCTTCCATATCTTCCAGCAGGGTATGTCATCCGGCAATCCGCCGTTGATGGCGGTGGTGAGTGACACCACCATCGTGGAAGGTGACTATGCGATGTTTGATATCCGGCTGGGCGCACAAACTGCCAGCGATGTGACGGTTACCCTGCAAACCACCGCCGGCACGGCTACCGGTGCCGACTATGGTGCGACCTTGCAGTACTCGGTCAATGGCGGAACAACCTGGACCAACTACACCGGTAGCATGGTTGTGTCGTCGGGCAAGACCAGTGTTCTGGTGCGCACCACCACCACCGTCGATGGAAGTATCGAAGGGACCGAGAGCTTCACGCTGACGGCTACGGTCTCTTCCGGTCCGGTTATCAATTCGGTCGCCGTAGGAACGGCCACCATTCTCGACCTGGACAGTGCTCCCATTCTTCAGGTGCGCCCTGTCGGTCAGTGGACGTTTGATGAAGGTTTTGGCGTCCCTGCGCTCAACGAATACCGGGACATCATTGGCACCCTCTCAGATGCGAACACCACCAATGGCAACGCGACGCCAACCTGGATTGCTGGCCATGCGGGCACCTCTGGAACCGCCATCCAATTTGACGGCAAAGGTGCGTCGCTCTCGGTGGACCCGGTCGAGCTCGATCCCATCACCGGCTCTGCCACCATCAGCTTCTGGATCAAGACTGCCCAGAATCTGGCTACCGATGCCGCCCAGTTTGGCGGTACCGATATCGGCTGGAATCGCCCCAGCGTGATTGGCTCAGAGCAAAACGGCGCGGTCAACGATGCCCAGTGGGGCTGGCTTGACAACAACGGCCGCATGGGTTTGAACGTCGGCGACACAGCGGGCGCCAAGAGTACAACCATTATTTCCGACAACACATGGCACTTTGTCGCGATGACCCGCAATGCGACCACTGGTCAGACCCAGATGTGGGTAGACGGTGTGCTGGAGAGCACTGTCACGGCTGCTGGCCTGGCAGGAACCATCACCAACGTGTTTGGCATCGGCTTCACCAACGGCGTTTTTGGCAATTTTGACCGCCGGATAGACAACGACAAATACCTCAACGCGGGCATTGATGATCTGCGGATATACAGCAACGTATTGACCAACGAGCAGGTACGCTCCATCTGGAATACCGAAATCAATCACCATGATGTGGGCATTGCCAATGACGGCACTACCTTCCAGTTTGATGTCACGGCGCGCGCTTTTGATACGCTGACGGTGTCCGGGCTACAGACGGGTTGGGTCATCAGTGACAACGCCGGCCGCAGCGCCACCATCACGACCGGTGTGACGCAATCGGTCGACATTTCGACATGGAGCTTCACCGGCCCATTGACCGTGACGGGGGTCACGACGGCGCAATCCGCGTTGATTGACGTCACCGCCACTAAAGGTATTCATCAGGTCGACCAGCTCCTGAGTCTTGTCAGCATCTCTAATGCCTATGAAGGAACCGGCGGCAACAACACCCCTACGCTCACAGCAAATTCGGATTTTGCGTTCGGCAATGATGGTAACGACATACTGAGCGGCGGGGCAGGTGATGACCGGCTGCACGGCGGTGCCGGCGCCGATACGCTGGACGGAGGCGACGGCCGCGACCTGATTATTGGTGGCAAAGGAGCTGACATTTTGACGGGCGGCCTGGGCTCAGACATCTTCGCCTGGGAGCTGAACGATGGAGGTACCGCAGGTGCCCCCGTGACCGACACCATCACCGACTTTGGCCTGGCAGCCCGGTCTGCAGGTGGCGATGTGCTGGACTTGCGCGACCTGCTGGTCGGCGAGGCCTCTGGCACCCTGCTGGGGCAGGACAATCTGGCGAACTTCCTGCACTTCGAAAAATCCGGTGCTGATACGATTATTCACATCAGCACAACCGGCGGCTTTTCTACTGATCCGCATGCCGTGGGCGCACCGTCCAGTGTGGTCACAGGGGCAGCAGATCAGAAGATTGTTCTGAGCGGGGTCGACATGATCGGGGTCTACACGACTGACCAGCAGGTGATTCAAGACTTGCTGACCAAAGGCAAGCTCAATACAGATTGATGGGAAGCGGGCGGTTCGCGGGTACAGGCAGGCGGTCGCCGCTGCGGATACCGGCGTACTGCGCAGCATGCGCATACGACGGTTTTTTTGAGTGTTTTTGGCCGCTAGCCCTTGTTGTATATGCCTGAGCAGCTACTATTTTAATAGCAAAACAGGCGCATTCCGTCCCCTACCCGTGGCCGGGTCTACAGGTCAGCGCGCAGCCACCAAAAATGCTGCGGGCGGTAAGATCGGAATGCCTTGCCAGGGGTGCATTTGTGTCAGGTGGGGGTCGCTGGCCACGATCATTTCGGCGCTCACGGCCACGGCCAGCGCGAGAAATTTATTGTCTTTGGGGTCAGTGCAGTCTGTGACTTGCTGCGTCACCTGCGCCATGCGCAAATGTTGGCTCAGCCCTTCCACGAAAGCCTGACGGGTGGCTGCGGAAACATAGCGATCAAACTTTGGCCGCAGCAGTACGGTTTTCAGTTCTTCAAACGTAGCCGGTGACGCACACACGTCGTAGTGCAGCAGTGCCCGCTCAAGCGCCAACGCAGGTACTGACTGCGGCCGGATCGCGGCGCTGACCAACACCCCGGTGTCGATAACGATGGGTCTATCGAAGTTCATGGACCAGTTCGGTCACATCGCCATCGCTCAGGGTGGCTGCTTCAGCGCTTACGCCTTGTTCACGCACCAGCTGCTCGCGATACGCCGCATACCAGCGGCTTGCCGTTTCACGGCGGGTGCGCAAGTCGCTCAGCGCCTGCATGTCCTGGTTACAGATGACATAAGCGACCGGCCTGCCGCGCCGCGTGACTTGCACCGGTTCGCGCTGCGAACGATCAATCAGCTCGCCAAAACGGCTTTGGGCCTCTACCGAGGTGAGAGTAAGCATGTTGAACTCCATGAAATGGCCATAACAGCCGATGTAGCTATTGTGGCCTATTCGGCAAGCTGTTGTTTGTTGCACAAATTCAACATCAGTCGGTTTCCTTGACAGCAGGCCCGGCCACACCGTCAAAACCGGCAGCGTCCAGTGCGGCCAGCTCAGCACGGTCAATCACACCTTCACCGAAGACCTGTATGTCCATTTTGTGCGCGACGGACGCCAGGCCTTTGAGAAAGGTCTGATTGTCCGTGCTGTATTGCAATCCCCGGATGAAACTGGAGTCGACTTTCAGGAAGTCGAGGCCGAAGTCGTGCAAGGTATCCGAGTGGCTAAAGTGACGGCCAAATTGGGTCAGTCCGATGCGACTACCGGTTTTTTTCACATCCGCTATGAAAACCGGGAGAATGAGCGTGTGTTTCAGCACATCAGCCTCCGGCACTTCCAGCCAGAGACGAGCGGCCAGGCCTGGGGTTTTTCTGATCAATTCCAGCAGGCGCAGCCGGAAGCTGTCTTCGCGCAAGGAGGGAGCCGACAAGCTGATCGCCACACCGGGCAGGCTGGGGTTCTTATGCAACTCTTCCAGCCCCAGGTTGAGTGTGGTTAGATCAATCAATGGTGTGAGCTGGAAGTGCTCGGCCAGTTGCAGAAAGCGGTTGATGGGTTGCCATCCGTCTGCTTCGTCGAGCATCACTTCCAGCGGACATTCGCGATGCACCAGCTTTCCTGTGAAATCAAGCACCGGAAACGATGCCAGCCGTACTCGGCCTTGCTCCAGAGCCCGTCCGATCAATTGCGCAGTTTCTTCTGCGCTGCTGCTCATGTTCCCGTCGTCGATGCCACTGCTTTCCCGGATGGCGTTGGTGCCCTGTGCCTCGGCCATGGCCAGCGCGCTTGCCGCCTGTGCCAACAAGTTGGCAATGTCTTGTCCACGCTTCAGTTTTCCAATTCCGATATGAGCCACTGGCGCGGTGCCGGTGAACGGGGCGCTGGCTTCGGCCAAAGCGTGCATCAGGTCTTTGGCAGCTTCATGCGCATTGCTTGGGCTCGGCAGCAACAGCACAAAATCAGAGTCTCCTATACGTGCAGCCACACCGTGGGTTTGAATCTGCTGTTGATGCAGAACCTCTGCAATTGCTTTTAGCAGCTGGTTGGTGGCCGGCAGGCCAAGCAGTTGGTTGAGTTCGGAAAAACCTGCGAGGCGCACCAAAAGCAAGTGACCGCCCGCAGCCTCTTCGCTGTCCAGCAAGTCCAGCAATTGAACCAGAAAGAAGGTTCGATTGGGCAAACCTGTCAGCGGGTCGTAGTTGGCGGTGACTCGCAGGACTTCCAGTCGCTGCGCTTCCTCCGCGAACATGTCTTTGAGCCGACTGACGGTGCTGTTCATGGCCAAGGCAAGCTGCCTGAGCTCGGGCACGTCCGGCAGGTCTATCGACACAAAGCGGCGCTCGCTGATGGCGCTGGCCTGATTGATGACCCGTTGCAAGGGTTCTCGCAGCCGCCGCAAAATCAGTGTTCCCAAGTAGCCGCCCACGAAGCCGGAAAGCCCCAGCGCAAGCGTCAGTTGCAGGACGCTTTTCCACAAGGACTGGTACGCAAAGCGGCTGGCACTGACGACTGTCAGTGTGCCCAACTGGTTCCAGCCATTGCTGATTTGTGCCTGGCCAGGGGTGGCCCTCAGGGGCAAAGCCTTGACAAACCAGTCAGGCACAAACTGCCCATTCGCCGGTGCAACCCGCTCCACGATGGTTTTGCCAAGAGGGTCCACAACACGTATCAACTCATAGTGACCACTGTCAAACAAGGCCGAAACAGCCAGCTCGATCATTACCGCATCGGCATTTTGTTGGCTCAGCGCCAGCGCCAAAGCGGTTGCATTGTCTGTGTTTTTGGCATTGAGCTGCTCTGACAGATAACTTCGCGCATTCAGCGTGGAAGCCAGCAAGCCGCCCATCAGTGCCAGCAAGGTACTGAGAATGATTGCAAGCCACATTTGGCGGTACATCGACATGGAAAATTCCCCTCGGAACAGTTCTTTATAGCGTTTTCTAGATGAGTTCAGTCAAAACCTTCGGCGCGCGCCCGTCTCAACAGTTCCTGCCATCGCGACAGGGTGCCAGGCCCTCCCGCGCCCCGCGCGCCTGATGCCCCCTGCCAAAGCCCCTGACTGTTAAAGCTAAAAACAGGCAAGAGGTCCGGACGGCGCGAAGCAAGCTGAATACCGTTGATCAGGTTGTCGAGAATCAGGGGTTCGGCATCCCCGACGGGATAAAAGGCCAGAACCATGTGCGCCTGGGTAATGCTGCTGTTGATGCCGCCAATCCGTGCCTGCACATAGACCAAGCGCAATTTTTCGTTGGGAATGCCAAGCAGCAGAAGGGTGAAATACTTTGCGATGGCGAAGTCCTCGCAATCACCCGCCCCACGACCCAGAGTTTCCATGGGGGTCGCCCAGTAGTCGCTTTTAGCCCATACCGTGAGGTCCTCATCAAACTTGATGCGGCGGTTGAAAAAATCATTGACGAGCTTGAGTTTGGCTGGCGCTGGCTGCTCAGCCCCCTGCTTCAGCAGCTTTTGCCAATCGACGAACGCCCCCGCCGCAGGCTCACCAAAGCGCTGGGAAAGGACGTTTTGCATCCGGTCAAAGTCAAGTGCAGCGACCTGGAGTGACCCAACGATGAGCAGCAATACGAGCAGTACTACTCTGTGGAAATGCTTGAAGTGTGTCGTTTTTGCCCCAACAGCGAAATTCACCTGGATATTAATTGCACTTCCAGAAAGCGTGCGTTAACATGAAAATATCTATATAAAACAGTAACTAACCGTGTTTTGTTAACCTGATTTCGAATGATGTTTGGTCATCGATATTCCGAGTTAACAACAACGCATTGGCGTTGTCCGGAGTGGTTGCTTACCGCAGGAAACAGTGAGAGCAAGCAATGCAAGAAAAGCCAGTTGATCGCCTTGTCCTGCGAATTCCGGTGTCTCCTGGCCGGGCTAAATCTTCTTTTTTCGCCAGTGTAACGGCGAAGTGGTTGCTTGCATGAGCTGGTCTCAGCCGATCTTTCAACCAGACATGGCGGTGACCGATACGTCGCTCGTGTGCCGACCTGGCCATGACCGCCTCAAGGGGCGGTTTGGGGGGATGGCGACTTTCGTGTGGGCTGGCATGGCGGCTGGTGCTTTGACGCTGGGTTTGCCTGACTTTGCGCGTGCGCAGGACCAAAAACCGCTGACGCTCAAGGAGGCAGCGCAAAAAGCCGTTTTGAACAACCCGGAGGTGTTGGCACGCTGGCACACGCTCAAGGCGGCTGACAATGAGCGCGATGTCGGCGCGGGTGCCCTGTTGCCCCGAGTCGATCTTCTGGCCGGCGTTGGTGCTGAGCGGCGTAGTGACGCCACAGTTCGTTCGCGTTACGACAGAACCTCTTCGTCGCTGACCATCACCCAAGTGTTGTACGACGGTTTTGCCGCGCGCAACGAAATCAAGCGACTGGACCATGCCCGCCTGGTACGCCTGTTTGAGTTTTTTGACACCTCTGAAAGTGTGGCGCTGGAGGTAGGGCGTGCTTTCTACGATGTCTTGCGTTTTCGGGATCTCGTGGCTTTGGCCGAGGAGAATTTTGTCCAGCATCGCTCCGTATTCGAGCAGACGGAACGCAGGGTCAAAGCCAAGATAGCGCGTGCAGTCGATTTGGAGCAGATTGGTGCGCGTCTGGCATTGGCCGAGGCCAACCTCTTGACCGAAACCGCCAATTTGCATGATGCGTCCGCGCGCTTCCAGCGTATCGTCGGGCAAGTTCCCCCCGTCGAATTGCTTTTGCCGACACAGTTGACGCTGAATATTCCGGTTGACGCGACCAGTGCTGTGCGGGAGGCGCAACGGCGCAACGGCGCCTTGCGCGCGTCGATTGAAAACGTGCGCGCCTCTGATGCTGCGCTGGCTTCTCGGCAAGGCGCTTACCAGCCGCGTGTTGACCTGCGTTTGCGTCGCGACCGGGGAAACAACCTCAGCGGTACTACGGGGACTTCAGAGACCAATGTGGCGGAAGTGGTGATGAGCTGGAACCTCTTCAACGGCTTTAGCGACCGTGCCCGCGAGCGCCAGTTTGCCGAGCAGCTCAATATCGCGAAAGACCTGCGCGACAAGACCTGCCGCGACATCCGGCAGACCTTGTTGATCGCTTACAACGATGTTCGCAAGCTCACCGAGCAACTCATCTACATCAGTCAAAACAAAGTGTCCGTTGAGAAGGCGAGAAACGCTTACCGACTGCAATTTGACATCGGGCAGCGTACTTTGCTGGACT
The DNA here is from genome assembly GCF_030689685.1 of Polaromonas sp. Classification (GTDB taxonomy): domain Bacteria; phylum Pseudomonadota; class Gammaproteobacteria; order Burkholderiales; family Burkholderiaceae_C; genus Polaromonas. The sequence continues at coordinate 47,413 of NZ_JAUYEY010000008.1, read as the reverse complement.
TGCTCGACACCGAAAACGAGCTGTATCAAGCCCGGCGCGCCGAGGCGAATGCCGAGCATGACCTGAATATTGCCTATGTCAGAACCCATGCCGGGCTGGGCACGCTGCTGAGCGCGCTGGAGCTGTCCAAAATAGAAACGGGTCCGGTTCCCGGTCTGGCGCAGTGGGACGAAGGCGAAGACGCCGCGCGGAGTTGCCCTCCCGAGCCCGTGATCGTCTATGTGGTAGACAAGGCTGCCCTGCTTGGGCGGGCCGCAGACCTGCAGAAACAGACGGCCTTGCTCAATGCGAGAGAGCGGGCCATGCAAGAGGTGATGACCCCCATTGCGCCCGCCGTATCGGGTGCAAGGCCGGCTGGCGCTGCGGCTTCAGTGACGCCCGTCGCGCCGGCCTCAACGCAGGTGACACCCAGGGTTCCAGCCGGCAGAGGGACACCGTTGGTGGCGCCGGCCCCACCCAAAGCCGTGCCCCCGCCCACCGCAGCTTCGTCATCGAACGACGTCAATTACAGCGAGCTTAGGCAGACACTGCAGAACTGGCGTGCCGCATGGATCAAACGGGATGTGGACACCTACCTTGGGTTTTATGCACCGAATTTCGTGCCTTCGACGGGCGATGGACAGGACGCCTGGAGGGAAAAACGCAAAGCGGCTTTGAGTCGTGCGGCCGATATTTCCCTTGAGATTGCCGACTTGACCGTTACTCTGACGGACGCCGCGAATGCAACGATGCTTTTCAAGCAAACCTATGGCGCAGCCAATTACCGGGACATTGTCACCAAAACCTTGCAATGGATGAAAGTGGGTGAGCGCTGGCTGATTGTTCGAGAGAGCTCTGCAGCTCCCTTGGCGGCGGGGCAGTAAGCACGCCTTGGTGCCTGAATAAAGGCACCGCGTGGTGCGTAAATCGTGACTTGGTCGCTGGCCCGAGACCAGCTATAGGCTCAGCGCAAAGTATTGCTGGCGGCCACGCGGTCGAGTTCGTCAAACACCTTGTCAAAATCCACCGGTTTGGTCCAGTAGCCGGTAAAACCGGCTTGCTCGGCAAGTATTTTGTGTTCGGGCAGGGTATCTGCCGAACACATGAAAGCCGGCGTTTCTTCGAGACCGGCAATAGCACGCATGCGCTTGAGCAGATCAATGCCGTGGGTGTCCGGCAGGCGGCCGTCCAGGACCAACACATCGGGCTGCCAGGTGCTGGCGACTTCAAAGCCCTGGGCACCGTTTTGAGCCATGCGCATCTCGACATCGTCGCGGGTTCGCATCACGTCGTCGAACAGCATCAGGTTGTACATATTGTCTTCAACATACAGCACGCGCATTTTTCGCTGGAGACCGTCTGCGGACACTTGGACCGGCGCAATGGGGCCGGGGCGGGTATCGGTGAAGTCACTGGCCTGTTCCCAGTAGACGTCCGTCGATACATGGTCAAGCACCCGGCACAGCCTGGCAGACTGGATCAGCGCGTTTTCCACGCGCTTGCGCTCGGTGACGTCCAGGCTCAGTTCGACAAACACAAGGGGCCGTCCCTGGCCGTCGACTTCAGAAAACAGCAATGAGTGAACTTCCAGCAACTCACCATCGGGCCGGATGAGGCGGTAGTCGAGCTCGATAGCGCCTGGACCCATGCGCAGTTGCTCCCGCGCCCTGATCAGCAACTCGAGATCATCCGGATAAATCAGCCCCATCGCGAAGTCCAAAGTGACCGATGCACCGACGGGACTCACGCCGAACATCTGGTAAGCGCGGGTGTTCCAGCTCAGCTCCTGTTTCGCGAGGTTGAACACCGACTGGGCAACCCCGGTGGCGTCCATCAACTGCTGCTGCATTCTGCGCTGGGCTTGTGCAAGCCCGTATTCGGGTTCAGGCGCGATCTGTCTGAAGCCAGGCACCGGCTCACTCATGGAAACATCCGGTGAAGAGAGTGCGCGCAAGAGGCGGTTGGAATAGGGTCACAGCAATCTCCAAAATGGTCTGGGTTGATGGCTGTCCGGATGATTGCCGGGGCCAGTGCTCAGTGAAATTTTATGGAATTTTCCGGTTGCGGAAACCATCTTATGCCAGAAAAGCGCCGCCGGTCGCGGAGTTTGCACGGGCCGCCAGACGCCCAATGGCTGAGGTGGTTGGGGCGATTGACCTTCGACCTTTTGTCAGTCGGGCAGAACGGCCGTGACTTCGATTTCGATGCGTGCCCGCTCCTCGACCAGGGCCGAAACTTCCACACAGGTCATGGCCGGAAAATTCTTGCCCATGACCTCCCGGTAGGCCCCACCGAGCTCTTTCAGTCGCGCGATGTACTCAACGCGGTCCACCACATACCAGGTCATGCGGACCATGTGTTCGGGCCCCGCGCCGCCGGCCTGCAGCACCGCCAGGATGTTTTGCAGCGCCTGGCGCGTCTGGGCGATGAAGTCGTCGCTTTCAAACTGCTGTTGCGCGTTCCAGCCGATCTGCCCCCCCACAAAAAGCATCGCTCCGCAGGCCATCACGCCATTGGCATAACCTTTGGGCTCGGCCCAGCCTGCCGGTTGCAGCAGTTTCATCATGGTTTGACTTCCTTTGTTGTCTCTAGATAGGGCAGCAGCGCGGCGCGCAATCCGCCCGGGATGGGCAGCACCTTGCCATTCGGTACTTCCGAACACACCACCACCGTGTTTGCGATCAATTTCAGTGCTGAGCCCATGTCCGGTGCGCGTGGCGCGCTATGAATTTCATAGTGCATGCCGATGCTGGCGTTGCCGATGCGGGTCAGGCTCAGGCGGATATCGATCTCGTCGCCATAACGGCACATACCGAGGAATTCAGTTTTCAGATCCACGATGGGCACGCCCAGCCCTGAGGCAATCAGCGCATGTTCCGGGTGGCCGATGTGCGCCAGGAAGTCTTCCTGCGTCTCGTGCAGCAGGTAAAAGTACTGCGGATAAAACACAATACCGGCGGGGTCACAGTGGTGGAACCGGATCTGCTTGCGCACCGTGAAGTTCAGGGTCTGGCTCATAGCTGGCGCAGCCTGAAACGCTGCAGCTTGCCGGTTTCCGTGCGCGGCAGGCTGACGACGAACTCCACTGCACGCGGGTACTTAAAAGGCGCCAGCGTGGCCTTGACGTGGTCCTGCAGCAGCTTGCTCATGGCTTGGTCGGGGACATGGCCGGCCTTGAGCACGACAAAGGCCTTGACCACCATGCCGCGCTCGTCATCGGGTACGCCAATCACACCGCACTCGGCGACTGCCGGGTGGTTGAGCAGCGCGTCTTCGACCTCCGGCCCGCCGACGTTGTAGCCCGAGGTGATGATCATGTCGTCGGCGCGGGCCTGGTAAAAAAAGTAGCCGTCGTCGTCCTGAACAAAGGCATCGCCGGGGTAGTTCCAGCCGTCCTTGACGTAGTTCGCCTGGCGTTCGTCGTCGAGGTAGCGGCAACCGGTGGGTCCGATGACCGCCAGCTTGCCGATGGTGCCGCGCGGCACCTCCTGGCCCGCGTCGTCCACCACCCTGGCCGTGTAGCCGGGTACGACCTTGCCGATGGCGCTGCGGCGCACGTCGGTCGGCGCGGCGGAGATGAAGATATGGAACATCTCGGTCGCGCCTATGCCGTCGGTCATCTCGATACCGGTCGCATCTTTCCAGAGCTGGCGCGTGGCGTCGGGCAGGCCCTCACCGGCACTGACGCAGGTGCGCAACGTGGGCACGCCATGCTGTTTCGCGAAGGCCGCCATCTGGCGGTAAAAAGTGGGCGCGGTGTAGCAGATGGTGGCGCCGACCTCGTTGATCAGCTTGACCATGGCTTCCGGCGTGTAGGCGATGCCGGGGAAATACACCGACGCACCCGCCCACATCGGGAAGATCAGCATGCCACCGAGGCCGAAGGTGAACGCCAGCGGCGGTGAGCCCATCACGATGTCCTCCGGGGTCGCCTTGAGCACATGGCGCGGCCAGGCTTCACAGGCGGCCAGCACGTCGCGGTGGGTATGCACCGGCGCCTTGGGTGTGCCGGTGGTGCCCGAGGTGAAGGCCATCATCGCGATGTCGTCGGCCGAGGTCCGGCACGGCGTGAACTGGCCGTCCTTCGCGGCGGCCAGCACGGCCAGCGAACCAGCCGCGTTGATGTTGAACGGCACGATATGCGCCAGCACCGGGTTCAGTACTTGTGCTGTCTGCAGCTCGGCCAGCAGGCCGGCGTCGCAAAGCGCAACCGTGGCCTGCGATTTGGTGAGGACCTCGCCAAGCTCCTTGGCGCGCAACAGCGGCATGGTAGCCACTGCCACCAGGCCGGCCTTGACGACGCCCAGCCAGGCCAGCGCCATGCCGATGGTGTTGCCACCGCGCAGCAACACGCGGTTGCCGGGCACCAGCTTCAGGTCGTCGGTCAGCACCTGGGCAATGCGTTTGACACGCGCATGCGCATCGACATAACTCAAGGTGGTCCTGTCGGAGCGCAGGAAAGGCCTTTCTGACAAACCGTTTTTCTCGACACGCTCAAACAGCACATCGACCAGATTGGCCTGCGCGTCAATCACCAGCTCAGGCAGGTCGTAGCGCATTTGCGGCCACTGGTCCGCCGGCGGCAGGCGGTCGTGCACAAAACGGTCGGTTTGTACCGAGGGAGCGGGTGGATTCATGATTGCAGCATCGCCTTGCCAATGATCAGTTGCTGGACTTCGGTCGCACCTTCGTAGATGCGCAGCGAGCGGATGTCGCGGTACAGGCTTTCAACCTTGGTGCCGACCTTCACGCCCAGGCCACCGTGCATCTGCAAAGCCATGTCGATCACGCGCTGGGCGTTTTCGGTCGCGGTCATTTTGGCCATCGCAGCCTCGGCAGTGATGCGTTTGCCAGCACCGCTGCGCTCGCCGTCATCACGCAGCCAGGCAGCGCGGTAAGTCAGCAGCGCCGCAGCATCGATCAGCGCCGCCATCTCGCCGATCTTGGCCTGCGTGAGTTGAAAGTCGGCCAGGGTCTGGCCGAACATCTTGCGCTCGCGTGAAAAACGCAGGGCTTCGAACAGGGCGCGGCGCGCCATGCCCAGCGCGGCGGCAGCAACCGAGGCCCGGAAGATGTCCAGGGTCTGCATTGCCAGCTTAAAGCCGCCATGCAACGCGCCCAGTTGCGCGTCGCCAGCGAGCTTGCAATGCGCAAACTTCAGCGTGGCCAGCGGGTGCGGCGCCATCACCGCAATGTGTTCGCTGCTGTCCAGGCCGGGGTTGCCGGCGTCGACGATGAAGGCGGTGATGCCGCGGGTGCCGGCAGCCATGTCTGTCTTGGCGAAGGTGACATAAAAGTCGGCGATGTCGCCGTTGCTGATCCAGGTCTTGCTGCCGTTGAGGGCCCAGCCGTCGCCAGATCGGTCGGCGCGGGTCGTCATGGCGCCCGCGTCCGAGCCCGCGTCAGGTTCGCTCAGCGCAAAGGCGGCGATCTTGTCACCACGCGCCACCGCTGGCAGATAGGCGGCCTGCTGCGCAGCTGTGCCGGCCAGGGTAATGGCGCCGCTGCCCAGGCCCTGCATGGCAAATGCAAAGTCGGCCAGCGGCGAGTGAAAGGCCAGGGTTTCGCGCAGGATGACCAGGGCGCGCGAGTCGAGTTTGTCCAGCGCACCACCAGCGCTACCGGGCACGCAGTAGCGCAGCCAGCCGCCGTCGCCCAGCAGCCGCACCCACTGCCTGCAGGCGCGGCGGTCGTCGCTTTCGTCCACTTGCTGCGCTGGCGCCCAGGCCGCGAGCTGGTTGCCCAGCGTGCGATGGGCATCATCGAAGAAGGGCAGGTTCAGGTGGGAGGTAGAGGCTTGCACGTCAGTCTCCCTGGAACACGGGCTTTTGCTTGTTGGAGAAAGCTTCGTAAGCGCGCTTGAAGTCCTGGGTCTGCATGCAGATGGCCTGCGCCTGCGCTTCGGCTTCAATTGCCTGGTCCAGCGTCATGGCCCATTCCTGATGCAGCATGGTTTTGGTCATGCCGTGCGCAAAGGTCGGGCCGGTGGCCAGCTCGGCGGCCAATGCCTGCGCCCTGGCGAGGACGTCGGCCGGTTCGTGCAGCGTGTTAAAAAATCCCCACTGCAGGCCTTCCTGCGCCGTCATGACACGGCCGGTGAACAGCAGCTCGGAGGCGCGGCCCTGGCCGATCAGGCGCGGCAGCAGCGCACAGGCGCCCATGTCGGCGCCGGCCAGGCCCACACGCGTGAACAGGAAGGCGGTTTTGGCCTGCGCCGTGCCCAGGCGCATGTCGGCGGCCAGGGCCATCATGGCGCCAGCGCCGGCGCAGATGCCGTCGATGGCGGCGACGACGGGTTGCGGGCACAGGCGCATGGCCTTGACCAGGTCGCCCGTCATGCGGGTGAAATCCAGCAGCTCGGGCATGCTCATTTTTGTCAGCGGGCCGATGATTTCATGCACATCGCCGCCCGAGCAGAAGTTGCCGCCGGCACCGGTCAGCACGATCACCTTGACGTCGGTGGCGCTGTTGAGTGCGCGGAACAGGTCGCGCAGTTCGGCGTAGGACTCGAAGGTCAGCGGGTTCTTGCGCTCCGGCCGGTTCAGCATCAGGGTCGCGACGCCGTCGTCAAAGCTGTAGGCGAAGTGGCGCGCTTCATACGCGGCCAGCGCATTGAACTGCGCGTGCATGGGGTTGGCGGGGAGGATGTAATGTTTCATGTGTTTTCCACTTCCTGGTTCAGGTCGGCCTGGTGTTGCTTGACCTTGCCCAGCAGCTTGTGCAGGGTCTCGATTTCGCGCGCCGACAGGCCGCCGAAGGCCTGGACTATCCAGTCCTCGTGCTGGCGCGCCATCTCGTCAAAGGTCTTGCGGCCGCGCGCCGTCAGGCGCACGCGGTAGGCGCGGCGGTCGCCTTCAACATCCACCCGCTCAACCAGGCCTTCGGCCACCAGCTGGTCGGTGATGCCGGTGACGTTGCCGCCGGTGACCATCATGCGGCGCGACAGCTCGTTCATCTTCAGGCCTTCCGGGTTGCGCTCAAGCTGCGCCATCAAATCGAAGCGCGGCAAGGTGGTGTCGAACTGCTCGCGCAACTGCCCGCGCACCTGCTTTTCGATCAATTGCGTACAGGTCAGCAGCCGCAGCCACAGGCGCAACGCCTCGGGGTGTTCGCGGTGACCGCGTGCTTCCATGTCCATGGGGTTCTCCGGGTGCTATTAAATTAATAGCTGCTTACGCAAGTACGGTAAGGGCTAGGGCCTGTTTTTGTTTTAAAAGTTCACGGTAAAGTTGGTCCCGGCCACTGAGGTAGGGTTTTGGCCAGCTCACCGCCCGGCTTTGCAGTTTGGCCGCTTCGTGCAGCGTCCAGGCCGCGTCGGCCAGGTGCGGGCGCGCAATCGCGCACAGGTCCGCGCGGCCGGCCGCGATGATGCTGTTGACGTGATCCACTTCTGAAATCGCACCCACGGCAATCGTCTGTATGCCGACCTCGTTGCGGATGCGGTCGGCAAACGGTGTCTGGTACATGCGGCCATAGACCGGTTTGGCGGCGCGTGTGGTCTGGCCCGAGGATACATCGATGAAGTCACAACCCGCCGCCTTGAACAGACGCGCGATGGCCACCGCATCGTCAGCGGTGTTGCCGCCCGGCGCCCAGTCGTGCGCCGAAATACGCACACTCATGGGCCGGTGCGCAGGCCACATGGCGCGTATGGCGCTGAAGACTTGCAGCGGGTAGCGGCAGCGGTTTTCCAGGCTGCCGCCGTATTCATCCGTGCGCAGATTGGTCAGCGGGGTGATGAAACTCGACAGCAGGTAGCCGTGCGCGCAATGCAGCTCCAGCCAGTCGAAACCCGCCTCGGCCGCGTAGCGCGCCGACTCTACAAACTGCGCCTGGATGTGATTCATGTCCTGCTGCGTCATCGCCGTCGGCATGGCGTTGTCAGGCCCGTACGACACGGCACTGGCGGCCAGCAGCGGCCAGTTGCCGGAAGGCAGGGGCTCGTCGGGCGCCTCCCAGCCGATCTGGGTTGAGCCCTTGGGCCCGCTGTGGCCGAGTTGCATGCCCATGCGCACGCCTTCACCCGAGCGATGGGCAAAATCAACAATGCGTTTCCAGGCCAGCATCTGCTCTCTATTCCACAGACCCGGGCAGCCGGGGGTGATGCGGCCCTCGGGGCAAGGTGCGGTCATCTCGGCAAATACCATGGCGGCGCCGCCCAGCGCGCGTGCGCCCAGATGCACCAGGTGGAAGTCCTGGGGCAGACCGTCCACGGCGCTGTAGGTGGCCATGGGCGAGACCACGATGCGGTTTTTCAGTTGCAGCTCACGCACTTTGAGCGGCAGCAGCATGGGTGGGGATGGGGGCGAGGCTGTGTCTCGCCATGAACTCCCTCTCCCCCTGGGAGAGGGTAGGGGCTGAACGCTGCGGCTCTGGACGCGGCTGCCCGCGTCCGGACAGCGTGAAGAAGCCTGGGCTCCGACCAGGCTGCGGTCTGCAAGACAGGGCTCCCCGTCCTCGTGCTGGGCCAGCCACGCTTCATACCCGGCCAGCCATGAGGCATCACGCACCCGCAGATTTTCATGGCTGATGCGTTGCGAGCGGGTCAGCAGCGAGTAGAAAAATTGCTCTGCCTCCAGCCCGCTGTACCGGTCCACGTTTTCAAACCATTCGGTCGAGTTGCGCGCGGCGTTCTGGATCTTCAGCACTTCGACAGATCGCACCGCTTCATAGGCCTGCAGCGCCTCGTCGGCTTGGGCGTGTTGCGCAAAACAGCGGCTCAGCTCGATCGCGTCTTCCAGCGCCAGCTTGGTGCCGCTGCCGATTGAAAAATGGGCGGTGTGCGCCGCGTCGCCCATCAGCACGATGGGCACGTCCTTGCCGGCAATGGCTTCGTGGTGCACCCAGCGTTCACAAACCACGCGCGGAAAGCGTATCCAGATGGCCGAGCCGCGCACATGGCTGGCGTTGTTCATCAGGGTATTGCCGTCCAGGTATTTGGCAAAGAGCTTTTCGCAAAAGCTTATGCCTTCTTCCTGACTCATGGCATCGAGGCCATGGGCTTTCCAGACCGCCTCGGGCGTCTCGACGATGAAGGTCGAGGTGTGGTCGTCAAACTTGTAGGCGTGCGCGGCAAACCAGCCGTGCGCGGTTTGTTCAAACGCAAAGGTGAAGGCGTCAAAGGTCTTGTGTGTGCCCAGCCAGACAAAGCGGCAGGCGCGCAAATCCACATCGGGCTTGAAGGTGTCGGCATAGCGGTTGCGGATGCGGCTGTTCAGGCCGTCGCTGGCAATCACCAGATCGGCCTGGTATTTGGCGGCGATGGCCTGATCGTCCTGTACATCGGTTTCAAACACCAGATCCACACCGAGCGCTATGCAGCGCTCTTGCAGGATGTTGAGCAGGCGCTTGCGGCCTATGCCGCAAAAGCCGTGGCCGCCCGAGCGCACAGACCTGCCTTTGAAAAACACCTCCACATCGTCCCAGTGGTTGAAAGCGTCGCCAATCAGTTGCGCGCTGACCGGATCGGCCAGCCGCAGGTTGTCCAGCGTCTGGTCCGACAGCACCACGCCCCAGCCAAAGGTGTCAAACGGGCGGTTGCGCTCTACCACGGTGATGCTGTGGGCCGGGTTTTGCAGCTTCATCAGCGCAGCAAAGTACAAACCGGCAGGACCACCGCCCAGACAAAGAATTCGCATCGGGAAGACCGTTCAAATGGATTAATCGAGTCTTAATTATTTAGAGCTAAACTATTTCCGTCAAGCAGTTTTTTGAAGCCTTGGATAACGCTGTGTGGCGGCGCTCGGCCGTCCGGGGCATCCTTCGACAGGCTCAGGACGAACGGATGAGGCGATCAGGCGCAGTGGCTCTTCAAGCAAGCAGGCGCAGCGGCTCTCGAGGCTGGTGCCTGCGGCTCCGAACCTGCTTGGGCAGGTTTGGACAGGCATCACAAGCGAAGCCTCTGGCGAGCGGCGGCCTGCAAGGTGCAGCGAAGAGCAGTGAGCGACCGTGGGGGCCCTATTTAGCCTGGAATCCGTCCGCCCGGTAGGTCAACACCAGGGTGTCGCGGTGCCCGTCCACCGCGCCGACCTGCAGCGGCAGGATGGGTGTGGTTTCGTGGATCACGCGAGCGTCGTCCAGCAGCAGCGTGGTCAGTGGCTCCTGCATCACGAAGCGCAGGCCGTGCGGGCCGTTGGCGTCGAACACACGGGTTTCGCCGCCCTTGACGCCGCGCCTCGCCAGCAGCATGACCACCACAAAGTCCACGCCGTCTCGGTGCGCACCCTCCGGGGTCGGCCGGCCTACGCCGCCGGCCGTGTCGATGCGGAACTGGTGCGCCTCGATGAACCATCGCACCACCGGCCGCACCTGCGCGAACAGTCGGCCCAGGTTGGACAGCAGCGCGGTCCAGGCAACTGCGCCTGCCACGGCCGGTGCTACCGGTTCAAACCAGCGCTCGAAGCCGCCATGCAGCGCGTTGTAGTCGGTGGGCTGCCAGTGGGCTCGGTGCGGTGTCTGAACCAGCGCGCCGTCGGCCAGGTCCTGGATAAAGCAGCTATGCCGACGCTTGCGGTAGTGGCCGCCGTCCTTCAGGTGAACATCAGGCGGCAAATCGTCCCAGGAGGGAGCCAATGCCGTCCAGCCCTGCGCCCAGCCCGGCGGCATGGCCGCAGTCAGGTCCGCAGGCGACAACAGCCGCAAGCCGTCCTGGCTCAGTGCCTGCACGGCGGGTTTGGGGGCGGTCGGAATATTGAGCATAGGCCGGTATTTTGCGTCAGTGCGAAGCCGGCGTGGGATGACGGGAAAGCAGCCTACAGACTTCTTTGGGTGACCGTTTCATAATCAAAATGACTCTTACAACACCCAGGAGCTTTCTCATGCTGTACAAATTCAAGTCCAAAGCTGCCGGTGACCTGATCATGCTGGAGGCCAATGGCCGCCGCGTCCTGGAGATCATCGGCAAGGACACTGGCCCCAAAGGCATCATCCTGCCCGAGCAGATGCCGGCCGCCATGACCGCCCTGCACGCCGCCGTGGCGCTCGAAGAGTCACACGACCAGAAAGTCGACGCTCTGGTACCCGGCGAGGATCTGGGTTTGCGCCAGCGCGTTGTGCCCTTCATCGACATGCTGGAGCGCAACCACAAGGCGGGTCATGAGGTGGTCTGGGGAATATAGAGCCCCCACGCTTGTCGCTTCGCGTACTGCGCTGCCCCCCGAGGGGGCGCTGCGCCTGCGGCCCGGCGAAGCCGGTTCCGCGGCCCCTGCTTGAAGGGACGGACAGCCCCGCGTTTCCCGCCCCCTCTCCCTCTGGGAGTGGGCTGGGGTGAGGGCCGTTCCCCGTTCGCTAATCGACCTTGGCGCCTGAGACTTTCACGACCTGGGCCCATTTGGTGATTTCCGAGTCGATCAGTTTGGCAAACTCCTGTGGCGTGTTGCCGCTGGGAATGGCGCCCTGAGCCAGCATTTTTTCCTTGATGGCCGGCGTGGTCAGTGCTTTGGACACTTCCTGCTGGATGCGGTTGACAATCTCGGGCGGCGTACCGGCGGGTGCCAACAGGCCAAACCAGCTGCTGGCTTCAAACCCCTTGAGCTTGCCCGCTTCTGCGACCGTCGGCAATTCAGGCATGGCGCCAGATCGCTCGGCGCTGGTCACGGCAAAAGCCTTGAGCTTGCCACTCTTGATGTGCGGTATCGCCGACGGCAGGTTGTCAAACATGACGTCGACGCTGCCGCCGATCAGGTCAAGCAATGCCGGGCCGGAGCCGCGGTAGGGAATGTGGACCATGAAAATCCCGTTCTGCGTCTTGAACATTTCGCCCGCCAGGTGGATGGAGGTGCCACTGCCGCTGGAGGCCATGCTGAGCTTGCCGGGATTGGCTTTGGCGTATTTGACAAAGTCGGCCACGTTGTTGATGCCCCGCTTTGCCGCCTTCTCGGTGTTCATGACCATGACGTTGGGCACGCCAGCCACCAGCGTGATAGGCGCGAAGTCCTTTTGCGGATCAAACGGCATCTTGGCGTAGATCGACTTGTTGATGCCATGGGTGCCAACGGTGCCCATCAAAATGGTGTACCCGTCGGCCGGTGATTTGGCGACCAGGTCGGCGCCCACGTTGCCACCGGCACCGGCCCGGTTGTCGACCACGAAGGGCTGGCCAAAGGCTTTTGCCAGCTCCGGCGCCACGGCGCGGGCCAGAATATCGGTGGTCCCGCCGGGTGCAAACGGCACCACGATGCGCACCGGCTTGTTCGGCCAGCCGCTTTGGGCAGTGGCCGGGAGTGCTATAAAATTAATAGCTGCTAGCGCAATAGCGGTAAGGGCTAAGCGGCGATTTGACTTGAAAATGGGGGGCATGTGATTCCTCTGCGACGAAGTGGTAATGCACCACTTTAGCGCCCAGCGTTTGGGGTATCCATCGGTGCAATCCCGGCTACCGCGCCGTCAAGCGGACAGAAAAAAGCCACCCGGCTTGCGCGGGGTGGCTTGTCGGGAAGCAAAAGAACGGATCAGTCCGCGAACTGCTTGGCAGCGTCAATCACTGGCTTGAGTTTGGCGATTTCGCCTGCAACAAAAGCCTTGTGAGCGGCGGGCTCCATGCGTTTGTCGGTCACGACCACAGCCCCCAGACCTTCCTGCTTCTTCACGAAGTCAGCATCTTTCAGTGCGAGCTTGAGGGCGGTGTTCAACTGGGCCAGAACGGCAGGTGGCGTGCCTTTAGGGGCATACAGACCGTGCCAGATGGTCAGGTCAAAGCCCTTCAGGCCCATTTCCTGCAGAGAGGGGTAATCCTTGAGCAACTTGTGCTTGGACAGGGGCTTGGCCGTGGTCACGGCGAAGGCCTTGACACGGCCGGCTTCGATTTGGCCGGTGGTGTTGGTGGTCTGGTCGCACATCAGATCAACCTGGCCGCCGACCAGTGCATTCATCGCCGGACCGGTGCCGCCGAAAGGAATGGTGGTCATGGCTTCCTTGGCGTTGATCGCCGATTGCCACATCAGGCCGCACAGGTGCGAGGCAGAACCCAGACCAGCATGGGCAATATTGAGCTTGCCTGAATTCGCCTTGATGTAGTTTTCGAAGTCGCGGTACGTGTTGGCCGGCAACTGGGGCTTGCCAATCAGGGTCATCGGAACTTCATTGATCAGGCCGAGGTATTCGAAATCTTCCAGCGGCTTGTACTGCAGTTTGCGGTACAGCGCTGGCGTAGCCGCCATGCCGATATGAAACAGCAGCAGGGTGTGGCCGTCCGGGCTGGCTTTGGCGACCTTGGTGGCGCCAATGGTGCCGCCGGCGCCGTTGACGTTTTCCACCACGAAGTTGGCGCTGCCGCCCATGGCCTTGCGCATGGCTTCGGCCAGGTCGCGTGCCACGCGGTCGGTTGGGCCGCCCGCCGCAAAAGGCACAACAATAGAGATCGGCTTGGAGCCGGGGTAGGTTTGCGCATTGGCAAAGAGGGATGTCGCGGCCAGGGCGAGCACGAGCAGGCGTTTCATAAAAAGTCTCCTTTGAGTGACCCGCCCAGTTTACAAAGCCGAAAGCCAGTGTCCATCGCGGGAACTACGTAAGGGCAAGCACTCAGCGCGAGCGCGGGGGGGGATGGTGTTCCCAGGACTGCAGGCCCTCACCCCAACCCTCTCCCAGAGGGAGAGGGGGGCAAGAAGGCACGAGAGCCGGTATTTTCAAGCAGGCGCAGCGCCCCCTCGGGGGGCGCAGAGAGCTACACGCAGTGAGCGAACGTGGGGGCTCTATTTATAACTTCGAGCATCCTCGATGACTTTGCCATCGTTGGGCAGGCTGCCCGGCGCCATGAGTTGCACGTCGCCGCGCAATTTTGTGATGTCGCGTATGGCCTCGCCGATGCGGCTTTCCAGCCCTTGCGGCAGCGAGGAGGCCTCGACCTTGAGCGTCATGCTGTCGCTCGCCATTTCGCCGCTCACGACCAGCCGGGCCTTCAGCACTTCGGGGAAACGCCTGGCGATGTCCGCCACCTGGCCGGGGTGCACAAACATGCCGCGGATCTTGGTGGTTTGGTCGGCGCGGCCCATCCAGCCCTTGATGCGCATGTTGGTGCGCCCGGTCGGGCAGGTGCCCGCCAGCACGGCAGACAGATCGCCGGTACCGAAACGGATCAGCGGATAGCCGGGGTTCAAGGTGGTGACCACCAGTTCACCGACCTCGCCTTCTGGAACCGGGTCGCCCGTGCCGGGTCGGACGATTTCGACAATCACGCCTTCGTCCAGCACCAGGCCTTCGCGTGCTTCGGTTTCGTAGGCGATCAGTCCGAGGTCGGCGGTCGCATAACTTTGGTAGATGGCCATGCCACGCTCTAAAAACCAGTCGCGCAAGCTCGGCGTAAAGGCTTCGCCGCCGACCAGGCCTTTGCGGATGCTGGAGATGTCGCTGCCGGTCTCAAGCGCCTTTTCCACCAGAATGCGCAGGAAGCTGGGCGTGCCGGTATAGCCATCGGGCCGGAGCTCGGCAATCGCCTGCAGTTGTTGTTCGGTTTGGCCGACGCCAGCCGGAAACACCGTGCAGCCGACCGCGTGCAAGCCCGACTCCATGATGAACGCGCCGGGCGTCATGTGGTAGCTGAAGGCGTTGTGCGCCAGGTCGCCTGCGCGAAATCCTGCGGCGTATATCGCCCGGCCGGCGCGCCAATAATCCGGGGTGCTGCCTTCGGGCTCGTAGATCGGCCCGGGCGAAGCAAACACGCGCGGCATCCCTGGCCCGCGCAGCAAGGCAGAGAAGCCGCCGAACGAATCACCGGGCCGGCCCGCCTTCTGCAGATCAAACAACGCATGCTTGCGCGTGACGGGCAGGCGCGCCAGCGCGGTGCGGCTGGAGATGGCGGCGGCATTGATGCCGGCCAGCAAGGTGGTAAAGGCACCCGCAGCCTTTTGCGCGTGCGCCACCTGGCCCGGCAGCGCCGCCATCAATGCGGCCTCGCGCTGCGCCGGGGGGCGGGACTCCAGAATGTCAAAAAACAAGGTCATGTCAATGTCCCTCAAGCCAACCAGCGCTTGCGGCGTTTGTAACTTTTCACATCCCTGTAGCTCTTGCGCTCGCCGCCGCCCATGCCCAGGTAGAACTCCTTGACATCCTCGTTGTTGGCCAGGTCGCGGGCAGCACCGTCCATCACCACCCGGCCGCTTTCCATGATGTAGCCGTAATCGGCGTATTTCAGGGCCATGTTGGTGTTTTGCTCGGCCAGCAAAAAGGTGACCTTTTCTTTCTGGTTGAGGTCTTTCACGATCTCAAACACTTCTTCGACAATTTGCGGCGCAAGACCCATCGAGGGTTCGTCCAGCAGCACCATGCTGGGGCTGGCCATCAGCGCGCGGCCGATGGCGCACATCTGCTGCTCACCCCCCGAGGTGTAGGCTGCCTGCGAGGTGCGGCGCATTTTCAGGCGTGGAAAGTAGTTGTAAACCTTTTCCAGATTGGCTGCGATCTGGGCTTTGCTTTTCACCGTATAGGCGCCGGTCAGCAGGTTTTCTTCAATCGTCAAATGGGCAAAACAGTGGCGCCCCTCCATGACCTGGACCACGCCGCGCTGCACCAGATCGGCGGTCGTGAGGTTTTCAATGCGCTCGCCGCGCAGCTCGATCGAGCCTTTGGTGACCTCACCGCGCTCGCCTTTGAGCAGATTGGAAATAGCGCGCAAAGTCGTGGTCTTGCCGGCGCCATTGCCGCCCAGAATGGCCACAATCTTTCCTTCTGGCACATTCAGGGAAACGCCCTTGAGCACCAGAATGACGTGGTTGTAGATGACTTCAATGCCATTGACGTTCAGGACGACAGGGGTGGTGCTGGGTGTGCTCATGCTGTTTTTCCGTTCATTCTCAAACGCTGGGACAGCGCTTGAGAATGAGCTGTCCTGGCGGGCCTGCCCCGCCATCCATGCCTCGCCACAGACCCAAGCCGGTGTAGCGAAGCACGGACCCCGGGCTGGATCGCCCGGGAAGACACATCTTTCAGGACTGGCAGTCCGCAGCGGTGCGTCGCGTCAGTTTTTTCTCGGCGGCGTACTTCTCGGCCGAGTTTTTGACCATTGGCCGAATGACCTGTTCGTCAGCCTGTAGCCAGTCGGAGGTCCAGACAAACTTGCTGCCGTCCCACTGATGCACACGCGCCCAGGCAGAACCCATGTGGTCCACGCAGTTGGTTGACACCGGGCGCATCACGCCCTTGAAGCCCAATGCATCGAGCTTGGCCTGGGTCAGGTTCAGGTTTT
The DNA here is from genome assembly GCF_030689685.1 of Polaromonas sp. Classification (GTDB taxonomy): domain Bacteria; phylum Pseudomonadota; class Gammaproteobacteria; order Burkholderiales; family Burkholderiaceae_C; genus Polaromonas. The sequence goes on along the minus strand of NZ_JAUYEY010000008.1, from coordinate 31,257 downwards.
CATAGCCCCAGCGTGCTTGTTCACCGGTCATGACTTTGCCTTTGCCAAAGCGCTCTTGCGCAGCGCGCACGCCCTCGACTGCCAGCATGGCACCCACGACACCGCGCATGTACAGCACTTGTCCGACCTCGTCTTTGGGGCCAGCGCCCTGACCTTTGGCGTGAACTTTCTCCAGAATTTCCTTCACAACGGCTGAGCCCGGCTCAGCGCCGTGCTGCATCATCACCGCGCTGTAGCCTTTGGCACCCTGACCAATGTCTTTGAGGTCTGGCTCAGCGCCCGACCACCACGTGCCAAACATCTTTTCGCGTGGATAACCTACCGCCTGCGCTTCTTTGATGGCAGTACCCGTCATCACGCCCCAGGTTTGCAAAATCACATAGTCAGGCTGCTGCTGACGAACTTGTAGCCAGGTGGCCTTTTGCTCAACACCCGGTGCTGCAATTGGGAGCAGTTGCAGGGTGAATCCGTATTGCGCGGCCCGCTCCTGCAAGATCGGCAGCAACTCTTTGCCAAACGGGGAGTCGTGGTAGCCCACGCCAATTTTTTTGCCCTTGAGTTTGTCCATGCCGCCGGCCTGCTTGCCGATGTGCTGAAGCACTGTGTCACCCGCGACCCAGTAGTGGCCGATCAGCGGAAAGTTCCATTTGAAAATACCCCCATCTTGCGAGTCGCTGCGGCCATAACCCGAAGTGATCATCGGGATCTTGTCGGCAGAAATTTTTTCGGTCAGCGCGAAAGTGATTCCCGTCGATAAGGGCTGAAACACCGTAGCGCCACCGTGTTTGTTCTTGAGGCGCTCGTAACACTCGACCCCACGGTCTGTGGCGTAGGCGGTTTCACATTCTTCAATCAGTGTTTTGATGCCGTTGATGCCGCCGCGTGCATTGACCAGCTTCATGTAGTCGTTGTGCCCGTTGGCCCAAGGTGTGGCGTTGGGCGCGACGGGGCCGGTGCGGCCCGTCAAGACCGGGAAAAACTGCTCTTTGGCCTGGGCGAAAGCCCCCGCACCAGCGGTTGCCAGCACGCTGGCAAGAACGATATGACTCAATTTCATAAAAGTCTCCTAGATATTGGCAATGGCATGCCTGTGGTTGCAGAACGAAAAAACAAACAACAAAAATTCAACGCTGAAAAGACTCAATGCGGGAAAGGCCAGAGACGCAGTTTTTGCTTGCCTATGCTCCATAGCCGTGCCAAGCCATGCGGCTCGACAATCAGGAACCAGACAATCAATGCACCGAACAACATGACCTCGGTGTGTGCGACCGCTGCGGTAGAAATTTCAACCCCCACCAAGGCACCCATGGCGGGTAAAAACTGGTTCAGAAAAATAGGCAGAATCACAATAAAGGCCGCGCCGAAAAAGCTGCCCATGATGGAGCCCAGCCCGCCAATGATCACCATGAAGAGGAGCTGAAACGAGCGGTCAATCGAAAACGCAGCCGGCTCCCAGGAGCCCAGATGAACAAAGCCCCATAAGCCGCCAGCCACGCCAATGATGAAGGAGCTGACCGCGAATGCACTGAGCTTGGCGTAAACCGGCCTGATGCCTATCACTGCGGCAGCCACGTCCATATCTCGAATAGCCATCCACTCCCGGCCGATCGCGCTGCGGACCAGATTTTTTGCCAGCACGCCAAAGACGATTAGAAAACCCAGGCAGAGCAGGTATTTTTTGAAGGGTGAATCAATCGGTATGCCCAATGCACTCAGGTTTGACACGGCGACGGAACCCGATGTGCTGTTGTTGGTAAACCAGCTGATGCGCAAAAAAGCCCAGTCACAAAAAAACTGCGCGGCCAGTGTTGCCACCGCCAGGTACAAGCCTTTCACACGCAAGCTGGGGATGCCAAAAAATATGCCAACCAAGGTTGCGAAGAAGCCACCAGCCAGCAGCGCCACGATCATGGGCATACCTTCAATCCGCACATACGTGTTGTACGCCGCATAGGCGCCCACCGCCATAAACGCGCCAGAACCCAGCGAAATCTGCCCGCAATAGCCGACCAGAATATTGACGCCCAGTGCAGCCAGCGACAGGATCAAAAAGGGAATCAAAATAGCGCGAAACATGTACTCGTCAGCGATCAACGGCACCGCGACCAAGCTGAACAAAAGCAGTCCAAGCAAAAACCATCGGTCCTGCGCAATCGGGAATATTTGCTGGTCAGCCTGGTAGGTCGTTTTGAATTGACCGTTTTCTCTGTAAATCATGTTTATCTCTCAAACTCGGTCGATTATTTTCTCGCCGAAGAGCCCCTGCGGCCTGAACAGCAAAAACACCAGTGCCAATACATAAGCAAACCAGATTTCAATACCCCCGCCCACCATCGGACCCAGGTACACCTCCGACAGCTTCTCGCCCACGCCAATAATCAGGCCTCCAATAATCGCGCCGGGTACCGACGTGAGGCCGCCCAGAATAATCACAGGCAGCGCTCGCAGCGCGACCGTGGTCAGCGAGAACTGCACGCCGAGTTTTGAGCCCCAAATCATGCCGGCAACCAAGGCGGTAATGCCTGCGACACACCACACAATCACCCAAATGGTATTGAGCGGAATGCCCACGCTTTGCGCAGCCTGGTGGTCATCGGCGACAGCCCGCAGTGCGCGACCGGTGGATGTTTTCTGGAAGAACAGGCTCAAAGCCGCCACCAGCGCAGCCGCTACCAGCGCCGAGATCAGGTCCTCCTTGTTGACCAGCAGGCCACCCGGAAAGACGTTTTGCAATACAAACACCGGCTCTTTGGGCATGCCAATATCAATTTTATAAATGGCGCTGCCAAAAATAGTTTGTCCCAAACCGTCTATAAAGTACGTGATGCCCAGGGTAGCCATCAGCAGCGTGACGCCTTCCTGATTGACCAGGTGGCGCAGCACCAGCCGCTCAATCAACCACGCCAGAATAAACATGCAGACGGCAGCTGCCAGAAAACCCAGCAGGTTGCCGAGCAGTTTGTTTTCAAAGCCAAACCACTCGGGAATCCATTCTGCAAAGCGGGCCATCGCCAAGGCTGCAAACAGCACCATCGCCCCTTGCGAAAAGTTAAATACGCCAGAGGCTTTAAAAATCAGCACAAAGCCGAGCGCTACCAGCGAGTAAAGCATGCCGGCCATCAGGCCGCCCAAAAGAGTTTCAAGAAAAAAAGCCATCTCTATTTACCTTGCTTCAGTCGCACGCACAGACCGCTGTATGGCCCCCTCTCCCAGAGGGAGAGGGAGTCATTCGGCGAGTCGTGGCGCTTTTTCGATACGGGGTTCAATGACTTGTTCCCAGGTAAGCCCGAATCACATCCGGGTTGTTGCGTACTTCGTCCGGTGTGCCGTCGCCGATTTTTCTACCGTAGTCCAGCACCACCACGCGGTCTGAAATATCCATCACCACGCTCATGTCGTGTTCAATCAGAACCACGGTAATGCCAAGCTCATCGTTCACATCCAGCACGAAGCGGCACATGTCCTGCTTTTCCTCGACGTTCATGCCGGCCATCGGTTCGTCGAGCAGCAACACCTGCGGCTCCATCGCCAGTGCGCGGCCCAGGTCCACACGTTTTTGCAGGCCGTAGGGCAACTGGCCCACCGGCGTCTTCCGATAGGCCTGAATTTCCAGAAAGTCGATGATCTTTTCAACGGCTTCGCGGTGCTGGAACTCTTCTTTTTGCGCAGGGCCGATGCGCAGCGCCTGCAGCAGCAGGTTGCTTTTGATCTTCAGGTTGCGGCCGGTCATGATGTTGTCGAGCACACTCATGCCCTTGAACAGCGCCAGGTTCTGGAAGGTGCGCGCCACACCCATCACCGCCACCTGGTGGCTGTTCATGTGTTTAAAGGTCTGGCCGCGAAAAGTGATGCTGCCCTGCTGCGGCTGATAGACCCCGTTGATGCAGTTGAGCATGGAGCTTTTGCCGGCACCGTTGGGGCCGATGATGGCGCGGATCTCATGCTCTTTCACATTGAAGGAAATGTCGGCCAGGGCTTTCACGCCGCCGAAACTCAGGCTGATGTTGTGTACGTCGAGGATGACGTCGCCTATTTTTTTGGTCATGCCGCTGCCTTTACCGGTGCAAAAGTCTGCGCGTCGCTGATCTTCAGCGTGGCGCTCACGCTACCGCTGCGACCGTCTTCAAACTTCACGACGGTTTCAATGAACTGCTCTGTCTTGCCGCTGTACAGCGCATCGACCAGCGGCTGGTACTTGTCGGCGATAAAGCCGCGCCGCACCTTGTTGGTCCGGGTCAACTCGCCATCGTCGGCGTCAAGCTCTTTGTGCAGCACCAGGAAGCGGCTGATCTGCGAGCCGGCCAGCAGCGTATCGACGCTCAGGTCGGCGTTGACCTTCTCCACGCACTCCTTGATCAGCTGGTACACCTCGGGTTTTTGCGCCAGGTCGGTGTAGCCGGCATACGGCAAGTTGCGCCGCTCGGCCCAGTTGCCGACCGCATCGAAGTCGATATTGAGCATCACGCAGACCTTCTCGCGACCGTCGCCGTAGGCCACCACTTCCTTGATGTGGGGGAAGAACTTGAGTTTGTTCTCCACATACTTGGGCGCAAACATCGCACCGTCGTTGGCACCGCCCTTGATGCGGCCCACGTCTTTGACGCGGTCGATGATCTTGAGGTGACCGCTGGCGTCCAGGAAACCGGCGTCGCTGGTGTGGTACCAGCCGTCGGCGGTCAGCACTTCGGCGGTGGCTTGCGGGTTCTTGTAATAAGCCTTGAGCAGGCCGGCGGATTTGACCAGGATTTCTCCGTTGGCGTCCACCTTGATCTCCACCCCCCGGATCGGCACACCCACGGTGTCGGCGCGCGCCTGGTTGTCTGGTTGCAGGCAGACAAACACGGCGGTTTCGGTCGAGCCATAGAGCTGCTTGAGGTTGACTCCAATCGAGCGGTAAAAGGTAAACAGGTCTGGGCCAATGGCCTCGCCCGCCGTGTAGGCCACGCGCACGCGCGAAAAACCGAGGTTGTTGCGCAGCGGGCCATAGGCCATGATCTGTCCCAGCGCGTAAAGCACCTTGTCGCCAGTGCCCACGGGTTGGCCGCCCATCAGTGCTGGCCCGACGCGTTTGGCCACGTCCATGAAGAAGTGAAACATCTTGCGTTTGAGAAGGCCCGCATCTTCCATGCGGATCATCACGCTGGTCAGCAGGCCTTCAAAGACGCGCGGTGGCGCGAAGTAATAGGTGGGGCCGACTTCCTTGAGGTCGATGGTAACGGTGCTGGCGTTTTCGGGGCAGTTGACCACGTAGCCGCAGGCAAGCCACTGCGCATAACTGAAAATGTTCTGGCCAATCCAGGCAGGTGGCAGGTAAGCCAGTACTTCCTCGCTGCTGGTCAGCTTGTCGAACTCGGCGCCGGCCTGAGCACGGTCGAGCAGGGTGTGGTGCGTGTGCACCACGCCTTTGGGGTTGCCGGTGGTGCCAGAGGTGAAAAACATGGCGGCCACGTCATCAGGCTGGGCTTTTTCGATCTCTGCCTTGAAGAAGCCGGGCTGCGCTTTTGAGAAGGCTTGTCCACCGGCAATCAGCGCATCCAGCGCGACCAGCCCCGGTTCCTGGTAATTGCGCAGGCCGCGTGGGTCGTCAAAAATGATGTTTCCGAGCTGCGGGCACTGCTCGCGGATCTCCAGCAGCTTGTCGACTTGCTCCTGGTCCTCGACCATGGCAAAACGCACCTCGGCGTTGGTGATCGGGAACACACATTCAGCGCCTACCGCGTCCTGGTACAGCGGCACGGCAATTGCGCCCAGCGACTGCGCCGCCAGCATGGTGGCGTACAGGCGGGGCCGGTTGGCGCCGATGACCACCATGTGTTCGCCGCGCTGTAGTCCGGCCTGGTGCAGGCCGCAGGCAATGTGCTCCACCAGCGTGGCCATGGCCGCCCAGCTGTGCGCTTGCCAGATACCATATTCCTTCTCGCGCATGGCGGGCGCGCCGGGGCGCTCGGTAGCGTGCTTCAGGAGCAATCGGGGAAAGGTGGTCAACATTCGGTAACGTGTCTCCAGCGTGATGCAGCTCCCAGGAGGGAGGCCGCTTCGAGGTATGAGGGCATCCTAGGCTTGGGTTTGACGTTGAGTTGTCGTTTGGACGACAATTTAGGGGACACCCCTCCCCGGACTTTCCCGCATCCGGTTTCTCTTCCTGCTTGGACCCATGAACACCGAACTCCCTCTCTACAAACGCGGTCGCGCGCCCGATGCCGCCGAGCTGGCCGGCATCCCCTGGCTCGGTTTGCTGCTGCCGACTGAGCGCGCGCAGGCGGTCGCAGAACTGATCGTCGGTGACGCGCTGCCCGGTGACTATGTCTGCCGCGTCGGCAAGCCGGTGACCTACTGGTTCGGCGTCGTCGAAGGCCTGCTCAAGATGAGCGCCGACAACGCGCAAGGCTTGACCATGACCTTTACCGGCGTGCCGCCCGGCGGCTGGTTCGGCGAGGGCACGGCACTCAAGCGCGAGCCTTACCGCTACAACATCCAGGCGCTGCGTAAAAGTGTGGTGGCCGGCCTGCCGGTGGACACCTTCCACTGGCTGCTGGACCACTCCATCGGCTTCAACCGCTTTGTGATGAACCAGCTCAATGAACGCCTGGGCCAGTTCATCGCGGCGCGCGAGATTGATCGCATGAACAACCCCGATCTGCGCGTGGCGCGCAGTCTGGCGGCGCTGTTTAACCCGGTGCTGTATCCGGGCGTCGGTGAAATCCTGCGTATCACCCAGCAGGAAATGGCCTACCTGGTCGGGCTGTCGCGCCAGCGCGTCAACGAGGCCTTGGCCAACCTACAGGCACAGGGCACCATACGCATTGAATACGGCGGCTTGCGTGTGCTGGACCTGGCGGCGCTGCGCTCCAGTGTTTTTGTAAATAAAATGGGCCTCCAGCCCATGAGTGGTGGGCGTAAGCTGCTATAAAATAGATAGTAAATTCATGCCAGACCAGCCCCCCAAACCAAGTCCTCAACCCGCCGCCACGCGCATCCGCGCGGCCGACCCGGCTGTTCCTCCGTCCACCGGCAGCACCGTCCGCCTGAACAAACGCATGGCCGAACTCGGCTTGTGTTCTCGCCGCGAGGCCGACGACTGGATTGCGCGCGGCTGGGTTCGCGTCAACGGCGCGCCCGCCGTGATGGGGCAGCCGGTCGCGCTCAACGCACGCATCGAGGTGGCGCGCGAGGCCGAGCAGCAGCAGCGCCAGCAGGTCACCATCCTGATCAACAAGCCGGTCGGTTATGTCAGCGGCCAGGCTGAAGACGGCCACGAGCCGGCGGTGGTGCTGGTGCAGCCGCAAAACCGCTGGCGCGAGTGCAACAGCCGCATGCGCTGGGGCCATGAGCAACTGCGCGGGCTGGCGCCGGCCGGGCGGCTGGACATCGACTCGATTGGCCTGCTGGTATTGACGCAGGACGGCCGCGTGGCGCGCCACCTGATCGGCGAGGACTCCGAGGTGGAAAAGGAATACCTGGTGCGGGTGACGTATCGGAGTGAACAAGGCGCCGAGAGCAGCAATGTGCAGGCGATTTTTCCGCCCGAAAAGCTGGCCCTGCTGTGCCATGGCCTGAGCCTGGACGGCGAGCCGCTGCGGCCAGCGCGTGTCGAGTGGCAAAACCCCGAGCAATTGCGCTTTGTGCTCAAGGAAGGCAAAAAGCGCCAGATCCGCCGCATGTGCGAGCAGGTGGGGTTGTTTGTGACCGGGCTCAAACGTGTGCGCATCGGCATGGTCAACCTGGGCCATCTGCCGGTGGGGCAGTGGCGCTACCTGGCGCCGCACGAGCGTTTCTAAGCCAGGTTTGCTCCTGTTTCAGGAGCTGCTTGCGCCCGACCCATATGGGCTGGAGCCCGATTTGACGCATAAAACGCTCTGCAAAACCGTGGCTGGACGCTCTGCATGCCTGCCCCGACAATGGCGGTATGTCCCCTTCTGCGCCGCCGCGTCCCCGCCTCCCTGCCCTGGCTGACTTGCGCCGACACTTGCACCTGTCCGATATTCAGGGCCTGGCGCAGTTGGCCACGCGCGGCACGCTGGGCGTCACCGGGCTGGCTGAAAAAGTGCAGGGCAATGTCTACAAGGCAGTTGCCGCTCCTTTTGGCGCAGCCGGTCAGAAGTTTGTGGACCGCGCAGCCGGCGCTTCAGGTGTCAGGCCGACGGGCATCACCGGTCTGGTTTACAGCAGCATCCGGGGCGTGACGCGGCTGGCCGGTGGCACGGTGGATGCGGTGTTGTCGCGTGTGGCGCCGCGTGTAGCACCGCAGGCCTCGTCGCCGCAGCGCGAAGCCATGCTGTCGGCGATCAATGGTGTGTTGGGAGACCAATTGCGGGACACCGCCAACCCGCTGGCCATCGCCATGAGCTTGCGCCACGACGGCCAGCCCTTGCCGCTGGACCGGGCCCCGCTGGCGCAGCGCCTGCCGAGAGCGACCGGCAAGGTTTTGGTGCTGGTTCATGGCCTGTGCATGAACGACCTGCAGTGGCGCGCCGACGGCCACCCCGGCGCACACGAGCACGGCGAGCAACTTGCACGGGCATTGGGCTACACCCCGGTCTACCTGCACTACAACACCGGCCTGCACATCTGCGGCAACGGGGGGCAGTTCGCCGCGCTGCTGGAGCAATTGCTGCAGGCCTGGCCGCAGGAGGTGGAGGAACTGAGCTTGCTGACCCACAGCATGGGGGGGCTGGTGGCGCGCGCGGCCTGCCACAGCGCGGCGTCCACGGGCCTGCTATGGCCGGCGCGGCTCAAAAATCTGGTGTTTCTGGGCACGCCGCACCACGGCGCGCCGCTGGAAAAGCTCGGCAACTGGGTGGACACCGCACTCGGCGGCAACCCGGTCACACGTCCTTTCGCGGCGATTGGCCAGGTGCGCAGCGCAGGCATCACCGACCTGCGTTACGGTCATGTGTTGCCCGGTGATACGCAGGATACGAACCGGTTCACCGCAGCGCCCGACCGGCGCCCGCCCTTGCCCCTGCCAGTCGGGGTGGCCTGTTTTGCGGTGGCGGCCACGCTGGGCGCGGCTTCCCCAGCGGCAGGCGCCAGCGCGCTGCGGGGTGAATGGCTGGGCGACGGCCTGGTGCCGCTGTTCAGTGCGCTGGGTCAACATGCCGAGCCGGCACGCAGCCTCACCTTCGATCCCGGCCGGCAATGGATCGCGCTGGAAACCGGCCACATAGCCCTGATGCACAGCCCGCAGGTGTGCGTCCAGTTGTTGCGCTGGCTGGCCTGAGTGCTGGGTGCAAGGTTGTTTCGTGTGCCGCATCAACCTAATCCGGAGCTAATTCAGCGCGGTCAAGATACCGTCTCCACTCCAATATTCCGCAAAGCCATGGACAACTTTTTCTGAACCTGTGGCCCGAGCCATTCTTTTCGCCGCCGCCGTGATCGCCCTGTTTGTGCTGCAGGTGCTTCCGTCTGCAGATGGCGGGCTGCTGCTTCACCCTCAGGTTCTGATTGCCTTGCTGGCTGTGGCGCTGCTGGGTGCGGTGCTGTTTCGGCCGATTCGGCCGGCCGTGGTTGCGGTCGGCCTGCTCAGCCAGGCTCCTAGCGCGCCGGCGTCGAGGTGTTGCGCCAGGCCCGTGCGTGCTGGCGCGCTGGCCACACGTGTCGGCCCCGTCACTGCCAGCTGCAGGTCGATGGTGGAAACGTCCTGGCTGCCACACCAGCGGCCAGCGAGCGTAGGCGCGCTGATGTGCGTGCCGAGGCTGTGCAAGCACGCATGCACAACACCTTCAGTTCTGCCCCTGGCCGCGCTTGAATCGCTTGAGCGCCTGCGCTGCCCGGCAGCGCAACGCAAAAACCCGCCGAGGGCTGCCTGGGCGGGTTTTTTCATGGCGGTACGGAGTCGGGGCCAGGCCGGCTGACCCGCGATAATCGGTGCTTGAAATAGCCGCCCACGCCCTCAGTTCCTGAAGCGGCCGTTTTTTCCTTTCTTTATTTCAAGAACAATCACCATGAGCAAGCAAACCCTTTCCTTTCAGGCGGAAGTCGCCCAGCTATTGAAGCTGGTCACCCACTCGCTGTACTCCAACCCCGACATCTTCCTGCGCGAACTGGTCTCCAACGCCTCTGACGCCTGTGACAAGCTGCGCTTTGAGGGCCTCAACAACGCGGCCCTGTACGAAGAAGCGCCCAACCTGGACGTGCGTGTCAGTTTCGACAAGGCGGCTAAAACCATCACGATCACCGATAACGGCATCGGCCTGTCGCAGCAGGACGCCGTCGAGCATCTGGGCACGATTGCCAAAAGCGGCACGCGTGACTTCATGTCCAAACTCTCAGGCGACCAGAAAAACGATGCGCAACTGATCGGCCAGTTCGGTGTCGGTTTTTATTCGGGCTTCATCGTTGCTGACAAGATCACGGTGGAAAGCCGCCGCGCGGGACTGCCGCTTGCCGAAGGCGTGCGCTGGAGCAGCGCTGGCACTGGCGACTTCGAAGTCGAGACGATGGAGCGCGCCGAGCGCGGCACCAGCGTCATCCTGCATTTGAAGGACGACGCCAGCGAGTACCTCAACACCTGGAAGCTCAAAAGCATCATCAGCAAGTACTCCGACCACATCTCGCTGCCCATCCTGATGAAGAAGGAAGCCTGGAAAGAGGGCGAGAACGACCAGCCAGGCGAGATGGCTATGACCGACGAGTGGGAAACCGTCAACCAGGCGGCGGCCCTGTGGACACGCGCCAAGAAGGACATCACGCCCGAGCAGTACGACGAGTTCTACAAGCAGATCAGCTATGACAGCCAGGCGCCGCTGGCCAGCACGCACAACCGTGTCGAAGGATCGACCGAATACACACAACTGCTCTTCATCCCCGCCAAGGCGCCGATGGACTTGTTCAACCGCGACAAGGCCGCCGGCGTCAAGCTCTACGTCAAGCGCGTCTTCATCATGGACGACGCGCAGGCGCTGCTGCCGACTTACCTGCGTTTTGTCAAAGGTGTGGTCGATTCGTCGGACCTGCCGCTCAACGTCTCGCGGGAGCTGCTGCAGGAAAGCCGCGCCGTCAAGGCCATCCGTGAAGGCTGCACCAAACGTATCTTGTCCATGATCGAGGACCTGGCCGCCAACGAGCCGGAAAAGTTCGCCAGCTTTTACGCCGAGTTCGGCGCTGTTCTCAAGGAGGGCCTGGGTGAAGACTTTGCCAACCGCGAGCGCCTTGGCATGCTGCTGCGTTTTGCGAGTTCAACCACCGACAGCACCAGCGTGGGTTTTGCCGACTACAAGGCACGCATGAAGGAAGGCCAGGACGCGATTTATTACATCACGGCCGACACCCAGGCCGCCGGCAAAAACAGCCCGCAACTGGAAATCTTCCGCAAGAAGGGGATTGAAGTTTTACTCATGACCGACCGGGTCGATGAGTGGGCGCTGAACTACCTGCACGAGTTTGACGGCACGCCGCTGCAATCGGTGGCCAAAGGCGCGGTCGATCTCGGCAAGCTCCAGGACGAGGATGAAAAGAAAGCCGCGGAAGAGGCGCAGACCCAGTTCAAACCCATGCTGGACCGGCTCAAGGACGTACTCAAGGACAAGGCCACCGACGTTCGCGCCACCACGCGTCTGGTCGATTCACCGGCTTGTCTGGTGGTGCAGGACGGCGACATGTCCACCCAGCTGGCGCGTATGCTCAAGCAGGCTGGCCAATCCGCGCCCGAGGTCAAGCCGATTCTGGAAATCAATGCTCAGCACCCGCTGGTCAGAAAGCTAGAAGGCAGTGCGCATTTTGATGACCTGGCCCACATTCTGTTTGACCAGGCGCTGCTGGCCGAGGGTGGGCTGCCGGATGATCCGGCGGCTTATGTGAAGCGGGTCAACGCGCTGCTGCTCTGAAAGCGGTTCTTTGCCTAAACATGAAGCACGCTCCACGCTTGCCCGTGGAATGTGCCTCGAAGAGCTAAAAGATTTAACTCATAAGTGATCTTATAAGAACAAATTTGGCCATATTGTGCGCGTCAAGAGATATTTTGTTCTCTTGGGAGCTGTTTCTTCCTGCTAACGGCTTCTGTGAGCTAACAGAATCTCCTTGGCAAGCAGATGCTGTTCTTATGAGGTCAAAAAAACATGACGAATCGCAGAATTTGTCGTAAAGTGATCTCATGAGGTCAAATAATGCAACTTAAGGTTGAGAGTCTGCCAGAGTTGGCTCAAGCGCTGATGGGCGAGCGCAAGCTCCAGGGCCTATCCCGAGAGCAGGCCGCCGCCGTCTGCAACGTGAGTGAGTCCTTCATTCGTGATGCCGAGAGCGATCCGGGCCGATGTTCGCTGATAAAACTATTGCAGCTGACAGAGGGACTGGGCTTGACGATGACCCTGTCGGACTGGCAAACCGTGGTCGAGACGAAAGGCCATGATCAAGCCGAAAAAGAGACTTTCTCATGATCCGCTTGCGCGTCTGGGCCGGCGTCAGGCCTCTGGGCTGGTTTGGACATGAGGCCGGTGAGTATTTTTTTGAATATGACGCGCAGTGGCTGGAGCAGCCCGGGGGCTACGTGCTGGCGTCTCAATTCGCGCTGGTTGGCACCCGCTTCACCGGGCCGCTGATCCGCAGTTTTTTTGAAAACCTGTTGCCTGAGGGCACGGCGCTGGACGATGTCATCGCCGCACTGGCTCTGCGTGACCCTTCCCCGTTTGAACTGCTGGGCCAACTGGGCAAGGAGCTTCCGGGCGTTTTGTCACTGCTGCCCGAAGGTGCGCAGCCCAACTGGCAGCAGCAGTACCGCGCGCTTCCTTATAAGACCTTGAGCGAACGTATCCGCAGCCAGACACCGCTGCTGGTGTCCAACGAGCAGAGCACCATGTCGCTGGCGGGCGCACAGGAAAAGATGGGGCTGCGTTTTGACAAACGCACAAACCAGCTGTCTGAAAGCGTGGGCACATCGCCCACGACCCACATCCTCAAGCCAGATACGCGCCAGGTGCGCTACCAGCCCAGTGCGCTCAATGAATACGCGTGCATGAAGCTGGGGAAGGCGTTGAAGCTGCCGGTGCCGGACGTATGGTTTCTGCGCGTCCCTGAACCGGTGTACATCGTCGAGCGTTACGACCGCCGTAATGTGGCCGGCACTGTCGTGGGCCTGCACCAGTTTGACGGCTGCCAGTTGCTGGGCCACGGCTCCGGTTGGAAATATGAGCGCCAGGGGGGGCTGGTCAGCGTGCCCAAGCTGGTCGCGGCTCTGCGCAGTCTGCCGGTGCGCGGCATCGACTTGCTGCAGTTGCAGCAATGGGTGATGTTCAACTACCTGATTGGCAATGCCGATGCCCATGCCAAAAACCTGTCGGTGCTGGTTGACGACAAAGGTTTTCGCCTCGCGCCGTTTTACGACCTGCTGTGCGTGCGTGCCTATGGCGACACTGGTTTGGCGCTGTATATCGGCGATGAGGACAACTTCGACGCGGTCGGCGCTTATTCGTGGGAGGCGCTGTGCGGGGACTGCGGGTTTCGCCTGCCTGAAACCATGAAAGGCTTCCTTAAGATGGCGCAAGCACTGCTGCCCGCCTGGAAGAAGACGCATCAACGCATCGTTAAGGAAACTGCGCCCACTGTGCCGGAACGAGCCTTGCTGGAGCGGATGACTCAGGTTTTTGAAGCGCATTGTGCCCATGCGCTGTCGATGACGGGCGGCTGAGGCGCGGCTGTCCAACTTTTTAGCTGCTACCTACTCCGGAAGCGGCTCGAAGCCGCCAGCGCTGCGAAGCCCGGCGGTTTCTTTGCTGGTGAGCAGCTCGATCAGCGCGGCGGCAGCACGCGGCTGCTGGGCGCGGCTGCTGACTGCGGCGGTGTACACCGTGGCCAGCTCAAATTCCGTCGGCAGGCTGGCTGCCAGTTGCACACCCTGCGCAAAAATGATCTCCGTGGCCTGCGTGCAGCCGATGGCATTGGGCTCGCTCGATTGCGCCAGCGCGTGCATCGCCGCCGCGCCGTTGGGGTGCGGGTGCAGCCGCCCCGCCATCTCGGTATCAACCCCCAGCAGGCGCATGACCTTCATAAAGTGGATGCCGGCCGTAGCCTTGACCGGGTCGGGGAAATAAATGGCGCCGGCCGCCAGCAGGGCCTGCCTGAGCTGGGCCACCGTGGCCAGCGGCGGCACGCCGGCGCCGTCTTTCACGGCGATGCTGGTTTTGACGAGACCCAGTGGACGTGCGCTGCCCGATGCCACATCGCAGCTTTCAGTGAGTTGCGTGATCAGCGCGCTGGTCAGGATGACGACGTCGCAGGGCGCGCCAGCCAGCAACTGATCCTTCATTTTGCCGACGGCGTCGAAGCGGCCTGCTATGGCCATGCCGCTCTGCGCAAGAAAGCGATCCCCCAACGTGGTGACAAGTCCTTTGGCGGCGCCGCCGCTGAGCAGGTGCAGTGTGGTCATGGTGTCTTTCTATCGGCCTTCATCGGGCAGCACGGAAATTTTTCGGCGAGGAGCGCGTATGCGCGCCCCGCCCCGACACCTTACTCGACCTTGCCGATGCGTTTGACAACTTCCACCATGCGCCGTGAATCGGCCTGCACGTATTTTTCAAAATCAGGCGAGTCCTGGTACAGCACCGGGCTGCCGGCGTTGAGGATGACTTCCTTGACCTTGGCGTCCTGTGCCGCCGCCTTGGCGGCGGCGCGCAGGCGCTGGGCCACCGGCTCGGGTGTGTCGCGCGGAATGAACAGCCCCGACCACTGGGCGTACTCGGCGTTGTAGCCGGCGTCCTTCAGGCTGGGCACATCGGGCAAGGCGCCGAGCGGGGAGTTGCCCCAGTGGCCCAGCACCCGGATCTTGCCGGCCTTGACATGCTGCAGCACGGTGGCAGGGCCGGAAGACACCGCATCAATCTGGCCGCCCAGCAGCGCCACCACGGCCGGACCGGCGCCAGTGAAGGGCACATGCGTCATCTTGATGCCGGCGTTTTGCGACAGGATTTCCATGGGCACATGCATGGTGCCGTAGTTGCCCGAGGAGCCGTAGTTAATGGCGCCGGGGCGCTTCTTCGCGTCTTCGACAAAATCCTTGACGGTTTTCCATGGCGAATCGGCACGCACTGCCAGCACGGTGGGGTCAGCGGTGAAACGCGCGATCGGACGCAGGTCGTTCAGCGCAAACATGGGGGCGCGCCCCAGCACGGCATCGGCCTCGGGAATCACGGTCAGCGAGGACAGCGCCAGCACCATGGTGTAGCCATCGGGCTTGGCCTTGGCGGTCAGGCCCATGCCGATGCCGCCGCCGGCCCCGGCCTTGTTTTCAATGATCACGGGCTGGCCCAGCTCGCGCGACATGGCTTCGGCCACCGGGCGTGCGACCAGGTCGGCCAGGCCGCCGGGCGGGAAGGGCACGATCATGGTGATGGCGCGGGTCGGCCAGGCGCTTTGCGCGGCCACCAGGGTGGCGCTGGACAGCAACAAACTGGCGAGCAGGACGGATCTGCGTTTCATTTTTTGTCTCCTTGTTTTGAGGGGCTGGCGCGAGGCAAGAACGTGGGCTTGCTCATGATTTGCATGCTAACATCCGCTTGAATTTTTTGGGATCATCGCAATCCCTAGTCCACCCCAAGGGCCTGCGCGCACCGCTGGCCCATGAGACAAGAAAGTCCTTCATGAAAATTGCTGCCTTCCGCCACACGGGCCAGCCCGGTGTGGGCCTGGTGTCCGCCGATCTCCAGTCCGTCCAGCCTTTCGACCTGCCGGCAGCGCAGCGTGAACTCGGCGCCTTGCCGGTGATCGAGATGCTGGCGCGCGGTGAGGCCCTGCCGGCCCTGCTGGCGGCCGTCGCGCTCGCTGAGGTGCAACTGATTGCGCCCATTCCCAAACCGCGCCGCAATATTTTCTGCGTCGGCAAGAATTATTTTGCGCATGCGCGCGAGTTCGCCGGCAGCGGCTTCGACAGCAGCGCCCAAGCCGGTGAAGACATTCCGGCGGACCCGATTTATTTCACCAAGGTGCCCGAGTCGGTGGTCGGTCCCGGCGCGGCCATCGAGATGCCCGCAGCATCGGACGCCATCGACTACGAAGCCGAATTGACGGTCATCATCGGCCGTGGCGGCAAGGGTATTGCAGCGAAGGACGCGATGGCCCATGTCTGGGGCTACACCATCATCAACGATGTCACTGCGCGCGACTGGCAGAGCCGCCACAAGCAATGGTTGCTGGGCAAGTCCTTCGACACCTTTTGCCCCATGGGCCCCTGGCTGGTCAGCGCCGACGAATGCGACGGCACCAAAACCAGCGTGCGTTGTTATGTCAACGGCGAGGAGCGCCAGAACGCTTCCACCACCGACCTGATCTTCGACATCCCCAAGCTGATCGAGACCTTGTCGGCCGGCATCACGCTCTACCCCGGCGACATCATTGCCACCGGCACGCCGGTCGGTGTCGGCATCGGCTTCAAGCCGCCCAAGTACCTGAAGTCCGGTGACGTGGTGCGGGTCGAGATCGACGGTATCGGGACGCTGGAAAACCCGGTTAGGTAGCCGAGCCCCCGTGCAAAGAGCGGGGTTCAGCCTCAGCCAGCCGGTCCGTCGATACGCGGCTTTGTCAAGACAGACCAGTAGCGCACGGTATAGAGGGCGAAGCCGGCAGACCATAGTGCCGCCGATCCCAGCGTGGCCTGGATGATCCAGACGGGGGCGACGAGCGGCACGAACACGCGGACTATCGCGGCGAGCAGGATGAGGACATAACAGGACACATCGCTGCTGTCGGCCTGCAATGGCCGACCCGTATGGCCGCGTGCGGTGCGCGTCATCATGCCGATGATGAGGCCGCCGATGGCGCCTACGGTCAGCGCGTGGGTGGCCAATGAAGGGGCCACCCATCCTGCTGCTGCCAACGCGCGCAGCACCAGATGCACCGGGATCCAGAAGTAGGCCACCTGCAACACCCAGACCAATGGCGTGCGCCCTGTTTTCCATGGTCGCCACAAGCTCCAGCGGGCGAGGTGGGCGACTGCGCAGATGCCAGCCAAAGCGGCCAGCCACAAGCCAGCCAGTTGCACAACGTCGGCCAGCAACAACAGCAACACGCTTCCCAGGGCTACTTTTTCCAGCAGGGGGTGGCGCGTTGCCTGGGCTCCTGGGACGCCGTTGTTGGTGAACATGGGGATTACACGTCCGCCCATCACGGCCATGATAAACAGCATGACATCGAGGGCCAGCGCGACGCCTGCCCAGCCCGGAAGCTGCACCACGCCCAGTTGCGCCAGGTGGATGCCCAGCACGGCTGCCGACATCAGCAACAGAAGGGCGATAAAAAAGTAGTTGCGGCGATTGCGTGCAGCAATGAAAGGAATGGCCAGCGCAATCGCAGCGGCGAACGGAAAAGCCACATTGACGATGGCTGCGGCATAACCGAAAGGCGTCAACACCAGAACCCGACCTGCCAGCCACAGCGCCGCCAGCGCAGCCAGTGGCCAGCCGCTGAGTGTGGGCCGGTTCGACCAGTTGCGACCGGCTGTCAGCAGAAAGCCAACAACCACCGCCAGTGCGAAACCGAACAGCATTTCGTGCGCATGCCACAGGGGTCCCTGCAGATAGGGGCGGCCCAGCCATCCGGCAAACTGCAGCGCCCACAGGCCGATGGACAAAGCAGAGAAGGCACTTGCCAGCAGGTAAAACGGACGAAAACCAAGTTCCCAAAGTGCGTCGTTGGGATCTGGCGGCGGTGGCCGGGAAGGTTCCGGGGAGTGGGCGAAGAAGGTCACCGGTCGGTCTTTCGGTTGAGCAAGGCGCCAGGGCGGCCATGGTTGATGCGCCATGCGATGGCAGCTCCGGCGATGGTGACGGCGAACAGGGCAATGGCGACAGCGTTCAGACTGGCTCCGGCACTGCGCAAAGGACCGCCCGAAATACCACCAACCAGTCGCAGGAAGAGGGAGACGTGTAGCAGGGCAAGGGGCAAGTAAAAGAAGCTGCCAAACTGTAGCTTGACGCGCGCAATGGCCGGCAGGATCACCGGTGCATGGCCCATCATCATGCTGACGATGAAGTCCAGACCCAGCGCGTGCAGCGCGGCGTCGCGCAGGGGCAGGCCCAGGGAGGTGGCGGCCCACGCAGCGCCCGCCACTGCCAGCCACGCGTAGCCGCCGAGCAGACAAACAGCCATGTAACGGCTGAGCCCGTGCGCCCGAACGGTGTGACGGGCAATGTCATAGGCCGCAAGCCAAAGCGCCAGCAGAACCAGCGCAGCGCCGTACAGCAGTCCGCCAGCCACCGGCGCCAGCGCCGACCAGGCGGCGCCTGCGAGCAGCGTTGCCAGCACGGCCAGCAGCGACAGCTCTGCAGCGGGGCGTCGGCGCATCAGCCGCGTCATTTCCAGACGCTCGGCGGCAATGGTCATCACCAGAAAAGCGAACCACCAGGGTAGCGTCGCACCGCTGCCCTGGCCCGTGGCGAACAGCAGGTTGCCAGCCAGCCACGCGCCTGCGGCGACCAGCAGCAGCCAGGTGTGGGCTGCGCTCTGGCGCCGAACGATCACGATATTGACGGCAGTAAAGATGGCGGCGGCCCCCACACCCAGCCACGCGCCCAGATCGACCTGGCCCAGCAGCAGGAGCGCGCCCCCTGCGCCTGAGGCCAGCGGCGCAAGAAAGGCGGTGCGCAACTTGACGGCTACCGCCCGTTCGATGCCGATAACAGTTCCGAGGAAACCGCAGATCATCAGCGCGGCGTGGGACAGTGCCGCATGTCCGGGCCATGCCAGATCTGCCAAGACCGGCGAGGTCACCCCTGCGCGCAGCAGGCCGCCCGTGATGCCCGCCAGCAGCGACAGTGCGACCAGGGTGAGCAACAGTGACCGCGTTGCCAAGGTGACCCAGCGCGGTGCTGGCTGGTTTTGCAAGTGGCTGCGGCGGGGAAAGGCTGTCACCACTGCATGAAGCGCTTGGCGCTTTCGCTCATCAGCTCCGCAGACCAGGGCGGCTCCCATACCAGCTCAACTTCGATCAGAAGTTCTGGTGGTGCCACGCGGTCCAGCTCGGTTTCGACTTCGTCAATGATGAGGTCGGCGACCGGACAGGCTGCCGATGTCATCGTCAGCCACACATGCAGTTTCCCTTCGGCCACGGTGACGCTGTAGATCAGTCCGACATCGACAATGCTCATGGCAACCTCGGGATCAACCACGCGGGTCAACGCGTCCAGCAGGGGCTGGCGCAGCGCTTCCGGGCCTTCGTAGGTAAATAGTGGTCTGGTTTCCATGGCGGCTTCGCTTTTGTACGGATGCGATGGTTGAGAGGCTTTAGAGCCTTGTTCCGCCCATAGAGGCGATATAAATTCGCCCCCTCAGCCGCCATGCTGCATTGCTCGTCGTTGCCATAGCTGCGGCTCTGCCCCCTCCTGCTCGCGCACTGCCTGACAGCTAAATGAACAATTTCATGTCGTCCCCTTATTTGCGGGACAGGGCACTGGCCGCCGATGCAGTGACCGTCCGGTCTATAAACAGCACTTTGGCGAGTGCCTGCCGGTTTCGAACCAGGTCGGCAAGCGTATAACGGTCCAGGACGGTATAGAAGGCCTCAACAGCTTCACCCAGCACGCCACGCAGGCCGCAGACGCGCGCTATGGCGCAGTGACTGCTTTCTTCGGAAAAACATTCGGCCACCACGGCGGCCCCTTCAGTTTCGCGTACCACCGTACCAACGCCGACGAGCTCTGGTGGCATGGCCAGTTCGAGCCCGCCTCCCTTGCCTCGCACGTTGGCCAGCCATTCGTTCTTTCCGAGGAGGTGTACCACTTTGGTCAGGTGGTTTTCGGACACATCGAAAGACCGGGCGATGTCGGAAATCGTCGCCCGCTTTTCTGGCTGAGCGGCAAGGTAAATCAGGACGCGCAGGCTGTAGTCGGTGAAGGTGGTGAGTTTCATGAGGCGAATATAAGACCTCAGCCGCGAACCTGGAAGTCGATCACGATTTCGCCAGGTTCGCGCCGGATGTAGTTGATGCCCAGCTTTTCGCCGAAGGCCTGCTGCAACTGGTTCAACAGCGGCAACGGATCATGGTCGTTGACGAAGCGCATGGTTTCTCCTGCATGCAGACTTTCCATGGCGCCGAAGATGGCCGCGTGGCGGAAGCGCTTGGCAACACCACGGGCGTCGAAGGGGTGGACGTTGTGAAGGCTCTGCATTTCGCTCATGATGAATTTAGGCGCCGCCGCAGGAGCCGCAGCATTGACCGTCGCCGTGAGCGGACGCCAGACGGGTGATGGCCACTCGCCAGGCAGCAGGCCCTTGTTCCAGGTAAGTCCAACTGAACTTGCCCGCTAGTTCTGCCTGGAACCTGCGATGCAGCGGTTGTGGATCGTGGTCGTTAGTCAGTTCCATGGCCTGGCCGGTGGTGAGCTGGCTGAAGGTGGAAAAGATCAAGCGATGCCGCTCTTCAGGTGTAATCGTACGAATATCGAGTTGCGCAGAGCTTGGGGAATGAATCATGGGTACTCCACTTGAATATAGAAAAATTTATAAGATGTATAAATAATACACCTATTAATTCCCGAATGATAATTCCCCTATTGATTCAGGTCAACGCCACACTTCGCCGTTGTTTTCATGCGGCTTGCGGTCGACCGATCATCGGGCCCGAATACCGTTCAAGGGGTTGCTCGAACTCACTCCTTGACGAAGATCAAAGACGTTGGCAGGTATCGGCGTAAGGTCGTGCGTTGCGATGGTTCCCATCCGGGTCCCGTCTGATGTCCAGCCGTATGACTTACTCCCCTCCTTCTTCCGCCGAACTCCGTCAGGCTTCCCCCATCCAGCCAGACCTGGTGTGCCCGGCGGGTAGCCTCCCTGCGTTGAAAGCTGCGGTCGACAACGGCGCTAACTGCGTTTACCTGGGCCTGCGCGATGCAACCAACGCGCGCAACTTTGCAGGCCTTAATTTCGGGGAGCCTGCCATTGCCGACGGCATCCGGTATGCCCATGAACGCGGTTGCAAGGTATTCCTTGCCCTCAATACCTACCCGCAGGCCGCCAATCCAGGCCTCTGGCGCGCAGCGCTGGACCAGGCCGCGAATCTGGGGGTGGACGCCGTGATCCTGGCCGATCCTGGGCTCATGCAATACGCCGCTTCGCGTTATCCGGCGTTGCGCCTGCACCTGTCGGTGCAAGGCTCTGCAACCAATTACGAGGCGATCAACTTCTACCGCGAGCAGTTCGGCATCGTTCGCGCGGTGTTGCCCCGCGTGCTGTCGCTTGACCAGGTGCGGCAGGTCATTGACAAAACACCGGTGGAGATCGAGGTTTTCGGTTTTGGCAGCCTGTGTGTGATGGTGGAGGGGCGCTGCGCGCTGTCTTCCTATGTAACGGGCGAGTCGCCCAACACGCATGGCGTGTGCTCGCCTGCCAAGTCCGTTCGTTGGCAGGAAACGCCGCAGGGCCTGGAGTCGCGGCTGGGTGGGGTGTTGATCGACCGTTACACCGTTGCTGAGAACGCAGGCTACCCGACGTTGTGCAAGGGGCGCTTTGATGTGGGTGATGACAAAAGCTATTACGCCATCGAAGAGCCGGCCAGCCTCAACACCCTCGAACTCTTGCCCCAACTCATGAAAATGGGCGTGCGGGCCATCAAAATCGAGGGCCGTCAGCGCAGTCTGGCCTATGTCGCCCAGGTCACCCGCGTCTGGCGCGAGGCGATTGACCATTGTGCGGCCAACCCGCATCGCTATGCACCAAAAACCAGCTGGATGGCCAGCCTTGACCAGGTGGCCGAAGGACAGCAGCACACACTGGGGGCCTACCACCGGCCCTGGAAATGATGAAACGCTGCGCCATGAAAATCTCTCTCGGCCCGCTTCTCTACTATTGGCGACGGGATGCCATTTTCAGCTTCTACGATGACGTCGCTGCGACGCCGGTAGATGTGGTTTACCTCGGGGAAACCGTGTGTTCAAGGCGCCGTGAGATTCGCCTGAGCGACTGGCTGGACATCGCAAAAAATTTGCGCGCTGCTGGCAAGGAGGTGGTGTTATCGAGCCAGGTGCTGCTGGAGTCTGGCAGCGACGTCAGCGCCATGCAAAAGATCACCGCCAATGGTGATTTTCTGGTTGAGGCCAACGACATGGGCGCAGTCCGGGGCCTGGCCGGGACGCTGCCATTTGTGGCCGGCCCGCATCTCAATATCTACAACCTCGGTTCCTTGCAGTGGATGGCCTCGCTGGGCGCGAGCCGCTGGGTCATGCCATTGGAGATGAAGCGGGATGATCTTTCGCTGTTGCAGCAAGGCCGCCCGGCTGGCCTGGCGACGGAGGTGTTTGCCTATGGTCGCATGCCACTGGCTTTTTCGGCGCGTTGTTTTACTGCACGGCAACGTAATTTGCCGAAAGACGACTGCCGCTTCAGCTGCCTGGATCATCTTGACGGGTTGATGCTCAGGACCAGGGAACGCGAGGAGTTTCTGGTGCTCAATGGCACACAAACCCAGTCGGCGCGGGTCTACAACCTGGTGGACGTGCTGGATGACATGCGCGATATCGGTGTGGATGTGGTTCGCCTCAGCCCGCAGGCCGGGCACATGAAAGAAGTGATTGCCGTGTTCGACGCGGCGCGGCACGGACGATTGACACCGCAGGAAGCGCTGGCGCGCATGCAACCCCTGATGCCGGAGCAGGGTTGCAACGGCTATTGGTACGGCCGCCCTGGGATGGAGCAGCTAACACCTGCAGTGGTGGTCTGACGACGATGTACCACGGCGAACGCTTCAACAGCATCAGCCATCTCGCCGGCGCCGGGCTGGCCGTGGCCGGATCGGCCGCGCTGATCGTGCCAGCCGGTTTGGTCGGCGATCCCTGGAAAATTGTGGGCTTCAGTATTTACGGCGCCATGCTGGTGGCGTTGTACGTCTTTTCCACGCTTTATCACAGCCTACGCGGCCGCGCCAAAAAAGTGCTCCGCAAGTTTGACCATTGCTCGATCTACCTGCTGATCGCAGGCAGCTACACGCCTTTCGCGCTGGTGTCGTTGCGCGGTGCCTGGGGCTGGTCCTTGCTGGGCGTGGTCTGGAGCCTGGCCTTGCTGGGCATCGTTCAGGAAATCTGGCTGGCCAAAGGTGCGCGTGTTCTGTCTCTGGTTATTTATGTATTGATGGGCTGGCTGGCGCTGGTGGCCGTGGCGCCCTTGTGGGCCGCCCTGACGCCTGCGGGCTTTGCCTGGCTGGCCGCAGGCGGTGCCTGCTACACGCTGGGCATAGGTTTCTACGTCACCGACCACAAGCTGCGTCACGGGCACGGCTGGTGGCACCTGTGCGTGCTCGGAGGCAGCATTTGCCACTTCATCACCATGCTGCTCTATGTGGCCTGATTGTCTGATCGCCATGAAGCCCTTGTCGCAATTTCCCTCCTTTGCATTGCCGTCGGCCCTCGGGTCGCTGCTGCACCGCCTGCCGGCCTACCCCGGCGCTATGCTTCTGGCGAGCGCGCTTAACCTGAGCCTGGCTCGTCAGCTACCGGCCGACGTGTGCGACTTGCTGCTGCACAAAAAGCTGCGCATTCATGTGCGCGACGCGCGTTTGACCTTTGACTTTTCATGGACCGGGCAACGCTTCGCCGCCAGCCCCCAGCACGAGGCTCCAGATCTCGCCATCAGCGCCAATGCGCATGATTTCATGCGTCTTGCCCAAAGGCAGGAAGATCCGGACACGCTTTTTTTCAGCCGCCGCCTGACCATGGAAGGTGACACCGAACTGGGCCTGGTCGTCAAGAACGCGCTTGATGCCCTGGAGTTGCCTGCGTTCGAGCCGCAGCAGTGGTCGCCACGTCAGTTGCTGGCTCGTCTTGGCCCACGCAAACGCATGGCAGGCGTCGGGCCGCGAGAGAACGCAGGAGAAAGACATGACTGACAACGGTGGCCGCCTCCCCTTGGTGTACGCGTGCTCGGGTTGCTCCAGTGCCGCCCAATTGGCCAACCATGTAGCGCTGCAGCTAGACCGGCGCGGCGTTGCTGAGATGTCATGCATTGCGGGCGTGGGTGGCGACGTGCCCCATTTGGTGAAAATCGCGCGCTCTGGCCGCTCCGTCATCGCCCTGGACGGGTGTCCACTGGCCTGTGTCAAAAGCGTGCTCACGCGACATGGCATCACTGCTGACCGGCATTACCCGCTCCAGCAATACGGTGTCAAAAAGCGAACGCATGAAGACTTTGACCCCACGCAGGCGACGGTGGTACTGGAGCGCGTGATGGCAGACCTGCTGGCTGTACCCCTGCGCGCTTCTGACATCGATGCCAAGGGCTAGCCCGATGAGCGCATGACCCTCCGGCGAATCATTGTGGGAATCTCCGGCGCCAGCGGCGCGGTGTACGGGACGCGCCTGCTGCAAGCACTCCATGGAATGACGGGCGTCGAGACCCATCTGGTGGTGTCCGACGCGGGCTGGCGTAATCTGGATCAGGAGCAGGGCATGAGCCGAGCCGCGCTCGAAGCCCTGGCCGGCCAGGTACACGACGTGCGCGATGTGGGCGCGTCTATCGCCAGCGGCTCTTTTTCATGCAGCGCCATGGTCGTGGCGCCTTGCTCCATGCGAACGCTGGCCGCAGTTGCCCACGGGCTGGCGGACAACCTCCTTACTCGGGCCGCCGACGTGATGTTGAAGGAGCGCCGGCGGCTGGTGCTGATGGTGCGTGAATCTCCGCTGCACCTCGGTCATCTGCGCAACATGGTCAGCGTGACCGAAATGGGCGGCATCATCTGCCCGCCCTTGCCGGCTTTCTATCTGCGCCCGCAGTCGGTGGCCGAACTGGTGGACGGCAGCGTGGCGCGTGTGCTCGACTTGTTGGAACTGCCACATCAGTTGGCGCCGCGATGGGAAGGGGTTCTGGCCGCTGCCAGTGGCTGATCCATGGGTTACCGTGACTTGCGCGATTTCATGGCTCAGCTAGAGCAGACGGGCGACCTGCGCCGAGTAGGCGAGCCCGTGTCACCGCACCTGGAAATGACGGCACTGTGCGACCGGGTGCTGCGTGCGGGTGGACCGGCCCTGTTGTTTGAACACCCTACCGGACACAGCATGCCGGTGCTGGCCAACCTGTTCGGTACGCCGGCGCGTGTGGCCCGCGCCATGGGTGTGGCCGATCTGCGCGCTTTGCGCTCTTTTGGCGAAGTGCTCGCCGCCCTCAAGGAGCCCGAAGCGCCCAAGGGCTTGAAAGACATGCTCGGGCTGGGCGGTTTGCTCAAAACCTTGTGGCACATGGCGCCGCGCGAGCTGCGCTCGGCACCCTGCCAGGAGGTGGTGTGGGAAGGTGCCGATGTCGACCTCGCGCGCCTGCCGGTGCAGCATTGCTGGCCCGGCGACGTCGCGCCCCTGGTCACCTGGGGCCTGGTCATCACACAGGGACCACACAAACCGCGACAAAACCTGGGCATTTACCGTCAGCAAGTGCTCTCTCGCAACCAGCTCATCATGCGCTGGCTGGCTCACCGTGGCGGCGCGCTTGATTTTCGCGATCATGGCGCCGCGCACCCGGGCCAGCCTTACCCCGTGGCGGTGGCCCTGGGGGCCGACCCGGCCACCATCCTCGGGGCGGTAACACCGGTGCCCGACAGCCTCTCTGAATACCAGTTCGCAGGCCTTTTGCGGGGCGCACGTACCGACCTTGTGCGCGCCTTGGGCAGCGGTTTGAGCGTGCCCGCCACTGCCGAGATCGTGCTGGAGGGGCATATCTATCCGGATGCCACTCATCCCACCGGCTACCAGCACGCGCTTGAAGGACCGTTTGGCGATCACACCGGATACTACAACGAACAGGCCTCGTTCCCGGTGTTCACGGTGGACCGCATTAGCTTGCGGCGCGACCCGATCTACCACTCCACCTACACCGGCAAACCCCCGGACGAGCCCGCCGTCCTTGGCATGGCCCTGAACGAGCTGTTCATTCCCCTGCTGCAAAGGCAGTTTCCGGAGATCACCGATTTCTACCTGCCGCCCGAAGGCTGCAGCTACCGCATGGCGCTGGTGCGCATCAAAAAGGCCTACCCCGGTCATGCACGGCGCGTGATGATGGGCGTATGGAGCCACCTGCGCCAGTTCCTGTACACCAAGTTTGTGGTGGTGGTGGACGACGACGTGGACGTACGCGACTGGCGTGAGGTGGTCTGGGCCATCACTACCCGCATGGACCCGGCACGCGACACCATGCTGATAGAAAACACGCCCATCGACTACCTCGATTTTGCTTCGCCGGTGAGCGGCCTGGGCAGCAAGATGGGGCTGGACGCAACGAACAAATGGCCCGGAGAAACGCAGCGGGAGTGGGGCCGTCCCATCACCATGGATGCCGCGGTCCAGGCGCGCATGGACGGCATCTTTCAGTCACTCGGACTGTGAAGGGTGCGGTGTCGCGTGTGTTGTGACAGCGGCTTGCCCCAATCGCACAATGCCTCATGGACTTCAATCACTCCCCCCAAGCGCTGGCGCTGCGCCGGCAACTCGAAGCCTTCATGCAGCAGTACCTGCTGCCCTACAACGCGGCGTGGCACCGCTCGGTGCAGGAAGGGATTTATCCGCCGCCCTTTCTGGAAGACCTCAAGACCCTGGCACGGGAGGAGGGTCTTTGGAACCTGTTTTTGCCCAGCCTGCGAGAGGACGAACCCGGCACCCGTCTGGGCCATCTTGACTACGCACCGCTGGCGGAAACCATGGGCCGTCTGCCTTGGGCTGCAGAAGTGTTCAACTGCAGCGCACCCGACACCGGCAACATGGAATTGCTGCATCGCTTTGCCAGCTCGGCGCAACGCGACCAGTGGTTGACACCTTTGCTCGAAGGCCGTATCCGGTCTGCCTTTGCGATGTCCGAACCCGATGTGGCCTCTTCCGACCCGACCAATCTGCAGACCACCGCGCGGCGAGAAGGCGGGCAACTGGTGATCAATGGCCGCAAGTGGTTTATCACCGGTGCTGCGCATCCGAACTGCCGGCTGCTGGTGGTGATGTGCCGCAATGACGAGGGCGGAACCGAAGGCGACCCTGCAAGTGCTCACCATCGCCATAGCATGGTGCTGCTGCCCATGGACACGCCGGGCGTGCAGGTGCTGCGCAATATTTCTGTGGTGCACCACCATGCGCCTGAAGGGCATTGCGAAATCCTGCTGCGTGATGTACGCGTCCCAGCCGACCATCTGCTGGGTGGGTGGGGCGAGGGCTTTGCCATGGCACAGGCGCGCCTTGGGCCGGGAAGGGTGCACCATTGCATGCGCAGCATCGGGCAGTGCGAGCTGGCACTGGAGCTGGCCAGCGAGCGCACGCTGGAGCGCCAGGCCTTCGGCAAATATCTCTCGGATTTTTCGAATGTGCAGGAATGGATTGCCGAGTCCCGCATCGAAATCGATCAGGCGCGCCTGCTGATTCTTCACGCAGCCTGGGCGCTGGACGAAGGCAAAGACGATGCGGCGCAACTGCGCGCGCGGGTCGCCGCCATCAAAGTAGTGGCGGCACGGCTGCAGACCCGAGTGGTGGACCGTGCCATGCAGGCCTTCGGTGCCATGGGGCTGTCACCCGATACCCCGCTGGCTTATTTCTGGACCTGGGGCCGGGCCCTGCACCTGATGGACGGACCCGACGAAGTGCACCTGCGCACCGTGGCGCGGCATGAACTGGCGCAGACGCGGGCACGTGCAGGCGAGACGGCGGCTTACTTCACTACACCCGAGCAATTGCAGGCTTCCCCGCGCATCCGGTGAATCACGCCACCAGCGGCACTTCCTGCATCGCTTCGGTCTGTTCTTCAAGCATGTCAACCTGGCCTTTCCAGTAGTCGCTGGAGCCGAACCACGGAAAGTTGATCGGAAAAATCGGGTCGTGCCAGCGCTGGGCCAGCCAGGCGCTGTAGTGCACCAGGCGCAGGGTGCGCAGCGGCTCGATCAGGGCCAGCTCGCCCCTGGGGAATTCGCGGAACTCTTCGTAACCGTCGACCAGCGCGCCCAGTTGTTGCAGGCACTGCGCGCGTTCGCCAGACAGCAGCATCCACAAATCCTGCACCGCCGGGCCGCTGCGCGCGTCGTCGAGATCAACGAAGTGCGGTCCCGCACCTTCCAGGCCTTCCGGTGTCCACAGGATGTTGCCCGGGTGGCAGTCGCCGTGCAGTCGCAGGCTGCGGATGTCGCCGACACTTTCGAACACCGCTTGCGCGACATCCATGGCTTGCTCGAAAGCTTTGAGCCAGCGCGACGCCATGTCCAGCGGCAGATAGTTGCCGCTCAGCAACAGGTCGCGGCTGGCGTGGCCGAAGGTTTGTATGTCCAGTGCGGGCCGGTGTTTGAAGGGCCGGGCGCTGCCGACGGTGTGGATGCGCGCCAGGAAGCGGCCTATCCATTCGAGCACGCTGAAATCCTCCAGCTCGGGCCGGCGGCCGCCGCGACGCGGTGACACGCTGAAACTGAAGCCCTCGAAGTGGTGCAGGGTGCAGCCGGCTATGACCAGTGCGCCGACCACCGGGATTTCCGCCGCCATCAGTTCAGCCGCAAACTCATGCTCTTCGACAATCTGCAGGTCGCTCCAGCGCCCGGGCCGATAGAACTTGACCACCACGATGTCACCCGCGGCAGCGCCCGCGCCCGCCGGGGTTTCGAGATGCACCTGGTAGACCCGGTTTTCGTAACTCGACAGCGCCATCAGGCGGCCGTCGCCCAGCAGGCCCACGCTGGCCAGCGCGTCGAGCACCACGTCGGGCGTGAGCTTTTCGTAGGCGTGCAGCGCCTGGGGCGGCATGGCGGTCGGGGGCAGGTCGGTCAGAGGCTCGTCAATCATGTCCCCATTGTCGTTGTTCCCGTCCCAGGCCTTGTTTTTAAGGAAAAAAGGCCTCTAGCCCATATCTGGCGAGCGCAAGCAGCTATAAAAATCATAGCGATTGCGACTGCTGTCAGAACGCCAGGATATGCCCGGTTCGCGGGTCGCCCTTACCGCCCAGCACCTGCTGGTAGGCAGCAGCCACGGCGGGCTCGCCCTTGTGCTGCTGCACCAGCAGCCAAGGCGCCGGACCCTGGCTGACGCGGGTGCTGAAGGCCTGCCAGGCCTGCACCAAACGCAGGCCCAAAACCTCCTTGCCCCAGTCGGCGCTGCGCTTCTTGATCTGCGCCGGCGCAAAAAACAGCGTGGCGCGCGGGCCAGGCAGGTCCTTGGCGCCGCCGAGCTCGGTGACGTGGGTTCCGCCGATGGCGCAGCTGTACTTCAGATTCACAAAGCGGCTGTGGATGGCGTGACGCAGTCTGGCGTTACCGGCAAAGTCGATGTAGATGCAGGCGCGCTCAAAGGAGATGGTCTCAAGCTGGTCATAGGTCAGCACGCGGTTGTAACAACCCAGGCTTTCGCAGAAGGCCACATTGCCGGGCGATGTCAGGCCGATGACTTCGATGCCGGGACGCTGCGCGAGCTGGAAGGCCGTGCCGTAGGCGGTTTTGCTCGATGCGCTGGACAGCAGCATGGCGCCACCGGCCGCGCCGAAAAAATCGTTGTCGGCCAGGAAGTCATCGATCAGGAAGGAGGTGATGAACAGCGGCCGCAGCAAGGCCTGAATCGCTTCGGTCGAGGCGGTGTAGAACGGGTCGGTGTTGCAGCGCAGGTACTGGTTGTACACCGCGTGGAGTTCGCGCCGGTGCGGCGCGCCGTCGTAAAAACCGCTGCTGTCCAGCCGCGCCGGGCTCAGCACGGCTTCGGACGCCATCGGGAAGTAGCCGTAAATCTTTTCACCGATGGCCACACCGGGGTGCAGCGACTGCGCCACCGTGCCAAAGCCCCAGACCGGGATGCTGGCCCAACCCTCCTCCCCGGTCGGGAAAAACTGCCAGTAGTTCATCGCGTCGCCAAAGGCGGCGTAGGTGATGTTGTTGGAGGTTAGCGCGAAAGAATCGACAAACACGCGCACCTGGCTGTCGGCCAGCGCGGTGGCCTCGGCAATGTGCAGACGGGTTTCGGCGAGCTGGTTTTTGCGAACGAGGAGGGTGGTGGTGCTCATGCCAGCAACATAAGCGAAAAAGCCCACCGGCTCAACACCGGCGGGCCGCCTTCGCGACAGCTTTTTCAAAAAGGGTGCCTTACACGAAGTGAAAAGCCTAGGAGCCTGTCGGGCTTGGGGCGTCGAGAGCGAAAATCGGCCCCGGCGAGGACAGTTTTTGCCGGATTTGCAGGCCCATAGCCCAGCTATGGGACAAAAAGACGGTGAAAAACGGACCGTCGCGGCCGCTTTGCAGCCGACGTTCCTTCTGCCGCCCAGGCTCCTAGACAGGCGCGGGCGCTAGACTTCGGGTTCATGCAAATAAAAGGTACTCCCCGCGACGCTAGGCCTGCGCGCCCGTCATCCCCCCAGGACAAGTCCGCACAGGTGATCGAGGAAATTCGCCCTGGGCAGTCGCTGGAGTTGCTCAAAGAACTGCACATTCTGACGCGCGAAGGCAAGCTCAACCAGGACACGCGGCGCAAGCTCAAGCAGGTCTACCACCTGTACCAGTTCATCGCGCCCCTGCTGGAAGAGGTCTCCGCCGGCGGCAAGGTGTTCGCGCTGGCCGACCACGGCGCGGGCAAGTCCTACCTGGGCTTCATCCTGTACGACCTGTTTTTCAACGTGGCGCATGCGGGCAAAAAGCCGACAGGAACAATTTACGGCATCGAAACCCGTGCCGAACTGGTAAACAAATCGCGCGAACTCGCGCAGCGACTGGGCTTTGCCAACATGGCATTCCTGAATCTGTCCGTGCAACAGGCCACAGCCTCGGCGGAGTTGCCGGCGCAGGTGGACATCGTCACTGCGCTGCATGCCTGCGACACCGCGACCGACGACGCAATCGCCTTTGGCCTGGCCAAGCAGGCGCGCCACATGGTGCTGGTGCCCTGCTGCCAGGCCGAGGTGGCCGGTGTGCTGCGCAGCAACAAGGCGCTGAGCCTGTCGAAAAGCCCGCTGGCCGAACTCTGGCGGCACCCGCTGCACACACGCGAGTTCGGCAGCCAGATCACCAATGTGTTGCGCTGCCTGCAGCTCGAAGCCAACGGCTACCAGGTGACGGTGACCGAGCTGGTCGGATGGGCGCACTCGATGAAAAACGAACTCATCATTGCCAGCCGGCCTGCAGCGCCCAATGCTGCCAAGACGCGCGAGGCGCAGCAGCGCTTGCGGGAGGTGTTGGCGGCGCTGAATTTGGGCGTGTTGGTCACGCGCTTTGATGTGGCGGAGTCTTAATTCCATTTCTACTTCATAAATGAAGTAATCAAGGAGCTCACAATCCAATCCCAAGAGACAATGGTGCGCACAGTTTCAGGGTTTTGCTCCAAAGTTCTGAGTCCCAGTGCAAGCTGCTCCTCCAGCGCGTCAAGGCTG
>NZ_JAUYEY010000002.1 GCF_030689685.1 Polaromonas sp. | reverse complement strand
AAGCGAAAAGTGGCCCCGGCGAGGACAGTTTTTGCCGGGTTTGCAGCGCCATAGCCGTAGCTATGGGGCAAAAAGCCGGTGAAAAATGGACCGTCGCGGCCGCTTTGCAGCCGACGTTCCTTCTGCCGCCCAGGCTCCTAGGAGCCTGGGCAATGCAGAAGAAACCTGACGGAGACCAAGCTGATGAGCGGACCGAAGTTTGACGAGATGAACGCCGCTGACGCGGCGGGGGTGCGGGCTCATTACCAGAGCTACCAAAGCTGGCTGGCCCGGCAGCCGGATTCGGTCATGCAGGCCAGGCGCGCAGAAGCCGAGATGATCTTCCGCCGCGTCGGCATCACGTTTGCGGTGTATGGCGACAAGGACGACGGCAATTCAGAGACCGGAGGCACCGAGCGCCTGATCCCCTTTGACCTGATTCCGCGCATCATCCCGGCCCACGAGTGGGCCAGCATGGAACGCGGCTTGATCCAGCGCGTCACCGCACTGAACCGCTTCATCCACGACGTTTATCACGACCAGGAAATCATCAAGGCCGGCGTGGTGCCGTCCGAGCAGATTTTCCAGAACGCGCAGTTCAGGCCGGAGATGATGGGCGTGGATGTGCCGGGCAACATCTACTCGCACATCAGTGGCATCGACATCGTGCGCGCCCCCAACGCCCAGGGCGAGGGTGAGTACTACGTGCTGGAAGACAACCTGCGTGTGCCCAGCGGCGTGAGCTACATGCTGGAAGACCGCACGATGATGATGCGGCTGTTTCCCGACCTGTTCAGCGAAAACCATGTTGCTCCGGTTGCGCACTACCCCGACTTGCTGCTTGAGACCCTGCGCGACAATTCGCCGGCGCACCGCGCCGAACCGACGGTGGTGGTGCTGACGCCGGGCATGTACAACTCCGCCTATTTCGAGCACGCCTTTCTGGCCCAGCAAATGGGTGTGGAGCTGGTCGAAGGCCAGGATCTGTTCGTCAAGGACAACTTTGTCTACATGCGCACCACGCGCGGCCCGAAACGTGTCGATGTGATTTACCGCCGGGTCGACGACGACTTCCTCGACCCGCTGGCCTTCCGCCCGACTTCTACCCTGGGTTGCGCCGGTCTGCTCAATGTCTACCGCAGCGGCAATGTCGCGCTGTGCAACGCCATCGGCACCGGTGTGGCCGACGACAAGTCGATCTACCCCTATGTGCCGAAGATGATTGAGTTTTATCTCGGTGAAAAGCCCGTCCTCAACAACGTGCCGACCTACATGTGCCGCAACCCGGACGACCTCCAATACACGCTGGCCAACCTGAAAGACCTGGTGGTCAAGGAAGTGCACGGCGCCGGCGGCTACGGCATGCTGGTCGGGCCGGCAGCGACGCAGGCCGAGATTGAAGACTTCCGCAAGGCGCTGCTGGCCAATCCGGCCGGCTACATTGCGCAGCCCACGCTGAGCCTGTCCACCTGCCCGACCTATGTTGACAGCGGCATTGCGCCGCGCCATATCGACCTGCGGCCTTTTGTGCTCAGCGGCAAGAGCGTGCAGATGGTGCCGGGTGGCCTGACGCGGGTGGCGCTGAAAGACGGCTCGCTGGTCGTCAACTCATCCCAGGGCGGCGGCACCAAGGACACCTGGGTGCTGGAAGACGCCCACGCCCCGGCGCACTCGCAGTCCCAATCGCAGTCGGGGCAAACCCAGACCCAGTCGCAGGCAAGGAGTTAAGCCATGCTTTCAAGAACCGCCGATCACCTTTTCTGGATGTCCCGCTACACAGAGCGTGCCGGCGACATGCCGCAGGCATTCGCGGGGATGACTCATCAATTGCGCGAAGCGCTTGTGACGTCATCACCAAAACACGCCAAGCGCGCCAGCGCTTTCGGTGTTTGAGGCAAGGAGTTAAACCATGTTGTCACGAACTGCTGATCATTTGTTCTGGATGTCACGCTACACCGAGCGTGCCGAAAACACCGCGCGCATGCTGGACGTCAATTACCAGACTTCGCTATTGCCGCAGTCGACCGGCGTGGCACAGGTTGGCTGGCAAGGCTTGCTGAGCATCAGCGAGCTGTCGCCCGACTATGAAAGCAAATACGGCGCGGTCAGTGCCCGCGATGTGATGGACTTCATGGTGCGCGACGAAAAAAATTCGTCCAGCATCATCTCGTGCCTGAAAAACGCGCGTGAAAACGCCCGAGCAGTGCGCGGCACCTTGACCACCGAAGTCTGGGAAACGCAGAACCAGACCTATCTGGAAATTTTCCGCATGTTGCGCAATGGCGACTTCGAGCGCGACCCTGGCCAGTTTTTTGAATGGGTCAAGTTCCGCTCGCACCTGTCGCGCGGCGTCACCGTGGGCACCATGCTGCAGGACGAGGCGCTGCATTTCATGCGGCTGGGCACTTTTCTGGAGCGCGCCGACAACACCGCGCGCCTGGTCGATGTGAAGTTCCACGCGGTGCAGAGCGATTTTTACGGCGCGGCCAGCGAGAAAGACCAAGAGTACGACTTCTACCACTGGAGCGCGATTTTGCGCAGCGTCAGTGCTTTTGAAATTTACCGCCGCGTGTACCGCAACGTGATAAAGCCCGAACGGGTGGCCGAGCTGCTGATCCTGCGCGCCGACATGCCGCGCTCACTGGCTGCCAGTCTGCACGGTGTGGTGAACAACCTGCAGATGGTGACCGATGACCAGACCTGCGAAACCGTGCGCCGCGCCGGCAAACTTTATGCCGACCTGCAGTACGCCCGCATCGACGAAATTCTGGCCACCGGCCTGCATGCCTACCTGACGCAGTTTCTGGACCGTGTGAACGAACTCGGAGTCTGCATCAGTCGCGATTTTCTGGTTCTGGCGACGGCTTGATTCCACGATGGTGATGTCCGTGCTGCCTCGCTGCTGGGTCGGATCATGAAGCTGCACGTCCGACACACCACCCGCTACCGCTACACCGAGCCATTGCGTTACGCGCTGCAAACGCTTTGGCTGACGCCGCGTTCCGGTCCGTCGCAAACAATTGCTTTCTGGAGCCTGGGCGCGCCGGGTGAGTTGCACGCGCAGCGCGACGGCTGCGGCAACAGCATCCACTCCTACACCTTTGTCGGCGAAGTGGCAGACCAGGTGACGGGCAGCCTGGTCAATGCTGCGGGCCAGGTCGATACCCTGGGTGTTGCGCAATTCAGCGACGACGAAATGATGCCGCACCCGGCGTTTTTTCTTCGGCCCACCCAGCTCGCGGCTCCGCATGCCCAACTGGCCGAATTCGGCCGGCGTTTTGTTACCGGCGACGCTGCGGACCTGCCGGCGTTGCTGGCCCTGAGCCAAGCCGTCGCTGATACCGTGCGATACAAAAAAGACAGCACCAGTGTCGAGACCACGGCGCTGCAGGCCTTTAACGCCGGCGCCGGCGTCTGCCAGGACCAGGCTCACGTGATGGTGGCCATCTGCCGCAGCCTGGGGATTCCGGCGCGGTATGTCAGCGGCTATTTTTACGCTGCCAATGAACCCGACCTGGCCAGCCACGCCTGGGCAGATGTTTGCCTGGATGTGGCCCGCCGGCGCTGGGGCAGCATCGATGTCACCCACAGTTGCCTGATTGACCAGCGCCATGTGCGGCTGGCGGTGGGGACCGATTACAACGCCTGCCCGCCGATCAAGGGCGTGCGGCAGGGCGGGGGTAAAGAGTCCATGACGGTGGACATAACGATTACGCCGGTTTGAACGGGCTTGCAACAGGCTGAAGCTTGGGCGATGGTTTCAGCAACGCGAAACCTGTAATCAGTGGCGAAAATTTTGCAGGACCTGCCCCGGCATTTCACGCATGTTGTCCAAGCTGAGTCATTCCAATTCGCATTAAAAACGATAACTGCGTTGCTTGGCCTTGCCGTGCTGTAGCGCTGTCTGCGGCGTCGCGCCTTGTTCTCGCTTCTAATGCGAATTGGAATCAGGTGGGCCAGGTCGAACCATGTTCCGGCACCATGGCACGCCAGCCCAACTCATGCTTGATGCGTTTGCGAAGTTCGTCCGATGGGCCCGATTCACCGTGAACCACATAGACCTGGTCAGGGGCTTGGGGCATGGTGCGCAGCCACGCCAAAATCTGGTTTGCATCGGCATGGGCAGAGGCAGATTGCAGTTGCACGACTTCGGCTTTAACCTCCACATCACGCCCATGAATACGCACGGATTTGGCGCCACTGGCTAGCGTGGCGCCCCGTGTGCCGGGCGCCTGAAACCCGG
Source organism: Polaromonas sp. (assembly GCF_030689685.1). Taxonomy (GTDB): domain Bacteria; phylum Pseudomonadota; class Gammaproteobacteria; order Burkholderiales; family Burkholderiaceae_C; genus Polaromonas. The sequence goes on along the minus strand of NZ_JAUYEY010000002.1, from coordinate 4,561 downwards.
TCAGGATGATCATATTGCGGTGATTGCCCGCGTAAACGCGAGGTGATGCAACACGCGTCCGCCGGTGGCCATGCCGCTGGCCGACAGAATGACCATGGGTCCATGCCGACCGGCCAGAGCGTGTGATTCATCGGTGCTGTTGACCATGGTGGCCGAGTGCGTCAGTGCGTGTGTGTCCTTGCTGCTGAGCCGATGTTCCCCCTGATGGTGTTCAAACAAATGGGTGGTTTGCACCGCCATCGGACTGTCCAGAAAAACGGGAAGCGACGTGGGCAGGTCCCCACGCACCTTGAGGAGGTGAATGGCGTGCAGCAGGGCTTGTGCCCTTCCAACGGCAAACACCGGCATAACCGCCACGCCGCCACGCTTGGCCAGTTTTTGCAAAGCCGGCCCCAATTCGGCAAGCACGTCTTCCTTCGGGTGTTCGCGGTCCCCGTACGTGGACTCGATCAATACTGTATCGGCCGCTGGTGCTTCTGAAGGGGGATTCATGATGAGGTCATCGGGCCGACCCAGATCGCCGGAGAACAGAATGCGTCGTCCGGCAACCTCCAGCAGCACACTGGCCGCACCCAGGATATGCCCGGCCGGGGAAAAGGTGGCGCGCCAGCCGGGGATGGGTGCAAAGCTCTTGCCGAAGTTGATCGCCTTGAACCGGGGCAGGCAATCCAGCGCATCCTGCCGTGTGTACAGCGGCAGGGCTGGCGCGTGTCTGGAGAAGCCATGGCGGTTGGCAAACTCTGCATCTTCTTCCTGGATGTGACCGCTGTCGGGCAGCAGGATGCGGCACAGGTCCCGCGTGCCGCTGGTGGCGTACACAGGGCCCGAGAAGCCTTCTTTGACCAGCAGGGGCAGGTAGCCGCTGTGGTCCAGATGGGCATGGGTCAGCAGCACCGCGTCAATCTGGTCAGGCGCTACAGCCAAGGAGGTCCAGTTACGCAGACGAAGCTGCTTGTAGCCCTGGAACAGGCCGCAGTCCACCAGCAGACATTCGTCGCCATGGCGCACCAGATATTTGGAGCCGGTGACGGTGCCCGTACCGCCCAGAAAAGTAATCTTGACACTCATTTAAGCAGCTCCCGGTTTGTTGATGCCACGGCTCAACCATGCACAAAAAAATTCCGCGAGGTCATTTGCATTCTTCGCAACATTCGTTGGTCATCACTTTTCCTGACCTGAGCGTGCCCGTCATAGCCGCGAGCACGTGGGCAGCGAACACATCGGCTGGTTGCACTTCCCGGCGATTTCCGATCAACTGGTCGAAACCCAACCTGACATGTTTGACTCAACCGCAGGCCCCCGCTTTTATGGCCCGATATCTCAACCGTGCGCCGGGTCGCCTTGCATCTTGTCGAACTTGAGGAAATACTGGCGGGCCAGGGCCACGAGCTGCGGATCGGTCGGGTGGTCCGTAGTCACCACTCCGGCGATGGTCTTGCCCACCGCCTTGGCGTTGTTCTTGCAGTAGTCGTGGAACTCGTTCTTGGTCTGGCCCGGGCCGGTCAGCAGGATTTCATGCACGCCTTCGAGCTCCTTGGCTACCTGCTCGAAGTAGTCCTTGCCGGTTTCGGCATGGCCACCCTGGGGCGTGTGGCGGCCGCTGGCGCTGTCGCCGCGTCCGTGCATCAGTTGATGGGATCCCACATGCCCGCCCGTGGCCTTGTGGTGCGTGCGTGACTTGATACGCTGGGATTCGACGTGTTCGCGATCAAACATCAGCACATGCGCTTCGGAACCGTCAATCCAGACAACGGCGTGGTAGGTGGTCATAAATTTCTCCCGGGGATAAGTTTGGAAAAGTGATGCGACGGGGCTCAGGCAGTTGCCGACTTGCCGTGGCTGTGTTCGCTCTTATCCTGGCAGTCGATGCAGCGCGCTGCTTCAGGTGCAGCATGCAGCCGCGGGACAGGAATCTCAACGCCGCAATCCGCGCACTGACCATACACATCGTCTTCGATGCGCTTCAGGGCTGCGTCAACGACGGCGAGTTCGGCGGTTTCACGCGCGTCCAGCGCAAATTCCAGATCGCGTTCGGTGGTCACCTGTGCCCTGGAATCCTCGGGTCGCCCGAAGTGCTCGGCCGATGCCTCGGCACGGCCAACAGTGCCGCCGCGCAGGCTGGCAATCTGGGCCAGCAGGGTCGCACGCTGCTCCAGCAGCTACTTCTTGAATGGTGCGGTGAGTTGTCTGTTCATGAATAAAAAACCTCCGTAGATGGATGAACCAATCATGCGCTGCATGGTATTACTCGTCTTTGACTTAAGTCACGGAAAATACAGGGTCAGGGTCTTGCATTGCACCATTCCGACCATCCACTCCAGCAACCTAATTTGAATGAAAATCAACACAAACCCATACACCTACTGCGCAAGCAGCTCTTAATTTGATAGCGATTTTTGTCTTAATTGATTTTTGCAAGCTCTGCCGACCGCACTGCGCGGTGTCCATGAGGCAGTAGGCGTGGCAAACCCGGTTGTAGCGCGACAGACTTGGCCGAAGAGCGCCAGCCACTGCTTTCGAACAATGTCGTTCAAATAAATAGGCTCACGCCTGTCGCCCCGAGATGCGATGTGCTGCAGACCGCCAGAAAACTCAACGCGCAATGGTCTTGGCTTGGGCTCGTGCTATGGAAGTGGATGTTGCAATGCAAGACCTGACCCAATACTGTGCGCTTAAGCCCGTTCGTCCTAAGCTTATCGAAGGGTGAATGGGCTTCGACAAGCTCAGCCCGAACGGCTAACCGAACAGCATTGAGACCTGACCCCGTAACTCTGTGATCCCGTGACTTTTTCGTCACTCGTTTGCGCGGTTTAATTATTTTCCATACTCAAGAAAATCACCGCGTCAAAACCAGCAGCGCGAGCCCGATGCCCGCTGCAGTGGCGATCATGCCCACGGCACAACGTCTGGCCAGCAGGGGGCCGCCGATAAAAAATACCAAACCCAGTTTGAAGCCGATGTTGGACATGATCCCGAGGGAAATCGCCGCCACTGTTTCGGTGGCCTGCAGCTTGCCGAGCTCGAACAGGCGCAGACTGGACAAGGTGATGGCGTCCACATCGGTCAGTCCGGACACCAGCGCGACCACATACAGGCCGCCGTTGCCGGCGATATCCGACAACCATGCGGCGAAAAGCAGCACCACCGCATAAAGCAGGCCGAAGCCCACGGCGGTGCGAATCTCTGTGGGGTTGCTGACTTCCGGCATCAGTACTTCACTTTGCTGGTTCAATTTGTGCCACCAGTAGGCAGTCGCTCCGAGGCCGAGCGCCAGTCCGCTGCCCAGCACCGGCAACAGTTGCGGCAGCACGGAGGGGGAAACCACTGCGCTGACGACTGAAAGCCTGACCAGAACAACCAGATTGGCGAGCAAAATCACGACCACCGCAGGCCCGGCCAGTCCTTCGTTGTCCCTGCTGTGGCGTGCATAAACCAGCGTCGTGGCTGTGCTAGAAGCCAGCCCGCCGAACAAGCCCAGCAGCGCGGCGCCGTTGCGCTGGCCGACAAAGCGCAAAGCCACATAGCCAGCCAGACTGACACCAGAGATCAGCACGACCATCAGCCAGACCTGGTAGGGGTTGAGGGCGCCATAGGGGCCGTAATTCCGGTCTGGCAGCACCGGCAGAATAATGAAAGTCAGTACCGCGAACTGCAGCATCGACGTCAAGTCGCGTCGGCTCAGGTTCCGGGTAATGCCGTGCAACTCGGCCTTGAAGTAAAGCAGCATGGTGGTGACAATGGCCAGCATCACAGCCAGGGTGGAATAGCCATGCCAGATCATCGCCCCCAGGCCATAACACATGACGATGGCAGCCACGGTGGTGGTGCCGGGATCGGCGCTTTCTTCCCGCTCGCGCAAATACGCGGCAATGGTCATGAGGCCGATGACCAGCAGTCCGCCTGTCAGTAACCACGGCGAGGAGGTTTTTTCCGACAGCATCGCCGCGACAGCGCCAAACAGGGCAACCAGGGCAAAGGTGCGCAAGCCCGCCTTGGCAGCCGGACTGCGTTCACGTTCCAGACCGATCAAAAGGCCGATGGCGAGGCTGGTGATGAAGCGGGGCAGGTATTCGAACTCACCCTGCAGGAGGTCGATGTTCATTGAGTCGGCGGTCCTAAATCAAGAGGGGGTATACGGCGCCACATCGAGAAAAAAAGTTCTCTGCATTGCGACATTCAGAACACCCATTCGAACCACTGAGTTTAAGTGAAAACCCACGGAATCCCCTGCCAATACTACGTCACAAGCTCTCAATTTCATAGCGATTCCAGTTTTAGTCGATCTTTGCCAGTTTCGCCGATAGGCGACGTCCCGGCAATTACCTGGGTGACTTTTGGCGACTGACTCTGCTTCCACGCCAAGTGCTATGACCCATCCACCACGGGTGCGTATGGCGAAATTAACAAAAAAAACGGTTTGGAGGCAAACTACTGCTGCCTGAATGCGACCTGCCTCAAACCTCACGAGCTGGCTTGTTATTGATTTTTTCCAAATACACGGGCAGTGAATTGGACCGTCTTCGCCCTCGCCCTCCGGGAGAGGGTTGGGGGTGAGGGATTG
>NZ_JAUYEY010000093.1 GCF_030689685.1 Polaromonas sp. | reverse complement strand
GTGCTGACCATCGCTTGGTTCGACACGATGGGATTGCCCCGACTCTCATGACCTCAACTTCTCGAACCGCCCGGTGCGGGCCCGCATGCCGGGTGGTGTGGGAGGGGTCCGGTCAGCGATGATCGGCCCCTATCCCGATTGAGCGCTGTCCACACTCTTTACAGGGTTGTACCCCTGTTATCTACGACTTATCAACAGCTTTCCCCGTGACGCCGGCGCCCGGTGGCGCTAGCATGGAGGGCTGTCAAGGAAACCCATGTCCGCCGTACTTTCCACCGCTCCCGACCCCCGCTACAGCGCCGACCGCCAAATCGCGCAACTGCGTATTCCTCCGCATTCGATCGAGGGCGAGTCCAGCGTGCTGGGCGGGTTGCTGCTTGACAACGGCGCCTGGGACCGCGTCGGCGACCTGCTGGTGGACGAGGACTTCTACCGGTATGAACACAAGCTGATTTATGCCGCTGTGGGCGCGCTGATCAACGCCACCAAGCCGGCGGACGTGATCACGGTGTATGAGCACCTGCAGAACCAGGGCAAGGCCGACGAGGTCGGTGGCCTGGGCTACCTCAATTCGCTGGCGCAGTACGTGCCCAGCGCCAGCAACATCCGCCGCTACGCCGAGATCGTGCGCGAGCGCTCCATCCTGCGCAAGCTGGTGGCCGCCAGCGACGAGATCGCCACCAATGCCTTCAACCCGCAGGGCAAGGCGGTGGCGATGATTCTCGATGAGGCCGAGCAGAAGATCTTCAAGATCGGCGAGCAGGGCTCACGCATGAAGCAGGGCTTCCAGAGCATGGACACCCTGGTGGTCAGCCTACTGGATCGCGTGACCGAAATGTCGGAAAACCCGAACGACGTCACCGGCGTGCCCACCGGTTTTTACGACCTCGACAAGATGACCTCGGGCTTTCAGGCGGGCGATCTGGTGATTCTTGCCGCAAGACCCTCGATGGGCAAAACCGCATTGGCAATCAACATTGCCGAACATGTGGCGCTCAACGAAGGCCTGCCGGTGGCGGTGTTCTCGATGGAGATGGGTGCCTCGCAACTCGCGGTGCGTATCGTCGGCTCCATTGGCCGCATCGACCAGACCCATTTGCGCACCGGCGCCCTGACCGACGAAGAATGGCCACGCCTGACCGAAGCCATTGAGAAGCTGCGCAACATCTCGCTGCACATCGACGAAACGCCGGGCCTGACGGTCAGCGAACTGCGCGCCAACGCCAGGCGGCTGGCGCGGCAGTGTGGCAAGCTCGGCCTGATCGTGGTCGATTATTTGCAGTTGATGAGCGTTTCTTCCAGCATGAGCGAAGAAAACCGCGCCACCGCTGTCGGCGAGATTTCACGCGGCCTGAAGATGCTGGCCAAGGAGCTGCAGTGCCCAGTGATTGCCCTGTCCCAGCTAAGCCGGGGTGTCGAGTCCCGCACCGACAAGCGACCGATGATGAGCGACCTGCGCGAATCCGGCGCCATTGAGCAGGACGCCGACATCATCATGTTCATCTACCGCGACGAGTACTACACCAAGGACGCCTGCAAGGAACCCGGCGTGGCCGAGGTCATCATCAGCAAGCAGCGTAACGGCCCGACGGGTACGGTCAAGCTGGCGTTTATCAGCCGCATCACCAAGTTTGAAAGCCTGGCACATGGGAGCAGCGGCAATTATTAAGAGAAATTGGCCTCCAGCCCATATCCGGCAAGGGTGAGTTGCTATTAATTCAATAGCATTCGACGATTTGCCAGAACTCGGGCGGTACCGGAGAAAACGGTGTCCGGCGCTTAACTTGCGACCGGCTCCAAGTCTTCCATCGCGAGCATGTGGTATTTCTGGCCATAGGTGAAGGGCAGGTGGCGCAACGCCGACAACACGCGCTGCGTGTCTTCATCGGTGGGCGCATGGACCATCACGCCGTGGTGACCTTGGCGGGCCAGTGCGATGTATTTGTTGACGGTGTGGCCTTCGGTGCCGACCGAGGGCATACCTCCGGAGTCACCATCCACCTTGCCAATGTCGTGCAGGATGGTCACGGGAGATAGCGGCATGACGGCGTCGCTTGCAAAACCGGCGGCTTCCAGCGCCTGGGCGGCTTGCTCGGCCTGGTCGGCCTCGGGGAACAGGAGAACGGCGAAACTGGTCGGGTAAAACACGCCACCCAGGGTGACCATCTTGGGGGTAAGTTCAAATGTCTTCATGGGTCCATTAGGGCCTGGATCACGCGAACTGGCTGTCAGTCGCGATAGCCGGTTTTTGTAGGACTCAGGATTTTTCAACGCTCACAGAGCGCCGGGTGTTCAGGGCAACTCTTCGGTTTTCAGCGCAGGCTCGGACATCACACGCGCACTTCCAGCAAGGCTTTCGATGAGCTGGTTGGCAAAGTAGCTGCTCTGCGTGTCGGGCTCCAGTGCGGCAATCACCAGGTTGGCCAGCGGCTGATTCAGCGGCACGTAGTAGCTGCCGATGGGCGCGTCGATGACACCACGCACCAGCGCGACTTCGATTTTGACGATCTGCCCCGCATCAGCGATGTTTCCCCGCACGTCCTGCCTGACGCCGGCAGCCCGTGCAGTTTCGCGGTAGATGTCACCCAGCATCGAGCTGGGCTCCGTGACGCGCCGCACCTGCACGCCATGCAGGCGTAAGCGCTCGACCGCCGTTTTTGAAGAGGCCGACAGCCAGTAACCGCAGGGGCGCACGCGTGCCTTGATCTTTCGCAGCGTCAGCGCCGAGTTCCACTCCACACGCAGCGCTTTGTCGGCGCCGGTGACTGGGTCCAGCATGAGCAGTTCCTGCTGAGTCAGGGTCGGCCCGGCTTCCACCACGGCCTCGTCCTTGCAGGCCTGGCTGGTGATCTCTTTTTCGATGTAGGGCTGCAGTTGGCCCAGCTCAGGGGCGCGCTGAGCGGTACTGGCCAGCACGCTGCTGATCGCGATGACGTGGGTGTGCACGCGGCGCTGGATGTGCAGCCGGCCGATACCGACGCCGCGGGTCTCGATCAGCAGGCTCACGGTATTTTTCAGGCCGTTGACGTTGCGGCCGGTGTCGGGCTGGGTGCCACCCATGGAGATTTTTTTGTCGGCCAGATCGGTCGAGGTGGTGTAGTACCACTCGCTGCTAAGACCTTGCGCTTTGAGTGCGGCTACCAGCGGGCGGCGATACCACTCTTCCGAGGCCTTGGTCAAAAACTCCGGAATGTTGGCGGTGGTCGCGTACTGCAGCAGTGCGTCGTACTTTTGCACGGCATCGAACTTCTGCAGAAAACGGCCGACCACGGTGTACTCGTGCGCATCAACAACCACGGTCGGGTGGTAGTCGCGCGTGAGTTTGGCCAGGGCCCGTGCTTCCGGGGTGTTGAGCAGCAGGTGGTCGCGGTTCATGTCGAGCCCGCCGCTGGTCGCGCGTTTGTTGTCTGCCGAGCCATCCGGGTTGGCGCGCGGCACGATGATGACGTTGACACGGTCGAGCACCGGCCGCAGCAGACCTTGTATCAACTCGCGCGCCACCACCAGCAGGGCTTCGCTGCCAGCCGGCTCGTCGCCGTGCTGCTGGCCGATCAGTAGCACGGTAGGCCGACCCGATGCCACGATGGCGGCCGCGTCGGTACCGGCAGCGCGCGTCAGCACCAGCGCTTCCAGGGCCTCGCCGCGTTGCGACTGGCCGATGGGCAGCAATGCGGCTTTCATGCCCGGCGAAGCTGTCGCAGAGGCCGCCAGGTCGCGCAACCAAGTCTGGATTTCCGAGTTCGACGTGAAGCTGCTGCGGCCTTCCTGCAAGCCGGGCGTGCTGTAGATCAGCGAGGGTGCGGGGAAACGGGCGGCTACAGCGGCGCTGTACGGCGCTTCCGGGGTAGCCGGGGCCACCACCACCACCGCCGGCCGCACGGGGACCGGCTGGACAATCACTACCGGCGGGGCAACGGTTGCCGGTATCGGTGTGGGCGCTGCAACCGGCGGCGCTTTGGCCGTGCCGCCGGGTACAGGCCAGGGCGGCAGCGGCACCGAGGTGCAGCCGGCCAAGGCCAGGCTCAGCAGCAGGGGCAGGGCAGGTCGAAGCAGGCCGGAACGGGGCGCGGGCGAGTAGTGCAGGGTCGGTGCTGTCATGGTCGTGGCTTGAATTGGGGGCTAAGAGCCTGTCGGACTTGGGAATCGTCGGCTGCAAATCGACCGCAGCGGTCCATTTTTCACCGTCTTTTTGTCCCATAGCTGGGCTATGGGTCTGCAAATCCGGCAAAAACTGTCCTCGCTGGGGCCGATTTTCGCTCTCGACGCCCCAAGCCCGACAGGCTCCTAGAGGAAAGCCGGGTGGCCCGGTCCTGATTGACCATTATCCAGCCTTTCACTTCCCGCCAGAATGGTGGCTACCCTCTGTTACCAGGTGTGGAAATTCCTTCCTGGAGCACGCTCGCCAGGTCCGCGTGAGAAACTAGGGGTTTCCAATGCCGTTCGAGTCCTTTTTACCGATGAATCCCGGTCCCTCATCCCCGCCAAGCCTGCCAATCCCGCCGCATCGCCTCAGCGTGGCCCCGATGATGGACTGGACTGATCGGCACTGCCGTTATTTCCACCGGCTGCTGTCGCACCATGCCCTGCTGTACACCGAGATGGTCACGACCGGCGCGCTGGTGCATGGCGATGTCGCCCGGCATTTGCGCTTCAATGCGGGCGAGCATCCGGTGGCGCTGCAACTGGGCGGCAGCGAGCCGGTCGACCTCACGCATTGCGCAAAACTCGGTGAGCAATGGGGCTATGACGAGATCAACCTCAACTGCGGTTGCCCCAGCGAGCGGGTGCAGCGCGGCGCTTTTGGCGCCTGCCTGATGGCCGAGCCGCAACTGGTGGCCGATTGCGTGAAAGCCATGGTCGATGTGGTGGACGTGCCGGTCACGGTCAAGCACCGCATTGGTATCGACAAGGGTGAAAGTTATGCCTTCGTGAGCGACTTTGTCGGCACGGTCAGCGCGGCCGGTTGCAGGACCTTCATCGTGCATGCGCGTAACGCCTGGCTCCAGGGCCTGAGCCCGAAGGAAAACCGCGAGGTGCCGCCGCTGCGCTACGAGCTGGTTCACCGGCTCAAGCAAGAGTTTCCTGAACTCACCATCGTCATCAACGGCGGCGTCACCACCGGTGAGCAGGTCGCGGCGCTACTGCGCGAACTCGACGGGGTGATGGTGGGGCGCGAGGCCTACTACAACCCCTGGTGGCTGGCCTCCTGGGATGAGGCCTTCTTCGGCGCCGCTGCAAACGGGCAGACTCGCGAATCTGTCGAGTCGCTGATGGTGGATTACATGGCGACTCAGGCGGCCGCGCATGGCACGCCCTGGTCGGCTATCGCGCGCCACATGCTCGGTTTGCGCCACGGCCTGCCAGGATCCCGACGCTGGCGCCAGGTCTGGAGTGACCACAGGCTCAAAACCCTGCACCCGCGCGAGGTGATGGCGCTGGCCCATGCGCCAGCGCTGCATGAGAGAGGCGCTCCCGCGATCGAGAGTGCTGCGGTCGCTCATGCCTGAGCGTACAAGCGCTTGACCCGCGCCTGCTTCGTGCCCGATGCCTTGGCCCGCAAGGCGTTGATCGAAGCCCTCAAGCGCAGCATGAAAATCCGCATCACCACGCCCGGCGAGATCAGCGTCACCGCCACCGTACGCGCAGCGTCGCGCGGAATCAGGGGCTCGCTGGTGCAGGCATGTGCCGGGATGACGAGTGAACGCGCTGTCAGTTTGCAATAACTCCCGCAGCTTTGAAAAGCCACTCGCGGAACAGTCGGACTTTCTTCAGCTGACGTTCGTCGGTACGGCATGACACAAAGTGCGTCTCCAGCGCCAGGGATTCAAATATTCCTTGCCCCAGCTCGACCAGTTCACCACGAGAAATCTCCCGTTCTGCCAGGCGGATGCTTTCCATGGCTACTCCGGTTCCATCCACTGCTGCAGAGATTGCCAGAGCGGCCCGATCAAAGGATGGTCGCGGCTGGTCTGGCAAGACGAGGCGGTTGAGGGCAAACCACTTCGGCCATGTGACGCTGCTGAGCTGCGAATCAATGAGGACAAGTTTGCTCAATAGTTCGTGAATGGGAAGGCCGTCCTGGATCAAATCCGGCGAACAAAGCGGCACGATACGTTCGGTACCCAAGGCAACCGACAGCATGCCGGCTCTTTCGATGGCGGCCCCATAAGAAATCGCGACGTCGATCGCTCGCTCGCGTGTAAGGTCAAGCGGCGTGGCTCCCGAGGTCAATCGGATGGTGATATCTGGATGGGAGTGCGTGAATTCTGGCAGCCTTGGCCCAAGCCATTTGGCAGCAAAGCTCGGCGCACTGTGGACGGTCAGTACTTCGGCCTGTGGCGCCAGCGCCACCTCCTTGCAGGCAGCCTGGAGGGTGTCAAAAACTTTCGAAAGACTTTCGAGCAGCCGCTTTCCTTCCAGCGTGAGCTCGACTCGCCGGTTGCGCCGAATGAAAAGGGGACGGCCGAAATAATTTTCCAGTCCGCGTACCTGGTGGCTGATGGCCGATTGGGTGAGGTGCAGTTCGTCTGCTGCAAGGGTAAAACTCTCCAGCCGCGCTGCCGCTTCGAAAGCCCGCAGCAAAGAGAAATTCGGAATTTTTCTCATGACTAAATTTAATTCATGAATTAAATTCATTCTTTCATGAAAAAGCTTCGTTTGTCAAATCCACCGCCCTCTCAAATAATCGCATGTTGCCGACGTCGCCACCATTACATGTAAAGGAGTTAGAAAATGACCGCTGTCCTGGAAAGAACCCCATCAGTTGTGGAGGACGCACGTGTTTCCATCTATCAGCCGGAGCAGGCGGGACTGATTTTTCCATCTGTTCCAAAATTCACAAATGTCGCTGATGAGCGCCGGCATCTGAAAGAACGGCTGGTTGCGGCTTGCCGCGCTTTTGCGCTTCAGGGTTTCGACTATGGATTTGCCGGGCATCTCACCGTCCGCGATCCGGAGCATCCCAGCCTGTACTGGACCAATCCAATGGCTGTCCACTTTTCCCAGGTCAAGGTATCCAACCTCATCCTTGCGGATCACGAAGGCAAGGTGGTGGAAGGGCGGCACGCCATCAATCGCGCCGGGTTTGTGCTGCATGCGGCGGTGCACGAGGCGCATCCCGACATCGTCGCCATGTGCCATGCCCACACGGTGTACGGAACTGCTTTTGCCTCCCTGGGCAAAAAACTGGAACCTATCACCCAGGATGCGGCTGTATTTTTTGAGGATCACGTGGTCATAGGTGATGAGGCCGGACAAGTCGCGGTGGAAGTCAAAGCCGGACACAAGGTTGCGAACGCGTTCAAAGGCGTCAAGGCCGCCATTCACCAGAACCATGGGCTGTTGACTGCAAGCCGTCACAGCATCGAGGCCGCAGCCTTCTGGTTCATCGGGCTGGAGCGTTGCTGTCAGCAACAGCTCTTGGTGGACGCCACGGGAATTGCCCCTCGCCTGGTGACGCCCGAGCGCGCTCGTTACAGCCGGGAGCATGTCGGCAGTGAATACATTGGCTGGTTGCATTTTCAGCCGATCTGGGAGCAGCTGGTCAAAACGCAACCTGACATGTTCGACTGAGTTTTGCTACCGTCATGGACACCAGTCGCCGCAGGTAACTGAAAACTTCTTCAGAGCACGCTGGCCAGTTGGTGGTATTGAGCTGTGGATGGCCTGCGTGGCGCGCCTGCTTCAGGGAAGCGACGCGCCTGGGCCGGAATTGACTCTGATGTTTTAGGGCAAGCAGACAGAGGGTGATGTCGGAACGCAGCACATCGTGAATGAGGCTGCTTGTTTACTCCCCTTGTTCAAGGGGCTTCAAGCCGCAGCTTCAAGCCCGTTGCTGAAATGTCTGCGCATTTCCGCCACGGCGGCTTCGGCATCGCGCGCAGCGAGCGCAAGCATGATGGCCCGATGCTCGGCCAGGGACTCCTCAATGCGGCCCGCTTTGAGCAGCGAGTTGTGGCGGTTCAGTTTCATCACCTTGCGCAGGTCGGCCACCATCTGGTCACGCCAGCGGTTGTTGGCAATTTCCAGCAGCCGCATGTGAAAGGCCTCGTTGAGCTCAAAAAAGCGTTCGCGCTTGGTCACGGCTTTTTCAAGCTCGCGATGCAGCGCTTGCAATTCCTTCAACTGCGCGTCGGTAGCCTGGGTGGCCACCACGCCGGCCGCATCACTTTCCAGCAGGGCGAGCAGGTGGTAGACATCCGTGAGGTCGCGTTCTGACACTTCAGTGACATAGGCGCCGCGCCTGACCTTCATGGTCACCAGCCCTTCGGTGGCCAGCACTTTCAGCGCTTCACGCAGCGGCGTGCGGCTGATGCCGTACTCTTCGGCCAGTTTGAGCTCATCAATCCAGCTACCCGGCGCGAGTTCGCGGTTGAAAATACGCTGGCGCAACAGCTCTGCCACCTCTTCATAAAGTGCGCGGGGGGTCAATGAAACAGCAGCCATGATTTTTTGTGAAGACTTCAGAAAGCGGGTTTTGTCTGACGACACGATCTTATCTGAAACTATATTTTGCATCAATAATTATAAATAATGTAAACTCATGCGACTACCCATACACGCCTCGAACCGTACCGAGCACCTGCCATGAGCACCCGCAAACCACCGCCAGCCCCCGAATTCGCGCCCGCCAGCCTGGAGGCCTGGTCCAAAGCCGCCGCCAAATCGGCGCCGGGCGGTGATGTGAGCGCCCTGAACTGGCAGACGCCGGACGGCATCAGCGTCAAGCCGCTGTACACCGCAGAAGACATCAAGGACCTGCCGCACACCCACACCTTGCCGGGTTTTGAGCCCTTCATCCGTGGCCCGCAGGCGACCATGTACGCGGTGCGGCCCTGGACCATACGCCAATACGCCGGTTTTTCGACCGCTGAAGAATCCAACGCTTTTTACCGCAAGGCACTGGCCGCAGGCGGGCAGGGCGTCTCGGTCGCTTTTGACCTGGCGACGCACCGTGGCTACGACAGCGACCACCCGCGGGTAACGGGTGACGTCGGCAAGGCCGGCGTGGCCATCGACAGTGTTGAGGACATGAAAATCCTGTTCGACCAGATCCCACTGGACAAGGTGTCGGTGTCCATGACCATGAACGGCGCGGTGTTGCCGGTGCTGGCGGGTTATGTGGTCGCGGCTGAAGAGCAGGGCGTGGCGCAGGACCAATTGAGCGGCACCATCCAGAACGACATCCTCAAAGAGTTCATGGTGCGCAACACCTATATCTACCCGCCTGCGCCCAGCATACGCATCATCGGCGACATCATTGAGTACACGGCCAGCCACATGCCGAAGTTCAACTCGATCTCGATCAGCGGTTACCACATGCAGGAAGCGGGTGCCAACCAGGCGCTGGAACTGGCTTTTACCTTGGCCGACGGCAAAGAGTATGTGAAGACGGCGATTGCCAAGGGCCTGGACGTCGATGGCTTTGCCGGGCGCCTGAGCTTCTTCTGGGCGATCGGCATGAACTTCTACCTTGAAGTCGCCAAAATGCGCGCGGCGCGCCTGCTGTGGTGCCGCATCATGAAAGAGTTCAACGCTAAAAGCCCCAAGAGCCTGATGTTGCGCACGCACTGCCAGACCTCGGGCTGGAGCCTGACCGAGCAGGACCCCTACAACAACGTGGTGCGCACCACCATCGAGGCCATGGCCGCCGTCTTTGGCGGCACACAAAGCCTGCATACCAACAGCTTTGACGAAGCGATTGCGCTGCCGACTGAATTCAGCTCGCGCATTGCGCGCAACACCCAGTTGATCATCCAGGAAGAAACCCACATACCGCATGTGATTGACCCCTGGGCGGGCAGCTACATGATGGAAAAGCTGACCCAGGACATGGCCGACGCCGCCTGGGCCATCATTGAAGAAGTCGATGCCATGGGCGGCATGACCAAAGCCGTGGACAGCGGCTGGGCCAAGCTCAAGATCGAGGCCGCCGCAGCTGAAAAGCAGGCGCGCATTGACAGCGGCAAGGACGTGATCGTCGGCGTCAACAAATACAAGCTCAAAACCGAAGATGCGATTGAGACCCGCGACATTGACAATGTAGCGGTGCGCGACGGGCAGATCACGCGGCTCAAGGCTATTCGCGCCAGCCGCGATGGGGCGGCAGTGCAAGCCGCGCTGGACGCGCTGACGGCTGCCGCCGAAATAGGCGACGGCAACCTGCTGGACCTCAGCATCCAGGCTGTGCGCCTGCGCGCCACGGTGGGTGAGGTCAGTGACGCACTAGAGAAAGTTTACGGGCGCCACCGCGCCGATACACAAAAGGTGACCGGTGTGTACGCAGCAGCTTATGACTCGGCCGAAGGCTGGGAAAACCTCAAGACCGAGATCAATGCCTTTGCCGAAGCGCAAGGCCGACGCCCGCGCGTGATGATTTCAAAATTAGGCCAGGACGGCCATGACCGTGGCGCCAAGGTGGTGGCCACAGCTTTTGCCGACCTCGGCTTCGACGTGGACATGGGCCCGTTGTTCCAGACGCCCGAAGAATGCGCGCGCCAGGCGATTGAAAACGACGTGCACGCCGTGGGCGTATCAACCCTTGCCGCTGGCCACAAGACCCTGGTGCCGGCCATCATCGCCGAGCTTCAACGCCAGGGTGCCGACGACATCATCGTGTTTGTAGGCGGCGTGATTCCCCGGCAGGACTACGACATGCTGTACGAAGCCGGCGTCAAAGGCATTTACGGGCCGGGCACGCCGATTGTGGCCAGTGCCAAGGATGTGCTGGAGCAGATTCGGAAGGCTTTGGATTCAAGTCAAAATTCAAAGTTGTGATACAGTAATACTGTATTTCAATCAAAGGAAAAAGACATGGCTGTATCTGTACGTTTAGACCCATTGATGGAAAAAGAAGTTGAGCTTTCGGCCAAGCGCCAAGGTATTACCAAAACGCAGTTCATCATTGCTGCGTTGGAGCGTGCGTTGGGGCGCAAAGACCCTTACAAACTTCTATTGGAAGTCAAGGGCGAAACGGCTTTGCAACCTCAAGCCAAGCAGTGGCAAGAGACCTATGGCGGCGAGGGCGCAGAGTTGTATGACACAGAACAATCACGTCAAACCATGATTGCAAAATTGAGAGCGAAGCATGGCCTCAGCGCTGATTGATGCAAGCGCCTTGGTGGCAGCATTTGTTTCAAGTGAACCTAAAAATCAACACTATCGAGAGTTATTTCAACTCGCGTCTCTGGAGCATTGGTCGTTGTCAACGACATGGCCGTGCGTGACGGAGGCCAGTTATCTTGTGAGACCTCCAGAACGGTTTGAACTGCTCAAATGGATTGGGCGTGGTGCAGTTTCAGTCTTCCCGTTTGGTCAAGAGGCTTTGATTGAGTTGGTTCCCGTCATGCAAAGGTACACCGAGTCACCGCGCACAGAAATGGATCTGGCCGACGCGTCGCTCTACGCATTGGCAACAGATACAGGTGTCACTCGAATCATGACTTTGGATAAACGCGACTTCTCGCGTTACAAGTTGCCTGACGGGCGCGCCTTCGAGATTCTTTAACAGGTCACTACACCCATGAGCGCAGCACAAACACGCGGCTGGTACTTCGACCCTCACTCTGGCGGAGTGAAGATTCCCGAGCGAACCAAACAGCAGGTGGAGAGGTGCTTGCATGCTTGCTTTGCCAAGTTGGGCCACGACAAATCTGCCCGTCTTGAAGTGCGCTTTCGGGGCGCGCTGTGCTACATCGACGCCTATCGCGAACCCGATGCTGAATTGGTGAAGTACTGGGCCAGTCGGGGTGAGAACGTGCAAGAAGCGATAGCAAGCTACCGCGAGCACCCCACCCGTCTTGGCAGGCTTAGGCACTTCGACTTGAACCGCTGGAGCTACGCTTTTTATACCTACAGCAATGAACGTTATGAAGCGTCGACTTTGAACGGCGAGTGGACGGGCACCCCAGAGCAAGGCCTTGAGGTCGGGTGTGTTTACCTGCGGGATTGACGCTGACCATGAACGAGCGGGGGCAAATTTTTATGGCGGCGGTGCTGGCCGATGACTTTGATGCGATGGTGGCAATTCGCATTGAGGCACTGCGTGAAAGTCTCGAGCGCTTGGGGCGCTTTGACCCGGGTTGCCAACCGTGCGGAGTGCTGGCGTGAGCGTGCTCGAGTTGATTGTTCACGGTGCGGCTCTGGCCCAACGCCGCGCCATCGCCAAAGCCATCACGCTGCTCGAATCCACCCGCGCCGACCACCGCGCGCAGGGCGATGAGCTGCTGACCGCCTTGCTGCCGCACACCGGCAAGGCTTTCCGCCTCGGCATCAGTGGTGTGCCCGGCGTCGGCAAATCGACCTTCATCGAGGTGCTGGGTCTTTATTTGATCAAGCAGGGTCACCGCGTGGCCGTTCTGACCATTGACCCTTCGTCCAGTCTCTCCGGTGGCTCTATCCTCGGCGACAAGACACGCATGGAGAAACTGTCGGTGCACGAACGCGCCTACATCCGTCCCAGCCCGTCCAGCGGCACATTGGGTGGCGTGGCTGAAAAGACGCGCGAAGCCATGCTGGTTTGTGAGGCGGCGGGTTACGACGTGATCATCGTCGAGACGGTGGGCGTGGGCCAGAGCGAAACTGCGGTGGCCAACATGACCGACATGTTTGTGCTGATGCAGCTACCCAACGCCGGCGACGACTTGCAGGCCATCAAAAAAGGTGTGATGGAACTGGCCGACATGGTCATCATCAACAAGGCCGACATCGACGCCGATGCCGCGATGCGCGCCCAGGCCCAGATCACCTCCGCCATGCGCCTGTTCATCCCGCGCGGCGGCAGCCCTCACCCCTACCCTCTCCCAGGTGGAGAGGGAGCGAACCCCTGGCATCCCCAGGTGATCCAGCTCAGCGCGCTACACAACAAGGGCGTCGATGCTTTTTGGACGGCGGTGACGCAGTTCAAAACCCTTCAAACGACCAACGGAAAGCTGGCAGAACGGCGGCGGCAACAGTCGCTGGCGTGGATGTGGGAGCGCATTGACGCCGGGCTCAAGCAGGCCTTCCGGAAAGACCCGGCCGTCAGCGCCTTGCTGCCTGATTTGCTGGTCCAGGTGGCCAGTGACCAGCTTCCAGCCTCGACAGCAGCACGAAATCTGCTCGCAGCCCATGCTGCACGGGCGTAAGCAGCTATCAAATATATAGCACATTGAAAGACACAGAAGGCACACCATGCAGGAAATTCTTCAACAGCTGGAAAAAAAGCGCGCGGCGGCCCGGCTCGGTGGCGGGCAGAAACGCATTGACGCGCAACACGGCAAAGGCAAGCTGACGGCGCGGGAGCGGCTGGAGTTGTTGCTCGACGAAGGCACGTTTGAAGAATGGGACATGTTTGTCGAACACCGCTGCACCGACTTCGGCATGGAGGGCAACCGGCCGCCGGGTGATGGCGTGGTGACCGGCTACGGCATGATCAACGGTCGCCTGGTGTTTGTCTTCAGCCAGGACTTCACCGTGTTTGGCGGCGCGCTCAGCGAAGCCCACGCCGAAAAAATCTGCAAGGTGATGGACCAGGCCATGAAGGTGGGTGCGCCTGTGATTGGCCTCAATGATTCCGGCGGCGCGCGCATCCAGGAGGGCGTGGCGTCGCTGGGCGGGTATGCCGACGTCTTCCAGCGCAATGTGATGGCGTCGGGCGTGGTGCCGCAGATCAGCATGATCATGGGTCCGTGTGCAGGGGGTGCAGTGTATTCACCGGCCATGACCGACTTCATCTTCATGGTCAAGGACAGCTCGTACATGTTTGTGACAGGGCCTGAAGTGGTCAAGACCGTGACGCATGAGGAAGTGAGTGCCGAAGAACTGGGCGGGGCCACCACCCACACCACACGCAGTGGCGTGGCTGATCTGGCGTTTGACAACGACGTCGAAGCCCTGCTGATGCTGCGCCGACTCTACAACTACCTGCCGCTCAACAACCGCGAAAAAGCGCCGGTGCGCCCGAGCGCCGACCCGGCGAGCCGCATGGACCTGAGCCTGGATACCCTGGTGCCCGAGAACCCGAACAAGCCGTACGACATGAAGGAGCTGATCGTCAAAACGGCGGACGACGGCGATTTTTTCGAGATCCAGCCCGAGTACGCCAAAAACATCATCATTGGTTTTGCACGCATGGAAGGCCAGACGGTCGGCATCGTCGCCAATCAGCCACTGGTGCTGGCCGGTTGCCTGGACATCAAAAGCGCCATCAAGGCCGCGCGTTTTGTGCGCTTTTGTGATGCCTTCAACATCCCGGTATTGACCTTTGTCGATGTGCCCGGCTTCATGCCTGGCACCAGCCAGGAGTACGGCGGCATCATTAAACATGGCGCCAAGCTGCTGTATGCGTACGCCGAGTGCACCGTGCCCAAGATCACCGTGATCACGCGCAAGGCCTATGGCGGCGCCTACGACGTGATGAGCTCCAAACACCTGCGCGGCGACGTCAACTTTGCCTGGCCGAATGCCGAAATTGCGGTGATGGGCGCCAAGGGCGCGGTCGAGATCATCTTCCGCGAAGACAAGGGCGACCCTGCCAAGCTGGCCGCGAAGGAAGCCGAATACAAGGCGCGTTTTGCCAACCCCTTTGTGGCCGGCGCACGCGGCTTCATCGACGATGTGATCCTGCCGCATGAAACCCGCAAGCGCATCTGCCGCTCGCTGGTGATGCTCAAGGACAAGAAGCTTGAGAACCCGTGGCGCAAGCACGGGAATATTCCGCTGTGATTTTTATGGTCATGCGTTCTTTCCGCGCTGGATCGGGCTGCCTGGGCGTTTTGCTCCGTGTCCCCCGCCCTTCAGGCTCCTCCTTTACCTGCGCAAAGCGCCCAGGCAGCCCAATCCCGGTTGTTGGGTATTCTTCTGCACCCATCCTCAATCCCTGCGCAGCAACGGGCGCGCTGCGTCCGTCGCAGCGAAGTCAAGGAGGAGCCCGAAGGGCGGGGGACATGAGCGGAGGCGGACGCGCCGTGCCCGTTGCGGATTCAGAAATAAGGTCAGATCGTGATCTTTCAGATAATTTGCGGCGAAAGTATGAAAGTATGAAAGTATGAAAGTATTGCAGTTCAGCAGGTTCTCTTAAATGTTCATATTTGACGTTTAAAGCCCTAAATCGCGCCTTTATCGTTCGCATGAGAACATTTAATCTAAAGTCATCCGAAGTAGTGTGTGCCGAGCTAGGCCGTCGTATTAAACGTCTTCGTTTGATGTGCAACCTGAGTCAACAAGAGTTGGCAAACATGACGCTGGCTTCCCTTTCGTCGATACGAAGGCTAGAGTCTGAGGGACTAGGTTCACTGTTTTTACTAGCGCGTGTTGCGAATGCGTTGCAAGTCATTGACCAATTCGAGTCCTTGTTTAATGCACCCATACAAACCATTGCTCAAGCAGAACGCGAAGAGGTGCTGGCACTTCGTAAGCGCGCCCGTGGCGTAAAAGTAAGTAGCGATAAGTAAGTCAAAAAACATGAAGACACTGATTGCTCAAACTCGCGACGCAAGTAAGCTGGGTCTGTACTACGTTGCGCTCCAAAGTTCGCTCACGATTCCAGATATCGCTGGTGCATTAATTGCAGGCGATAGGCGTGCTTCTAGCTCCCGTTATGCGCATTGGTTTGATACTTGGGTTCGTTCGGTGCTATCTAGTAATCGAAATCGCGAAAATCCGTTTTCTGGCGAACAGTGTTATCGCTTTCGGTGTTCGATGTTGCATCAAGGCGCTAGCCATCGCGAGGACTTGCCCTACAAGCGAATCATGTTTGTTGAGCCAGGCCATCCCAATGGGCAGTTGCATTACGTGGTTTTGGGTTCGGCATCAGCAGAGCCAGCATTACTCATCCAAATTGACGAATTCATTGAAGAAATGCTTGTTGGTTGTGAGCGTTGGCTGAATGAAGTTGCGGGAACTCAGCCTTTTGAAAATAACTACGCGCTTTTTGCGAGGCGACATCCTACCGGGCTCAAACCTTGGTTAAGCGGTGTTCCCGTGATTGGTTGATCACTTATTTTGAATAGTGTAAAGGTAGGGAAAAGAACGAATGTTTACCAAAATCCTGATCGCCAACCGAGGTGAAATCGCCTGCCGCGTCATCCTCACCGCCCGCAAGATGGGCATCCAGACGGTGGCTGTGTATTCCGATGCCGACAAGGACGCACGCCATGCCGAGCTGGCCGACGAGGCCGTGCACATCGGCCCTGCGCCCAGCCGTGACAGCTATCTGCAGGCCGACAAGATCATTGCCGCCTGCAAGCAGACTGGCGCGCAGGCGGTTCACCCGGGCTACGGCTTCCTCAGCGAAAACGCCGGCTTTGCCAAGCGGGTGGAAGAGGAAGGCATCGTCTTTATTGGCCCCAAGCATTATTCGATTGCCGCGATGGGCGACAAGATCGAATCGAAAAAACTGGCGGGCGCGGCGGGTGTCAATTGCATTCCGGGCGTGAACGATGCGATTGAAACCGCCGAGAAAGCCGTCGAGATTGCCAAGGACATCGGTTACCCGGTGATGATCAAAGCATCGGCTGGTGGCGGCGGCAAGGGCTTGCGTGTGGCCTTCAATGACAAGGAGGCCTTTGAAGGCTTCACGAGTTGCCGCAACGAGGCGCGCAACAGCTTTGGCGACGACCGGGTTTTCATCGAGAAGTTTGTCGAAGAGCCGCGCCACATCGAGATCCAGCTGCTGGGCGACAGCCACGGCAATGTGATTTATCTGAACGAGCGTGAATGCTCGATCCAGCGCCGTCACCAGAAGGTGATTGAAGAAGCGCCGTCACCCTTCATCAGTGACGCGACGCGCAAGGCCATGGGCGAGCAGGCTGTGGCGCTGGCCAAGGCCGTCAAGTATGAGAGTGCCGGCACGGTCGAGTTTGTCGTTAGCAAAGACCAGAGTTTTTACTTTCTGGAGATGAACACCCGTTTGCAGGTCGAGCACCCCGTGACCGAATGCATCACCGGCCTGGACCTGGTCGAGCTGATGATCCGCGTGGCGGCTGGCGAAAAGCTGCCGCTGGCGCAGAAGGATGTGCAGCGCAATGGCTGGGCCATCGAGTGCCGCATCAATGCCGAAGACCCGTTTCGCAGCTTTTTACCTTCGACCGGCCGACTGGTGCGTTTTCAGCCGCCAAAGGAAACGATGTTTGCGGCGGGGGAGCCCTCACCCCAGCCCTCTCCCAAGGGGCGAGGGAGTGAAGCCGGGGACATCGCAAATTCAGCGGGTTTGCCCCCTCTCCCGCTTGCGGGAGAGGGCAGGGGTGAGGGCGGCTTCTACGGCGTACGCGTCGACACCGGCGTGCAGGACGGCGGCGAGATACCGATGTTTTACGACTCGATGATTGCCAAGCTGATCGTCCACGGCAAGGACCGCGCCGAAGCGATTGCAAAGATGCGTGAGGCGCTCAATGCTTTTGTGATCCGCGGCATCAGCAGCAACATCCCTTTCCAGGCCGCCTTGCTGGCGCACCCGAAATTTGTGGCGGGTGACTTCAACACCGGCTTCATCGCCGAGAACTATGCGCAGGGCTTTTTTGCCGAAGACGTACCGCATGCCGACCCGGACTTTCTGGTGGCGCTGGCGGCCTATGTGAACCGGCGTATGCTGGGCCGTGCAGCCGGCATCAGTGGGCAGATGCCGGGACACGGTGTCACGGTCGGTGAAGAGTTTGTGGTGGTTAAGCTGGGCGCTGGCGGGCAAAACACCTCACAGTCCGCGACCGTGCGCGACTTTCAAGCCCAATCGGGCTCCAGCCGAATAGACACGGGTGCCAACAGCTATGAAATTTGTAGCAACTGGCACCTGGGCGGCGCCCGCATTCGCGGCACCGTCAATGGCCAGCCGTTTGCGGCGCAGGTCGAACGCGGCGTCGGCCGCAATCCACTGGCGATTCGCATTGCCCACGACGGTACCCGGCTGGACGCGCTGGTGCTGTCGCCGCGCGCGGCGAAACTGCACACGCTGATGCCCTACAAGGCACCGCCTGACATGAGCCGTTTTGTGCTGTCGCCCATGCCCGGCCTGCTGGTCGAGGTCGCAGTACAGCCCGGCCAGAAGGTGCAGGCGGGCGAACGCGTGGCGGTGATCGAGGCCATGAAGATGGAAAATGTGCTGTTTGCCGTTGCCGACGGTGTGGTCGGTAAAGTGCTTGCCGGGAAGGGCGATTCACTGACGGTCGATCAGCCTATTGTGGAATTTGTCTAGGACAGGAAACGCATCATGAACACTCAGGAATTTCACGACGAACTCAAGGCCAACCGTTTTGAGGCTGCCGTCGCTATTGACCGCCCCGTCGGTTACGCCATGGGCGAGCATCAACATCCATTCGACGCCTGCGCATTCGTCACCGCAGGCGACATCACGCTGGTGGTCGACGGCGTCTCTAGCCGCTACGGGGTGGGTGACGTGTTCCGCTTGCCAGCGGGCACGCCCCACCTGGAAGTTGCGGGCCCCCAGGGTGTGAGCTACCTCTCAGGCCGTCGGCCGGTCACCCAGGCATGATCCAGCGCCTTCAACAGGCTCAGGACAGGCCTTTCAAGGTTTTGGGCATCCAGCAAATTGCCATTGGCGGTACCAGCAAGGAGCGCCTGCGAACCCTGTGGGTAGACATGCTTGGGCTGCAAGTCACTGGCAACTTCGTCAGCGAGCGTGAGAACGTTGACGAAGACATCTGCGCCATCGGCAGCGGTCCCTTCAAGGTCGAGGTTGATTTGATGCAACCGCTGGACCCGGACAAAAAGCCGGCGGTGCACACGACACCGCTCAACCATGTCGGCCTGTGGATCGACGACCTGCCAAAAGCCGTCGAGTGGTTGACGGGGCAGGGCGTGCGTTTTGCGCCCGGCGGCATCCGCCAGGGTGCGGCGGGTTTCGACATCTGCTTTTTGCACCCCAAGGCCAATGAAGAGTTCCCCATCGCGGGGGAGGGTGTCTTGATTGAACTGGTGCAGGCCCCGCCGGAGGTGGTAAGCGCATTTTCCCGTTTGCAGTCGCACGACTGAGGGATTCACCCGAGGGCGGTGTTGGGCCATCGCGGCTTAAACTGGTTTGCCCCGTGGATGGTGTTGCCATGCAGTGGGGCAAAGGAGACAGCGCTTGCAGCCCTCGAACGTAGCCAATCCGTCTTATTTCCACAAGGTCGTTGATTGCCAATGGGCTTGTCCGGCCCACACCCCTGTTCCTGAATACATACGCCTGATTGGCCAGGGGCGCTACAGCGACGCCTACATGGTCAACTGGGTCTCCAATGTGTTCCCCGGCATTTTGGGCCGCACCTGCGACCGGCCTTGTGAGCCGGCTTGCCGACGCAGCCGGGTGGAGGAGAACAACGGCGCGCTGCCAGAACCGGTCGCAATTTGCCGGCTGAAACGGGTAGCGGCCGACATGAAAAACGATGTCAGCCAGCGCATGCCCAAGCTGTCACCCAAAAACGGCAAGCGCATTGCCTGCATCGGCGCCGGCCCCGCATCCCTGACGGTGGCGCGCGATCTGGCGCCATTGGGCTACGAGGTCACGGTGTTTGATGGTGAGGCCAAGGCCGGTGGTTTTATCCGCACCCAGGTTCCGCGTTTTCGCCTGCCCGAGTCGGTGATCGACGAAGAAACCGGCTACATCCTGGACCTGGGCGTGGTGTTCAAAAGTAGCCAGCGCATCGAATCCATGAAGGGGCTGCTGTCCCAGGGTTACGACGCCGTGTTTGTTGGCTGCGGCGCGCCGCGCGGTCGTGACCTGCAACTGCCGGGCCGCCAGGAGATCAGCAACAACATCCACATCGGCATTGACTGGCTGGCCTCGGTGTCTTTCGGCCACGTCACCACCATTGGCAAACGCGTGATTGTGCTGGGCGGCGGCAACACCGCGATGGACTGCTGCCGCTCGGCCCGGCGCCTCGGTGGCAGCGACGTGAAAGTGATTGTGCGCAGCGGCTTTGACGAAATGAAAGCCTCGCCCTGGGAGAAGGAAGACGCGCAGCACGAAGGTATTCCCATCATCAACTTCCACGTGCCCAAGTCGTTTGAGCACAGCCAGGGCCAGCTCACCGGCATGACGTTTGAGGTGGTCAAGGCGGTTTATGACGCGAAAGGCAAACGCAGCCTGGTCGCCACCGGCGAGGCCGACGTACTGGTGGCCTGTGATGCGGTGTTGATCGCTGTGGGGCAAGAGAACGCCTTTCCGTGGATTGAACGCGGCAGCGGCATTCAATTTGACGAGTGGGGCCTGCCGGTGCTCAACAAGACCACCTTTCAGTCCAGCCTGCCCCAGGTGTTTTTTGGCGGTGACTCGGCCTTCGGACCGAAAAACATCATCACAGCAGTGGCGCACGGCCATGAGGCGGCGGTGTCCATCGACCGTTTTCTCAACGGGGAGGATGTCCAGCGCAGGCCCGACCCGATGACCAACCTGATGTCCACCAAGATGGGCATTCATGAGTGGAGCTACGACAACGACACCTCGAATGACGCGCGCTTCAAGGTGCCTTGGGCCAAGGCCGAGGTGGCGCTGGCTAATATCCGGGTGGAGGTCGAGCTGGGTTTTGACGCCGCAACGGCTTTCAAGGAGGCCGGGCGCTGTTTGAACTGCGATGTACAGACCGTGTTTGCAGCGCCAGCCTGCATTGAGTGTGATGCCTGTGTGGACATCTGCCCGATGGACTGCATCAGCTTCACCGCCAACGACGACGAGCCGGTTTTGCGCACCCACCTGAAAGCCCCGGCGCTGAACCTGACCCAGGACCTGTATGTGTCGGGCGAACTCAAGACCGGCCGTGTCATGGTCAAGGACGAAGACGTCTGCCTGCACTGCGGCCTGTGCGCCGAGCGTTGTCCGACCGGGGCCTGGGACATGCAGAAGTTCTTGCTACAGACCACGCAGGCCGGGCCGTCGTGTCGTGATGGCAAGATGGTTTCGGGAGTGACAGCATGAACGCAGACTTTTGTCCCCTCTCCCGCTGGGAGAGGGCTAGGGTGAGGGTGAGGGCGTGGTGGCGCGCAAGCCCTCACCCCGACCTTCTCCCAGGGGGAGAGGGAGCAAACGGTGCTGCGCAATGAAAAAGATTGAAGCCGTCAACAACTTTGTCATCAAGTTTGCCAACGTCAACGGTTCGGGCTCAGCCTCGGCCAACGAGCTGTTTGCCAAGGCCATATTGCGCATGGGTGTGCCGGTCAGTCCGCGCAATATCTTCCCCAGCAACATCCAGGGCCTGCCGACCTGGTATGAGGCGCGGGTTTGCGACAAGGGTTACCAGGGCCGGCGCGGCGGCATCGACATGATGGTGGCCATGAATCCACAAACCTGGGATGCTGATGTGGCCGAGCTGGAGCCGGGCGGCTACCTGTTTTACGACAGCACCCGGCCCCTGCCACCAGACAAGTTCCGCGCCGACATCCACGTCATCGGCATGCCGTTGACCGAGATCTCCAACGCGGTTTATTCCGACCCGCGCCAGCGTCAGTTATTTAAGAACATCATTTACGTGGGTGCGCTGTCGGTGCTGCTTGGCATCGAGGCCGCCGTGCTGGAAAAGCTGTTTGCCGAGCAGTACAAGGGCAAGGAAAAGCTGTTGGCCTCCAATGTGCAGGCGCTGCACCTGGGGCGCGATTTCGCCAGCGAACACTTGCAGGCGCCGCTGGGCATACGCGTGGAGCGCAGCGACCGGGTAGGCGACAAAATATTTGTCGATGGCAACAGCGCCGCAGCACTGGGCTGTGTGTATGGCGGTGCCACGGTCGCGGCCTGGTACCCGATCACACCCTCGTCCTCGGTGGCCGAAGCCTTTCAGTCCTACTGCGCCAAATACCGGGTGGACCCAACGAGCGGCAAAAACAACTACGCGATTGTTCAGGCCGAAGATGAAATCGCCTCCATCGGCATGGTGGTGGGTGCCGGCTGGAACGGTGCCCGCGCCTTCACCACCACCTCTGGCCCGGGTGTGTCGCTGATGACCGAGTTCATTGGCCTGGCCTACTTTGCCGAGATTCCGGTCACCATCATCAACGTGCAACGGGGCGGTCCCTCCACCGGCATGCCCACGCGCACCCAGCAGGCCGATTTGATCTCTTGTGCCTATGCCTCGCACGGCGACACCAAACATGTGCTGCTGCTGCCGGAAGACCCGCACGAGTGTTTTGAACACTGTGCCGCTGCGCTTGACCTGGCAGAGCGACTTCAAACGCCGATCTTTGTCATGACAGACCTGGACATCGGCATGAACCAGCGGCTCTGCAAACCTTTCCAGTGGGATGACAGCCGCAGCTATGACCGCGGCAAGGTCATGAGCGCCGAAGAACTCGAAGCCGGCAAGGACTTCGGCCGCTACAAGGATGTCGATGGCGATGGCATTCCCTGGCGCACCTTGCCCGGCACGCATCCGACCAAGGGCAGTTACTTCACGCGCGGCACCACGCGCAATGCCTATGCGCAGTATTCAGAGCGCGGCCCGGACTACATCTACAACGTCGAGCGGCTTCTGAAGAAATTTCAAACGGCCGCCACCTTGGTGCCGCCGCCAGTGTTGCGCCCCGCCGGGCGCAAGACCCGGCTGGGAGTTATTTATTTTGGCTCCACCAGTCCGGCCATGAACGAGGCGCTGGACGTGCTGGATGAGGCAGACATTCACCTGGACGCCCTGCGGCTGCGGGCCTTTCCGTTTCCGCCCAGCGTTGCCCAGTTCATTGCGGCGCACGACAAGGTGTTCGTGGTCGAACAAAACCGCGATGCGCAGATGCACAGCCTGCTGGTCAATGAGCTGGATGTTGATCCGGCGTGCCTGGTACGTGTGCTGCATTTCGATGGCACGCCGATCACCGCGCGTTTTATCACCCAGGCCATCCGGCAGCAGGTGCAGGCTGCGGTGGTGGCCCCACAACAGACAAGCAAAGCCCTCCCATGACTTATCTGGACAAACCCAAGCTGCACCATCCCTCGCTCACGGTCAACAAGGTCGGCTACACCCGGCGCGACTACGAAGGGAAAATCTCCACGCTGTGCGCCGGCTGCGGGCATGACTCGATCTCGGCCGCCATCATTCAGGCCTGCTGGGAGCTGGACATTGCGCCGCACCGCGTCGCCAAACTCTCGGGCATAGGCTGCAGCTCCAAGACACCGGACTATTTTCTGGGTGCGTCGCATGGGTTCAACACCGTGCACGGGCGCATGCCCTCGGTGCTGACCGGCGCCAATCTGGCCAACCGTGACTTGTTGTACCTCGGTGTATCTGGAGACGGCGACTCCGCGTCGATTGGCCTGGGCCAGTTCGCGCATGCGATGCGGCGCGGCGTCAACATGGTCTACATCGTTGAGAACAACGGCGTTTACGGGCTGACCAAGGGGCAGTTTTCGGCCACTGCCGACCAGGGGTCGAAAAGCAAAAAAGGCGTGGTCAACAGCGACAGCTCGCTGGACCTGGTGGCGATGGCGCTGCAACTGGGCGCGACTTATGTGGCCCGCAGTTTTTCGGGCGACAAGGCGCAACTGGTGCCGCTGATCAAGGGTGCCATAGGCCATGGCGGCGCATCCTTCATCGACATCATCAGCCCGTGCGTGGCTTTCAACAACCATGCCGGCAGCACCAAGAGTTATGACTATGTGCGTGAACACAACGAGGCGGTCAGCCGCATCGACTTCATCAGCCCGCGCGAGGAAATCACCACCAGCTATGCCCCGGGCGAGGTGATTGAGGTGCAGCAGCACGACGGCGTCCGCCTGCGGCTGCGCAAGTTGCACACCGACTACGATCCGACCAATCGCTACGCCGCTCTCCATTACATGAACACGCACCAGGCGCGTGGCGAGGTGGTGACCGGGCTGCTTTACCTGGACCCGTTGGTGACCGACATGCATGTGGCGCTCAACACCAGTGAGACGCCACTGAACAGGATGGATGCGGGCCGCCTGTGCCCGGGCTCCCAAACCCTGGACAAGCTCAACGCATCCCTGCGCTGATTTTTTTGGCGAGACAACAGGAGGCAGCCATGCCCGAACGAACAGTCTTTCAATCAACCCCGCGCCGGCATCTGGTAAGCCTGCCTCCGCAGGCCAGTGTCTGGGAGGCGGCCTGTGTCATGACCAAGGCCAATTGCGGCAGCGTTTTGATCATTGACGGCGGAGGCGCCATGCTGGGCATTCTCACCGAGCGCGATCTGATGACCCGTGTACTGGCCAGAGCGCTTAATGCTGAAAAAACGCAGGTCTCCCAAGTCATGACCCACCATCCTCATTGCGTGACGCCCGAGACACCGGTGTCGGATGCCGTACTCGTCATGCTCGAGCGCGGATTCCGGCACTTGCCTGTGGTGGCGGCTGACGGAAAAATCCTGGGGGTATTTTCCGCACGCGATGCCTTGCCGCGCGAGATTGACAGCGCCGTCAGCCTGGCGGAGTTTCGAGACTCGGTCAACGACGCGCTGGGTTAGCGAAGCGCTGAACAAGTCCCCTGCGGCGCGCGATCAGCCGGGCTCGGGCGGTCTGCTGCGTTGAATGGCTTGCCGATAGCCAGCTATGGGCAGCAGCGTCCGCCTTGCATCCCATCCCGATCCGGCTGCCGCGCATCCGCAAGGACCTGTTCAGCGCTCCCTTAAACTCCGGCCATGCCAACAAGTTTTAACTTCATTGAAGCGCCAGGGCACCAAATCCGGCGCGCCCACCAGTTGTCAATTGCTCTCTTTATGGAAGAGACGGCCGGGTTTGACGTGACGCCGGTGCAGTTCGCCATCCTGAACGCGCTGATGGATGACCCGGGTGAAGACCAGGTCACGCTGTCAGGGCGGGTGGCTTTTGATGCCGCGACCTCCGGTTCGGTGATCGGCCGGCTGGAGGCCAAGGGCTGGGTGCGGCGCGAGGCCGATCCGGCCGACAAGCGCCGCAAGCTGCTGTGGGTCACGCCCGAAGGGCAGAAGGTCGCGCTGCAGATGAAGCGGGCCGTGAGCAAGGTTCAGTCGCGCCTTTTGGAGCCGCTCAGCGCCGCCGAACGCAAACGGTTTGGCGCGCTGCTGGGCAAGTTGATTGTCGGCCACGAGGGTGTCGAGTAAACCTGCCGATGTGGCGGCGGGGTGCGGTCGTCAGGCCGATTTGGCCAGCAGCGTGAAATGCTCCACCACAGGCGGTGCGGCAAAAAACGGCCCGACGATGGCGCGCCAGTCGGCAAAAGCCGGCGATTCGCGGAAACCCACGGTGTGGTCCTCCAGCCTGTCCCAGAAAATCTGCAGGATGTAACGCTCGGGGTTTTCAATGCCCTTGTTCACCTTGAAGCCCTGAAAACCTTTGGCGCCGGCAATCACGCTGGCCAGGCCCCGCTGGATGGCTTCGTCAAAAGCGGCCTGCTGGCCGGGGGCAATATGGATGTCGGCGAGTTCTAGAATCATGGGTGTCCTTGGGTGGCATGTGTTGAAAGGCCAGCGTTCAATACTGGCTGGCCGGTAACTCTACCGTCAAACCGTCAAGTTCTGCATTCAGGATGATCTGGCAGCTCAGCCGGCTGGCCGGTGTGGCCGGTGTGGCGGTGAAGGTCAGCATGGCGCGTTCCTCGCCGTCGGCGGCCGGGAGCAGCGCCGCAAACGGCTCGGCCACCATCACATGGCAGGTTGCGCAGGTCAGCAGGCCGCCGCAGTCGGCGGCAATGCCGCTGACTCCGGCAGCCACTGCTGCCTCCATCAGGCTTTGACCAATTTGGCCTCTAGCCCTTATTGGTTGTGCGTCAGCAGCTATGAAATTGATAGTGATCATGGGTCGGTGAAGTTTCAGATGCGGCTGAAATATTCGCGCCGCTGCCAGTCGTCCTTGTCCGTCGCCTGTTCGTGGCGGGTGATTTCCGACTGCTTGATGCGCGTGAAGTAGTTGATGAAGCGCTTGCCAAAGGCCTCCACCAGTACCGCATCGTCCCGCAGCGCATTTAGTGCTTCCCCCAGGCTGGTCGGAATTCTGACGCCGGCTTCACCGTAAGGCGCATCGGTGGCGACGGGCGCTTTCAATTGCCGGGTGATGCCGTCCAGCCCGGCGTAAATCTGTGAGGCCAGGTAGAGGTAGGGATTGGCCGCCGGTTCGCCAATGCGGTTTTCAATGCGCGTTGCGGCGTCGCCGGGCTGCCCGACCACGCGCAGCATCGCGCCCCGGTTGTCGCGGCCCCACAGCACCGCCTGCGGCGCCAGGGCGTTCGGCCGGAAGCGGCCAAAGCCGTTGATCGTGGGAGTACAAAACACCGTCATGCCGCGCGCATGCGCGAGCAGCCCGGCCAGGTAATGTTCGCCCAGCTCAGAGAGGGTGTATTGCGCATCGGTGGCTTGCGAGCCTGCTGCCGGGGCGTCGCGCTGGAACAGGTTGGCGCCGGTTTTCAGGTCCACCAGCGACTGGTGCAAATGCCAGCCGCTGGACATGATGTTCGGAAACGGCGGGCGGCACATGAAGGTGGCGTGGTAACCGGCGCGGCGCAGCGCCTGTTTGACCGCACTGCGAAAAAGCACCATGTTGTCGGCCGCCGTCAGCGCGTCGGTCGCGTCGAACACCGCTTCGACCTGGCTGGGCCCGAGCTCAATCTCCAGTGACTGCAGGGGCAGGCCCAGCGCCTGCGCGGTGTGCTGCACGATGCGCAGCGGCTCTTCGGCCATGTCGGCCCAGTGTTCGGCCAGCAGGTGGTAGCCCGGGTGGATCATGGCCACTTTGGGCGGCAGACCGGGCCAGGCCGCTTGCTCCGGATCAAGCTGGTCATCGGAGCTGTCCCCAGTGATGCGGTAAATATGAAACTCGATCTCCAGCCCGCACTTCATGCCGTAGCCCGCTTCGGCCAGGCGCGCCAGCGCACGCTGCAAAATGCGCCGCGTGTCCAGCTCGACCGGCGTGCCGTCCTGCATCCAGGGCTGGCCCTGGACCCAGCCGGTAGCGGCTGCCCATGGCAGTGGTTTGAAGCTCGCCGGGTCGGCCAGCAGCAGCAGGTTGCTGGCGAACTCGAAGCCGGGAAGCTCGTCCGTGCCGCCAGCCTCGAACACCTTGAAAGCCGTGCGGTCGGAGGTGTCTTTGAGCAGCAGGGTGCTGACCAGGCCCATGCCGTCCTGGATGGCCTTGGCCGTAGCGCCGGCCACCAGTGTTTTGCCGCGCAGCGTGCCATGCAGGTCGCACCAGGCAAAACGCACCAGCTCGATGCCGCTGGCGTTGATCAATTGCTGCATCTGTTCCAGCGCCTGCTGGCGGTTGGTGTCGTGGATGCCGCAGTGTTCGGCGAAGGTCGGCACGGCCCTCACCCCTGCCCTCTCCCGGAGGGAGAGGGAGTCGATACCGAGGCTCTTGCTCCCTCTCCCTCCGGGAGAGGGCAGGGGTGAGGGCTCCCCGTCCAAGGCGCATTCGCCCGCTTGGCTCTAGCCTGTGCCTGCCACCAGCTAGCCCACTCCCCGGCCGGCGCGATGCCATCGACCGTGTCCGGCCCGCGCATCAGCTCAGCCTGCGCCGCGTCGGCAATACCTGGCGCGACGCCGCCTTGCTGCACCGTCGCAATTGCCTTGAGCAAGACCCGGCGATTCGCCATGATGACCTTGTCGCTGGTACCGAGGTGCTCCCGCGTGCGGTCCTGGATGGCGCCCATGCTTTCAACCGCCCACTGGTCGTGCACATTGATGTCTTCCTCGCCCATGCCCAGGTAGGTCTGCGTGCGCTGCTCTTCAGCATTGAAGCCCCAGTTGTTGTGGCGACCGGCCTTGGGAATGTAGTCGGGCAGCGCAATGAATTGCTGGCGCTGCGCACGCATGCTTTCTTTATCCAGGGGACCGGCAAAACTCGTGAAGAAGGAGTACCAGTAGGTGTGGGTGTCATCCACCGGCACATGCATCTGGGTGATCGTCATGGTTTCTGACAGCGGGATCACAAAGGTTGCCGGAAAGACGGCTTGTGTGACACGCACATGGGTCAGTTTTTCGTTCATGGACCGCAAGGCCGTCAGTTGCATGCCCCAGGGCTTGGCCTCAAAACTGATGTCGGGCTGCGCAAACTCGCGCATGATGCGTGTCATCGGCCATTGCTCGCCATCGATGGCGCCAGCGCTGGCACTGCGAAACTGCTTGCCGGCTGCGTTGTCGCCAATGTCGGCCAGCGCCTCGTCCTGTAAAAAGCGGTGCAGAAAAGACGGATGCGCCGGGTCTATGCCGACTTCAAACGCCTGCAGCCAGTTGGCATTCCACAGGCCTTTGAACGCAAAGCTGTGTGTCGCCGGCGCGTTGAAGCAGTCAAAAGCCGGAAGCGGCGGCGGCGTGGAGCCCTCGGGGCCCAGCCAGGCGAACAGGACCCCGCTTTTTTCCAGCACCGGGTAGCTGCGTTGCTTCACACGCTCACACAGCTTGCTGCCCGCCGGTTCCGCCGGTGTTTCCAGGCAGCGGCCACTTACATCAAACTTCCAGCCATGGAAAGGGCAGCGCAGGCCATCACCCTCGGCGCGGCCAAACGACAGGTCAGCGCCGCGGTGTGCGCAGTCGCGGTCCAGCAGGCCGTAGCTGCCCGTGTTGTCCCGGAACAGCACCAGGTCCTGGCCCAGCAGGCGGACTGCTTTGACCGGGCGTTGTTCCATGCGCGGGTCCAGCGCAGGCTTGAATTCATCAACCAGCGCGGCCGGTTGCCAGTAGCTGCGCAGCAGGGCGCCGCAAGGTGTGGCGGGTCCAATCCGGGTCATCAGCGCGTTCTGTTCAGCATTCATAATTGCGTTCCTAAAACGGTATACCAAAAGTAAAATTCAGTGTACATTTTGAATCATGAACTTGCAAGAGACTGTGTTGATCCAGTTGCGGGATTTGATCCTGCGTGGCGAATTCGAGCCCGGCCAGCGCCTGGCCGAGCAGCAACTGGCTGAACGCCTGGGGGCCTCGCGCACCCCGGTCCGCGCTGCGCTTGTCACGCTGGAGCAGGAGGGCCTGGTCGAAGCCAACGACACCGGCAAGTTTCTGGTGCGCCAGTTCACGCCGCGTGAAGTGGCTGATGCGATTGCGGTGCGAGGTCAGCTCGAAGGCATGGCCGCGCGGCTGGTGGCCGAACACGGCGTTTCGCGCCAGTTGCAGGGCGACATGCAGGCCTGCCTGGATGACGGCGATCTGGCATTGGCCGCCAATCCCCTGAGTTATGAAAGTTATGCCGCCTATGCCGTGGTCAACGATCACTTCCACGCGCTGGTCCTTGAAGCCTGCGGCAACCGCGCCTTGCAGCGCGCGGTGGCACTCAACGACAGGCTGCCGTTTGCCCCGGCTTCGGCCATGCTGCCGATGCAGGGCTCGGTGGCGCTGGACCGCGACTGGATGCTTTATGCGCACCGCCAGCACCACATGTTGTTCGCCGCGCTCAAGGCCGGCGAGGGCACGCGCGCGCAGGCGCTGGCCATCGAACACACCGAAGTCGCGCAGATGAACATGCGCATGGCGCTGGAGCGCCGGGCCGAGACCGAGCGGGTGATGCCGGCCATCCGCTTGGTGGTAGGCCGCTGATCCCGCTGCGGCCAATTTGCAGCCGACGATTCCCAAGTCCGACAGGCTGCTAGACCACATGCAAGCATTTCGCTTGTGTGATGAGGCACACCCACCAAAGTCAAACGTTCGTCAGACTTTCAAGGAGCAATCATGAGCAGCGCAATCGGCGGTATCGGAGGAAATTCTTCCATGACGATGCAGGGGATGGGACGGATGCAGCGTCAAGACCCATCGAAGATGGCGGAGGATCTGTTTTCAAAACTCGACACCAGCGGCAAGGGCTATATCGAGAAATCGGATCTTCAGACCGCCTTCCAGAACGTCCCCGCATCAAGCAGCACCAGCGCCGAGGATGTCTTTGCGTCCCTGGACGGCGACAGCAACGGCAAGGTGACCCAGCAGGAGATGTCCGACAGCATCAAGAAACTGACCGATGCCCTGGACAGCCAGCTTCAGAGCATGCGCATGAGCGGCGGCATGGGTGGCACGGGCGGCATGGGCATGCAAGGGGGCGCTGATGACGCCGGCTTGACGCAGGCGGATCTGACCAGTCAGTTGAGCGCCATCGGCAACCCCGACAGCAATCGCGCCAACATGCTTTCCAGCCTCCTCGACAACTTCGATCAGGTCGATAGCAACAGCGACGGCAAGGTCAACCGCGAGGAAGCCCAGGCCTACAAGCAGTCGAGTCAGAGCACCGCCGCGACCACGAACACCAGCAGCGAGGCCCAGGTGCTGATGCAGATCATGAATCTGGCACAGGCCTACGGCTTCGGCGGCAGCAACGCCAGCGGCGCCAGTCTGTCTGTGACCGCCTGATAGCCGGGTTGGCCCTGCGGTCGAGCAAACCGTACCTTCACCGCCGCCACCCGATTCATCAGGGTGGCTGTTTTCTTTTGGTTTCCTTTTGATTTCCTTCTCCGCGCAGCCTTCCGGTCGAAACAACGGATTGGCCGGGAAGCCTCCAGAAACAAACTGAATCGCCTGCAAGGCATGCCGCGAAACAACCTGGCACAAGCTGTCGCGGAAGCGACATAGCGTGGTTACGGTCAGCCGCGATGATGCGCACACCCCAATGAACGAGGCAGCGCACCATGAAATTATCCCGAATGACCAGCACTAGCATCGACAGTCTGGCCTTGCTGACACTCGCCACCAGTGTGGTCTTGCTGATGCTCGCCGCCGCGCCGGCGATGGCGGATGAGAACCTGCCGCCGGCCCAGTCCGAGGGGCTGCATGGCAGCATCGGCCTCGGGGTGGGCGTGCGGCCCGCCTACGAGGGCGCGGACGAAAGAAAAACGCGGCTCACGCCCAACATCAATCTCTTTTACGGCGACACGTACTTTCTCACCGGCATGACGGCGGGCGCCAACCTATGGAAGCACACGACGGCGCAAGGCCTGAGCATCAGCGCCGGACCGCTGCTGGCCCTGCGCCGAGGCCGCGATGCGGACGACAACGCCGCGCTCACCGG
>NZ_JAUYEY010000076.1 GCF_030689685.1 Polaromonas sp. | reverse complement strand
AACTTTGGAGCAAAACCCTGAAACTGTGCGCACCATTGTCTCTTGGGATTGGATTGTGAGCTCCTTGATTACTTCATTTATGAAGTAGAAATGGAATTATTCAGCGCTTCTTTAGCTGCTTCCCGGCTCGCGCCTGGCGCGGGCGCGAGCCAAAGCAGCCTCAATCACGGCCCGTTTCTGCTCCAGCACGAGAGGGTTGGTGTGCTGGGAGTGCCCCGGCAGGTCGGCCAGCACAGCCTGCGCTTTTTCTTCAAGCCTTTTCTGGTTCCGGCCCACATCCGCCATGCGCCGCATGTTATGGATTTCATAGCGATTTCGGGCCTGGGCTGCATCGGCAGGCGACCAGGCGGCCCATCCGGTGTGCCCGCCGGTGACGTTTTCAAGGCTGATGCAATCGACCGGGCAGACCGGAATACACAGCTCGCAGCCGGTGCAATACGGCTCTATCACGGTGTGCATGAGCTTGTTGCTGCCAACGATGGCGTCGGTCGGGCAGGCGTCCAGGCACAGCGTGCAGCCTATGCACCAGGCTTCGTCGATGACGGCCAGGTGGCGCGGGCCTTCGCTGCCGTTGTCGGGATTGAGCGGCAGCGCTGGCCGGCCGGTGATCGCCGAAAGCCGGCGTATGCCTTCGGCGCCGCCCGGTGGGCACTGGTTGATGTCAGCGTCAGCGCCACTGATAGCCTGCGCGTAGGTCGCGCAGTCCGGGTAGCCGCAGCGCGTGCACTGGGTTTGCGGCAGCGCGGCGTTGATCCGCTCAGCAAGCAGGTTCACGGCGCGGCTAGCCAGGATTATTTCGAGGTTGCGGTTTTCCGGGTGGGGCGCGGAGCGGCCTTTTTTGCAGCCGTTTTCGCGGCCGCGCGGGGCGCTACTTTTGCTACTATGTTGATAGCAGTTTTCGCCCGTTTGGCGAGGGCTCCAGGCTCATTGTGCTCAAGAATGAAGGCCTTGACCTGGGGGTAGACAATGTCGCGCCAGCGGCGCCCGCTGAAGATGCCGTAGTGCCCCGCCCCTTTGACTTCCAGGTGTTTCTGGCGTGCCTTGGGCACGTTGTGGCACAGGCCGTGGGCCGCTTCCGTCTGGCCGGAGCCGGAGATGTCGTCGAGCTCGCCTTCAACCGTGAAGTGGGCCGTGGTCGTGATGTCCTCGGGCCGTACGCGCTCAAGCTTGCCAGTGATGGACTTCACGTCCCAGGTGCCGTTGACCAGCTTGAACTCCTGGAACACGGTCTTGATGGTGTCCAGGTAGTAGTCGGCGTCCATGTCCAGCACGGCGTTGTACTCATCGTAGAACTTGGTGTGCGCCTCGGTGCTCGCGTCGTCGCCCTTGAGCAGATCTTTAAAGTAGTCGTAGTGGCTGCTGGCATGGCGGTCCGGATTCATCGCGACGAAGCCGGTGTGCTGCAGAAAGCCGGGGTAGACGCGGCGGCCGGCGCCGGGGAAGTTGCCCGGCACCTTGTAAATCACATTGTTCTCGAACCACTCGTAGCTCTTGTTCATGGCCAAGTTGTTGACCGCTGTCGGGGACTTGCGCGCGTCGATCGGCCCGCCCATCATGGTCATGGACAGCGGCGTGGTTTCGCCCCGGCTGGCCATCAGTGATACGGCGGCCAGCACCGGCACGGTCGGCTGGCAGACGCTGATGACGTGGCAGTTGCCGTAGATGCCCTGCAGGTGGCCGATGAACTCCTGCACATAGTTGACGTAGTCGTCGAGCGAGAAGGAACCGTCAGACAGCGGTACGATGCGGGCGTTTTTCCAGTCGGTGATATACACCTTGTGGTCCTTGAGCATGGTTTTGACGGTGTCGCGCAGCAAGGTGGCGTAGTGGCCGGACAGCGGCGCCACGATCAGCACGGTGGGCTGGCCCTTGAGTTTGGTCAGCGTGGCCGGGTCGTCGGTGAATCGCTTGAAACGGCGCAGTTCGCAAAATGGCTTGTTCAGCTCGATCCGCTCATGGATGGCAATGTTGGTGCCGTCCACGTCCACCGTGGTGATGCCGAACTCTGGTTTTTCATAATCCTTGCCCAGCCGGTAAATCAGGCTGTAGCCGGCCGAGATGCGCTGGGCCAGCGGGTTCTGGCCGAAGGGCGAACTCGGGCTGCTGTAGATTTTGGCAGCGGCCTGCGCGAAGTCGACAAAGGGCTCCATCAGGGAGCGCTGGGTTTCATAGACTTGATAAAGCATGCGGGAGACCTTTGGCAACGAGATATGTTGCAGTGCAACAAATAATAACAGGTACGCTTATCATTGAATGGAGGGCAAACACCAATAAAGCAAGGGTTCTGCCGCTCCTCAGCCCTTGTTTTTTACCTTCTGCGGATACTTACTGGAAACTTGCCGTGCAACTGGATTGTTTATGACCGAGATCACCGGCGCTGCGCCGCAGGACCCATGGGGTTCACTGAAAAAATCCGACCGCATGCCGGTTTTGTTTGTCGGGCACGGCAGCCCCATGAACGCCATCAGCGACAACGAATACAGTCGCAGCTGGCAGGCGCTGGGTGCCCGGTTCGGCGCCGACTACCCGCCGCCGCAGCTGATTTTGTGCATTTCGGCACACTGGCTGACCGAGGGTTGGTGGTTGACGGCGATGGACCAGCCCAAAACCATCCACGACTTCGGCGGTTTTCCGCAGGAATTGTTCGACCAGCAATACCCCGCGCCCGGTGATGCAGTCGCCGCGCGCGCCATCAGCCAGCAGGTCAGGCAGCGGGCATCAGTGCCGCTGGGCCTGGACACCGAGACGTGGGGGCTGGACCACGGCACCTGGGCGGTGCTCAAACCGATGTTTCCCGATGCTGCCATTCCCGTGATGCAGCTCAGCATGGACTACAGCCGCGCGCCCGAAGAACACTATGCGCTGGCCAGGCAGCTCAAGGCCCTGCGCGAGCGCGGCGTGTTGATTGTCGGCAGCGGCAACATCGTGCACAACCTGCGCCAGGCCCAGCGCGGCGCGGCCGGCCACCAGGCCTACGACTGGGCGCTGGAGTTCGACCAGACAACGGGCGGCCACCTGCAGCAGGGCAACCTGGACGCATTGCAGAACTTTCTGAAGCTGGGCCAGCTCGCCAAAATGGCCCACCCCACACATGAGCACTACCTGCCGCTGCTGTATGCGGCCGGCGCGGTGAATCCGGGCGAACAGCCGCAATTTTTCAACACCAATTTCCAGCTCGGATCGATCTCCATGCGATCCGTGGTCTGGGGCTGAGGACCTTTACACCATGCCAAGCCGCCAAACCGTGCAAGCCTTCATCGCCATGGTGGAGCAGGGCCACTACGTCGAAGCCATCGAGCAGTTTTATGCGCCCGACGCCAGCATGCAGGAAAACAGTCAGCCGCCGCGCCGCGGCCGCGACACGCTGGTCACTTACGAGCTCGCAGTGATCGCGGCCTGCCGCGCCATGCGCACCTTGCCGGTTGAATCGTTTCTGGTCGATGGCGACTTCGTCGTGATCCACTGGGTGTTTGAGTTCACCCGGCATTCGGGCAAAACCATGCGCATCGACGAACTGGCGCATCAGCGTTGGGAAGGCGAAAAAATCGTTGAAGAACGCTTTTTCTACGACCCCGTGGCGGCGGTCGGAGAGTGAGACTTCTCTCGACTGCTATTAATTCAGGAGCTGTCTGCGCCTGTCCAGCATGGGCTACAGGCCTATTTAGCTTATAAATCCCGCCAAACTCAACCCGTGTCCAGGTTATATGCGCTGTATGGCATAAATTTAGAACAATATATTCTTTTGAGTTTTAAAGATGACTCCCCAAAATGCATTTTTTGAATATGCATGCACAGGAGTCACCATGAAAAGCCTCTCATCCAGCAATAACTCCCCCCGGCTTTGAAGGTCGGGTCGGGCAAAGTGCGTTTCATCATCGTTCCCGGCTGGCGCGACTCTGGCCCCGGCCACTGGCAAAGCCTGTGGGCCAGGCGACTGGACATTGCGGTGCGCGTCAAGCAGGACGACTGGATCACGCCTTCGCGCAAGGCGTGGGTCGCCACACTGGCGCAGACCATCCTGCTGCAGCGCGAACCGGTGATCATCGTGGCGCACAGCCTGGGTTGCATCGCCACTGCGCACCTGCCGGCCGAAGCCAGCGCCGCGATTCACGGCGCCTTGCTAGTCGCGCCCGCCGACCCGGAACGGCGCGCCATCCTGAGCGACTTCGCGCCCGTGCCCTACCAGAAGTTGCCTTACCGCAGCGTGCTGGTGGCCAGCAGCAACGACCCCTGTTGCCCGGTGCGCCTGGCCGGTGCCTATGTGCGGGCCTGGGGCAGCGAGTTCGTGCGCATCCAGGACGGTGGTCACATCAACATCGAATCGGGCCATGGCGAATGGCCGCTCGGCGTGGCCCTGCTGCAGTCGCTGGCCGTTGACCTCAATGTCGCCTCCCGCCTGCATTCACCTCTTTCTTCCTCTTCTTCGTTTACTTCTCCCTCTGTTCCCCTGGAAACTGTATGACCAACAAAATCAAACTCGCCCTCGCTACCATCGCCCTGGCCACCGGCGGCCTCGCGTCCGCCCAGACCCTGCTCAACGGCTCGTATGACGTGGCGCGCGAGTTTTACAAGGACTACAACGCAGCCTTCATCGCCAACTACAAGAAAACCACCGGCAAGGACATCAAGATCGACCAGTCGCATGCGGGCTCCAGCGCGGTGGCGCGTTCGGTGGCCGACGGCCTGGACGCCGACGTGGTGACCATGAACACCACCACCGACATCGACTTCCTGGCCGACAGGGGCCTGGTAGCCAAAGACTGGACCCAACGCTTCCCCAATGACGCGTCGCCCACCACCTCGACCATGGTGTTCCTGGTGCGCAACGGCAACCCCAAGGGCATCAAGGACTGGACCGACCTCGTCAAGCCCGGCGTGCAGGTGATTGTGGTCAACCCCAAGACCGGCGGCAACGGCCGCATGGCCTACCTGGCGGCCTGGGGCTCGGTGCGCAAAAGCGGCGGCAGCGATGCGCAGGCCGCAGAATTTGTCGGCAAGCTTTATAAAAATGTGCCCATCCTGGCCAAGGGCGGCCGCGACGCGACTTCCATCTTTCTGCAGCGCAACACCGGTGATGTGCTGATCACCTTTGAATCGGAAGTCCTGTCGGTGAACCGCGAATTCGGCGAAGGCAAGGTCGATGCGGTTTACCCCTCGTCCAGCATCGTGGCTGAAAACCCCATCGCCGTGGTGGAGCGTACCGTGGCAAAGAAGGGTACGGGCGAACTCGCCAAGGCCTACCTGAACTACCTGTATTCGGACGAAGGCCAGGAGATTGCGGCCAAACATGCACTGCGCCCGCGTTCGCAAACCGTGCTGAAAAAGTACGCGGCACAGTTCAAGCCGCTGCAACTGTTCACGGTCAAGGACTATTTCGGCTCGCTCGGTGAAGCGCAGAAGGTCCACTTCAACGACGGCGGCCAGTTCGACCAGCTCTACACCGTTCGTTAAATCATGGCCGCAATCGTTTCTCCGGCGCGGCCTGCTGCCGCCGTGCCGGTCCGGCGTGCCTCGAAGAAGGTGCTGCCGGGCTTCGGCCTGACGCTGGGCTACACGCTGTTCTACCTCAGCATCATCGTGCTGATTCCGCTGTCGGCACTGCTGTTCAAAACCTTCTCGCTGACATGGGAGCAGTTTGTGACGGCGGTGACCTCGCCGCGTGTCATGGCGTCCTATCGCCTGACTTTTGGCGCTTCGCTGATCGCTGCGCTCGTCAACCTGGTGTTCGGTCTGCTCGTGGCCTGGGTGCTGGTGCGCTACAAATTTCCGGGAAAAAAAATCGTCGATGCGCTGGTGGATTTGCCGTTCGCCTTGCCGACTGCGGTGGCCGGCATCTCGCTGACGGCTATCCTGGCCGGCAACGGCTGGATCGGCCAATACATTGAGCCCCTGGGCATCAAGCTGGCCTTCACGCCGGCCGGCGTGGTGATCGCATTGATCTTCGTCGGCCTGCCGTTTGTGGTGCGCACGGTGCAGCCAGTGCTGGAAGACGCCGAGAAGGAGCTCGAAGAAGCCGCGACTTCGCTGGGTGCGACACGTCTGCAAATTTTTACCAAGGTGATCCTGCCGCACATCACGCCGGCGCTGCTGACGGGTTTTGCGATGGCGTTTGCGCGCGCCATCGGTGAATACGGCTCGGTGATCTTCATTGCCGGCAACATGCCCATGATTTCCGAGATCACGCCGCTGATCATCATCGGCAAGCTGGAGCAGTATGACTACGCTGGTGCCACCGCCGTGGCGGTGGTGATGCTGGTGATTTCTTTTGTGCTGCTGCTGGTCATCAACGGCCTGCAGGCCTGGCAGCGGCGTAATGCGGGAGCGCCCGCATGAGCGCAAACCTCCAAAACAAGGCCAAGGCCAGAGCGGGCACCACGGAATCGCCGTGGGTGCGCTACACCCTGATCACGGTCGCGCTGATCTTTGTGCTGCTGTTTCTGGTGCTGCCGCTGGCCGCGGTATTCACCGAAGCACTGCGCAAGGGCTTTGACGCGTACTGGGCCGCCTTGAAGG
The DNA here is from genome assembly GCF_030689685.1 of Polaromonas sp. GTDB lineage: Bacteria > Pseudomonadota > Gammaproteobacteria > Burkholderiales > Burkholderiaceae_C > Polaromonas. The sequence continues at coordinate 23,417 of NZ_JAUYEY010000076.1, read as the reverse complement.
AGTCCGACGCTTGGTCGGCCATCCAGCTCACGCTGATTGCTGCAGCGATTGCCGTGCCGCTGAACCTGGTGTTCGGTGTTTCGGCCGCCTGGGCGATTGCCAAATACGAGTTTCGCGGCAAGTCGTTTTTGACAACCCTGGTGGACCTGCCGTTTTCGGTCTCACCGGTGGTGGCTGGCCTGATGTATGTGCTGGTTTTCGGCGCCCAGGGCTGGTTCGGGCCCTGGCTGGCGGCCAATGACATCAAGGTGATTTTTGCGGTGCCCGGCATTGTGCTGGCCACGGTGTTCGTGACCTTTCCCTTCATCGCGCGCGAGCTGATCCCGCTGATGCAGGCCCAGGGCAGCGAGGAGGAGCAGGCCGCCATCGTGCTGGGCGCCACCGGCTGGCAGACCTTCTGGCATGTGACCCTGCCCAACATCAAATGGGGCCTGCTGTATGGCGTGATCCTGACCAATGCGCGCGCCATGGGCGAGTTCGGCGCGGTGTCGGTGGTGTCCGGCCACATCCGCGGGCAGACCAACACCTTGCCGCTGCATGTGGAAATTTTGTACAACGAATACCAGTCGGTGGCTGCTTTTGCGGTGGCCTCGCTGCTGGCCTTGCTGGCCCTGGTCACGCTGCTCATCAAGTCGGTGGCCGAATGGCGCGCTGCGCAAGAGCAAAAGTCGGCGGCTGATCTGCCGCCGGAGCGGCCTCGTCTTGTTCCCTCTCCCTCCGGGAGAGGGCTAGGGTGAGGGCAGCCTCTACCCCTCTAGCCAGCGAAGACCCTCACCCCCACCCTCTCCCACCGGGAGAGGGAGAAAGAAAAATCATGAGTATTGAAATCCGCAACATCAGCAAACACTTCGGCAACTTCCAGGCACTGGCTGACGTGAGCCTCGACATTGAATCGGGCGAACTGGTCGCCCTGCTTGGCCCCTCGGGCTGCGGCAAGACCACCTTGCTGCGCATCATCGCCGGGCTGGAAACGGCCGACCAGGGAAGTATTTTGTTCAGCGGCGAAGACACGACCGATGTGCATGTGCGTGAGCGCCAGGTTGGTTTTGTGTTCCAGCATTACGCCCTGTTTCGCCACATGACGGTGTTTGAAAACGTTGCTTTCGGCCTGCGGGTCAAGCCGCGCGGCTTGCGCCCCAGCGATGCCGAGATCAAGAAAAAAGTGCATGAGTTGTTGGGCCTGGTGCAACTGGACTGGCTGGCCGACCGTTTCCCGTCGCAGCTCTCGGGCGGTCAGCGCCAGCGGATTGCGCTGGCACGCGCGCTGGCGGTCGAACCCAAGGTGCTGCTGCTCGACGAGCCTTTCGGCGCGCTCGACGCCAAGGTGCGCAAGGAGTTGCGCCGCTGGCTGCGACGCCTGCACGACGACCTGCATGTCACCAGCATTTTTGTCACCCACGACCAGGAAGAGGCACTTGAAGTCGCCGACCGCGTGGTGCTGATGAACCAGGGCAAAGTCGAGCAGATCGGCTCGCCGCAGCAGGTCTGGGACCATCCGGCCAGTCCCTTTGTGTATGGCTTTCTCGGCGATGTGAACCTGTTCCAGGGCCGCGCCCATGAAGGCAAGATCCAGCTCGAAGGCATGCGTCTCGATTCGCCCGAACACAGCGCTGCGCAGAACGCGAAGGCCTTTGCCTACGTGCGCCCGCACGATTTCGACGTGCAGCGTTATTCACCCGGCGCCGAAGGCATTGCCGCGCAACTGAGCCGCGCGATTGTGATCGGCCCGATTGCCCGGCTGGAGCTGATTCCCTCCGAAGACAGCGGCCAGGCCGACCCGTTGATTGAGGCGCAGATCCCGTCGCAGCAGTACCGCGACATGGGTTTGCGCGAAGGCGACCTGTTGGTCTTGAGCCCGCGCCATGCCCGGGTGTTTGTGGATGCGGGGGAGGGAATTAGAGGGGGATAAAAAAAGACTCTGCCGACATGGACTTAGGAGGACGCCTACAAACCGGGAGCTGACCCACAGGGAAAATTTATTCAAAGTTGCTGCTTCAACAGGCCTTTCACTGGTGAATCAGGCTTTTAATTCCTCAGATCAACAATTTTTTTACCGGGAGTCCCCACATGCTGAAAACCACCCTCGCTGTCGCATTTGTTTCTGTCAGTGCACTGGGCCTAAGCGCTTGCGACGTCAAAAAAACCCAGGAAGGCAACATAACTGTGCCTAAAGTTGAAGTCACCAAAACCCAGGAGGGTGACATCACGCTGCCCAAGTACGACGTCAAGACACCGGACGTCAAAGTCGGTACAACCGAAAAAACCGTGGCTGTTCCTACCGTCAAGGTGGAAGAGAAAAAAATCGAAGTGCCCACTGTGACGGTGACGCCGGCCAAGTAAATCCCGTCCTGTGTTGGTTCAAGGTGCCGCGCGGATTTTCCGTGGCGGCACTTTTTGTTTCAGCCCGCCAACGGGCGCTTGCCCGAGCCGAGGGCTCCCCTGTCGGCAGGGAACTTATCAGCGCCTAAACTCACGAACTCGGACAATTGCCATATTGAGATTTAAAGGACCGTGATGTTGTTGACGTATTTCGAAGCCGCACCGCGCCGCGTGCTGGCGCTGGTGTCCGTGGGCTGTGTCGCCATGCTGGCTTTTGGCCTGTACCTGCAGCATGTGCTTGGGCTGGAGCCTTGCCCCATGTGCATCGTGCAGCGTTATGCGCTGATGCTGGTGGCGATTATTTCCGGCATCACGGCGTTGGCGAATAAAAAGGGGCTGCTGATGGCGGGCTCGGCGGTGACATTGCTGGTAGCTGGCTTTGGCGCCTTTGTGGCGGCGCGTCAGAGTTGGCTCCAGTGGTATCCACCCGAAGAAGCCTCTTGCGGCCGCGATTTTTACGGAATGATCGAGATGTTTCCGCTACAGCGCGTGATTCCGATGATTTTCAAGGGCAGCGGCGACTGCACCAAGATCGACTGGACTTTTCTGGGCCTGTCGATTGCCAACTGGTCGTTTCTTTTTTTCGTCGGCATCGCGCTGGTGATGCTGGCCTTGTTGCTCGTCCCCACGCGCGCGACAGGGCGCAAGCCAGGTTGATGGGGCTCAGGGTGGCAGCGGCGCCACCCTGGCCGGCATCAGCATGATTTCAACGCTGCCTTTCGGGTGATTGCTCCTGAGCCGCAGCTCATCATGGCTCAGGCTCAGGATGTCCACCTTGTATTCCTGTGATTCCTCGACCATCCTGAGCACGCCTTCCTTGTAGGTCCAGGCACCGAAGGCGGCCTTGCTGTTGGGTGAAGTGATCACCAGTGTGCCGTCGGACAAAAACACGTACAGCATGCCCGGAGCCACGCCGGTGGACAGGTTGACCTCCCACACCTTGTTGATGAAACCTGGCTTGACATTGGACGGCGGGCCTGCCGGCGGGTAGGCCGCAGTCGTGTCAGGGCCTTTGGAGCAAGCCGCAGCCAGCAACAAGGCCGCGATGCCGCCAGCCCGCCGGAGCGCAATTTTCATTGTGTGTGACTCCAAAAACATTGATTTTCCATCGCCGCTGGAAAAGGTGTGACACTGTACATATCAACAGTGTCTAACCGCCTTTGCCATGTCTGATCTTTCACCTGCCACCACCAGCTTACCCTGCTTCCTGGGCGGCGGACCGCGCGCCATGCCTGCGGGGGCTTTCATGGGGTCCCGGTGTCTGGCGCGCTGGCGAGTTGGGCGGCAGCAGCCTGCAGGCGCTGGACACGGGTTACGCCGCGCTCAATGCGGTGCTGCCGGGTGACGGCTGGCCGCAGGGCGCGTTGGTCGAAGTGCTGCAAGCGCAGGCCGGCCAGCACGAGTGGGGTCTGGTGGCGCCGGCGCTGGCCGGCCTGCAGGCAGCGGCACCGGGCCAGTTGCTGGTGCTGACGGGCGCGCCGGGGCAGCCCTTTGGCCCGGCGCTGGGCGCGCGCCAGATCGACATGTTTCGCCTGCTGTGTGTGCAGTCCACCCGTGGCGACGCCCCGGCGCTGCTTTGGGCCACGCGCGAGGCGCTGCAATGCGCCGACGTGGTGGCCGTGCTGGCCTGGCTGCCCGATGTACGCAGCGCGCATTTGCGCCGACTGCAGATTGCCGCGCATGCGCACAACAAGCTGTTGTTTGTGTTTCGCACCCCGCGCGCCCAATTGGAATCATCACCCGCGTCGCTGCGCCTGCTGCTTGAAGGCGTGAACCAGGAGGGTGGCAACCTGCGGGTGCATGTGTTCAAGCGGCACGGCCCGCCACTGAGCGCGCCGCTGTTGCTGGATACACGCCCGGCCCGGCTCACGGCGCTGCTGACCGCCAGCCGCGAGCGCGCCCGCCTCAAGCGGGAAGAAGCCGTGCCACTTTTTTACCGGCAAATGTCCATGCGCTGCTGGACCGCATTGCACACCTCGATCACCACTGAGCCCGGTGCAGGGCTGCTGGACGAGGCAGACGCGCAGCGCGCGGTGGCCAGCATGGCGCTGGGCTTCACGCCGCGCGTGGCGCTGCTCGACGAAGCCGTGTTGATGGACGTGACCGGCAGCCTGCGCCTGTTTGGCGGCCTGGCGCGGTTGATGCAGCAGCTGGAATGCCGTTTGCTTGATTTTTTTTCAGTCAAATCAGCCCGGTAGGCTCTCTGCCCATATCCAGCGGGCGTAAGGCGCTACTTATTTGATAGCAATGGCACGCTTGCGCATGAAGGCCGGGCAGGACGCCGGGCAGCGCCAACGCGTCGCCGAGATGCCCATGCACAGTCTCAGCGCGGCGCGCCCGCACCTGGGCGTGCTCGAACGCATCGGCTGCCGCACCTGGGACGACCTGCTGCGCCTGCCGCGCGACGGTGTGGCCCGGCGCTTTGGCGCGGAACTGCTGCAAGCGCTGGACCGCGCGTGTGGCACGGTGGCCGATGAGTACGAATGGCAGGTGCTGCCCGAACACCTTGAAGAAAAAATCGAGCTCGACGCGCTGGTCACCCACGCCCCCGCGCTGATGGCCGGCGCCCTGCGCCTGCTGGCCCGGCTGCAGGCCTGGCTGCTGGGTCGCCAGAGCGGCTTGAACGCGCTCCGGCTGACCTGGCACCTCGACAAACGCCGGGATGTGCCACCTACCGGCGAGCTGGAAGTGCGCACGGCCCAACCCGCGCAGGACCTGCGCCATGTGGCGCGGCTGCTGGCCGAATAGCTGGTGCAGCACAAGCTGCCGGCGCCGGTGCACGCCTTAAGCCTGCAGTCGCTGGTGACCGAGCCGCTGACCGATGCGGCTGCCGCCACCGCCAGCCTCTTGATGACGGAGCGCAAGCAGGGCGACAGTGCGCTTGAGCTGATCGAACGCCTGAGCGCGCGCCTGGGCGAAGCGCAGGTGCAGGCCTGGCAGCCCGCAGCCGACCACCGGCCCGAACACATGCAGCGCTGGGTGCCGGCCCAGGGTGCTCTCAAATCGATAGCTGCCAGCGCCCGTCCGGAAAGGGCCAGAGGCCAAAAAAGCTTAAAAAATTGGGCATCTCCCGCCTTCAGGACTGAAGCCCTGTACCCAAGCTGGCTCCTGCCCGAAGCTGTGAAATTGGCTGTCGCGGGCAACAGCCCGCTGTACCAGGGCAAGCTGGTGCGGCTGGCCGGCCCGCAGCGGCTGGTTGATGCTAGGTTTGCCTTGCAAGCCGCCCGCCATCCGCGACTATTTCATCTACCGCAGCCAGCAGGCCGGCTTGCTGTGGATTTACAGCGAACGCCTGGCGCTGAACGGGTCCGAGGCCGGGCCGCGGCGGGTCTGGTTTCTTCACGGTTTTTTTGCCTGACGCGATGCTGCGCACTCTACCTTCCGAGCTTCCCGATTACGCGGAGTTACACGCCCTGAGCAACTTCAGTTTCCAGCGTGGTGCCTCCCATGCAGGAGCTGGTCGAGCGCGCCGCCGAGCTGGGTTACCGGGCGCTGGCCATCACCGACGAATGTTCGGTCGCCGGCGTGGTGCGTGCGCATGAAGCAGCCAGAACATGCGGGCTGAAGCTGCTGCCGGGTGCTGAATTCCTGGTGCAGGCGCCGCAGCCTTTTCGGCTGGTGGTGTTGCCGCACAACGCCGCCGGCTGGGGCAACCTGTGTGAGTTCATCACCGCAGCCAGGCAGGCCGGTGATGTGATCGACAAGGGCAGCTACCGCCTTGCTCTGGGCGAGAGCGATTTTGCGCTGCTGGCCGATTGTGAGGTGCTGCTGTGCCCTTTGCCAGGCGCTATCCATACAGAAGCACTCCACGCCCACGCCGTATGGGCTACCGGCCTGTTTGGTACCCATGTTTGGCTGGCTGTGGAGCTGCTGCAGGGCCTGGACGATGCGCTGCGGCTGCAGCAACTGCAGCAGGTGGCGCAGCGCACCGGCATCGGCCTGGTGGCCGCCGGCAACGTGCTGATGCATGTGCGCTCACGCAAATCGCTGCACGACGTGATGACCGCCATCAAGCTGGGCCGGACCGTGCATAAATGCGGGTTTGAACTGCAAGCCAACGCCGAGGCGCATTTGCGCCCGCGCATGCGTCTGAGCGACATCTACCCGGCCGAGCTGCTGCGCGCCACGCTGGTGGTGGCGGCACGCTGCAGCTTCAGTCTGGACGAGATCCGCCATCTGTATCGCTACCCGGTGGACGACATGCTTGCCCCTGAGGAAAAGCCTTCGGTTTGCCTGCGCCGGCTGACCGCCGAAGGTGCCGAGGGCCGGTTTCCGGCTGGCGTGCCGCCGGAGATTCAGACCCAGCTCAATTACGAGCTGGCCCTGATTGAAGAGCTGCAGTACGAGATGTTTTTCATCACCGTGCATGACATCGTGCGGTTTGCCAATGCGCAAAAAATCCTGTGCCAGGGGCGTGGCTCGGCGGCCAATTCGATGGTCTGTTATTGCCTGGGCGTGACGGCCGTCAACCCGGCGGAAAGCAAGCTGCTGTTTGAGCGCTTTATCAGCCGCGAGCGGCGCGAACCGCCCGACATTGACGTCGACTTCGAGCACCAGCGGCGCGAGGAAGTCATCCAGTACATCTACGGCAAATACGGCCATGACCGCGCCGCCCTTGCCGCCACCGTCATCAGCTACCGGCCGCGCAGCGCGCTGCGCGACGTGGGCAAGGCGCTGGGTATGACGCCCGAAATCATCGAGCAGTTTGCCAAAGAGCATTTCTGGTTTGACGGCAGCGCGGCATTGACGCAAAAACTGGAAGAGGCTGGTCTTCAGGCGCAGTCCGGCCCAGTTTTGCAGTGGCTGGCGCTGGCCTTGCAACTGATCGGTTTTCCGCGCCACCTGAGCCAGCATGTCGGTGGTTTTGTGCTGACCCAGGGCAAGCTGAGCCGGCTGGTGCCGATTCAGCCGGCTGCCATGCAAGAGCGCCGCATCATCCAGTGGGACAAGGACGACCTCGACGCGATGGGCCTGCTCAAGGTTGATGTGCTGGCGCTCGGCATGCTCTCGGCCATCAAACGCTGCCTGCACCTGGTGGACCAGACCTGCGGCGGGCAGTTGCAGATGCACCAGATCGCGTCGGACGACCGGCCGACCTACGAGATGATTTCCGAGGCCGACACCGTGGGCGTGTTCCAGATCGAGAGCCGTGCGCAGATGTCGATGCTGCCGCGTTTGCAGCCGCGCAACTATTACGACCTGGTGGTGCAGGTCGCCATCGTGCGGCCGGGGCCGATCCAGGGCGGCATGGTGCACCCGTATCTGAAAAACCGCGAGATGGTGCGCGGCGGCGGCGAGATCGCCTTCCGCTACCCCGAGCTCAAAGAAGCGCTGGGCCGCACCCTGGGCGTGCCGATTTTCCAGGAGCAGGTCATGCAGATCGCCATGATTGCCGCCGACTTCACGGCTGATGAGGCCGACCAGTTGCGCCGCGCCATGGCGGCCTGGAAACGCAAGGACGGGGTCGAACATTTCCATGGCCGTCTGGTGGGCCACATGATCGACAAAGGTTACGACCCGGCGTTTTCAGAACGTATTTTCAGCCAGATCCGGGGCTTCGGCGCTTACGGTTTTCCCGAAAGCCATGCCGCCAGTTTTGCCAAGCTGGTGTATGTGAGCTGCTGGCTCAAGTGCCACGAACCGGCGTGTTTTCTCGCCGCCATGCTCAACGCACAACCGATGGGTTTTTATTCGCCCTCGCAACTGGTGCAGGACGCGCGCCGGCATGGCGTGGAGGTGAGGGCGGTGGACGTGATGCACAGCCACTGGGACTGCACGCTGGAGCCTGTTTACCCCGTTCGGGCTGAGCTTGTCGAAGCCATTGAACCCTTCGACAAGCTCAGGGCGAACGGGAAGGTGGATCTTAAAAGTAATGCATTATCAGGGCTGTGATTGCCAGGGCAGAGAAAACAAGTTGAAGGAGAGCATGCAACAAGCGCAGAGATGGATCGAAGGTTAAACCGAGTCGGGGCAATCCGATGAATCGCCAGCACCTTGAGTGCATCCCGGAGATAGGAACCCCGACCACGAATAGCCATCATGGGCAGCAGCACCAACTGCACAAACAGCCCGGATGTAAGGCCGCAAACCTTTCAAACCGTCACAACGTCAAAACTTGCTCTCCTAGGGAAGGTCTGCATAACCCCCGCCGCAGCGACAGTTGAGCGTTGAGAATTCACAGGATGAAAGCTGAAGTGCGTTCGCACCGATTTCTTGGGCATATGAGCGCCAATTTGCGGCCCTTTCAAGCTGCTGGCGGGCACTTGCCCGCATTACAGGCGGACTGATCCCCGCACTCCTATGAGTTGTCGGCGTGCCATCCACAGATTGCTCAAGGCAAACAGCGCGATCAACTGCGCCGTGTTCTTGATCAATCCTTTGTAGCGAACCTTGGTGAAGCCGAACTGACATTTGATGACTCGGAAGGGGTGCTCCACCTTGGCCCGCACACTGGCCTTGAGCTTTTTAGCCTCGTCCAGCAAGGCTCCCAGCGCCGTTTGCTTATCCAATGCCCGTCGTTTGCCTGGGCGCATCGCCACATGCCAGTCCACGCCCGTCGCCTCTGGCCTCTTCGTCGCACCCTGGTAGCCCGCATCGGCAAACACCACAGCCTCCTCGCCGTGCAGCAAGCCGTGCCCTTGGGTCACATCGTTGACGTTGGCCGCTGTGCCGATGACGGTGTGCATCAAGCCCGAATCCGCATCAACCCCAATATGCGCCTTCATCCCAAAGTGCCACTGGTTGCCTTTCTTGGTCTGGTGCATCTCGGGGTCGCGCTCACCACGGCTGTTCTTGGTCGAGCTCGGCGCAGCAACCAAGGTGGCATCGACCACCGTGCCTGTCTTGAGCATCAGGCCCTTGGTGGCCAAAGTGGCATTGATGGTAGCCATCAACTGGATGCTGAGGTTGTGCTCCTCCAGCAAATGCCGGAATCGCAAGATGGTGCTCTCATCTGGCAGGCGCATGCTGCCGGGGTCAAGGCGGGCAAACTCGCAGTACAGCGAGATATCGTGCAGGGCCTCCTCCATGGCCGGGTCGGACAGTCCAAACCATTGCTGCAGGAAGTGAATACGCAGCATGGTCTCCACAGGAAACGAGGGGCGGCCACCTTTGGCGCCTGTGCTGCCTGGCGCAAACGGCTCAATCAAGCCCACCAACTCCGTCCACGGCACCACAAGGTTCATCTCATCAAGAAACACGCGTTTGCGCGTGCGCTTGGTGACCAGTTCAAATCCGGTAGTGGCAAGGCTGATTTGTTTCATCGAGATTCAACGCTTCTCATGGCTCAGCTATTGGCTGGGTTTTGCAGAGTTTCCCTAGGGCGGACCATGTAGGCGATTCAATTTTTTCCCGTAAGTCCGTCTTTTCCGACCGGCAGTCAGTTTGTCAGTTATCGGCCTATATAACGATACTACGATACAAGCTCTTTATTGAGGACCCGACATGAGACCTACCGTCATCGCCATCGCAATATTGAGCTGCTTTGTGGTTTACTCCAATGCACAGCAGCGTTCGCCCGACGCTACTGCGGCCGAGCGCGGAGCTGAGGCTGCACCTGTCGCTGCGCCAGAGCTGCTGGCGGGTCAGCATTGGACTTACCGCCGCATGGACCTCTGGCGAAATGAAGAAACCGAAAGCTTCAACCAGTACCTGATTGCAGAAGTCCCCGGCTACTGGGCAGTAGCCTGGACCATTCTCACATCCAAAGATGCGCAGCGCCTTGGCAGCGTCACACCCGAGAGGCTGTTTACGGCGGGCCACGGCTTTAATGACATTCGTATGACCGGCCTTCATGAGCCCTTGCGCTTTCCCCTTGTAGCGGGCAAGTCATGGGAATTTCGCTACACATTTAGCCCTAAGTCGGGCAGCACCACCAATGTCACACAGACAGCAACGGTGCGGGGCTGGGAAACCGTCAAAGTTCCCGCTGGCAGCTTCCGTGCCTTGCGTGTCGACCATGTGGGCAACTACGCCACCGTCGAAAACAGTAACCAATGGTCTGGCCGAATTCGTGAGACTTTCTGGTACGCGCCGTCTGCGCGAAGGGTGATCATGCACGAGTACCAGGACACGGGGGGCGATGGCGCGACCTTTAACAAGCGACGGGACGAGCTCACGAATGTTCTATTGTAGGCGCCAGCCATGTCCTGAAATCTGAAGTAGCTCCATCGATATAACCTCATCCATCTGAAAGAAATTAATGAAACTATATTCCCTGCTGGCGGCCCTTTCGGCAGCGCTGACCTTGTCTGCAACGCCCGTGCGGGCCCAGGAAGCTGCATGGCAAACGTCATACCAGCTCGAAGCTGCTGGCAAGTACACCGAGGCCATCGCCGCCATTGACAGCGTGCCGGCAAACGGCCCCGATGCCGAGCTGAAACTTTTACGCCGAGGCTGGTTGTATTACCTGCCTGGCAAGTTCGATGATTCGATCCGCGAGTACCGTCTGGCCATTGATCGCAACGGCAAATCGCTGGACGCGCGACTGGGTATCACGCTGCCATTGCTGGCGGCAAAGCGATGGCGCGAAGCAGAGCAAAGTGCCCGCTTTGCGCTGGAAATGGCACCAAATAACTACTTTGCCTTGGTCAGACTGGCCGTTGCCCAGGAAGCTCAGCGCGACTGGGTGGGCATGGAAAAAACTGCTGCAACCTTGGTCACCAGTTACACCACAGATGCAAGCGCCTATGTCTATCTTGCGCGAGCCAGTGCATGGCTTGACAAGAAGGATGAATCCGTGGCCGCCTACACCGCCGTGTTGTCGCGCTTTCCCGGGCACCTGGAGGCAAAAGCCTATCTCGTGAAGAAATAAATAGGCAGGCGCGTGGACGGCTTTGATTTAAAGCACAAGCGCGATGCGCTATGGCTGGATTTGGCTGCAGCGGCCAGCCACACGCCGTTTGTCGTGCAGCCGTTCACCGACGGGTTGCAGCAGATGTTGCAGCTTGACCGGTTTTGGACCTATCCGGGGCGAGGCGTTTTGCTGCGACTGGCGCACTACCTCGAACAGGGGCAACACAGCCTGATCACCCAACTGGTCAACAACTGTTGTCACAGCTTGCAGGGCGACCGCTACCGCCAGCAGGTCTTCAGCCCGTTTCAAACCAACCTGGAACGACTCGATCGCCCGGCGCTGCACGAAGACAGGCCGCTGGAGGCTCCGCACATCAGCCCGCCCAAGCCGTATTTCGAGGTGCTGATTGTTCACCCCTTTCCTGACGACTATGAAATGCTGTACCGCCAGCAACTGGCCAACTTCAAGTCAGTCCATGACGAGTTTTTGTACGACATCGTGCTGGTGGACTGCGCCGAAGACGCCTTGACTGCCGTGCTGGCCAACACCGACATCCATGCCTGTATTTACGTCAACCATATTGCGCCAGCTACTGCCGCGTCCCATGCGCTGTTTGCCGCTTACAGCCAGCCCCTGCTGGCCAGCACACCACCGGTGCAACCCCTTGAGAGTGTGGAGCTCAACCTGTGCCGGAGCATTCGTTGCTTGCGCCCCGAAATTGACCATTACCTGATCAGCGAGCAGTCACCCACTGACCTGCCCATCCACGTTCGTACCCACTTTGACCGGGTGCTGTTTCACGTCAACCCGTTTCATGACCTGCATGCCGCCATTTTGAATGGCGTTCGCAACCGATTTTCGACACCGTTTTTTGACGCGCTGCAGGCCTACAGCCGTCAGCCCAAAGGCGTGTTTCACGCCTTGCCCCTGTCGCGCGGCGCGTCGGTCAAGGGCTCGCCATGGATTCACGACATGCTCGACTTCTATGGTGACAATATTTTTCTCGCGGAAACGTCGTCAACACAAGGCGGCCTGGACTCACTGCTCGACCCCACGGGCGCCATTAAGCAGGCCCACATCAAGGCAGCCGAAACCTTTGGCGCAGACGCCAGCTACTTTGTCACCAACGGCACCTCCACGTCCAACAAGATCGTGATGCAGGCCAATTTGAAACCGGGCAACATTGTCCTGATTTCTGCCGATTGCCATAAGTCCATTCCGTATGCAGTCATGCTGACCGGGGCTTACCCGATCTTTCTGGAAACCTATCCTCTGGTTGACCATGACCTGTACGGCGGCATTGACCTGTCGCAGATCAAGGCCGTCATGCTGGACTTGAAAAAGCACCATCGGCTGCACCTCCTGAAACAAATCACACTTACCAACTCGACGTTTGACGGCCTGATCTACCACTGTGAAAACTTCATGATGGAAATCTTGGCCATCAAGCCGGATGTGATTTTTCATTGGGACGAAGCCTGGTTTGCATTCGCCCACTTTCACCCTCTTTACCACAGCCGCACGGCCATGACGGCGGTGCACAAAATTCGCCAGCGCATGCTGAGCCCCGACTACCACATGTTTTATGCCCAATGGGCGGCCGAGTTTGAAGCCAGTGACGATGAGGCCAAGTGGCAACAAACCCTGTATCCGGACCCCAAGCTCATACAGCTGCGCGTGTATGCCACGCAATCAACGCACAAGACACTGACCTCGTTTCGCCAGGGTTCCATGATTCATGTGGCTGATGCGCTGTTCAACCAAGCCAGCTTTCTGGAGGCGTTTCGCATTCACACCTCGACTTCACCCAACTACCAGATCATTGCCTCGCTCGACATCGGACGCAGGCAGGCGGCCCTGGAAGGGTTTCACATGGTACGTGAATCGATTTTGCTGTCGCTTCAACTGCGCCAGCGCATCCGTGAGTCCGGGCTGCTCAAGCCGTATTTTGAAGTACTGGGGGACGACGAGCTGATACCGCCGTGCTATCGGTCGGCACAGCCTGCAGACACCCCTTCGGGGCTTCCTGCGCTTAGCGCAAGCTGGGGGCAGTCCGACTTTGTGATTGACCCCACGCGCATCACGCTCAATGTCAGCAAGGCCGGTATTGACGGCAGCAGCTTCAGGCAACTGCTCATGACCCGTTACGACATCCAGGTCAACAAAACGTCACGGCATACCGTTTTGTTCCTCATCAATATCGGTGCCACGCAGGCGACCATCGACTACCTGGTGCAGGTGCTGCATGACATGGCGGCAAGGTTTGGGCGTGAAAGGCGGCAGCTACCCACGCGAAAAGCGGCTGACGCCTCCATAGCGCTGCCTGAAAAGCGTTTATTCCACCCGGCATTCATGCCGTTTGAAGATGGCCACTACCACGCCAGTGACATTCGCCGATCCTACTTTGAGGGCAGTGACGAAGCCCATGTCGACTATGTGCCGCTGTCGCTTGACACCGTACAAGCCGTTGAGGCAGGAAAGACCTGGGTGTCGGCCGCCTTTGTGACCCCCTATCCACCCGGCTTTCCGGTAATGGTGCCGGGTCAGATCATCACCATCGAAATACTGAGATTTTTTCAGCACATCAAGGTCAAGGAGATTCATGGCTTCAGCTTTGAACGCGGCTTCAAGGTGTTTCGTGATGAACATTTGGCAACCCTGTTCCCTGAACCCCATCGAACACTCTGAATCAGGAACCTGACATGAGCCCAACACCTCAAAAAACCCTCCGTTCAATGGCCGACATCAAGCGACATTTTGCAGACAACGACGCACCGTATTTCTTTATTAGCACCAGCAACTTCAACCTCATGGGCATGCACGACTGGGTGCGGAGTTGGCACAATATCAACCTGCTGGATTGTTTTGACGGCACGCACCCGCAAGTGTTGGTGGTCGAAGACGACCATTCGCAAATTTTTGAAAGCATTGAAGACATTAATGCCTACCTGCTCAACAGCAGTCCCGCGCGCGCGCTATTTAGAGTCCTGCAGGGCCGGGGTGACAAAAGAAATCGGGTGATTTTTTTGTTCTTCGACGCCCAGTTGGAGGCGATCTGCCAAGCATTGAATCTTGACATTGTGTTGCCCGAAAACGCCTTGGTGCGGCAAATTGACAGCAAGATAGTTACCACGGAAATCGGCAACCTGGCAGGCGTGCGCAGCGTGCCGAATGTACTGGCCCGAGTCACCTCGTATGCCGACTTGCAGCAACTGGCCAGCCAGGCCGGCTTGGGTCAGCGCTGGGTGGTGCAGACCGCTTACGGTGAATCCGGGAAAACCACGTTTTTCATTGCCAGCGAGGCTGACTACCAAAAAGTCGCCCGCCAGATTCAGGCCGAGGACCAGGTCAAGGTCATGCGCTGGGTCAATTGCACCTGCACAGCCATTGAAGCCTGCGCCACGCGCTGGGGAACCTTCGTAGGCCCGCTTCTGTCCGAGTTGATTGGCATCGACGCCCTAACCCCCTACTCCGGCGGCTGGTGCGGCAATGAGCTTTATAGCACGGCGTTTTCAGAGGATGTTCGCCAGCAGGTGCAGCGCAAAACCCAAGCCATGGGCGAGGCCCTGTACCAGCGCGGCTATCGTGGCTACTTTGAACTTGACTATCTGATTGACCGGGACACGGGTGAGGTGTATCTGGGTGAGCTCAATGCACGCATCACCGGCATCAGCGCCATGACCAACCTGTCAGATTTCAGTGCCAGCACCGTGCCGCTTTTTTTGTTTCATTTGCTTGAATACGACCGCAACGTTGCGCTTGAGATAGATGTGGATGCCTTCAACCAGGCCATGCTGGCCAACGGCGCACAAGGCACCGCCGCGCAGGTTGTGCTCAAGCAGACCGATGAGATGCTCAAAATAATTACGCGGGCACCTGTGTCTGGCGTTTACGAGATCAGCAGCACGGGCAGCCTGAGCCTCAAGCGCGCCGGGTACAACCGCCGCGATGCGCTGGCAGACAACGAAGCCTATATTTTGCGCATCATGCCCGAAGGCGCTTACGCCTACAAAGGCGGAGACTTGGCAATCATGTTTGTTAACTGCGTCATTCGCGAGCCAGCCGGTCAGCTGAACCCCGAGGGTGAGCGCTGGGTCAAGGTACTGAAAAACTGCTTCGCGTTTCGCCACCTCACGCAGGAGGAGCGCTCTGCAGTAGAGCGCACCTACAACCCGGCCCATGCCAAGAACGAGCGCGCAGCATGACATGCTATTCCCAAAAACGCTTTCAGGCCATTGAAGAAAACACACCCGGCGACAAGTGGCTGACGCACTACCATGCCGCCCTGCCTGGGTACCGGCGCTGGTTCGCCAGCGAGGGTGAGCTCAAACGACCCAGCCTGCTGGAGTGCCGCGAAGCTCTGCAAACCTACTTGCCCGAGTTTGTGCCCGTGTGGGAGCGCCTGATAGCCCTTGCCCAGGCGGATGACCAAGACGCGCGGTTATTAAGCTTTTACTGCCCTGCCCCCTATCTGTCGGGTTGCTCACAAGCAGTGTGGACGCGCTACACGCCCACGCTGGTACGCAACTACGACTATTCACCCGAATTCTGTGAGGGGCGCATCATGAAAACCCGCTGGCACGACACCGCAGTCATCGCCTCAACCGACTGCCTATGGGGTGTGCTTGACGGCATGAATGAGCACGGGTTGTCGGTGTCACTGTCGTTTGGCGGCAAAGAAACCGTCGCTCAGGGTTTTGGCCTTCCCATCATCTTACGCTACGTGCTGGAGTTTTGCACCACGGTAGACGAAGCCGTCAAGGTGCTGTGCCGCGTGCCCGCGCACATGGCCTACAACGTCACGTTGCTGGACGCTTATGGCCAGGTACGCACGGTAGAATTAACGCCTTTTTTCAGCCCCAACGTTACCTACAGGCCGCTGGCCGTCAACCACCAGGGCGATCTCGAGCTGACCAACTACGCGATGTTTTCGAATTCTTACGAACGTCAGCAATTCATTCTCGAAAAACTCTATGACCCACTGAGCAGCGTCGAGTCCTTCGTCAGCGCCTTTCAATACAGCCCCCTGTTTACAACCAACTACGCCCAGGGTTTCGGCACCTTGTACACCGCCATTTACAACCCTCAGTTGCGCGCCATGGAATACCGTTGGACAAACCACATGCGCATGTACCAGTCGTTTGCTTTTTTTGAGCCTTGCGACATCCTGGTGGAGCTGTCATGAGCCGGGCCCAATACGATGATCTTGAAGGGCCGCCAACATGCTGATTTTGCGCCGTCATGTATTGCAAATGCTCGAAGAAGTCGCCCGAGGCTATGCATGGGTTTCCATGCTGCCGTCCTGGAAAGCCGGCGTTTTACTGGCCCTGCTGACCTTTATCGAGCCCGGCATAGGCGCTGTCGGTCTGCTGGGCGCGATGTGCGCCTGGTATGCGGCACACATCGCTGGTGCTGACGCTGGCGAGCGCCCGGTGTGCGTGTTCAATGGCATGCTGAGCGGGCTTTTTGTGGCGCATGTCTGGGCTGCAGGGTCCAGCGTGGTGGCACTGACGGTGCTGGGGGGCGTATTCTCGGGCTGGTTGACGGTGGCGCTCGGACGCTTCGCCTGGTCGGTGATACGGCTGCCAATTCTCAGCCTGCCCTTTGCCGTGGTGGCCATGCTCACCATGGGGGTCGGCGGTAGTTTGTCCGGCCTGCGCATTAACCCATACACCGCCCCTTTCGATCTTTTTGGCACCCAGGTTGACAAATTTCTGGCGGCTCTTGGCAACCTTTATTTCATGCCCAGCCCGCTGGTGGGGCTGCTGGTGCTGGCCGTGCTGCTGGCTTTTTCGCGCTATTACTTGGTTCTGGCGCTGGTCGGCTACAGTGCGGCCCTGCTCTTGTTCAATCTGCTGGGCGCGGCACCCGAGCACCTGGCCCGCACCGCGTGGGACAGTAACGCGATTTTGGCGGCGATTTTGGTGGGCGGCCTATTTGCCACTCCGTCCTGGGCCACACTGGCCCTTGCAACGCTGGCAGCGGTGATGGCCGCATGGCTGGCGCTGGCGCTGGGCCGCATTCTGGATGTCGTCCATCTGGTCGCGTTTCCGGTTCCGTTTATCCTGTCGTCATGGCTGGTGCTGTATGCAGCGGCACACAACATCCGCATGGCCAGCCGCTTCAACCTGCTGTGGCCTGACTTACCTGAGCGCTCGTTTGAACGTTCGCAGGTTAGCCGGGCCAGAGTCGGTAACCCCGGCAGTGTGCCACTGGCCCTGCCTTTCATGGGCCTGTGGACGGTGTCACAGGGGTTCTCAGGCCCCTACACCCATCGCGGGCTGTGGAGCCACGCGCTTGACTTTGTTGTGATGAAAAACGGCAAAAGCTTCACCGGGCAGGGCCAGCGCCTTGAGGACTTTTATGCCTACAACCTGCCCGTGGTGTCGCCAGCCTACGGACAGGTTTGGCAAATTGTCAACGACGTTGCCGACAACACCCCGGGCAGCATCAACGTGGTTGCCAACTGGGGCAATTTCGTGACGATTCGACTGAGTGATGGTAAGTTTGTGCTGGTGGCGCACCTCAAACCCGGCTCGGTTGCGGTGCTGCCGGGCGCATGGGTCAAGCCCGGCGACCCGCTGGGACACTGCGGCAACTCCGGTCGCTCGCCACAGCCGCATATCCACCTGCATGTACAAACCAGCGTAGCGCCGGGCGCACCCACTACTCCGTTTCACCTGGCCAGCGTCATGCTGGCTGAAAACGGTGAGGCACCACGTTACGAACTGGCTGTGGTGCCTAAAGAGTCAGCCACCCTGGTCGGTGCCACAGAGGGCGATGTCCGCCCCTTTTACCTGCTGGCCGGGCGCGGCCTGCGCTACACCGTTGCCCGCAACAAAGATGTCAATGCTGACTGGACGCTGCGTTGCGAGGTAGACGAGCTCGGGCGACTGGTGCTGATATCGAGCGCAGGCGGGCGGTGTTTTGCAGAGGCCACCTGGGCAGTGTTTTCTTGCTACGAGCGCCACGGCGCTGCTGACCCCTACCTCGACATTTGGCTGCTGGCTTGCGGCTATACCCCGGCATCGTTCCAGGTCGAGCGCTGGAGAGACCACTGCATACCGGCCAGGCTGATACCCGGTAGTGCCGCCAGCTGGCTTGGCGTAGTGGCGTGGCCGTGGGCCGCATTTGCGCGCAGCCACTGCCAGCGCCACTGGGACGAAAAAGCCCAGGCGTGGCGGCAGCAAGCGCAGCATCAGCAAAGGTTATCGGGCATTGCGGTTCACACGGAAGCGCTGATTGCGCCGCAACTGGGTTGCACTAGCATCACCGCAGCGGTGGGCGGATCGCGTTACACGATGCAGGCCACCAGCTTATTTCAACGGGCCGATATTGGCGTGCCAGCGTGGGAAGCACCGCTAAGCCCGACGACTTCAATCATCAAAGTCGCTTGAGATCTGCGTCAGCCCAACTTGACAAGACACTTACGCCATGTGAAGCATCGAATGCGTAGACCATGCATTGCCTGTTGCAGCAGCGAGGAGCGTCCGCTGCCGACATCCCCCAGAACGAACAGGTTGTAGTTGCTCCATGCCAAGACCAAAGCGGGCGGCCATTTCTGCGCGCTCCTGCCCGATCCAGGGCAGAGGCTGCTGCAGCAGCTCGGACGTCTCCACAAACCCGAGTGAATCGGGCACGATGGTGAGGCGAAGATCCTCGGGGTTCAGGGTTTCAATCGGCATGGGGATTGGTGTCACTCAGCTGCGCTGCTCGAACTCCCGGTCCCTGGCCCCCAGAACCGCCGAAATCAGTTGGGCCGCAACCAACGCGGTGGTTTCGGGCTCGACCGTGGCCACCACCGAGGTGGCGAAGTCTTTCAGGCGGGTGGGCATCAGAGTCTCCTTGGTGCTGACAGCATGGCACAGCATAGGCATGCGTTGAACCCGCCCTTCTTGATCCAGCGCAAACCAGCTACTTTCTTTCACTGTGCGGCTAGCCCGATGGCCTTGAGCTTTGCCGGCCCGCTCAGACGCCGCAAAGTTGAAGAGAAAGACGTCGTACCGCAGGAAATGAAGGCGTCACCCGGCCAACGCGCCTGTCCCTACGCTGCTGGCAGCCGGACGGCGACCTTAAAGATAAGGCTTAATCGGGATAAAACCTCTTTTAGTAATTATCCCGGCATCCATCCCGGCCAGCCCGCAGTCCGCCTGGGTCTGCGCCTGGTCGCTGGCCTGCCGGAAGCGGCTGCGCTACGCATTGAAAAAGTCCGCACTGAAGCGCCTTTCATATCGACCGAAGACCTGGTCTCGCGCGCCCGGTTTGGCACGCTGGAGATCAACGCCCTGGCTGCCGCCGACGCCTTGCTGCCGTTGGCCGGCCATCGGCGCCAGCAGGTCTGGGAGGCCGCCGCCATCAAGCCCGCGCCAGAACTGCTCAAGGCCGTGCCCACGCACGAGACCGCGCTGCAATTGCCCGACACCCCCGAAGGCGAAAACATTCTGTTTGATTACCAGTCCACCGGCCTGACCTTGCGGCGGCATCCGCTGGCCTTGCTGCGCCCGCGTCTGGCCAGGCGCGGGTTGCTGAGCGCCGGGCAATTGAACGCGCTGCCCGATGGGCTGGAGGTGGCGGCCTGCGGCATCGTCACCGTGCGCCAGCAGCCGCAAACCGCCAAGGGCACAATTTTTGTGACACTCGAAGACGAAACCGGCCCGGTCAATGTGATCGTCTGGAAGTCCCTGCGCGAAACCCAGCGCGCCGAAGTGCTGCATGCGCGGCTGCTGGCGGTGTACGGCGTCTGGCAGCGCAGCGAGGAAAGCGGCACCGCGCCGGGTTACGGTGCGGTGCGCAACCTGGTGGCGCAGCGGCTCGAAGATCTGACGCCGCTGCTGGGGCGACTGGGCACCACGAGCCGGGACTTTCGTTGACCCATGCTTGTCTTCAATTTACCTCCAGTTTGAGCATCAAATCGGCCTCCAGCCCATGTCTGACGGGCGTGGATAGCTATTAAAACAGTAGCGTTACGGCAGCTTCTGGGTGGCGGTCAAGAATTTGGCGCGGTTGGTGGCATGGTCGATCTCATTGGCCAGCGCCTCGCGCAGTGCCGCCAGCGAGGTATGCCGGGCCACCTGCTTTTTGACGAGCATCTTCGCGAGCGGGCCGATGACCTGGCTCAGCGCGCGCTCCAGGTGCGTGAGTTGCGCCTCGGTGAACCACGGCGAGGACACCGGGATCGAACGCCCACTGTTGCCACCGCTGGTGCTACCGCTGTGGGTTCGGCTGACCGGCTGGCTGACGTCCGCGCGCGGCGGGTTGGTCGCGTCTTGCCAGCTACTGGGAAAAAAAGAGGGCTGGGTTTTGTGGCTTGGCGGATGGATAAACAACGCGCGCGCTTTCGGGTCGGGAATCGAGACCGCCAGCAGTTCGCGCAAGCTCTGGGCACCGACGACGCGTGGCAGCGCCTTTTTAAGCAACACCTTGGCCAGTGGGCCGATGCTGCGGGCCAGTTCAGACTCGATCTCAACCAGCACTTCCGGCGTCAGCGAAGACAACGCGGCAAAAGACGCGGTGTTTTCAAACGCGCTGCTGCGCAGCGGGGCAGGCGCCGGCCGCGATTGCGGGTCGAGCACCGCATAGATGTCGTGCGAGCGCAGGTGCTTGTCCAGGTGCGGGCCCAGCGGGCTGAAGATGCCGGCAGCGTTGTCGGTGATGCGCGAGATCACCTCGTAATAGGCGCGCGACACCACGATCTCGTTGGGCTGGGCAAAGTCCACGATGCGCTGAGCCACGTTGATGCCGTCGCCCACCACATTGGCGCGCTGGTTGACATCGAACACGATGCGGATCGGCCCCAGGTGCATGCCGATGCGCACCGAAAGCATTTTCCCGTACTTCTGCAGCAGCAAGCCACGCAGCAGCAGCGCCGACTGCAGTGCTTCTTCGGGGTCGCCGAGAAAACAGGTGGCCACTCCCTCGCCAGTGTCGATCAGGATGCGGGACGCCTGCGGCACGCCCTTGAGGGCCTTGGTGAGGAGGTCGTTGACACGCTCTTTCAGTGCCACCTGCTGCTCAACCGAGTGCCGCGAATAAGCCACCAGGTCCAGGAACATCACGGTGCCGAGCACGTTTTTGCGCAGTTTGTCGGCGTTGTTGCCGGGAGCCGACTGCGCGTTGGCGGCAAAGGCCGGCACGTCGCTGTCAGGGCCGGGCTGGCTGTCAGCCGGCGCGCGGCTGGCCGGCGCCAGCAAGCCGGTGGACGCGTGTTCAGCCGCCACCAGTGCGACGCGCAGATCGGCCACGTTTTGGGGCCGGTGTTTTTCGTCGGGACGCAAAGCCCAGTCGACGGCGCGCAGCACGCCGGCACTGAAAACCGCAGCGTCCCCGATGGCCAGCGCGGCCGGCAGGCTGTCGTCTTTCGCGCGGGCGGCGGAATCCAGCGGTTTTTGTCCGGTGGTCATCCAGTACATCACCGCGCCCAGCGAATAGATGTCGCTCCACGGCCCCTGCTTGCCCCTGCTGTGGTACTGCTCGAAGGGTGCAAAACCGGGGCTCACGATGTTGGTGAGGTCGCGACCGCCAACGGTGCGGCGGGCCGCGCCGAAGTCGAGCAGCACCGGCGTGCCGTCGCTGCGGATGTAGATGTTGTCGGGCTTGATGTCGCGGTGCAGAAAATTCAGTTTGTGCACGGCTTCCAGGCCATCGAGCAGCGGGTAAATCACCTTGAGCAGCGTGGCCAGGTTCAGCGCCGGCTGGCGCGCCAGCCAGCGTTTGAGCGGGTCGCCCGATTCGTATTCCATGACGATGTAGGCGCTGCCGTTTTCCCGGAAGTAACGCAGCACGCGCGCGATGTTGGGATGGCGAAACGCCGCCAGTGCCCGTGCTTCGTCAAGAAAACGCGCCAGCCCCCGCTGAAACGGCTGCTCGCCCTCGGGCGCGCGCACGCGTACCGTCTGATCGGCCCCACGCACTGTCAGGTCGCTCGGAAAATATTCCTTGATCGCGACCTGAAGTTCAAGGTGGATGTCGCGCGCCAGGTAAGTGATGCCGAAGCCACCACCGCCCAGCGTTTTTTCGATGCGGTATTCGTTGACCTGGTGACCGGCAGGCAGGGCGGCCTGGTCCACGCCTGCGACGGGAGATGGGGCGCCGGCGACGGGGCCAAGGGTCATGCAGCCCCCATCTTCAGTTTCCGTCCCGCTCAATCATCTGCATGGCTTTTTCGAGGCTTCGGCGCATGCGGTTGAAGGAGTTGCCGAGCACCGACACCTCGTCGCGGCCGGCATCGGAAAATTCCGGCACATCGAAGTCGCCCGTGCTGACCTTGTCGGCCGCCTGCGACATGCGCCGGATCGGCCGCACGATCAGCCAGCTCAGCATCAGGTTGAGCGCAATGAAGACCGCACCGAACACGCCGGCCAGCGAGGCCATGAAGGTCTTGAAGGCGCGGTCGGCGTTCCTGATGGGGATCTCCATCGGCACGGTTACCACCTGCGCGCCGACGATTTCATTGTGTTTCCAGCCGAAGCCGTTGGCGTCGCCGTAAATCTTGATCATGCTGGCCGGTGCGGCGGCCGGCACGCTGTGGCACTGCAGGCAGGCGGCATTGGTGATCTGGATCGGTTTGGCGATGTAGAGGATGCGGCCCGTGCCGCCGCTTCGCTCGGACACGAGTTCAGTGGATTCGGTGTTGTGCCGGAACTGCTGCACGATGTCGGCTTCCCAGTCGGTGGCGCGGTCGCGCGGGTTGGTGGGGTTGAGCGTGGCTTCCTTGTAGCCGTAGTCGGGGTATTTTTTCTGGATGTGGTTCAGCGTCTCGGTGGCGGCGTAGGCCGGCACGGTTTGCGGCAAAAACACTTCTCCGAGCTGCTTGTCAAGGTGCGGCTTGACCTGGTCCACGGTGTAACTGCGTACCGCCAGCGCGGTGTCCATCATCAGGCGGGCATTGCGCAAGACTTCTTCACGGGCATTGTCCTGGAGCAATTGCCGCGAAACAAGGCCTATCGCTGCAAAGCCGACCAGGAAGACGACGATCAGCACCAGATTGAATTTAAGCCGCAGTCCCATGGTGTTCCAAGTAAAACGTCTTGTTACTATTTTAGTCTTACACCCTGCGCCGTTTGTCATGTGGGTGCCTCCTGCTGTCAGGTCAAAAGGCCGTTGCGGCTAGGAGTCTGGGCGGCAGAAGGCGTCGAAGCGAAAAGTGGCCCCGGCGAGGACAGTTTTTGCCGGGTTTGCAGCCTCATAGCCGTAGCTATGGGGCAAAAAGCCGGTGAAAAATGGACCGTCGCGGCCGCTTTGCAGC
>NZ_JAUYEY010000086.1 GCF_030689685.1 Polaromonas sp. | reverse complement strand
AAATGGCAAAAGGCAAATTTGAGCGGACCAAACCGCACGTCAACGTAGGCACGATTGGGCACGTTGACCATGGCAAGACCACGCTGACGGCAGCGATCACGACCGTGCTCGCGGCCAAATTCGGCGGCGAAGCCAAAGGCTACGACCAGATCGACGCCGCCCCGGAAGAAAAAGCGCGCGGCATCACCATCAACACCGCCCACGTTGAATACGAAACGGCGAACCGCCACTACGCCCACGTCGATTGCCCCGGCCACGCCGACTACGTCAAGAACATGATCACCGGCGCAGCCCAGATGGACGGTGCCATTTTGGTGTGTTCCGCAGCAGACGGCCCCATGCCCCAGACCAGAGAGCACATCCTGCTGGCCCGTCAGGTCGGCGTGCCTTACATCGTCGTATTTTTGAACAAATGTGACATGGTCGACGACGCCGAACTGTTAGAGCTTGTCGAGATGGAAGTGCGCGAGCTGCTCGACAAGTACGACTTCCCGGGTGATGCCACCCCCATCATCCACGGCTCAGCCAAGCTCGCCATGGAAGGCGACAAGGGCCCCCTGGGTGAAGAGGCCATCATGAAGCTGGCCGACGCCCTGGACAACTACATCCCCATGCCAAAGCGCGCCATTGACGGTGCTTTCCTGATGCCCGTGGAAGACGTCTTCTCCATCTCCGGGCGCGGCACCGTCGTGACCGGCCGTATCGAGCGCGGCGTGATCAAGGTTGGCGAAGAAATCGAGATCGTCGGTATTGCCGATACCCAAAAAACCATCTGCACCGGCGTCGAGATGTTCAGGAAACTGCTCGATCAGGGCCAGGCTGGCGACAACGTCGGTATCCTCTTGCGCGGCACCAAGCGCGAAGACGTCCAGCGTGGCCAGGTGCTGTGCAAACCCGGCTCGATCAAGCCGCATACCCATTTCACCGGCGAGATCTACGTGCTGTCCAAAGACGAGGGCGGGCGCCACACGCCTTTCTTCAACAACTACCGCCCCCAGTTCTACTTCCGCACGACGGACGTGACTGGAGCGATTGAGTTGCCAGAAGGCAAAGAGATGGTCATGCCAGGCGATAACGTGTCAATCACCGTCAAGCTGATCAACCCGATCGCGATGGAAGAAGGTCTGCGTTTCGCCATCCGCGAGGGCGGCAAGACCGTCGGCGCTGGTGTCGTGGCAAAGATTCTTGCGTAA
>NZ_JAUYEY010000072.1 GCF_030689685.1 Polaromonas sp. | reverse complement strand
CAGCAGGACGTGCGCTCGATTGACCGCGCGCGCCGAATGCATGCCCTTGGCGCGAATCGCTTCGAGCGTCACGCGGTCGTCAGGTAAGAGGTTCAGTTCGGTTTGTCGCATGACGTGCACTCCTCATAAGTAGTGAAAGTGCCGTCATTGTATATTTGTATCGTTATTTATGAGTTGAAGTACTAGAGACCTTTTTTACTTGAAATTTTCGGATCTGTAGCCGAGCGCCGCCGAAATTTCGTGTGCGGTTGCCTCAAGTTTTTGCAACCAGCTTTCGTCCAGCCTGTCCGCAGGGGCCGAGATCGACAGACCCGCCACCAGCTTGCTCTGGTCGTCGTAAATACCGGCCGCCATGCAGCGCACCCCGAGTTCCAGTTCCTCGTTGTCGCGGGCAATGCCGTACTGGCGAGCCTTCGACAGTTCGCGCTCCAGCGTTGCTAACTGGGTGATGCTGTTCTTGGTCTGGCCCGGCAAGCCGGTGCGTGTGGCATAGGTTCGCAGGCGCTGCGGATCATCAAAGGCCAGGAACAGCTTGCCCACGGAAGTCAGGTGCAGCGGCGCCCGCCCGCCAATCGCCCGCACCACCTGCATGCCGGAGCGCTCGCTGTAGGCGCGCTCCACATAAATGATTTCATCGCCCTGGCGCATGCTCAGGTTCACGGGTTGCTGGATCAGGCGATGCAGCTCACGCATTGGTGTCAGCGCGGCATCGCGTACGCTCAGGCGCGCTTTCACGAGGTTGCCGAGTTCGAGCAGGCGCATGCCCAGCCGGTAGCTGCCGGCGACAGGCCTGTCCACAAAGCGGCCGGTCGCCAGGTCGTTCAGGATGCGGTGCGCCGTGGACGGATGCAGGCCAGACTTCTCGCTGATTTCCTTGAGCGAGACTGCTTCCTCACGCGTTGCCAGAATTTCCAGCAAGGTGAACATGCGTTCTATCACCTGAACTGTAGGTTTGGCGGGCTGGGCGGAGGGGTCGGGCTTTTTCATAAGAGATCAGCGCGAAATTTTACCCTGTGAAATGCGGGTTAACCGCCAAGGTACGGCGTCTTTTGCGCTACGCAGGCTCAGTCAGACACTGGGCTACGCGGCAAGGCCGCAATCCAGTCGCCATCGACAAGAATCTGGTTCGGCAAAAACCGGGCTTTGTAGTTCATCTTCGGACTCTGGGCGATCCAGTAACCGAGGTAGACATGAGGCAGACCCAACTGGCGGGCCTGTTCAATCTGCCAGAGCACGCTGTAGTTGCCGTAGCTGGCCTGGGCATCGGGCTCGTAAAAGGTGTACACGGCAGAAACACCGTCTTCAAGTACGTCCAGAATCGACACCATTTTTAGCGCACCCGCTTCACCATTGGGCAGGGTTTCACGGAACTCAACGAGGCGCGAGTTGACGCGACTTTGCAGCAAAAACTGGGTGTACTGGTCAACGCTGTCGTGGTCCATGCCACCCCCGGAGTGGCGGCCGTTCTGGTAACGCAGGTAGAGCTGGTAATGCTCGGGCATGAAACACAGCTTGAGCACGCGTGCCTGAAGCCGTTGGTGGCGCTTCCAGGCGCGGCGTTGGCTGCGGTCGGGCGCAAAGCTGGTGACGGGAACACGCAAGGGCACACAGGCCTGGCAGCCATCGCAATAGGGGCGGTAGGTGAACATGCCGCTACGGCGAAAGCCGTTGGTCACCAGTTCCGAATAGGCCGCGTTGTGAATCAGGTGGCTGGGTGTGGCGACCTGAGAGCGTGCCTGCCGGCCGGGCAGGTAGCTGCAGGGGTAAGGCGCTGTGGCATAAAACTGCAGCGCATGGAGGGGTAGATCTTTGAGATGCGTCACGTCGTCAGGTGGTTCTGAATTCGGGCGTCAATAGCAGCTTCCAGTATAGGGGTTCAAATTCCCACCGTGGTGGCGGTCGAGCCGCGCTGGTTGCCACCTGTGCGACAAATTGCGCACGCGGAATTTCCGCCGCGCCCAGCGAAGCCAGGTGCCGGGTGTTCTGCTGGCAGTCGATCATGGGGATGCCCTGAGCCCGGCAAAAAGCCACCAGGGCCGCCAGCGCCAGTTTGGAGGCATCGGTCCGGTGCGCAAACATGGACTCGCCAAACACCATACCGCCGATGTTCACGCAGTACAGCCCCCCGGCGAGTTCGCCGTCTATCCAGGTTTCAACACTGTGCGCGTGGCCCGCCCTGTACAGCACGATGTAG
Organism: Polaromonas sp.; assembly: GCF_030689685.1. Classification (GTDB taxonomy): domain Bacteria; phylum Pseudomonadota; class Gammaproteobacteria; order Burkholderiales; family Burkholderiaceae_C; genus Polaromonas. Next base: position 1,739 of record NZ_JAUYEY010000072.1, on the reverse strand, counting down.
GCCTGCACCATGTCGGGAACAATCCAGGTGCCTGCCTGTCCCGTGCGCGGTGTGTTGGCACAGGCGCCTATCACCTGGGCAAACGCCGTGTCGAAACGTATGTCGTGGCTGGGCGCATTGCGGAAGTGGGCGATGCTTTTGCGAAGCGAGCGATGCAGCCTGAAATCCTGCGTGCGCAGCACCATGCGTGGGTCAGGGCTCCACCACAAAATCGGCTGCCCCACGCCAAACCATGGAAAAATCCCGAGTTTGTAGGCTTGCAGCAAGGTCGGCACATTGAGCGTTCGTCCCGCCGCCAGCAAGCCCGGGGCCGGATCGCCCTCGCCCCAGGCTGTGTCAACCAGGGGGAAAGGGTCGTCGGCATCAAGCCAGGGCAGGGTGTGGGGAGACTTGCGCATGGCTGGGTGTGGATCAGAGCCTGACGGTGCGTATGCCGCGTGGTTGCCAGCAAATCAGGTCCGCAAATAGTAACCCGTCCAACAAAAAAGCCCGAACGCGAGACGACCGGGCTTTGAATTTTGGCTCCCCGTCTGGGGCACACTGCGAACCAAAATCTTGATCCTAGAACGGCCAGCCTACGCTTTGCGGCGGGTTGCATAGGGTTGGCGGGCGGTGGTACCCTTGCGGCGGGTCCTCGCTTCGCGGCGGGGGTCCCTCCCTTCTGGCGCAAGCCAGTTTACAGGCCCGGTCAGTCCGGGCTTTTTTTGGAGATTGACATGGAAGTTGCATCTGAAGCGCCGGCGCCAGTGCCTAAAAAGTCCAACGCGCTGACCTGGATCGGTGCCCTGGTGGTGGTTGTGCTCGTGGCCTTCCTGCTGCTGGGGCGCAATGTCACCAATGGCTATGAGACGGCCGTGAAATCGCAGATGCGGGCGCCTGGATCGCAGGTTTCTTTCAATGGGGTGAAGCGGTACAAGTCTGGCGTGGTCTGCGGCATGGTTTCCAACCATCCGGCGGGCTGGCAGCGGTTTGTTGTCGACAGCGGCGGCAAGGCTGCGCTTGACGACGGCACCGGTCCAGCTTCGCAGGCTTATTTCAACGCGCTGCACGATCAGGCCTGCAGGGACTAAAACCGGGCACTTTGCCCCCCTTTTTTCGCCCGCCTTTGCTGCCGATGATGCGGCACGATGGCAAAAGATTGGTCTGGGCAGCTCAAGGAAGTTAATTTCAAATGCGGTTTTTGCCGCAAGTCGTTTTCTGCCGTCCCGGATCTGATTGAAGACGATCCGGACACGCCTCACCACCCATTTCGGTACTCTGCCCACTGCCCGGTTTGCCACACGCACCATCAGCCGCAGGCATCGTTTTCTCCAACCCTCCCCGCACCCCTCAATCACGAAAGCTCCGCGCTTAAGGAAAAACGCCTGAAAGGCCAGGGGTCGAAAGTGGCTTTTTGCCGGGAAGGCGTCGGACAGTTTTCAAAAGATGGGTCCAGATCGTGTATAAAACTCATTTGTCACTATGCACTCCCAAGTGGCAGTAAAGTAAAATGGTCGATTCGCAAGAATCAAAAACTCCACGTTTCACTAAGTTTTATCCCTGGTTCGGCCAATTTATTCCACCCCCATGCTTTTTTTCGAATTCAACCCGTCTATCTATTCTTACTGTGTCATAAGTTTAGTCTCGGACTTATCCAATGGCAATGCGGGCAATGACCCAGGGCGCTTGCGAGTGCGACGCTCAGCAGCAGGCGCAGCGTTGTGATCGAGCTTGGCACGTGACGCTGCGCGCGCTGGACG
>NZ_JAUYEY010000069.1 GCF_030689685.1 Polaromonas sp. | reverse complement strand
GCACTTTGATGCCGTATCCATCAGAGGATCCACCTCGATTACTCGAAGTCTCTCTTCCTGATCGACGGCTGTTCATGCCCTTGGCGTTCAACAGTCTCAATTCCTTGCCCGTGGGCAGGGAGGCATCCATAGCATCTCCTTTAAATGAAACCCGCCGGTATGGCAGGCGAACAGTCACTTTAGTTTTATGGCGGGAATACCCTCGTCAGCAGCAACGCAATTCCATGTAGGACGTTGCCCCCTGGCTGGTCACCCAGGAGCCGGGGCGGCAGAAGGGACGTCGGCTGCAAGGCCTGCCGGATCGCAGGAACCATGGCGCTTGCGAAACAGGCGCGGCTCCACGGCCAGGGGGTCGGCAAACAAGCCCCGCGCCGAAGCCTGAGCGTGAGCTTGCTGCGCCCTGTACGGGCCGCCATCCCGGCCAAAACGGTAAGACCAGGCGTGGCCCTGGCCGACCATCCAGCCGGCGATATCTTCACCCTCCCGATGAAGGACCGCGACAGTGCGGCCGTAGTCATCCTTGCGTTGCGGGCTGACCTGAACCCGCTGGCCCGCCAAGCGGTGCGCCAGTGCTGCGCGTGACGCTTGGCCACCGGTCTGGCAGATCTCTGGCGCGTCGATGCCATGAACCCGTAACTTGACCGGCCGCCCCCCAAACGCGGGCCGCACCCACAGCGTATCGCCATCAGCGATACGCGTGACCGTGCCGCTCCACTCGCCGCCCGCCTGGGCGCTAACGGCACCCCACAGCACCAGCCATGCGGCGCAGGCGCGCAGCCCGGTCACTTCGGGCGCTTCCGCCAGCGCCAGACCACGGCGTAAACCACGCCATTGATCACCAGCAGCAGCGCGCCCAAAGCCCACTGCAACTCGCGCGTCAGCTCGCCCGGGTAGATCACGGGCATCAAATAGTGTTCGATGAAGGTCTCGCTGTAGGTGGCCGCGCCAGCGGCCCGGCGCAGCGCGTTTTCCAGCGGTGTCAGCGGGCAAATCCAGCCGGTGAACTCTACCGTCGCGCCCCAGGCCAGCGCGGGCAGATGCAGCCAGGGCATCCAGCGCCAGCGCAAGGCCAGCGCCCCACCGCCCACCGCAAACACAATGAACAGCAGATGAACCAGCAACACCACATCAGCCAACAAGGAAAACGTCATTTGCTATTCATTTTGTAGCTACCCATGTAGGCTGGATATGGGGTGAGGGCTGATTTGTTCATGTATTTCGCAAGTAAGAGCGGCTTGTCGGCGCTCAGGCGGAGACGATCCAGCCCTCGATCGGATCCATATGCGCCGGCAAGCCATAACACGGCGCACCCTGCGCGTGCTGTGTCTGCGCCCAGGCGGCCTGCATCAGGCAAAGCACGGCGTCGAGTTCGTCGCCACTGCCGTCGTCTACCAGCGTGTCGCGCTGGGCGTGGCTCAACTTCAGGCGCAGGCCCAGACGGGTCTGGCCCTTCTCCAGTGCGGTGATCAGGTCCTTGCGTGCGATCAGCCGCTCTGGCGTCTGCTTCAGACGGTCATCGCTTTTGTAGGAACGGTGGCCGAGCACCTCGCGCGCCAGCAGTCCGGGGTAGGCTTCGAGCGCGACCCGGCTGCGGTCACCGTCATGCAGGCCCGGCAGGTGCACGCCGGCGGTCAGCAGGCGCGGCACCCCCGCATGCAGCATGTAAGCAACTGGCGGGTTCACCCACTTCATCGACGGGCTGGAGCCGGCGGGCCGGTCGGTGGCGCGGTGGGCAAATTTGCCGCCGACAGGCCGCGCATCGCAAAACGCGGCAAAGGTCTGGCGAATTTCAACGCGGCTCAGGCCGGCGTAATGCGCCATCAGCGCGGGCCAGGCGGCGGGCCAGCCGAGCTGCTCGACCAGTTCACGCGGCAGCCCGAACGGAAAATCAAACGCACCCAACCAGCCAGCGGGTTGCCGCAACCAGGCTTCAAATCCGTCGAGTGAATCAAGGCGCACGAGTTTTGACAACTGCAAACGTCCGTTTCTGCTGGCACCCAAGGCCAGGACAATCGGTTTTTTGCGTGTCGGGGCACTGGAAAAATCGCACCCGATCAGCAGAGGCGTGGCAGCGGTCATGCGTGCATTTTCGCGTCAAGCGGGTACCGGCACCATCGCGGCCCAGGGCAAGCAGCAAGGGCCACGCCGGCGGCGCATCGAGCCGTACGCCGGCTCAGGCGCGGCCGCAGATGGCAGCGGTGGCCATCAAGTCTTCCAGCAGCGCCAGCGACACCTTGCCCGACACCGAGTAGGGGTCAAGCTCGGCCTTTTCGGAGTATTTCAGCAGGATGGAGGTGTTGACATTGGCCACGTTGACCTGGCCCATGGTCCAGCCGCCGAAACGGCGCTCGCTGATTTCCTCGTAATGCAGCAGCACCACGTCGGTATGGCGCGGGTCTTTCTGGATGTGGCCGTACAGGTCGCTGACCTGGTTCCGGCCGCCTTCGAGGGCCTGCAGGAAGATGCCGCCGCCGTAACACAGGATGCCGGTGATGCCCATGGCCGGGTTGTGGCTGCGCGACTGGGCCAGGATGGACTCGGTCACCTCGCTGGAACCGGGGTCAGCCGAGCGGCTGGCGTAAAGAAGGCGTACCAACATAGATAAATGTTTCCTTAGCTGCTGCTCTTTTTGGGGATCAGGGACAAAAATTCGCGGCGCAGGTTCGGGTCCTTGAGGAAAACGCCGCGCATCACGGAATTGATCATCTTGCTGTCCATGTCCTTGACGCCGCGCCAGCCCATGCAGAAGTGGCTGGCCTCCATGACGATGGCCAAGCCGTCGGGCCGGGTCTTTTGCTGAATCAGGTCAGCCAGCTGTACCACCGCTTCTTCCTGGATCTGCGGGCGGCCCATGATCCACTCGGCCAGTCGCGCATATTTGGACAAGCCGATCACGTTGGTGTGTTCGTTGGGCATCACGCCTATCCAGAGCTGGCCAATCACCGGGCAAAAATGGTGCGAGCAGGCGCTGCGCACCGTGATGGGCCCGACGATGATCAATTCATTGAGGTGTTCGGCGTTCGGGAACTCGGTGATGGTCGGGCCGGCCACATAACGGCCCTTGAAGACCTCGTTGAGGTACATCTTGGCGACGCGGCGCGCGGTGTTGTTGGTGTTGTGGTCGCCCACGGTGTCGATCACCAGACTGTCGAGCACGCCCTGCATCTTGCCCTCGACCTCGTCGAGCAGCTTTTCGAGCTCGCCCGGTTCGATGAACTCGGCGATGTTGTCGTTGGCGTTGAAGCGCTTTTTGGCGGCGGCCAGGCGCTCGCGGATCTTGACGGAGACCGGTGTGCCCTCTTCGTCAGGGGCCGCTTGTCCTGCGGGCGTGTCGGATTTCATAAGCATGGCCAATGTTACCAGCCTGTTCAGCGCAGGTTATGCCTGATTTTTATAAGGGTTTTAGGCCTCTATCCCATGCTGGGTGGGCACAAGCAGCTATAGATTCAGGAGCGCTTTGAGCTCATCCAGGGTATTGGCCTCGTGCAGGGGCTTGTCGTCCCGGATGCGCAGCATGCGCGGAAAGCGCACGGCAATGCCGCTTTTGTGGCGCGGGCTGCGGTTGATGCCCTCAAAACCGAGCTCGAAAACCAGCGTCGGCCGCACACTGCGCACCGGGCCGAATTTTTCCAGCGTGGTCTTGCGGATCACGCTGTCGATGCGCTTGAACTCCTCGTCGGTCAGGCCGGAATAGGCTTTGGCGAACGCGACAAGCTGGAGGGTATCAGGCTGCGCGGGCTGCCTTTTCGCTATCGCCTGAACCACAGCCGCAGCTTCTTCGGCATCCTGCGGCGACCGGTTCCAGACCGCAAAGGTGTAGTCGGTGTAGAGCGAGGCGCGGCGCCCGTGACCGGCCTGCGCGTAGATCAGCACGCCGTCAATGGTCATCGGTTCTATCTTCCACTTCCACCACAAGCCGTCGGCTTTGGTGCGGCCGGTGCCGTAGGCGGCGTCCAGGCGTTTGAGCATGAAGCCCTCGACGCCGCGAACGCGCGATTCGGCGCGCAAGGCCGCAAATTCCTGCCAGGACGCCAGCCGCTCGACCGGCGAGATCTTGATCGGCGTGCCGGCCAGCAGTTGCTCAAGTTGCTCGCGGCGCGCCTGCTGCGGCTGACCGCGCAGGTCCTGACCGGCCAGTTCCAGCAGGTCGTAGGCCATGAAGGTGACCGGCGCATCGGCCAGGATTTTTTTGCCCAGGGTCTTGCGGCCTATGCGCTGCTGCAGCAGCGCATAGGCGGCCGGGGCACCCTCACCCCTGCCCTCTCCCAAAGGGAGAGGGGGTAATACCGCGTCCCGTGTCATTGTTCCCTCTCCCCCTGGGAGAGGGTGAGGGTGAGGGCTCTGCGCATAACGCCAGACCAAAATCTCTCCGTCCAGCACCGTACCGTCAGGCAGCGGCTGCGCCAGCGCCACGATCTCGGGGAAACGCTCGGTCACCAATTCCTCGCCGCGCGACCAGAGCCAGAGCTGGCCGGCACGTTTGACGATCTGGCCGCGGATGCCGTCGTACTTCCACTCGACCTGCCAGTCACCGACCGGGCCCAGCTTCGCGTCCAGGCCTTGGAGCGGCGCGTCGAGCTGGTGCGCCAGGAAAAACGGATAAGGTTGGCCCGCATCCATCACATCGGCGCCGGCCCCCGCCGTGTCGGCCAGCAGCGCTTCGTATTTGATCGCCGACGGCATCACTTTCGCGTCCATGTAACCCATCATGCGCTGCGCGATACGTTTGGCGTCAATGCCCGAATGCGCCGCCAGCGCGCGCTGCACCAGCAGCTTGCTGACGCCGACACGAAAGCCGCCGCCGACCAACTTGACCAGCAGGAAGCGGCACTGGGCGTCCAGCTCCTGCCAGTAGCCCCGCACGCGCCGGGCCACCTCGTCCTCTGGCAATCCGCGCAAGGGCAGCAGGCGGTTTTCCACCCAGTCGGCCAGGCCCAGGTCGGACTCGAAGGCCTGCAGCGGCAGGATGTAGGCAATGGTTTCGGCCAGGTCACCGACCGCCTGGTATGACTCCTCGAACAGCCAGTCGGCAATACCTGCCGCTTCGCAGGCGAGTTGGCGAAGCGTGGCCGTCTTGACCACCTGGCGGGGCTTGCCACCCGCCAAAAAGTACACGGCCCAGGCCGCGTCCTGCGGCGGCGTGCGGGCGAAGTAGCGCTGCAAGGCTTCGACCTTGGCTTTGGTCGACGTGGTGCTGTCGAGCTCGGCAAACAGCCGCGCGAAATGTCTCATGGCGCGGGGGCTTCCATCGCCGGGTCAGGCACAGCGGGCTGGACCTGCTCTTCGACCGGATCGTCGCCGTACTCGGTGTGAAAGGCTTCGGCCTGCAGCCCCTGCTCCGTCAGGTAACGCACCAGCACCGGCACGCTGCCATGGGTGACGATGACGCGCTGGGCGCTGGTGGCGGCTATGGCCCCCATCAGGCCTGGCCAGTCGGCGTGGTCGCTGAGCACAAAGCCCTTGTCGTAACCGCCGCGCCGGCGCGCACCGCGCAACTGCATCCAGCCACTGGCAAAGGCGTCACTGAAATCACCGAAGCGCTTTGCGAAGGGGCTTGAATGGACCCCCACGCTCGCCACTTCGTGTGCTTCGCTGCCCCCCGAGGGGGCTGTGCTTGCTTGGGGCGGCCCTGCGCGGCGCACGCCAGCCGCGCCAGGCGGGCACAACACCAGTGCACGTTTGAAGTCGGCCGGATCGCTGACCTCATCGACCGTCAGCGTGACCGGCAGAGCCACACCGGCTGCGCGGTAGGCGGTGTTGAGCGTCTGCACCGAGCCGTGCACGATGATGGGCGCAATCGAGGCATCGACGCCGCTCAGAATGCGCTGGGCCTTGCCGAAGCTGTAACACATGAGCACGCTGGCGCGGCCCAGCGCCGTATTGGCCGCCCACCAGTTGTTGATCTCGGTAAACAGCTCCACATCGGGCCGCCAGCGGTAGATCGGCAGGCCGAAGGTGGACTCGGTGATGAAGACATCGCAGCGCACCGGCTCGAAGGGCGTGCAGGTGGCGTCCGGCGCGACCTTGTAGTCGCCGCTGGCGACCCAGGTCTGGCCGGCATGCGCAAGGCGCACTTGCGCCGAGCCCAGCACATGGCCGGCCGGGTGCAGCGACAGCGCGACGCCGTTGTGGACGATTTGCTCACCATAGTCCAGGTTTTGCAGCGTGATGTTCTGGCCCAGGCGCGAGCGCAACACGCCTTCGGCAGGTGTGGCGGCCAGGTAGTGGCCATGGCCCATGCGTGCATGGTCGGCATGGGCATGGGTGATGACAGCGCGGTCCACCGGGCGCCAGGGGTCGATGTAGAAATCACCGGGTGGGCAATACAGGCCTTCGGGCCGTTGAACAATCAGGTCCTGCATGGAATAGGCTGCATCTGCCGAAAAAGCCGGAAAAATCAGTAGCGCTGGCCCGCCACAAAAATGGCCAAGCGCATCAGCGCATGGGCGACGTGGTCCAGAATACGCTGGCCCCAGGGCCGCTGGCTGTAGGCGACCGGATCGAGCAGGCGTCCGTGTCCGGCTATCGCGGCGCGCAGGCTGTCCCGCAGTTCGTCGGCAAACACCTTGTCTTCGATCACCACATTGGCCTCGTGCGCCAGCAGCAGGCTCAGCGGATCGAGGTTGGACGAACCGACTGTGGCCCAATGGCCGTCGATCACTGCCACCTTGGCATGGAGAAAGCTGGATTCGTACTCATGAATCTCCACACCCGCCGCCAGCAACGCTCCATACACCGGACGCGCCGCGTGGTACTGCATGAAGTATTCGTAGCGCCCCTGCAGCAGCAAGGTCACCTTGACGCCGCGCCTTGCGGCCCGGATCAGCGCGCGCCTGAGTTTGCCGCCCGGCACAAAGTAGGCGTTGGCAATCAATATCTCGTCGTGCGCCCGGCCAATGGCCTGCCGGTACACCTTTTCAATGCTGCTGCGGTTGCGCAGGTTGTCGCGCAGCACCAGCGCCGCCTTGACGCCGGGCAGCGCCGCCCGCTCGTCCCCGGCCGGCGCGGCCTGGCCGGAAAGCCCTGCTGCTCCGGTGCGCCGACCATAACCGGCTGCCTTGAACTTTTCCCAGGCGGCGGCCAGATGGTTTTGCCGCGCGCTGTAGCCGGCCTGCACGCGCCACCAAAGCAAGGCCATGGCCTCAGCCGCCTCTAGGGCCATCGGCCCGGTGACCGCCACCGCAAAGTCAAACCGGGCTGCCTGCAAGTCGCCGTGGTTGGGGTCGTAAAAATCGTCCAGCACATTGATGCCGCCACAAAAAACCGTGCGCTGGTCCACCACACACAACTTGCGGTGCAGACGGCGCCAGCGGTCCGGCACCAGCAGGCCCAGCCCGCCCAGGCCTGACGCCAGTGGCGAATACACCAGCCACTGAACACCGGCCTCCTTCATTTTTTGCTGCCAGGCCGGCGGCAGCGGGTCAGAGCCAATGCCATCAACCAGCACCTCCACGCGGACCCCGCGCAGCGCGGCCTGTACCAGCGCCTCGGCCACCTGCTCGCCAGCCAGGTGCACATCAAAAATATAGGTCTCGAGCTGCACCCAGGCGCTGGCGCCGTCGATCGCGTGGATCAGGGCCGGGAAATACTCCTGCCCGCTTTCCAGCAGTTGCAGGGTTTCAGATCGGTGCAGGGTATTCACGCGCGGTGACTCAAGCCATGAAGCGGGGCAACAGCAAAATAGCCTCGGCATTCGATGCTGAAAAACACTGGTCGGCAGCTTCCAGCCAGGGCAGCCACTGCCAGGCCGTGTGTTCGCGCGGGCTCAGCGTGACGCTTGTGCTGCGCGGCACGCACAGGCCGAAAACATGTTCGGTGTTGCGTGTGACGCCAGGCGCATAACGGTGGCGCCATTGCGGATAGATGTCGTAAACGTTGGAGACCGCCCAGTCGCGCAGATCCGCCGCGTCTGCCGCGATGCCGGTTTCCTCCAGCACCTCGCGCACTGCAGTTTGCACCAGCGGCTCGTCCGGCGTGTCCCGTGAGCCGGTCACGCTTTGCCAGAAGCCGGGGTGATCCGCGCGCTCAAGCAGCAGCACCTCCAGCGCCGGGGTGTGTATCACAACAAGCACAGATTCAGGGATCTTGAACGGGCGATCCGTTTCAGAAGCCACTGATCACCGCATCCATTGCCGCACTGAGCTCACTGGCGCGGTGCTTCAGCGAGCAGACCGGCTTCCGAAGCAACCGCGCGGGCACGGGCGCTGCCAAATGAGCCAATACAAGCAGCGACTCGGTATCGATTTCCACCGGAGGACAAAGACTGAGCGGCAACTTGGACTCGCCAACACCGACCCGGGACAAAGGCATGACCAAACGAGTGCTGAGTTGGTTGATCAGATCGCTTTGGACGTCGAGCACATAGGGCACAAACTCGCGTGAGGCCAATTGCGGATTCACGTAAACGTCAAACTGGGCCAAGTCAGGGTTTCTCCATCCACGGCACCAGGCCATCGCACCAGAGGCCATTTTTTGCGAAATGGTCGTTTTGCAGCGCTATCCAGTTCTTGTAGCTATCGTTGAATTCTTTTTGACGCCGGGCCATGGATTTCTTTTCACCCGCAGCTTTCAGCGCCTCAAATTGCTCCAACGAAACAATCACGGAATCAACCCGGCCATCTTTTTCAATAAATACGGGCTCAGTCTTGGCCAGCGCGCAGACATAGCCGAACCGGTTCTTGGCTTGCGTGGCGGTAACTTGCATAGGCGAACTTTCAACAAAGCTGTTTGGCTATTTTAGCCATTATCAATCAACAAAGAAATCCGAGTCGATTCGCTTGAGGTGGTAAGTGGCGGCAATCGAGACGCCCAGATCATGCTCAATCATTAATTCCGCCAGGCGCTGCCCATCAATCAGAACAATCTTGTAGGAGCGGCTGTTGCGTGCAGCCTGCAGCGCAGCGGGGGTGAAGGTGCTCGTGGTGATGAAGACGCCCTTCTGCGCCCCTTTGGCATCCAGCGCTCCTTTGAAATCGCGAATCTGTCCCTCTCCTACACTCCCCTCCCAGCGTTTTGCCTGAAGGTAGATCGCGTCCAGCCCCAATCGATCTTCATTGATGATTCCATCGATACCTCCATCACCTGATCGACCGACCGCCTGACCCGCCTCTTGGCGACTCCCCCCGTAACCCATCTTCAGCAATAGTTGAACCACGAGACGTTCAAAAAAATCAGGCTCACATTGCTTGATCGCCTCAATAAGTTCGGCCGCCAACGCATCACGCGTTTGATCAAGGATGATTGTCAGCCTCTCTTCAGGTGGCGCCAAATCTTCCTCAGGCGCTATGGCCTCTACTGAGCCGAAAACTTGGGGTTTTTCTGGTTGCTGGAGACTCGCGGCTTTCCAGATGCGATATCGGCGATCAATTTCCTGTAGGAAGGCGCGCGGATCGAACGGCTGCTTGATGGATGCGCGCCCTTCATCGGTAATGGTCCAGACAGCGTTTTCCTTTCGTACATATCCCGCCTTCACGAGTCCCACTGACGAGAACGCAAAGATCGACCGCCATCTGATGTTGCCCGACCTTTCATAAATTTCCCTGGCCCAGCCGTCCAGAGAGACACAACGCTCAATCTCTGCCATTAATTCCCCATGGTGCAAGCGCCCATTCTGGGTTGCAGACAGCGCCGTTAACGCAGCAAAGTGCATGTCTGTGATCAGTTTGTCTGAACGGGAGAGAGGGCGGGACATTTGCAAGCTCCAACAAAAAAAGGACGCTGAATCAGCGTCCTTTCATTCTGCCCCAACCTTCGATCAGGCCGGCTGCGGGTTACGCAGACGGATGTGCAATTCTTTCAACTGCTTCTCATCTACCGGGCTCGGTGCATGGGTCAACAGACACTGTGCGCGTTGGGTCTTGGGGAAGGCAATCACGTCGCGAATCGACTCGGCACCGGTCATCATGGTGACGATGCGGTCCAGGCCAAAGGCCAGGCCGCCATGGGGCGGCGCGCCGTATTGCAGCGCGTCCAGCAGGAAGCCAAACTTTTCCTGGGCTTCTTCCGGCCCGATTTTCAGCGCGTCAAAGACCTTGCTTTGCACCTCGGCGCGGTGAATACGCACCGAGCCGCCGCCGAGCTCCCAGCCGTTGAGCACCATGTCGTAGGCCTTGGAGATACATTTGCCGGGGTCGGTGTCCATCCAGTCTTCATGGCCGTCTTTGGGGGCGGTGAAGGGGTGGTGCACCGCGCTCCAGCGCTGACCACCTTCGTCGTATTCGAACATCGGAAAGTCCACCACCCACAGTGGCTTCCAGCCGGCCGTAAAAAGGCCGAGCTTCTTGCCCAGGGCGCTGAGACCGACCTTCAGGCGCAGGGCGCCAATGCTGTCGTTGACGATTTTGGCCTTGTCGGCGCCGAAGAAGATGATGTCGCCGTTCTGCGCGCCGGTGCGCTTGAGGATCTCTGTGATCGCTGCATCGTGGATGTTCTTGACGATGGGGCTTTGCAGGCCCGGCCACCGAAGGGCCTTGTCACCCTGGCCTTTGCTCACGTCATTGACCTTGATCCAGGCCAGACCCTTGGCGCCGTAGATCTTGACGAACTCGGTGTAGCCGTCGATGTCGCCGCGGCTCATCTCGGAGCCGCCCGGCACACGCAGCGCGACCACCCGGCCGCCCGGCGTGGTGGCCGGGGTGCTGAACACCTTGAAGTCCACCGTTGCCATGATATCGGTCAGCTCGGTGAATTCCATGCTGACGCGCAGGTCCGGCTTGTCAGAGCCAAACCGGTGCATCGCATCGGCATAAGACATCACCGGAAACTCGCCCAAGTCGGTGGCCAGCACGGTCTTGAAAATGTTGCTGATCATGCCCTGGAACATGTCGCGGATGTCCTGCTCGCCCATGAAGGAGGTCTCGATATCGATCTGCGTGAATTCGGGCTGGCGGTCGGCACGCAGGTCCTCGTCGCGGAAACACTTGGTGATCTGGTAATACCGGTCAAAGCCGGCCACCATCAGCAACTGCTTGAACAGCTGCGGGCTTTGCGGCAGCGCAAAAAACTGGCCTTCGTTGACGCGGCTGGGCACCAGGTAGTCGCGCGCGCCCTCGGGCGTGCTTTTGGTCAGCATCGGCGTTTCAATGTCGATGAAGCCGTTGGCGTCGAGGAACTTGCGGGTTTCCATTGCCACGCGGTAACGCAGCATCAGGTTGTTTTGCATGTAGGGGCGGCGCAGGTCCAGCACGCGGTGCGTCAGGCGCGTCGTCTCCGACAGGTTGTCGTCATCGAGCTGGAACGGCGGCGTGACACTCGGGTTGAGCACGATCAGCTCGTGGCACAGCACCTCGATTTTTCCGCTTTTCAGCGCCTCGTTAACGGTACCCTCGGGGCGTGCCCGCACCAGGCCCTTGATCTGCACGCAGAACTCGTTGCGCACGCCTTCGGCCGTGCTGAACATGTCCGCGCGGTCCGGATCGCACACCACCTGCACGTAGCCCTCGCGGTCGCGCAGGTCGATAAAAATCACGCCGCCGTGGTCACGCCGGCGGTTGACCCAACCGCACAGGCTCACGGTTTGGCCCATGAGGCTCTCGGTCACCAGACCGCAATAGTGGGAACGCATTTGGGAAGTCATAGGTAATTCGCTTGTGCTTGAGCGCTTGCGCGCTGCGGAAAGAAAACTATTTCGGCTTGTAGCTGGCGGCGCTGCCGGGCACCACCACACCCATGGAAATCACATAGGTCAGGGCTTCATCCACACTCATTTTGAGTTCGATGCAGTCCGCCTTGGGCAGCATGATGAAATAACCCCCGGTGGGGTTGGGCGTGGTGGGCACGTAAACGCTGAGATAGTCGCCCTGCAGGTGGTTGACCACATCGCCGCCGGGCCTGCCGGTCTGGAAAGCAATGGTCCAGACCCCTTCACGCGGCCACTGTATCAACAGCGCCTTGCGGAAGGCATTGCCGTTCTCCGAAAAAAGTGTGTCGGAAACCTGCTTGACGCTGGAATAAATCGACCGGACGATGGGAATGCGGCTGAGCAGGGCATCCCACCAGCTCACCAGCCTTTTGCCCATGAAATTGCTGGCGATGGCGCCTATCGACAACACGATGGCCAGCGCCAGCAACACACCAAAGCCGGGAATGTGAACCCCGAGCACTTTGTCGGGATGCCAGTCGCCCGGAAGAATCTGCAAGGTCTGGTCCAGCGCGCCAATGATCCAGTTCAGCAGCCAAACGGTCACTGCCAGCGGAACCAGCACCAACATCCCGGCCAGCAGCCAACGGCGCAACGCGGCCATCAATCGGCCTTGGGGATAGTGCTGCTGCTCACCGGTGCAGCAGCCGGCGCAGCAGCAGCAGCCGCTTTCACTGCAGGCTCGGTCGACTGCTGGGTATCTGCGGCGGTTGCGGCGGTTGCGGCAGGCGCCTCAGAGCCATTGGCTGGCGGCACGGCGGCGGCACCCCCGCCGCCACGGAAATCCGTCACATACCAGCCCGAACCCTTGAGTTGAAAGCCGGCTGCGGTGAGCTGTTTGCGGAAAGCGGGCGCGCCGCATTGGGGGCAGTCGGTCAGCGGCGCATCAGACATTTTTTGCAAAACGTCCTTGTTATGCCCGCAGGACTCGCATTTATAGGCGTAGATTGGCATGGTTTCAGAGGTTTTGACGGGGCTGCTGCAAGCCGCGCTGGCGCGCAGGATGCAAAGCCCTCAATTATAGGCGCAGGGCCTCTGAGAGCGTGAGAGGCCGTACAGACCAGTCAGCGTTCGGTGGACAGCTTGTGGTGGCTGCCGCGGGTGTTCTCGATGGTCTGCGGGGTCAGCGAGCCGACCAGCATGCCCAGCGTGGCCGCCAGCACGCCCGCCAGTTGCGAGGGAAACTGCTCGCCCAGGGTGCTGAAGGTAAACAGCAGCCAGGTGCCAATGCCGCACACCACCGAGAAAACAGCGCCTTGCGTACTGGCTTTTTTCCAGTACAGACCAAAAACCAGCGGCACAAAGGCCCCCACCAGCGGCACCTGATAAGCACCCGACACCATCTCGTAAATCGAGGTGCCCTGCATGAAAATGGCGTACGCCAGGACCAGGCTACTGAACACCAGCACGCTGGTGCGCATCAGTTTGAGCTCGTGCTTGTCGCTCATGCGCGGCTTGAACTGGCGCCAGATGTTTTCGACAAAAGTCACACTGGGCGCCAGCAGGGTGGCCGACGCGGTCGATTTGATGGCCGACAGCAGGGCACCAAAAAACAGCACCTGCATGATGAAGGGCATTTTTTCGAGCACCAGCGTAGGCAGGATCTTTTGCGGGTCTTCCTTGAGCAAAATAGCTGTCTGCTCCGGCATGATGATCAGTGCACTGACCACCAAAAACATGGGCACAAAGGCAAACAGGATGTAGCAGACGCCACCTATCACCGGCCCCTTGGTCGCTGCACCGATGCTGTTGGCCGACATCACGCGCTGAAAAACGTCTTGTTGCGGTATCGAGCCAAACATCATGGTGATGGCGGCGGCAAAGAAAAACACCATGTCGCGCAGATTGGGTTCGGGCCAGAATTTGAACAAGTCCTGGCTGGTTGCCAGCGCAATGACCTTGTCGGCGCCACCCGCCAGATTGCCGGCAAACACGGCCAGCACCGTCAAGCCGACCACCAGCACAATCACCTGGACGAAGTCGGTCACTGCCACCGACCACATGCCGCCAAACAGTGTGTAGGCGAGCACAGAGGCGGTGCCGATAAACATGCCTACGGTCAGGCTGATGGCGCCACCCGACAGGATGTTGAACACCAGCCCGAGCGCCGTCACCTGTGCCGCCACCCAGCCCAGGTAGCTGATCATGATGATGATGGAGCACACCACTTCGATGGTGCGGCCATACCGCTCGCGGTAGTAGTCGCTGATGGTCAGCAAAGACATCTTGTAGAGCTTGCCGGCGAAGAACAGGCCCACCAGGATCAGGCAGGTACCGGCACCGAAGGGGTCTTCCACCACGCCGTTGAGTCCGCTCTGGACAAATTTGGCCGGGATGCCGAGCACGGTCTCGGAGCCGAACCAGGTCGCAAAGGTGGTGGTGACAATCATGATCAGCGGCAGGTTGCGCCCGGCGATCGCGTAGTCGGCGGTGTTTTTGACACGTCTGGCGGCGTACAGGCCAATGATGATGGTGATAAGCAGGTAAACAAAAACCAGGGTTAAAAGCACGGTGACCTCCTCAAGAACGCGTGATTATCACCAGATTTTCCGGCTCAAAACAACCGTATCCGCAGCACAATTTGCATGGCGAGCAGGCCTAAAGCAAAACCCACGCCACCATAGATCAAGCCCTGCAGCAGCTTGTTGGTGCGACGCTGCTCCTTGAGCAGTTCCTGCAGCTCGCGGTGCTGGCCGCCGGTCTGGTTTTTCAGGTATTGCTGCAGCAGGCGCGGCAGGCCGGGCAGCAATTTGGCGTAGGTCGGCGCTTCGGCCTTGAGTTGTTGCAACAGTTTTTCGGGGCCGACCTGTTCCAGCATCCAGGTCTCCAAAAAAGGTTTGGCCGTGCTCCACAAGTCCAGGTCGGGATCGAGCTCGCGCCCCAGGCCTTCGATGTTGAGCAGGGTTTTTTGCAGCAGCACCAGTTGCGGCTGGATTTCCACATGGAAGCGGCGGGAGGTCTGGAACAGCCGCATCAGCACCATGCCGAGCGAAATTTCCTTGAGGGGACGGTCAAAGTAGGGCTCGCAACAGGCGCGTACCGCAGCTTCCAGCTCGTCCACGCGGGTGCTTGCGGGCACCCAGCCAGACTCGATATGCAGCTCGGCCACACGTTTGTAGTCGCGCTGGAAAAACGCACTGAAGTTCTGCGCCAGGTATTCCTTGTCCACCTCGGTCAAGGTGCCTACGATGCCGAAATCCAGCGAAATATAACGCCCGAAGGTGGCAGGGTCCAGGCTGACCTGGATGTTGCCGGGGTGCATGTCGGCATGAAAAAAACCGTCCCTGAACACTTGGGTAAAAAAGAGGGTCACGCCGTCACGCGCGAGTTTTTTCATGTCCACACCGGCGTCACGCAGGCGTTGCACCTGGCTGATGGGCACACCCGTCATGCGCTGCATCACCAGCACGTCGGGCATGCAGAAGTCCCAGACCATCTCGGGAATCAACACCAGGTTGAGGTTTTGCATGTTGCGGCGCAACTGGGCCGCGTTGGCAGCCTCGCGCAGCAGATCGAGTTCGTCATGCAGGTATTTGTCAAATTCGCCCACGACTTCCCGCGGCTTCAGGCGCTTGCCATCGGCCGACAGGCCTTCCACCCAACCCGCCATCATGTGCATTAGCGCCAGGTCTTTTTCAATGGCCGGCAGCATATTGGGACGCAGCACCTTGACGGCCACTTCACGCCCGCCGGGCAAAGTGGCAAAGTGCACCTGCGCGATGGAGGCGCTGGCAGTCGGCACACGCTCGAAGGTCGCAAAAATCTGCGCCAGCGGTCGGCCAAAGGCTTTTTCAATGATGGCGATGGCGATATCCGGGTCAAACGGCGGTACCCGGTCTTGCAGGTGGGCCAGTTCGTTGGCGATGTCCAGCGGCAACAAGTCGCGTCGGGTCGACATGACCTGGCCAAATTTGACAAAGATAGGGCCCAGGCTTTCCAGCGCTTCGCGCAAGCGCTGGCCACGCGGTGCCTTCAGGTTGCGCCCGACCGAGACGATGCGCGTCAGCAAGCGAATCCAGGGCTTGCTGAAACTCGACAGGACCAGCTCGTCCAGCCCGAAGCGCAGCACGGTCCAGACGATAAAAACGCCCCGGAACAGTCGGCTCATGAAGTGGCTTTCGGTGGCTCTGAGACAGGCGGCACTGGCACGGCTCCGGACGGGGAAGGCGCCTGGGCCAGAAACTGACGCAGGCCTGCCAGCGCCTGACGCGCCGCGCCTGCCAAGGTATGCGCCGGGGCATCACCGATCAGGCGGGACAGGTCTTCTTCCCCATCCCAGCGCAAGTTGTCGGCCAGCCAGCCCAGTTCGGCGGCAAGCTGCACATCACCTTCGATATTGACCGGCGGCGCTTTGCCGGCCATCACCGACTGCATGATGACCGCCGGTGATTCGGCAGCCACGGCCAGCAGCAGGTCAGGTTTGGCACCGGGGGCAACGCGGTCCAGCAGCCCGGCTGGCGTGATGACGAGGTCCAGCGCAAACACGCCCCAGCGCACATGGACCACGCTACCCTTCTTGCGCAGCAGGCGGTTTTGCGCCTCTTTTTCCTGCATCAGCACATGGTTCAGGAACAGCACCAGCTTTTGCTGACCCTCGTCAACCACCCACGAGGGGGGCTGAAAACGGGTGGCCAGGGATTGCAGAAAAGAAAAAGGGGACGTGGTATTCATACGTCCCCGATTTTGCAGCAGATTGAAAAAGCCCCTCCATCGCGCCAGCGATTGGAGGGGCTTTAAAGACCAGCAGGGGCCGCGGATCCGGCTTCGCCGGTCCGCAGGCGCAGCGCCCCTCCCCCTCGAAGCCAGGGGCAGAGACTGCCGCAGGCTCGAAGCGGCGGAGCGTGGGGGCTTATTGAAGTGCTTGCACGCCCGCCACCAGCCAACCACCGCCGTTGCGCGGTTTGGTCATGTTCCAGACTTCACGGAACGGGCTGGCACCGGCTGAGGCGTCTTCACGGATCATGCCGGAGAACTCCACACTGGCCATGTAGACGTCGCTGAGTTCCTCGATGCCGAGCAGCTTGGCGTCCAACATCACCACGTCGGTTTTGTTGGCCGTGCCACCGGTGTGTGACTCGCGGTCGGCCAATTGGGTCTTGATCTGCTCAAGCATATCGTCGGTCATCATCGCGCGCAGGCTGTTCACATCCGAGCGATCCCAAGCGTCCTGCAGGGTCACGAAGTTGGTCTTGCAGGCCTTCAGGAAGCCTTCGGCATCAAAACCCTCGGGCACGCCCCAGGCTTGTGATCCGGCCAGCCCGGAGCCAATCATCGAGCCGCCAGCCGCCTTGCTTGCGTCGAAAGTCATGTTATTGCGCTCCCAGGGACGGGCCGAGGCATCGTTGCCGACATTTTCGGGGCTGTAGTTGCGCGGCATGGTCGCGTTGCCCGCGCCCTGCATGGCGTAAGGCGTTGCGCCCTGGCCGTTGCCGGCTTTCAACCTGCGCATCACAAAACCAACCACCACCATCACCAGCAACGCCAGCAGCGCGAACATGATGATCTGGCCGAAAGCGCCACCCAAGCCGAGCGACGAAGCCAGCCAGGCCAGGCCCAGGCCAGCGGCCAGACCGCCGAGCATCGCGCCCCAGGGTTTCTTGGGCGCCTGCACAGCAGCCCCGGTATTGGCCGGTGCGGCTGGCGGCGCCGCCTGACGCTGCGTCACGTTGGACGACTGGCGCCCCACCGAGCCGCCACCGCCCATGCGTTTGGCTTCTGCGGCGGGCGAATAAGCCAACAGCATGGTGGCGGCCAGTACGGCCGAGAGAATTGCAGACCAGAATTTCATGACGTCTCCTCTAATTAAATTGCTTCAACACTTGATTCCAACATGTAATGCCACCACCCCGCCAGTGAGGTTGTGATAGTCCACATGGCCAAAACCACCTTTATGCATCAGGGCCTTTAGCTCGTCCTGTCCGGGATGCATGCGAATGGACTCCGCCAGATAGCGGTAACTCGAGTCGTCATTGGCCACCAGCTTGCCCAGTTTGGGCAGCACATTGAAGGAATACCAATCGTAGACCTTCGCCAGCGGTTTGGCGATTTTTGAAAATTCCAGCACCAGCAGCTTGCCGCCGGGCTTGAGCACGCGGTTCATCTCGGTCAGCGCCAAGTCCTTGTGGGTCATGTTGCGAAGGCCAAAAGCCACGCTGACCAGGTCGAAGCTGGCGTCGGCAAACGGCAGCTTCTCGGCGTCGCACACTGTGGTCGGCAAGACCTTGCCAGCGTCCAGCAGGCGGTTGCGGCCTTCGCGCAGCATGGCTTCGTTGATGTCGGTGTGCACCACGCAGCCAGTGCTGCCCACCTTGGGCGCAAAGGCCAGCGCCAGGTCGCCGGTGCCGCCGGCGATGTCCAGCACGCTCTGGCCCGCTTTCACATCGGCCACCATCACCGTGTAAGCCTTCCAGACACGGTGCAGGCCCATGGACATCAGGTCGTTCATCACGTCGTACTTGGGCGCAACCGAATCGAACACGCCGCGCACGCGGCTGGCCTTGTCTTTTTCGTCGACAGACTGAAATCCGAAATGGGTGCTGCTCATAAGGTAATGCTAGGGGCGAAACCCGCCAATTCAAGCGACAACCCTGTCACCGCGTGGGGCATTCGCGGCATTTATGTTGAAAAACAACACTCGCCCATGTCTGACGGGCGCAGACAGCTATGAAATTAGTAGCAAAGAGAAGCTGTGCCACAAGCCGCATCAATGGCTGCTGCAGCCCGGGCCGCTGGCGGCTAGCATGGGCGCGTCGCGTAGGGCCCCGGCGGCTTCCAGGCGCTGCGTGTACTCAGCCCACAGGCGGGACTGCTCCGAGCCGAGAAAGTACAGATAGTCCCAGGAAAAAATGCCGCTTTCATGACCGTCCGAAAACACCGGCTTGACGGCGTAGTTGCCAATGGGCTCCAACTCCAGCACGGCGACCTCGCGCTTGCCGGTCTGCAGCACCTCTTGCCCCGGCCCGTGTCCCTGAACTTCGGCCGACGGCGAATAAACGCGCATCAGCTCGAAAGGGATTTTGAATTGGGCGCCATCCGAAAAAGCAATCTCCAGCACGCGCGACTGCTTGTGCACCGTCAATGCTGTGGGGGTGGGGGTATCCGGTGTCAGGCCTGCCAAGGTGAATATGTCCTTCAACTATTGAGCGTTTCAAAACTCATGACAGTCGGAACGCTCACTCCCTCACCCCGCCCCTCTCCCAGAGGGCAAGGGTGAGAGCAGTCCAATTCACTGTCGTGTATTTGGAGAAGATCACTATCAGACCAGCACGCGTTCGATGCCGCCGTTGTTGGCCGCAGCTACATAAGCCGGCAGCCATTCTTTACCCAGAATCTGGTTGGCCATTTCGACCACGATGTAGTCGGCCTCCAGCAGACCGTTTTGCAGGTCATTGCCGTAGCGGCTCAGGCCCTGCAGGCAGCTCGGGCAACTGGTGAGGATCTTGACATTGCCTGCCTGTGCAATCGCGCCGCTGGCGCGCAGCGTAGCCTCATCCTTGCGCAACTCCTCTTCCTTGCGAAAGCGGATCTGCGTCGAGATGTCCGGGCGCGTGACGCCAAGCGTGCCCGACTCGCCGCAGCAACGGTCCGACTTGAGCACCTGGTCGCCGAGCAGTGCCTTGACAGTTTTCATCGGTTCCTGCAGCTTCATCGGTGTGTGGCAGGGGTCGTGGTACAGGTAGCCCTGCCCCGGTGCATCGGTGCGCAAGGTGATGCCCTTCTCCAGCAAATATTCGTGGATATCGATGATGCGGCAGCCGGGGAAAATTTTCTCGAACTCATACCCCTGCAACTGGTCGTAACAGGTGCCGCAGCTCACCACCACGGTCTTGATGTCCAGGTAATTCAGGGTGTTGGCCACACGGTGGAACAGCACCCGGTTGTCGGTGATGATTTTTTCGGCCTTGTCGAACTGCCCGCTGCCCTTTTGCGGGTAACCGCAGCACAGGTAGCCCGGCGGCAGCACGGTCTGCACCCCGGCGTGCCAGAGCATGGCCTGGGTCGCCAGGCCGACCTGCGAGAACAGGCGCTCCGAGCCGCAGCCTGGAAAATAAAACACCGCTTCGGTTTCCGCAGTGGTGGTCTTCGGGTCGCGAATGATGGGGACGTAGTCCTTGTCCTCGATGTCCAGCAAGGCGCGTGCGGTTTTTTTCGGCAACCCGCCCGGCATTTTCTTGTTGATGAAATGGATCACCTGCTCCTTGACCGGCGCGGCGCCGACCGTGGCCGGCGGCTGGGCGGTCTGCTTGCGGGCCACGCGCCGCAGCAGGTCGTTGACCAGGCGTTGCGCCTTGAAGCCGACATCCACCATCGCGCCGCGCATGAACTTGATGGTCTGCGGGCTGGTGGCGTTGAGGAAAAACATGGCGGCCGCATTGCCGGGACGGAAGGACTTCTGGCCCATCTTGCGCAGCAGGTTGCGCATGTTCATGGACACCTCGCCGAAGTCGATGTCCACCGGGCAGGGGGAGAGGCACTTGTGGCAGACCGTGCAATGGTCGGCCACGTCCTCGAACTCTTCCCAGTGCTTGATGCTGATGCCGCGGCGCGTCTGCTCTTCATAGAGAAAGGCCTCGACCAGCAGCGAGGTCGCCAGAATCTTGTTGCGCGGGCTGTACAGCAGGTTGGCGCGAGGCACGTGGGTGGCGCAAACCGGCTTGCACTTGCCGCAGCGCAGGCAGTCCTTGACGCTGTCGGCAATCGCGCCGATGTCGGACTGCTGCATGATCAGCGATTCGTGGCCCATCAAACCGAAGCTGGGCGTGTAGGCGTTGGTCAGGTCCGCAAGAACATCCCCCTCACCCCTGCCCTCTCCCGTGAACGGGAGAAGGGGTAAAACCGTCTTGCTCCCTCTCTCGCTTTCGGGAGAGGGTTGGGGTGAGGGCGTACGCAACAACTTGCCTTTGTTGAAGCGCCCTTCCGGGTCCACGCGGAGCTTGTAGTCGGCAAAGGGCTGAAGCTCGGCGTCGGTCAGGAATTCCAGCTTGGTGATACCGATGCCGTGTTCGCCGGAAATCACGCCGTCGAGCGACCGCGCCAGCACCATGATGCGCGCAACCGCCTCGTGCGCGGTCTGCAGCATCTGGTAGTCGTCGCTGTTGACCGGCAAGTTGGTGTGCACGTTGCCGTCGCCGGCATGCATGTGCAGCGCAGCCCAGACTCGGCCCTTGAGCA
This sequence comes from Polaromonas sp., assembly GCF_030689685.1. Lineage (GTDB taxonomy): Bacteria > Pseudomonadota > Gammaproteobacteria > Burkholderiales > Burkholderiaceae_C > Polaromonas. The sequence goes on along the minus strand of NZ_JAUYEY010000069.1, from coordinate 7,708 downwards.
CCTGTTTGTGAATGGCGCTGCACTCCGCCAGAATTGGCACAAAGGCAGCCCCCGAAAAAATCGCCTGCAGCGGCGCGCGCAACTGGGATTTCCAGCTAGCGCGCAGCGAGTGGTCCTGCAACTGCGGAAACAGCGTGTCCACATCGCGCAGCCAGCCCGACCACAAGGCACGCACGCCGGCAATCAGCGTCACGGCCTGGCCGACGCGGTCTTCCAGCAGTTCGGCCGAAGGTATCTCGCCGGCATCGTCCGATTTTCCCAGCGGCAGCTTGCCCTGGAGGAAAAAGGCTTCGAGCGCATCGCACAGCTTGACCTTGTTGGCCAGGCTCAGCTCAATGTTGATGCGTTCGATGCCGTCGGTGTACTCGGCCATGCGCGGCAACGGGATCACCACGTCCTCGTTGATCTTGAAGGCGTTGGTGTGGCGGGAGATTGCCGCTGTGCGCTTGCGGTCCAGCCAGAATTTCTTGCGCGCATCCGGGCTGATGGCGATAAACCCTTCGCCGCGGCGTGAGTTGGCGATGCGCACCACTTCGGAAGTCGCCCGCGCCACCACATCGGCGTCGTCGCCGGCGATGTCGCCGAACAGCACCATCTTGGGTAGGCCGCCGTGGGTTCTGGACTTGGTCGCGTAACCCACCGCCTTCAGGTAGCGGTCGTCCAAATGCTCCAGGCCTGCCAGGATGGCCCCACCGCGCGCCTGTTCGGCGAACATGAAGTCCTTGATCTCGACAATGCTCGGGACCGCGTCCTTCGCATTGCCGAAAAATTCCAGGCAGACGGTGCGGGTGTGCGCCGGCATGCGGTGCACGATCCAGCGCGCGCTGGTGATCAGGCCGTCGCAGCCTTCCTTCTGGATGCCGGGCAGGCCGCTGAGGAACTTGTCGGTCACGTCCTTGCCCAGGCCCTCCTTGCGGAAGGTCTTGCCAGCGATGTCCAGGCGTTCGGTGCGCATATGCGTCTTGCCGTCGGCCTCGAAATATTTCAGATCGAAACTGGCCATCTCGGCATCGTGGATCTTGCCGAGGTTGTGGTCCAGGCGTGTGACTTCCAGCCATTCAGCCTGGGGCGTCACCATGCGCCAGGACGCCAGGTTGTCGAGCGCCGTGCCCCAAAGCACGGCTTTCTTGCCGCCGGCGTTCATGGCGATGTTGCCCCCTATGCAGGATGCTTCGGCCGACGTCGGGTCGACCGCAAACACAAAGCCGCCGCGTTCGGCGGCATCAGCGACACGCTGGGTCACCACGCCGGCCTCAGTCCAGACCGTGGCCACCGGCTGGGCGATGCCGGGCAACGCCACCATTTCGACCTCGGTCATGGCCTCAAGTTTTTCGGTGTTGATGACCACCGACTTCCAGCTCAGCGGAATTGCGCCGCCGGTGTAGCCGGTGCCGCCGCCGCGCGGGATGATGGTCAGGCCCAGCTCGATACAGCCCTTGACCAGACCGGCCATCTCCGCCTCGGTGTCCGGCGTGAGGACCACAAACGGGTATTCGACGCGCCAGTCGGTCGCATCGGTCACATGCGAGACCCGCGACAGGCCGTCAAACTTGATGTTGTCCTTCTGTGTCAGCTTGCCGAGCTTGCGCGCGGTCAGGCGGCGCAGGTCGTACATGTTTTCAAACGAGGTAGCGAACTGGGCAACAGCGACTTTGGCCGCGTCCAGCAGCTCGACCACGATGGCATCGCGCTGGCTGTCCTGGTCGGGCGTGCGGCGCTTTTTGACTTCGCCGAGACGGTGGGCCAGCGCCTCGACCAGCATCCTGCGGCGCTTGGGGTTGTCCAGCAAGTCGTCCTGCAGGTAGGGGTTGCGCTGCACCACCCAGATGTCGCCCAGCACTTCGTACAACATGCGGGCCGAACGGCCGGTGCGGCGCTCGTCGCGCAGCAAGTTCAGCAGGTCCCAGGCGCGCGCGCCCAGCAGCCGGATCACCACCTCGCGGTCGGAAAACGAGGTGTAGTTATAGGGAATCTCGCGGATGCGGGCTACGCCGGGGCCAGCCTCACCCGCCAGGGCGCTTAATTTTTGAAGGGATTCAGGAGCGTTCATCGTGGGAGACCGGGTGCAAAAAAGGCCTGTGGACCTGTGTCCGGCGCCTTATCCCTATGTTACCGCAGCGCAACATTCACAGGCGCACGCCGGCACGCCTTCGTGAAAACCCGCTTGTGGGGAAACTGTCACGCCGTTTAAATCGAACTGTCATAAATCGTTCGTAAACTCGACACTTTATTTGTTCGAACATCCGTTTCATCCAGGAGTTGTAATGAAAAAAAGCTTGACAGCTATCGCCTTGGCGGCCTGCGCACTTGTTGTGCCCGTTGCCAGCCACGCGCAGACCGAAATCCAGTGGTGGCATTCCATGGGCGGCGCCCTTGGCGAGTGGGTCAATGACCAGGCCAAAGATTTCAACGCCAGCCAGAAGGATTACAAGGTCGTCCCGACCTTCAAGGGCAGCTACGACGAATCGATGACCGCCGCCATTGCCGCCTTCCGCGCTGGCAATGCACCGCATATTCTTCAGGTGTTTGAGGTTGGCACTGCCACCATGATGGCCAGCAAACAAGCCATCGTGCCAGTCACTGAAGTGATGAAAAAAGCGGGTATCAAGTTCGACCCCGCCGCTTACGTTCCAGCGGTAGCGGGTTACTACACCGCACCCAGTGGCGACATGCTGAGCTTTCCTTTCAACAGCTCCACCACAGTTTTCCACTACAACAAAGACGCCTTCAAAGCCGCTGGCATTGACAACGTACCCACCACCTGGCCTGAAGTGGCTCTGGCAGCGGCCAAGCTCAAAGCCAATGGCCACAAGTGCCCGTTTACCACCAGCTGGCAGAGCTGGACTCAGCTAGAGAGCTTTTCAGCCTGGCACAACGTTGAATTTGCCAGCAAAAGCAACGGCATGAAAGGCCTGGACACGCGCCTGAGCTTCAACACCCCGCTGCATGTGCGTCACATTGAAAACCTGGGCAATATGGCCAAGCAGGGCCTGTTTGCCTACAAAGGTCGCGGCAATCTGGCAGACGCTACGTTTGTGTCGGGCGAATGCGCCATGATGACAGGCTCGTCGGCGCTGTACGGCAACATCAAACGCAACGCCAAGTTTGCTGCTGGCACGGGCGCACTGCCCTACTACCCAGACGTCCCAGGCGCACCGCAAAACACCGTGATTGGCGGCGCCAGCCTGTGGGCGATGTCGGGCAAACCCGCTGGTGACTACAAAGGTGTGGGTCAGTTTTATGCGTTCTTGTCGCAGCCCGCTGAAGCTGCCAAAAGCCACCAGCGCACAGGCTATTTGCCTTTGACCAAAGCATCGTTTGAGTTGACTGAAAAATCAGGCTTTTATAAGCAAAACCCGGGTACTGATGTGTCGGTGACGCAGATGATCCGTAAAACCACCGACAAGTCGCGCGGCATCCGGCTGGGCAACTTTGTGCAGATTCGCGCCATCAACGACGAAGAACTTGAACAGGTCTGGGCCGGCAAGAAGTCTGCCAAGGAAGCACTCGACACGGCTGTGAAACGTGGCAACGAGCAGTTAGAGCGCTTTCAAAAGGCCAACAAAGGCTGAAAGGCTGTGAGTCTTTCTACTCTGCGGGGCAGCTCTCTTCCTCCCTCACCCCCTGGGAGAGGGCGGGGGGGTGAGGGTCCCCACCTTTTATGTATCAAATAGTGCTCCAGCCCAGTAAAAACGGGCGCGAGCAGCTATTGAATGTATAGCATGCCAACATTCTTCCAAGCTCAAATTGTCGAATAACAAGTAGAACTGCGTTGGAAAAAAGAGTCCTTTTCAGATCGGCCTGGCTGCCTTGGGTGCTGGTGGCGCCGCAGATGCTGATCGTGCTGGTATTTTTCTTCTGGCCGGCCAGCCAGGCCGTGTACCAAAGTGTGCTGACGGAGGACGCCTTTGGCACCTCGACCGAGTTTGTCGGTCTGTTGAACTTTGAACGGCTGTGGAACGACAGCACCTATCTCGAGTCGTTCAAAACCACGGCGCTTTTTTCAGTGCTGGTGGCCGGTTGCGGCCTGGCCATCGCGCTCTTGCTGGCGGTCATGGCGAACGGCGTGATTCGCGCCGCAGCGACTTACAAGACCCTGTTGATCTGGCCTTATGCGGTCGCGCCTGTCGTGGCGGGCGTGCTCTGGGTATTCATGTTTTCGTCGCCCATGGGCGTGATCTCGTTTGCGCTGCAGTCCGTCGGCGTGGAGTGGAACCACCTGCTGAACTCCAATCACGCGATGACCCTCATCGTCGTGGCGGCGGTCTGGAAGCAGATTTCCTACAACTTCCTGTTTTTTCTGGCGGGTTTGCAGTCCATCCCCAAATCGCTGCTCGAAGCCGCCGCCATTGACGGCGCGTCGCCCACACGCCGCTTCTGGACGATTGTTTTTCCGCTGCTGTCACCGACCACCTTTTTCCTGCTGGTGATCAATGTGATCTATGCCTTTTTCGACACCTTCGGCATTGTGGATGCTGCCACGCAGGGCGGTCCCGGCAAGGACACCGCCATTCTGGTTTACAAGGTGTACTTCGACGGCTTCAAGGCCATGGACATCGGCGGCTCGGCGGCCCAGTCCGTGGTGTTGATGGTGATTGTGGTGGCCCTGACGGTCCTGCAGTTTCGCTTCATTGAGAAGAAGGTCAACTATTGATGTCTGTCCGCCATGATTGAACGCCGCCCGATTGCCAATTTTTTCTCGCACGCCGTGTTAATTCTCGGAGTGGCCATCGTCGCCTTCCCGCTGTACCTGGCCATCGTCGCATCGACCCAGTCGCAAGAACAAATCGCAGCATCGAACCCGCTGTCGCTGATTCCGGGCTCGCATGCGCTTGAGACCTACCGTCTGGCGCTGTTTGGCGGCCAGAACAGCCGCGGCAGCACCTTCCCGCCTGCGCTGCCGATGATGTGGGTCAGCCTGGTCACGGCGCTGGTGATCGCCATTGGCAAGATCATTATTTCGCTGCTGTCAGCCTTCGCGATTGTTTACTTCCGCTTCCCGGCCAAGGGGCTGGTGTTCTGGATGATTTTTATCACGCTGATGCTGCCGGTCGAGGTGCGCATTGGCCCGACTTATGCCGTGGTGTCCGACCTGGGCATGCTCAACAGCTACGCGGGCCTGACCATCCCCTTGATTGCGTCGGCCACAGCCACATTTTTGTTTCGCCAGTTCTTTTTAACGGTGCCCGACGAGCTGGTCGAGGCTGCCCGGATGGACGGGGCCAGTCCGATGCGTTTTTTTTGGGATATTTTGCTGCCGCTGTCCAAAACCTCGATTGCCGCGCTATTTGTGATCCAGTTTATTTACGGCTGGAACCAGTACCTGTGGCCGCTCCTGGTCACGACCAACGAAAACATGTACCCCGTCGTCCTGGGCATCAAGCGCCTGATTGCGGGTGAGGCTTACACCGAATGGAACGTGGTCATGGCCACCGCGATTTTGGCCATGCTGCCGCCCGCGCTGGTAGTGATGCTGATGCAGAAGTGGTTTGTCAAAGGCTTGGTGGATACTGAGAAGTGACTGGCCAACCTGTTCAGACTTTGAAAAATACATTTTTGAACAAGGAGATCAGGAGGTAAGGAGGTGAGGCGGAGAGAAATTTAATATTTTTTTGTTTTTCTCTCCTTGATCTCCTTGTTCAAAAGATTACCCGCATAAATCATGGCTTCAATTAATCTCAACAACGTCACCAAAAGCTACGGTCATGGTGCCAAAGCGCTGCAAGTCATTCACGGCGTCACCGCTGCCATTGCAGACCACGAGTTCATCGTCATCGTTGGGCCGTCGGGCTGCGGCAAATCGACCCTGCTGCGCATGGTGGCAGGTCTGGAAGAAATCAGCGGCGGCGAAATCAGCATTGGCACGCGGGTTGTCAACCAGCTGGAGCCGGCCGAACGCGACATTGCGATGGTGTTTCAGAATTACGCGCTGTACCCGCACATGAGCGTGTTTGACAACATGGCCTACGGCCTGAAAATCAAAAAAGTTCCGGGTGACGAGATCAAACAGCGCGTGGCCAAAGCGGCCGGGATTCTGGAGCTCGGCAAATATCTGGAGCGCAAGCCGCGTGAACTTTCGGGCGGCCAGCGCCAGCGCGTGGCCATGGGCCGCGCCATCGTGCGCCAGCCGCAGGTATTTTTGTTCGACGAACCGCTGTCCAACCTCGACGCCAAACTGCGCGTCCAAACCCGCCTTGAAATCCAGAAGTTGCACCGCGAACTCGGCATCACCTCGCTGTTTGTCACGCACGACCAGGTCGAGGCGATGACGCTGGCGCAGCGCATGATCGTCATGAACGCTGGCCGCATGGAGCAGTTCGGCACGCCCGAAGAGGTTTACAACCGGCCGGCCACCACCTTTGTGGCCAGTTTCATGGGTTCGCCACCGATGAACCTGCTCAAACAGGCGCCCAACGCCGACTTCGGCGGCAAGCCCGGCACCATCCTCGGCATCCGCCCCGAACACCTGCAGATGAGCCCCAGCGGCTGGGCCGTGCAGGTCGATACGCTGGAAATGTTGGGTGCCGAACGACTGGTTTACTGCCGCTTCGGCGACGAATTCCTGATTGTCCGCACGGACGAAACCCAGGCTACACCTGAGATAGGCGCCACCATTCATGTGGCGCCGCGCGCCGACCGGCTGCACTGGTTTGACGCCGAGAGCGGAAGGAGATGTTAGCCCCCACGCTTGTCGCTTCGCGCGCCTTCGGCATTGCGCCGCCCCACTTACAGGTGAAAGGGGCTGTGCTTGCTTGGGGCGGCCCTGCGCGGCGCACGGCTCTTTTCAAATGAAACAATGGCCGTATCCGCGCTGGATCGCACACCGAGGTGCCGGCAAGCTGGCGCCAGAAAACACGCTTGCGGCTTTTCGCCTGGGCGCCGCCCACGGCTTCCGCATGTTCGAATGTGATGTCAAGTTGAGCGCCGACGGCGTGCCCTTCCTGATGCACGATGCGACCCTCGACCGGACGACCAACGGCCATGGCACGGGTGGCGAGCAGCCTTGGGGCATGCTTTCGCAGCTAGATGCCGGAAGCTGGCATTCACGCGGCTATGCCGGTGAGCCGCTGGCCAGCCTGGAAAATGTCGCGCGTTACTGCCAGCACAACGGCTATTTCCTGAACATCGAGATCAAACCGACCCCCGGCCTGCAGGTCCAAACCGGCACCGCCGTGGCCGACGCCGCCGCGCGGCTCTGGGAGGGTAACGCTGTGCCCCCGCTGCTAACTTCCTTTCAGCCCGAGGCTTTGGAAGCCGCCAGAGCGGCGCAGCCGCAGTTACTGCGGGGACTGCTGCTTGACAGCCTGTGGACGGGTTGGCTGGAAACAGCGCTGAGCCTCGATTGCACCGCGCTGGTGTGCAATCACGCGCTCTGGGACAGCGCCACTGTGCTGCAGACCAAAAGCGCGGGGCTTCGTTGCCTGAGCTACACCGTCAACGATGACTGGGCGGCCCGGCGCCTGCTGGACCTGGGCACGGACGGCATCATCACTGACCGGGTTGACCTTTTTTCGCCAGCTACCGAATAGCTTGCAAACCGATGCGTATTCAAGCCTGTCTCAGGCTTGTTATTCCATTTCCACAACATTAGTGCAATAATATCCTCCATCATACTTGATGGAGAAAGTCATGGCACGTCCAGTTACCGGGGATGATGAGACGATCGAAATTGCGCAAATAGCGATCTCGCAAGCCACAACGATGGATG
>NZ_JAUYEY010000067.1 GCF_030689685.1 Polaromonas sp. | reverse complement strand
CCGGTTCTTTTTGGAGGCGCAAGCCTACCACCCTTGCGTCAGGCAGGCCCTCGGAGCCTGGGCGGCAGAAGGAACGTCGACTGCAAAGAGGCCGCGCCGGTCCATTTTTCACCGGCTTCTTGCCCCATAGCTACGGCTATGAGGCTGCAAACCCGGCAAAAACTGTCCTCGCCGGGGCCACTTTTCGCTTCGACGCCTTCTGCCGCCCAGACTCCTAGAAACAGGCCCAGAGCTGGTCGGCCAGGGTCAGCAGGAAGTCGGGCCGGGTGTACAGCGCAAACACGCCCACGGTGGCCGCCACCGCCAGCGCATACAGGGCGAGTTTGCGTGCCATCTCAGGCACCCCGCAGCACGGTGGCCGGTTGCGGACGCTGGATGGCGGTTTCGCGCACCGGCAGGTTGACCAGTGCGGCAAACACGCCCAGCGCGATGGCGATGTACCAGACGATGTCGTAGCTGCCGGTGCGGTCATACAAATAGCCGCCCAGCCAGACACCCAGGAAAGAGCCGATCTGGTGGCTGAAAAACACAAAACCGCTGAGCATGGACAAATGCTGGATGCCGAAAATCTGCGCGACCACTGCATTGGTCGGCGGGATGGTGGACAGCCACAGCAGGCCCATCAGGCTGGCGAAGATATAGACGCTGAGCGGGCTCAGTGGCGCGGCCAGAAACACGGCAATCACCACGGCCCGCGCAAAATAGATGAAGGCCAGGATATTTTTCTTGGACAGGCGTTGGCCCAGGCTGCCTGCAGCGTAGGTGCCGAACACATTGAACAGGCCGATCAGCGCCAGCGCATAACTGGCGACCTGCGGCGACAGGCCCTTGTCGCGCAGGTAGCTGGGCATGTGCACACCGATGAACACGACCTGGAAGCCGCAGACAAAATAACCGGCCATCAGCAACTGGAAGCTGGGGTACTTGAAGGCTTCCGAGAGCGCCTGGAAGATGGTTTGCTCGCGCGCAGGCGCCTGGCCGGGGCGGAAGCGGGTTTCGCGCAGGCCGAAGGCCAGCGGCGCGATCAGCAGCACCGCAGCGCTGAGCACCAGCAGGGCTTCTTTCCAGCCCAGGCCGCTGATCAGAAAACCCTCGACCGGCACCATCAGGAACTGGCCAAACGAGCCGGCCGCCGCCGCCACACCCATGGCCCAGGAGCGTTTCTCGGCTGGGATGTTGCGCCCGATCACGCCGTAGATCACGGCGTAGGTGGTGCCCGCCTGCGCCGCGCCGATCAGGATGCCAGTGGTCAGCGTGAACATCAATCCGCTCGTGGACAGCGCCATGCCGACCAGGCCCAGCGCATACAGCACGGCGCCAACTATGATCACGCGGAAGGCGCCGAAGCGGTCGGCCAGCATGCCGGCAAAAATCCCAAACACGCCCCATGACAGGTTTTGCACCGCAATCGCCAGCGCAAAAGTCTGGCGGGTCCAGCCCTGCTCCTGGGTGATGGGCAGCAGCCACAGGCCGAAACCATGGCGTATGCCCATGGACAGGGTGACGATGATGGCGCCGCACAGCAGCACCTGGGTCATGGAAAGGTTGCGGGGGTTCGCTTGCATCCCATGAATGTAACCAGATGGGCGCTTTTTTGCTTTCCCAAGCAGTCACGGCTTGGATGAGGAATACGCATCAACGTCCAGTCATCCACGGCGGGCTGTGTATTTATCCAGTCGCAAAATCCTGCCGGACTACAATCAGCGCTCTCATGGCGATCAAACTACCCAACGACTATTCCGAAGGCTCGATCCGCGTGCTCAAGGGCCTGGAGCCCGTCAAGCAGCGGCCGGGCATGTACACGCGCACCGACAATCCGCTGCACATCATTCAGGAAGTTCTGGACAACTCGGCCGACGAGGCGCTGGCCGGCCACGGCAAGAAGATCAAGGTGACCTTGCACACGGACGGCTCGGTCAGCGTCGAGGACGACGGCCGCGGCATCCCCTACGGCCTGCATCCCGAGGAAAAGGCGCCGGTGATCGAGCTGGTGTTCACGCGCCTGCATGCCGGCGGCAAGTTCGACAAGGGCAAGGGCGGCGCCTACAGTTTTTCCGGCGGCCTGCACGGCGTCGGTGTCAGTGTCACCAATGCCTTGTCCAAACGGCTTGAGGCTACGTCTTACCGGGACGGCATGGTCGCCAGGCTGGTGTTTTCAGGTGGCGATGTGCTGGAGAAACTGCACCTGCGCAAGGCGGGCGAAGGCGACCGCAAATGCGGCACCACCGTGCGCGCCTGGCCCGACACCAAGTACTTTGAAGCCTCGGCTTTGCCGATGGCCGAACTCACGCACCTGCTGCGCAGCAAGGCGGTGTTGATGCCCGGCGTCACGGTGACGCTGGTTGTGGAAAAGACCAAAGAGGTGCAGAGCTGGATTTACAAGGGCGGTCTGCGCGACTACCTGATGCAGACGCTGTCGGCCGACCCGGTGATCCCCCTGTTTGAGGGCGAAGGTTTTGCCGATGCCGCGCACGACAGTTTTGCCGAAGGCGAGGGCGCCCAGTGGGCCCTAGCCTTCACTGAAGACGGCCAGCCAGTGCGCGAGAGTTACGTCAACCTGATCCCCACCAGCGCTGGCGGCACGCATGAAAGCGGCCTGCGCGACGGCGTGTTCCAGGCGGTCAAGAGTTTTGTCGACCTGCATTCGCTGCTGCCCAAGGGTGTCAAGCTGCTGCCCGAGGACGTGTTTGCGCGCGCCAGCTACGTGCTGAGCGCCAAGGTGCTGGATCCGCAGTTCCAGGGCCAGATCAAGGAGCGCCTCAATTCGCGCGATGCGGTGCGGCTGGTGTCCAGCTTTGTGCGCCCGACGCTGGAACTCTGGCTGAACCAGCATGTCGATTACGGCAAAAAACTCGCCGAACTGGCCATCAAGGCGGCCCAGAGCCGCCAGAAGGCCGGGCAGAAGGTCGAAAAGCGCAAGGGCTCGGGCGTGGCCGTGTTGCCCGGCAAGCTGACCGATTGTGAAAGCAAGGACCTGGCGCACAACGAGGTGTTTCTGGTTGAGGGTGATTCGGCCGGCGGCAGCGCCAAGATGGGTCGCGACAAGGAAAGCCAGGCCATCCTGCCGCTGCGCGGCAAGGTGCTCAACACCTGGGAAGTCGAGCGCGACCGGCTGTTTGCCAACACCGAGATCCACGACATCGCGGTCGCCATCGGCGTCGATCCGCACGGCCCGAACGACACGCCTGACCTGAGCGGGCTGCGTTACGGCAAGATATGTATCCTGTCGGATGCCGATGTGGACGGCTCGCACATACAGGTGCTGCTGTTGACGCTGTTTTTCCGGCATTTCCCCAAATTGATAGAAACCGGCCATGTGTTTGTGGCGCGTCCTCCGCTGTTCCGGGTGGATGCACCGTCACGTGGCAAGAAACCAGCTTCCAAGGCCTATGCACTTGACGAAGGCGAGCTGGTCGCGATTCTCGACAAATTGCGCAAGGAAGGCGTGCGCGAAGGCGCCTGGGCCATCAGCCGCTTCAAGGGCCTGGGTGAGATGAATGCGGAACAATTGTGGGAAACCACACTCAACCCAGACACCCGTCGCTTGTTGCCTGTCCAGCTAGGCAACCTGGATTTCGCCCAGACCGAGTCCCTGGTGACCAAACTAATGGGCAAGGGCGAGGCCGCCGCGCGGCGCGAATTGATGGAACTCCACGGCGATGCCGTGGAAATCGACATTTAAAGGTAGCGACAGATGAAAGCGATGCAACTGCACCGGCCTGGCTATGTTCATGCATGAAAAGTGGCTCCAGCCCATAGCGGGCGGGCGCAAGCTGCTATCTTTTTTGATGGTCACGGCGGCATTGCTGGTCACCGTGCCGGCCCACGCTGATGTTTGGGGTTATGTCGATCAGGCGGGCGTGGCGCATTTTTCCGCTGAGCGCCTCGATGAGCGTTACCAGCTATTTTTCCGCAGTGGCGAGAGTTTCGACACCAGCCGAGGGGCACGCGGCGTGCCTGACTACAACCCCGGCGCCCCTGGCGCGCCGCCTAAACTGCTGGCTTTTTTCGATGTGTCGCCAAATTACAAAGCGGTCAAACATTTGCTGCGTGAAGCCTCGATAACTCACGACATCGACTATGAGTTGCTGCAGGCGCTGATTGCCACCGAGTCGGGCTTCAACACGCACGCGGTGTCCCCCAAGGGTGCGGTTGGCCTGATGCAGCTGATGCCGCCGACGGCCCAGCGCTACGGCGTTCGATCGGACAATAAGTCGCCTATCGAGAAAAAATTAACCGATCCCAAAACCAATATCCGGGCCGGGTCGCGTTACTTGCGGGATCTGATCGACATGTTTCCCGGACAGCTCGAACTGGCGGTGGCCGCCTACAACGCCGGCGAGGGCGCGGTGCAACGCGCTGGCAACAAGATCCCTAATTACACTGAGACAAAAAATTACGTCAAAACCGTGATGCAACTGTATGCCCACCTGAAACCGCCCAGCGTGCTTGGTGATGCGCGCCGCTCAGGCCGTGTCAGGTTGGAGATGATGGGCGGCAACAGCGGCCGGCTTGCTGGCGGGGCGACCGGGCGCGGCAACCAACTCCCCCCGTTGCTGGTGCAAACACCCGTCGCGCCAGAATTCAAGATCGAACGGGAATAAGTTGAGCCCTGCTTTCACCCCTGATATTTTTGCCTTGGGCGTAGCCGCCGGTGTGCTGGGGCTGGTGATGCTGTTCAGTCTCATCATTGCCTATGCCTATGACGAGCCCACCCTGTTCGCCTTGGGCGGGTATGTGTTGGTTGTCACCTTGGCCTTGCTTGCAGGTCGGCAGACGGGCTTACCACTTCGTGAACTCGAATCTGTGGTGTTGATTCTGGGCCCGACGATGGTCGCGGGCCTGCATGTGTGGCTGCTGCGCAAGCGCCAGAGCAGTTCGGGTGACAAGCTCGTGACGGCCGCAACCGTGCTGATGGCGCTGGCATTGGCAGGGTTTCGGATCGTGGACAACTCATCGCTGGCCATCCTGGCCGGCAGCTACGGCCTGGGGGCGCTGCTGGTGCTTTCATGGCTGTATTTGTGCCTGCCTGCCTGGCGCATTTCTGGCCCCTGGAAATGGTGGCTGGTGCTGGGGCATCTGGGGGGCTGGTCGTCGCGATGCTTTTTCTGCTGGGTACCGTGGATTCCAAGGCCCGCTACTGGCCGGTGGCCTTGATGCTGCTGCTGCAACTGCCTCCCACCTATCTGGCGCTGGTCTGGCGCAGCCGCCTGCTCAACGAAGGCCGGCTGCGCGGGCTCGCCGCCAAAGTCACCGACCCCTTGACTGGCCTGTCCAGCCTGGCGGTTTTGATTGACCGGCTTCGGCCGGCCATCAGCCGTGCCCAGAATCTCAAACACGGTGGCGCGCTTTACCTGATTGAGATTAATAATCTGTCCGGTCTGGTCAATGAACTGGGCGCAGATTCCAAGGAAAAAGTTATTCTCGAAGCGGCCAACCGCATCCGGCGCGCCATCAGCGACAGCGACACGGCGGCCCGGATCACGGAACAATTGTTTGCCGTGGTTGCCCAGGATTTGGAGGACGATGGGCAAGTAGATTCTCTGGCTACCCGTTTGCTGGTCAGCGGCTTGCGTATTGAGAGTGATTTCCTGCCTGGCGTATCTTTGCAGTTTCGCGTCATCGCCACCGATCTGAAGGTGCGGGTCCTGCCCAACACAGCCGCCGCGCAGGCCTGGCTGCGCGGTTTGGTCAATCATTTCCTGGCCTGGCCCGATACCCACCGTTCGCGCAATATTTTGCTGTTTTCCAACGGACAGGTGCGCCGGCCGCAAAGCGCCGCGAGTAACAGCAGTTTCTGAGCGGCATGGCCGCCTGTTGCCAGGCTTTCTTCCCCCCCTGTTTCCTGACTTGCGCAACGCCCGACCCCCATGGACGATCTTTTCACCCCCCCCCCGCCCGCCGCCCCCGAGCTGCCTGACCAGGAATCCCTGGCCGCCTATGCCCAGCGCGCCTACCTTGAATACGCACTGAGCGTGGTCAAGGGCCGGGCCCTGCCCGATGTCTGCGACGGCCAGAAGCCGGTGCAGCGCCGCATCATGTACGCCATGGCGCGCATGGGGCTGGGTTTTTCCGGCGCCGGCGGCGCCAAGCCGGTCAAAAGCGCACGTGTGGTCGGTGACGTGCTGGGTAAATACCACCCACACGGCGACCAGGCGGCCTATGACGCGATGGTGCGCATGGCGCAGGACTTCAGCCAGCGTTACCCCCTGATCGACGGCCAGGGCAATTTCGGCTCCAGGGACGGCGACGGCGCCGCAGCCATGCGATATACCGAGGCGCGGCTGGCGAAAATCACCACCCTGCTGCTCGACGAGCTTGACGAAGGTACGGTCGACTTCGTGCCGAACTACGATGGGTCTTTTGAGGAGCCGCGTCAACTGCCGGCGCGGCTGCCCTTCACCCTGCTCAACGGCGCCAGCGGCATCGCCGTCGGCCTGGCCACCGAGATCCCGAGTCACAACCTGCGCGAGGTGGCCGACGCCTGCATCGCGCTGATCAAGACGCCCAAACTCGGCGATGACGAGTTGTACACGCTGGTCGCCGGGCCCGACTACCCGGGCGGCGGCCAGATCATCTCCACCGCGGCCGACATTGCAGCGGCCTACAGCACCGGCCGCGGTTCGCTCAAGGTGCGCGCGCGCTGGAAGATCGAGGACCTGGCGCGCGGCCAGTGGCAACTGGTGGTGCAGGAACTGCCACCCGGCGTCAGCACGCAGCGTGTGCTGGAAGAAATTGAAGAGATCACCAACCCCAAGATCAAGGCCGGCAAAAAGGCGCTGAGCCTGGACCAGGTGCAGCTCAAGCAGACCGTGCTGGCCGTACTTGATGTGGTGCGCGACGAGTCCAGCAAAGACGCCGCCGTGCGCCTGGTGTTCGAGCCCAAGACCAGCCGCATCAGCCAGAGCGAGCTGATCACCACCTTGCTGGCGCACACCAGCCTGGAAAGCTCCTCCAGCATCAACCTGACCATGGTCGGTCTCGACGGCCGGCCCACGCAGAAAAACCTGCGGCAGATGCTGAGCGAGTGGATCAGCTTCCGCCAGACCACGATTGAGCGGCGTTCGCAGTACCGCCTGGACAAGGTGCTGGACCGCATCCACATCCTCGAAGGCCGGCAACTGGTGCTGCTCAATATTGACGAGGTGATCGCCATCATCCGCCAGGCCGAGGAGCCGAAAGCGGCGCTGATCGCGCGGTTCAAGCTGAGCGACCGGCAGGCCGAAGACATTCTTGAAATCCGCCTGCGCCAGCTCGCGCGGCTCGAAGCCATCAGGATCGAACAAGAGCTCAAGAACCTGCGGGAAGAGCAGGGCAGGCTTGAAGAAATCCTGGGCAGCCCGGCGGCTTTGCGGCGCCTGATGGTCAAGGAGATCGAGGCGGATGCCAAACAGTTTGCCGACCCGCGCCGCACGCTGATCCAGGCCGAGAAAAAAGCCGTGCTCGAAGTCAAGGTGCTCGACGAGCCGGTGACCGTGGTGGTCAGCGCCAAGGGCTGGGTGCGTGCGCGCAGCGGCCACGGCCATGACGCTGCGAGTTTTGCCTTCAAGTCCGGCGACGGCCTGTACAGCACCTTTGAATGCCGCACGGTGGACAGCCTGTTGGTGTTTGGCACGGTGGCCAAAGGCACGAGCCGCGTTTATTCGATTCCGGTCGCGATGTTGCCTGGCGCGCGCAGTGACGGGCAACCGGTCACCATGCTGATCGAGTTGGAGTCCGGCACGCAGCCCGCGCATTATTTCGCCGGCCCGTCCAGCGCCACGCTGCTGCTCAGCAGCAGCGGTGGCTACGGCTTTCTGGCGACGGTCGAGAACATGACCACGCGCCTCAAAGCCGGCAAGGCTTTCGTCAGTTGCGCAGAGGGCGAGGCGATCTGCAAGCCTTCACACGTCTCGGGCAGCAGCGGTTCGACGCCCCTCAATCCCGCCACCCACGTGGCCTGCGCATCAACAGCCGGCCGCATCCTGACCTTTGAAATCAGTGAACTCAAGACCCAGTCCGCCGGTGGCCGGGGCCTGATGTTGATTGACCTGGATACCAAGGACACCCTGGCCGGCGCGGCGGCCTACACCCGCAGCGTGAAGATAGAAGGTATGGGACGCGGCGGCAAGGTTCGCGAAGAAACGCTGGAGATACGCAGCTTGAACAATGCACGGGCCGCGCGTGCGCGCAAGGGCAAGGCGGCTGATTTGGGCTTCAAACCGTCTTCGGTCTCGCGCTTGGAGTAGTGCCGTGTTCTGGCGCCGCTTTAACCACTTTCGCACTTGCACACACAGTCCGCACAAACTCTAGGTCTATGATTCGCTGGATGCTGGTGATTTTTCTGGCGCTGATCCTGATCAGCTGGTTCACGCCGCTGCTGCAAAAGCTGGGCTTCGGAAAAATGCCGGGTGACTTTCGCTTCAAGTTGTTTGGCCGCGAATGGTTTATTCCGCTGACCACCCTCCTCCTCTTGAGCGTGCTGGCGAGCCTGATCAGCAAACTGATTTGAACCCGGAGAACGGATGCCGACGGACCCAGTTAAAGCACAGGCAATGAGCGCACACGATGGGGCGCCGGATGTGCGCCTGCCCGCCGGTGGGGCGCCGGTGGCCTGCGTGGACATCGGTGGCACCAAGGTTGCCGTCAGCGTGCTTGACCCGCGAGGTATTCGGGGCCGGCTGGTTGAGCCCACTGCCAAGGAAGGTGCCTCTGACGCGCTGGCGCAGCAGGTGCTTCGCATGCTTGACGCCAGTTGTGCGGCTGCGCAGGTCCGCCAGGGCGACCTGGCCGCTGTTGGCGTCGCTTCTTGCGGACCGTTTGTCCTGAACCAGGGATGTGTCGAGCTGGCAGCACCCAACATCTGCGGTGGTCTGGCCGGCGCGGCGCGGGGTTTGCCCAACGCCTGGACGACGGCTGTGCTGGAGGCACCGCTGCGTGCTGTCTTCAGCCAGGTGCGGATTGAAAATGACGGCATTGCCGCGTTGGAAGCCGAGCGCCGCTGGGGCGCGCTGCAGGGCCTGGAGCATTGCGCCTATGTGACTTGGAGCACAGGCATCGGCGTTGGCTTGTGCGTCGATGGCCGCCCGCTGCACGGCAAAAACGGCAACGCCGGCCATGCCGGCCACATGTTTGTCAGCGACAACAAGGACGCGCTGTGCGGCTGCGGCAACATCGGCGACGTGGAAGCGCTGGTCGCCGGCAATGCCATGCCGCGGCGTTTTGCAAGCTGCGGCTTTGCGGACGCTGCCGGCCTGCTGGAAGCCGCACGCACCGGCGATGCCCAGGCGGTGCTGCTGGTGGACGATCTCTGCCGGGTGATGGGGCGCGCGCTTTACAACCTGGTGGTGACACTGGACCTGCAGCGCATCAGCCTCGGCGGCAGCGTGTTCTGGCACCACCGTGACTACTTGCTGCCGAGGCTGCAGGCGCAGCTCAGCGGCAGACTGCCAGCCTTGACAGATGGCGTTGAACTGGTGCCCGCCGGGCTCAAGGACAAGGTCGGCGACTACGCGGCGCTGGCATTGGTGGCCTGAGCATTCAGGCCCCGCCGCTCAGGGCAGCAGCGTCCATTCAGGGTGCATTTACGGCACGCCTCACACTCGAACCCATTGCGAAGACCGAAAGGCCTTCAGCGGTTCTAAATCATCCTCAGCCCGGAGCCATGTCGGTGAGTGTTTTCAGAAAGGCCCTGCGCCACCAATGCACATCCTGCTGGCGAATACGCTCAAGCAACTTCTGGTGACGTTTCTGGCGTTCGGCCAGGGGCATCTGCAGCGCGACCTGGATACTTTCAGCGGTGCCGTGCGTGTCGTAGGGGTTGACCAGCAGCGCTTCCTTGAGCTGCTCGGCCGCGCCGGCAAAACGCGAGAGCACCAGCACACCAGGGTCGGCCGGGTCTTGCGCCGCAATAAATTCCTTGGCCACCAGGTTCATGCCGTCGCGCAGCGGCGTGACCAGGGCCACGCTGGCCACGCGGTACAGGCCGGGCAGGCGCTTGCGCGCGACGTTGCGGTGGATGTAGCGCACCGGCATCCAGTCAAGCTCGCCGTAGTCGCCGTTGATCGAGCCACACAGGCTTTCGAGCTCCTGGCGCAGTCCCGAGTAGGTGTCCAGCGCCTCGCGGCTCGGTGAAGCAATCTGGATCAGCGTGGCACTGTTGAGGTTTTCGGGGTATTGCTGCAGCAACTGGCGAAACGCGCGCAGGCGTTGCGGCAGGCCTTTGGAATAGTCGAGCCGCTCCACGCCCAGCAACAGGCGCCGCCGCGAATATTCGTCCTTCATGCTGTCGAACATCTCGCGCGCGTCCTTGCCGTGGGTCAGCGCGGCAAATTCGTCGACATCGATGCCGATCGGAAAGGCCTGCGCATGCACGGTGCGCCCGAACGCGCGGAACTGGTGTTTGTCCAATGCTTCGGCGCCAGCTTCCTGGTCGACATAACGCGAAAAGTGGTCCACATCGGCCTGGCTCTGCAGGCCCACCAGGTCATAGGCGAACAGCGAGCGGATCAGCCACTCATGCTGCGGAATCGCCGCCAGGATCAGCGGCGGCGGCAGCGGAATGTGCAAAAAGAAACCGATGCGGTTTCGGCAACCCATGGCACGGAGTTCGGCCGCCATCGGAATCAGGTGGTAGTCATGCACCCAGATGATGTCGTCGGGCAACAGCAGCGGCATCAGCTTGCGCGCCATCATATGGTTGACGCGCCGGTAACCGCCGATGAAGCCGGCGTCAAAGTCCGCCAGGTCCAGCCGGTAGTGAAACACCGGCCAGAGCACGCCGTTGCTGTAGCCCAGATAGTAACTGTCGTGGTCTTCCCGGCACAGGTCCACGGTCGCCAAGGTCACGTTGCCGGCCTGCTGGGTGTGCATGGCCCCTTCGCCCGCTGTGCCGCCTTCAACCACCGTGCCGCTCCAGCCGAACCACAGGCCGCCCTTGACGGACAGCGCATCACCGAGCGCCACGGCCAGGCCGCCGGCCGCCGTTTTGCGCGGATCGGCGACCCGGTTGGAAACAACGACCAGCCGGCTCATAAGGCACAACCTTCACCACAAGCAGATGCCACGGAACCGGCTTTGCCGGGCCGTAGGCATCGCCCCCAGGAAGGGGGGAAGGGGCTACACGCAGTGAGCCTCCGACGGGGGTTAGTCAATAAGTCAAGGGGGTAAGAGGCTACACGCAGTGAGCCGCCGACGGGGGTGAACCTGCTCTTCATACTTGGCTATCCCAAGGCGCTGAGAGCCGAACCGCAGCATTGATGATGCCAACCATCGAATAGGTTTGCGGGAAATTTCCCCACATCTCGCCGGTCACGGGGTGGGTGTCTTCCGACAGCAGACCCAACTGGTTGCGGGCGGCTAGCATGGTCTCGAAAATCTCCCGTGCCTGCTCCTTGCGGCCGATGCGCGCCAGCGCGTCGATGCGCCAGAAGGTGCAGATGTTGAAGGCGGTTTCCGGTTTGCCGAAGTCGTCCGGCGCTTCATAACGCCGCATATAAGGGCCGTCGCACAGGTATTTTTCCAGTGCATCCACCGTGGCGACAAAACGCGGGTCTTTCGGGTCAATGAAGCCGACCTCGATCATCAGCAGCACGCTGGCGTCGAGGTCACGGCCGCCAAAACTTTCGGCGAAGGCCTGGCGCTCCTCGCTCCAGGATTCGCGCAGGATGCGCTCGCGCATGATGTTGGCGTGGCCGTGCCAGTAGATGGCGCGGTCCGGCTGCTTCAGGGTCACGGCGATCTTGCCGAGGCGGTCACAGGCGGCCCAGCACATCAGCGCCGACGAGGTGTGTACGCGGGCACGGGTGCGCAGCTCCCACATGCCGGCATCGGGCTGGTCATAGTGGCGCACCGCCTGCTCACCGACCGCTTCCAGGCGCAAAAACTCGGCCTCCCCGGCTTGATGCAGCAGCCGCTGGTCGTGAAAGGACTGGGCCGCACCCAGCACCACGTTGCCGTAAACATCGTGCTGAAAGTGCTCTTGCGCCTGGTTGCCAACCCGCACCGGCCCCATGTTGCGGTAGCCGCCCAGATGGCCGTAAACCTTCTCTGGCAGTTCGCGCTCCAGGCCAATGCCGTACAGCGGCTGGATGTGGCCGCCACCGGCCTGCACCACCACGTTGCTGAGCCAGCGCAGGTAGTCTTCCATGGTGCCGACTTCGGACAGGCTGTTGAGCGCGCGCACCACAAAAAAAGCATCGCGCAGCCAGCAGAAGCGGTAGTCCCAGGTGCGTCCGCTGTTGGGCGCTTCCGGGATGCTGGTGGTCATGGCGGCGACGATGGCGCCGGTGTCTTCAAACAGTGAGAGTTTGAGCGTGATGGCCGCGCGTATCACCGCCTCCTGCCACTCCAGCGGCAGGTGCAGGCGCTGGCTCCACTTGCGCCAGTAACTCAGGGTCTCTTCCTCAAACAGTCGCGCGGTGTCGGCAATGCCGTCGACCAGCGACTCATCGGCGCCGAGCAGAAAGTTGTGCTCGCGCGTCAGCACAAAAGGCTGACGCGACAACAAATGGGCAATCGGAGCGTCGGTGTTCAGGCGCAGGGTCAGCGCGGCACCGATGAAGCGCAGGTGGTTGCTGCCCTGGGTCACGGCGGGCCGGGTGCGGCCCCAGTCGTAACGGATGTCCAGCGCCACGCGGATGCGTGGCGCGCCATGAATGGGGCGCACACGGCGCACCAGCGTCATGGGGCGGAAAAAGCGCGAACGCCGGAAGAAGCGCGGCGCGAAGTCGGTGATCTCCACCGCCTGGCCGCTGGTGTCGAACAGCTGGGTGCGCAGCACCGCAGTGTTGTGTTCGTACCATTGTTTGCTGTGCGAGAAGTTTTCGATCTCGATGGCAAAGGCGCTGCCGTTGTCGCTGGGGTCCAGCAGGGCGTTGAAGACCGGGTCGCCGTCGAAACGCGGCAGGCAACACCAGACAATGCGCGCACGCGCATCAATCAGTGCGCTGAAGGCGCAGTTGCCGATCACGCCCAGCGACAGGGACGGCGGCACCGGTGCTGCGAAGGTGCTGGCACCATCGACTGCGGCGGATGCGGACGGGGAGGAAGAACTCGAAACACTCATGAGGGCAGACTTTCCGCGCGTGAAGCCAGGGAAGGGACAAGCGCCGACTGCAGCCAGGCGGCCATCGCCGGCACACCGGCACAGCGGTGCAGCGCGCTGGTGGGGCCGGCGCCGACCTTGACGGCATGCCCGCCCATGCGCTGCACTTCCTCGAAGCCGTCTTCATCGGTCACGTCGTCGCCGGCAAACACCGGAACACGCCCGGCAAACGGCGCCTCGGCCATGAACGCTGCAATCGCCGTGCCTTTGCTGAAGCCGGACAGCTTGAGGTCGATCACGCATTTGCCCTGCATCAGTTGCAGGCCGCTGCTTTTGGCCACCGCTGCCTGCATCACCTGCAGGCACAGCGCTTCGAGTTCAGGCGCGTGGCGGTAATGCAGGCTGAGCGCCAGGTTTTTGTGTTCAAGCTTGAGTGCCGGGTGCTGCAGCAGCAAATTGTCTGCAGCCGCAAGCACATGGCGTAAATCCGTGGCCGGTGCGCTGATCATCTGGCCCTGGGCGTTGCGGCGCTGGGCGCCGTGTTCGACGGCGACCGGCAGTTGTAGCGGCGCGAGAAAACCGTCGAGGTCCAGCAAGCGGCGCCCCGAGACCAGCGCCAGCGCGCCGTCGAGCTGGCCGTACAAGGCCGCCAGCGTGCTGGTCAGTGTGGACGGAATAATCACCGCGTCAGGGCGAGGCGCGATCTCCACCAGCGTTCCGTCGAAGTCTAGAAAAAGCGCCGTGCGGGAGGTGATCCGGGGAAGCATTTCTTGAGGCATGTGCATTGGAGCAACCTTAGCAGACTCCTCACCAGCGACGTGTAGGCCGGCGCCGTGTTCGAGCCACCGGCCCTCAGTCTGCGCCGGTGTCCAGCGCCTGCTGCACCGCCTTGACACGGGTGCTGTGGATCATCTCGCCGATTTTTGCACCCGACAAGCCAGTCGCCTGCGCGGCCTGGGCCACGGGCTCGGTAGCCACCGACTGCGCCGCCTGCAGGACCCGGCCCAGGCGCTCGCGCTGGGGGTAGGCCGACTCCTCCAGCCCGAGCCGGCCACGCGCGTCGCACTCGCAGGCCAGCAGCACCTGCCCAAAACGCTGCGGCTTGCGAAACGCATCGCAGCGCTCCAGCAGCCGTACCAGCGCGGCTGCACCGAACTCGCCGCTGCGGTGGATGTTGCCGTGTTCGCGCGCCACCACCTCGCCCAGTTCGCGGCAGTCGGTCGGCACACGCAGGCGTTCGCACACGCCCTTGAGCAGCCGCGCGCCGCGCTCCTCATGGCCGATGTGGCGCGGCAGCATATCGGCCGGCGTGGTGCCCTTGCCGAGGTCATGGCCCAGGCAGGCAAATCGCACGGCCAGACCAGCCTGCAGTCGGGCCGCCATGTCCAGCACCATCATCAGGTGGACGCCGGTATCGACTTCGGGGTGGTACTCGGCGCGTTGCGGCACGCCCCAGAGTTTGTCGACTTCAGGCAGCAGCTTCCTGAGCGCACCACAGGCGCGCAGCACCTCGAACATGCGCGATGGCGTGTCCTCCATCAGGCCGCGTGCCAGCTCCTGCCAGACCCGTTCGGCCACCAGTGCATCGGCCTCACCGTCCTCGACCATCTCGCGCATCAGCGCCAGGGTTTCCGGCGCCACCGTGAAGTCTGCAAAACGCGCAGCAAAACGCGCGACCCGCAGGATGCGCACCGGGTCCTCACGGAAGGCGGAGGTGACATGGCGCAGCACTTTTGCCTGCAAATCGCCGTGCCCGCCCCAGGGATCGATCAGGGGCTCGTTTTTAATATCAAATTGGCCTTCAGCCCCTACCAGACGGGCGTGAATAGCTATGGAATTGATAGTAAGGTCGCGCCGTGCCAGGTCTTCTTCCAGGGTTACGCCAGGGGCCGCGTAGACCTCAAAACCGCGGTAACCGCGCGTGGTTTTGCGCTCGGTGCGCGCCAGCGCGTATTCATCCCCAGTTTGGGGATGAAGAAAGACCGGAAAGTCCTTACCGACGGGCAGAAAACCTTGGGCCACCAGTTCTTCGGGCGTTGCGCCGACCACCACCCAGTCTCGGTCCTGCACGGGCAAGCCGAGCAAGGCATCACGAACTGCGCCGCCGACCATGTAGATGTCCATGGTCCAAGTGTAGGGGCAGCACTTGTTCCAGGGTGCGACGGTAGCGCCGGCCTAAACCGCAGCCCAAAAAACCGCAAACCAGTCCTTCGGATCTGTCCAGTAGTTGATCTGCGTGAACCCCGCGCGCCGCAGCAGGGCGGACATGGACGCCAGCGTGTATTTGTAGGAGTTTTCCGTGTGGATACGCTCACCGCCACGAAAAGACCGCTCACCGCCGGGCCAGTGCACGCTCAGATTTTTCTGTGCCTGCAGGTGCATCTCGATACGTGATTCGGACTCGTTGAAGAGCGCGAGATGGCGCCACTGGCGCGCATCAAAATCGGAACCGAGCAGGCGGTTGATGTGGCGGAGCAGGTTTTTATTAAAGGCGGCCGTCACGCCCAGCGCATCGTCATAAGCGGCTTCCAGCGTGGCCTGGTCCTTGACCAGGTCGATACCCAGCAGCAGCCCACGTGCGGCGCCCTGGGCCGGGTCCACCATGCGCTGCAAAAACGCCAGTGCCTGATCGGGCGAAAAATTGCCCAGGCTGGAGCCGGGGTAAAAAAACACCCGGTCGCTTTGCTGCACCTCGGCCGGAAGCACCATCCCCGTTGAAAAATCCATGCCGACACCGACGATGTCCAGGGCTGGAAACGTACTTTGAACCTGCTCGGCCGCGTCGCGAAGAAAGCCCACTGAAATGTCCACCGGTACATACTGCTGCGGCTGCAGGTGCGGGATCAGCCGGCTGGCCTTGGCGCAGTTGCCCGCCCCCAGGTCAATCAGACATGAGCGGGTGATACCGGCATCGGCGAGGGCGTTTGCCATCGACGTGTGTGCGGCGTCGAAGATCCCGGCCTCGGTCCGGGTCGGGTAGTACTCATCAAGCTCGGTGATGGCCTCAAACAGTTTGGAGCCCAGCGCGTCATAGAAATACTTGGGCGAGACACTGGCCGCCGCTGCGTTCAGGCCCTCGGTCAGTTCACTGACCATGTTGAGCGTCTGCTTGCCGGAAGTCTCGTTGTAACGGTTGATGAACTGCGGCGAGGTTGCTGGCAAAGCCAGCGCGGGGAGCTTGAGTGCTAAGTTCAAAATGAATTTTTTAAATGGAGTGAAAGGACTTTAAAAGAAGCCGGACAACTGCCTTTGTAGGACTGTTTCGCTTTGCATGCAAGCGGGGTTGATTGACCGCAGCAAGATGCCCCGCAGGCTACCCTGATACCCCGACCCTGATACGCTTGGTTCTCACCATGGTTCCAGACTTACCTTTCATTGAACCCCGGCGGCGGATTTTACAGGCCGCACTGCTGGCAGGCGGTGCTTGCGTGCTGTGGCGCGATGCCATGGCGGCGGGTGACGCCACCTACACCGTTTCACCCTGGCAAGGGACAGCGCCGGCTTTTGAAGCGCTCGACACCAGTGGTAAAACCTGGCGTCTGGATGATTTGAAGGGCCACGCGGTGCTGATTAACTTCTGGGCCAGTTGGTGCGAGCCCTGCCGCGCGGAAATGCCCACACTGCAGCAAATCGCCGACCTTTATGGCCCCGACAAGTTGCTGGTGCTGGCGCTTAACTTCAAAGAACATCCGAGGCGTGCCATCCAGTTCGCGGCGACGACAGGCCTGAGCCTGCCCGTGCTGCTGGACCCGCAGGGACTGACTGCACGGGCCTGGGGTGTCAAGGTGTTTCCGACCACGGTGCTGATTGACCGCCAGGGTCGGCCGCGCCAGCGCGTGCAGGGCGAGGTCGACTGGACCGGTGCGCCCGCGGCTCAATGGATCGACGCGCTGCTAAAAAGTTAGGTGACAGGAATTACAAGATCCGTTGTACCCGGATGCACCCAGCGCGCAAACTCACGCGTGGTGTCCAGGCAGCCGCCGTCCACGTAAACGCCGCGCGGCTCGCGGTAACGCTGCATCAGTGCCAGGATGCGCTCGACTTCGGCGGGATCCTGCCGCGCGGCGGCCACCAGTGCCTCCACCTTCGTTTCGTCGATGCGCTCATGCCCTTCAGCGTCAATGTAGAGTGCATGGCGCCAGTGGTAAATTTCCAGGCACTTGTCGGCCAACGTATAGGGCTGATGCCGCTTCCAGAAATTGCTGAACAGGCCGGCACCCAGGTAGATGACCCAGGACCCTTCGTAGCCGGAGGCTTCCGCAGATGCTTCATCGGGATTGCGAAACCACACCCGGTCCCCCGGCACGTAATAACGTGGCGGCAGCGGTGCTTCCATGGCGCCTTGTTCTCGCAAAAATACCTCGTGAAACTCACCTGACATGATCGGTCGCCGCGTCCAAAAGCTTTGCAGGCTGCGGAAAAGATCGGGATGGCAATGCGCCAGTTCCTGCGCAATACCCAGCAAAATCACGTACTCGGTGGCGCGGTAGCAGGAAAACGAATACAGCGTGCCCGACACCTCTGGCTGCGTGGCCTTGGCCAGCGCCGCCGTGAGCGAAACACCGGGCAAGATGACAAAGCCGCAGTCTTCCTTGTAAGTCCAACAGTCCTCCGGCCGCTCGGCCTGGCTGGTATGAAAGGCCAGCGTGGTTTTGCGGGCGGCCTGCACAATGTTGCGCCGGATCTGCACGGCCGACACCAGTTCATCCGCGCTTGGAAATTCCACCGGGACAGGCGCCATCAGCAGGGCCAGCACGATTTCGCGCGTGAGGTCGCCGGGTTGGTGTTCGGTGTCGAGGTGCAGCATGTCACATAGCTGCAGGGTGTCGTAGCCGGGCGCCCAGGCGGCGGCCTGTTCGGCGTTCAGGCTGAAGCGGATAAAGCGGCCCGCGGCATCGGCCCCTTCACCGCTCAGCACGCGGGGGGCGAGGTCTGGCGCGTCCAGCCGGGTTAGCACGGCCTGCCGCGCTGCCGCGAGGTCATCGATGCCCGGCCCACGGATGTGCACGCCGCCCACTGGCCCGGATTGTTTGCCTGATTGATTCATGCTCGCCATCGCCTCCGGCCCTTGTCTGGCTGTTGTTGTAAGCGGCTTCGCGAATGCCAACTGTTTTTTTTGTCGGCTGCAAGCCCATCCATTGCGCTTATACCCCACCTCTGAATTCAGTAGTTTTCAGAAGACGCCGTTCATCCTAAGCTCGAACCCCAACAGGAAGACCATGACTGATTCGCTCCATTCACCCCAAGCTTCGGCATCTTCAAACAGCCTGCCGCTCGCAGGCATCAAAGTGCTGGACCTCACCCGGGCGCTCGCCGGGCCATTCTGCACCATGGTGCTGGCTGACCTGGGAGCGGATGTTGTCAAGGTAGAACCCAGTCCCAACGGCGACATGATTCGCAACTGGGGCCCCTACGACCGGGGTGTCAGCGCCTATTACCTCAGCGGCAACCGCAACAAGCGCGGCATGGCGCTTAATTTCCGCGACCCTGTCGCCAGCGATTTGTTGCGCGAGCTTTCACGCAAGTCGGACGTGGTCGTGGAGAATTTTCGCCCCGGAACCATGGAAGCGATGGGACTGTCCTACGAAACGCTGGTGGCCGACAACCCGGCGCTTGTTTATGCGGGCATCACCGGCTTTGGCCGAACCGGTCCTGCGGGGCAGTGGCCCGGGTTCGACCAGATTGCCCAGGGCTACTCGGGGCTCATGAGCGTCACCGGCTCGCCAGAGTCCGGTCCGATGCGTGTCGGGGTCGCCATCGGGGACCAAGCTGCGGGAATGTGGGCGGCCATGGGCGTGCTGGCGGCCTTGCTTGAAAGAAAGACCACGGGACGCGGGCAGCGGGTCGAGACTTCCTTGCTCGCCAGCCTCGTGGGCTTGCTGAGCGTCCAAGGACAACGCTATTTGAGCTTGGGCGAAGTGCCCTCCCCGGTGGGAAACACCCATCCGGTCATCTCGCCATACGGGGTGTTCCAAACCGCTGACGGGCCATTCAACATCGCCCCCGCGACGACCGACATGTGGTGCAAATTGTGCGCGTTGCTGGGTCTTGATGAACTGGTCAATGATCCGCGCTATGCCGACAACGCCGCCCGGGTGGAGCGTCGCGGCGAACTCAAGGCCGCGCTGGAGCTTGAGCTGAAAAAACATACGCGTGAGCATTGGACCCGGCTGTGCATCGAGGCTGGCATCCCGGCCGGGCCCATCAACGATCTTGCGGACGTGTTCGCCGACGAACAGGTTGTGCACTGCGGACTGGTCGAGGAAGTCGATCATCCCTCGTTGGGGCCGCTCAAGCAGGTCGGCTGCCCCATTCGCCTCGATGCAATGAACGGGAAATCGGTGCGTACCGCGCCCCCGCTGTTTGGGCAGCATACCCGCGAGGTCCTGGCGGATTACGGCGTACCCGTGTCGCGCATAGATGCGTTGATGCGCGATCAGGTGGTTTTTCAACATGTATCGATTCCCAACCAAAACGACACGGAGACAATATGAACACTTTTTTTTGCGCGCGGACGGTCTTAGGCCTCGCCGCCGTTTTTTCGCTGCCTGCAGTTCTGCTGGCCCAGGACTTTCCTTCCAGGCAGCCGGTCAAACTGATCGTGACCTTTGCACCAGGTGGAGGCACTGACACGATTGCCCGATCGCTCAACACCAAGATGTCGGAAATTCTTGGCCAAACGGTGATCGTTGAAAACAAGGCGGGCGCTGGCGGCAGCATTGCCACGGACTTCGTTGCCAAGTCTGCGCCGGACGGGTACAACGTGCTGTTCACGGTGTCGTCGCACAGCATCAACCAGGCGCTCATGCCCAAACTGCCGTTCGACACCGAGCGTGACTTGCGAGGTGTCACCTTGATCGGCGCCTTGCCGCAGGTGATTGCGGTCCATCCCTCCGTTCCGGCCAACAATCTCATGGAGTGGCTGGCACTGGGGAAGAAAGAACCAAAATACCTCAACTATGCCAGTGGCGGTGTTGGCTCACCGGGTCATTTCGCGGGCGGGCTGCTGCAGTCCATGTCCAAACAACCCATGAACCACGTACCTTACCGGGGCGCCGGCCCGGCCATCGTCGACGTCATGGGCAATCAGGTTCCCGCGCTCATTGGAACGCTGAGCGGCGCTTTGCCCCACATCAAGAGCGGCAAGCTGAAGGCGCTTGCCGTCACCTCGAAGGAACGCTCCCCCTTGATCCCCGACGTCCCCACCATTGCCGAATCCGGCGTTCCGGGCTATGAGTCCGACACATGGATCGGCACCTTTGTGCCGCGCAGCACGCCTGAAGCGATCGTACGCAAGTTGCACCTCGCCACGCTTGCGGCGCTGGCCGATCCCGTGGTTCGCGCCAAGATAGAAAGCCAGGCAGGCCGTGTATCCGGCGGTTCGCCGTCCGACCTTGACGCACTGGTATCGAAAGAGATCAAGCAGTTCACGAAGGTCGTGCAAGACCAGGGAATCAAGCCGGAATGAAAGAACGCGAATGCCAGGTGGAAGAGCTGGAGCCAGAGGCGCTGACGCGGCCGGTGCTGGTCATCAACGAGGCATGTGCGACGATAACCTTGCGCCGCCCCGGGCAGCACAACCGCGTTGACCCGGAGGACATCCCGGTGCTGATGGCGCACCTTGATGACATCGAACGCAACACAGCTATCAGGGCAATTGTGTTCACGGGCAGCGGATCGAAAACCTTCTGCTCCGGCTACACCCTTGGCGCTATTCAGTCGCGGCTTGACCACAGTTTCGAGAACATGCTCGATCGCGTGGAAGCACTGGCTTTGCCGACCATCTGCGCGCTCAACGGAAGCGTTTATGGCGGCGGCACCGATTTCGCGATCTGTTGCGATTTTCGTATCGGCGTCACGGGAAGCCGGATGTTCATGCCGGCCGCAAAATTCGGCCTGCACTACTACCCGGGCGGACTGCGTCGTTTCGTGTCGCGCCTTGGTTCACCTTTCACCAAGAAGCTGTTTCTCACGGGCCAGGTGATCGATGCGGCCGAGATGCTGCGCGTGGGTTTTCTCAGCGAACTTGTGCCGGCGAACGAATTGCCTGCGCGCGTCGAGGCCTATGTCGAGGCCATCATGGCCGGTGAAGCCGGCGCCGTGGCTTCCATGAAGCGCCATATCGATGGGCTCGCAGCCGGAACATGGCTGGACGCCGAGGGGCGGGAGGCTTATCAGGCCTCGCTGGCCTCACCCGAGGTGGCGCGGCGACTGGCCCTGCTGAACTGAGGTCACTGCGCCGGCTCGCACAGGGTCGTGCCACACCAGCGGCCGCTGCTCACCATCTCGCGAACGACATCGATAATCACGAGGCGGACACATTCGGTGGCTTGGGTCATTGAGGCCGTGCGTGACCAGGCGAGTGATGCGCGTCTGAGGACTTCAGGCTCGACAGGACGTTGGGCCAGGGCGCGTGTCGCCGCATGCCAGGACAGGGCGGAAAACGGAATCAGTGTCGCCAGGGCGCCTTGTGCGACCACGGTGAGAAGTGTCTGAATCGAGCTTGCCTCGGCCTGCACCTGCGGCGTAACGCCGGCTTCCGCAAAGGCAGCATCCACCATATGCCTCAGAGTGGTTGCTCGCGTCGTGAGAATCATTGGCGTGCCCGTCAGGTCGGCCAGGCGGACCGGTGTTGCCGGTAGTTTCCTGACCGGACGCGCCTGCACCAAGTAAAGACGTTCGTCCACCAAGGGCATCGTCGCCAGACCGGGAGGCGGCGACTTGTCGACGACGACGCTCAAGTCCACCCGTTCGTCAAACAGCTGGGCCGCAAGATAGGTGCTCGGGCTTTCGTACAACTCCACAAGGATGCCGGGATAACGTTTCTGCACTTCGTTGAGCATGGGGGCGGCGAGGATCATGGCAATACTCGAAGGCAGTCCCACCCTGACCCTGCCCGACGCATGCACGCCAGCGCCTTGTGCGACGTCCCGCGTCTCTGCGCCAAGTTTGAGGATCGTCTGGGCATGGCGATAGACCGCCCAGCCCGCATCGGTCGCCGTGACCCCCTTGACGCTGCGGGTGAGCAAACGGACGCCGACACTCTCCTCGAGGCTGGTCATCTGCTGGCTCAAGGCCGACTGCGCAATGTGAAGAGAGCCTGCGGCACGCGTCAGTGAGCCGGCGTCAACAATTTCGACGAAGTAGCGGAGCTGACGGAATTCAAGCATGGGTTTGGGAGACACGTTGCGTAAGGCGGCCGAGGAAGCACTGGGCGGGCAAAAAGAACTTTCGATTGTGGCATTGAACCGCTTGTTGGCACCAGTTTCCGCGCTTCGGCAGCCCCACGGGGACAACGCTCAAGTCACCAGACGCCTGAGTCGTTTCGGGGCGGCGGCGATGCGGCGTGAAAGCGGCCATAATTGTTCTGCGGTTGGGGGCTTTTTCTCCAGTCCGCACTGACATCCCGGTGCATCTTCACCTGCCCGTTCACGTCGCCCACCCACTATTTCGGAGTTCTTTTGATGACCACCGTACGCCGTACCTTCCTCAAAAATACCGCTGCAGCCGCGATGGCTGCCGCATTTCCCGCCATCAACTTCGCGCAGACCTCGGCGCGCAGCAACTTTGCACCCCAAAGCGGTGCCTGGCGTACCTTTGAGGTCACGACGCGCGTGGATATCCTCAAGCCCCAGGGCGTGACCAAAGTCTGGCTGCCGATTCCTTCGGTCAACAGCGACTACCAGCGCTCGCAGGCCAGCGGCTTTGCCAGCAACGGCAAAACCGACCTGACCGATGACGGGGTGGACGGCGCCAAGATGCTGTACGCCGAATTTTCTGCCGGCCAGGCGCAGCCCTTTGTCGAGTTGACCAGCCGTGTGCAGACCCAGGGCCGCGCCATCGACTGGTCGAAAAAAACTGCGGTGCGTGAAGATGCCGATACGCTGCACTACTTCACCCGACCGACAAAGTTTTTGCCCACCGACGGCATCGTGCGCACCACCGCGCTGCAAGCCACACGCGGCGCGAAGACCGATGTGGACAAAACGCAGAAGATTTACGACTGGATCGTCGCCAACACCTACCGCGACCCCAAGGTGCGCGGCTGCGGTGAAGGCGACATCAAGACCATGCTGGAGACCGGCAACCTCGGCGGCAAATGCGCCGACCTGAATGCGCTGTTTGTCGGCCTGTGCCGTTCGGTCGGCATTCCGGCGCGTGATGTGTATGGCATTCGCCTGGTGCCTTCGGCCTTCGATTACAAGGAACTCAGCGGCAACCCGGCCAGCCTCAAGGGCGCGCAGCATTGCCGCTCGGAAGTTTTCCTCAAGGGCTACGGCTGGGTGGCGATGGACCCCGCCGACGTGGCCAAGGTGATGCGCCTGGAAACCGCCGATTGGATCAAAAACACCACCAACCCAGTGGTCGCTCCGGTCAACAAGGCGCTGTTCGGCGGCTGGGAAGGCAACTGGATGGCTTTCAACACCGCGCACGATATTGCCTTGCCCAACTCAACGCAGGAAAAGCTGGGTTTTTTCATGTACCCCGTGGCCGAAGATGCGGGCGGTCGCTTTGACTCCTACGCGCCGGACGATTTCAAATACCAGATCACGGCCAAAGAAATTTGAGCCCCCACGCTTGCTCACTGCGTGTAGCTGCTGCACCTTGCAGGCCGCCGCGCGCCAGAGGCTTCGCTTCTGGCGCCTGTCCCAACCTGCTCAAAGCAGGTTCGGAGCCGCAGGCACCAGCCCCGAGGGGGCGCTGCGCCTGCGGCCCGGGCTTGACTAAAACCCTGAGTCACTCACTGGCAGATCCAGCCGCCGCTTGCTGCTGAACTGTCGGCGCTGGCCGGTGAAAGGGTCGTCGAAGCTGATGGCCTGCGCCAGCAACTGCAGCGGGAAGCGGTAGTCGTCCTCGGGCGTCGGGTCCAGCGGCGGGTAGACGCGGTCGTTGACGATGGGCAGGCCCAGCGCATACATGTGCACACGCAGTTGGTGCTTTTTGCCGGTGACCGGGTTCAGGCCGTAACGCGCCAGCGTGCTGCGGGTCTCCAGCAGCGCAATCAGGGTTTCGCTGTTGGGCGGTCCGTCCACCTCGGCCTGGCGAAAAAACGGCTGGCCTTCCACAATGCGACTGCGGCGCACGCGCGGAAAGGTGATGTCGGCGCGCCAGGGTGCAATCGCTTCATAACGCTTGTCCACCTTGCGCTGCCTGAACAGGTCCTGGTAGGCAGCGCGCTCCTGCGGTTTCACTGAAAACAGCACGATGCCGGCGGTTTCGCGGTCGATGCGGTGGATTGGGCTCAGGCCATCGAGGCCCAGCCGGTTTTTCAGTCGCACCAGCAGCGTCTCCTGCAGGTAGTGGCCCGAAGGCGTGACCGGCAAAAAGTGCGGCTTGTCGACGACCACCAGGTGCTCGTCCTGGAACAGCAGTTCCTCGTCGAATGGGATGCGGATTTCGGGTGGCAGGGCGCGGTAGTAGTACAGCCGCATGTGGCCACGGTAGGCGCGCTGTGGTGTGACGGGCTCGCCGAACTCGTCCATCACTGCGCCGACTGCCATGCGCTGCAGCCACACTTCGCGCGAAATTTCGGGGAAACGCTGGACCAGGAAATCGGTGAAGGTCGGCCAGCCGCCGCCGGGCAAGCTGACACAGCTTGGGCTCACGCCCTCGCGTGTGGGCAAGCCGCCGAATTTATGAGCCCCCACGCTTGTCGCTTCGCGTACTGCGCGAGGCCTTGCAGGCCGCCGCTCGCCAGAGGCTTCGCTTCTGTCGCCTGTCCAAACCTGCGCAGGCAGGTTTGGAGCCGCAGGCTCCAGCCCCTCGGTGGCGCTGCGCCTGCGGACTGGCAAAGCCAGATCCGCGGCCCCTGCTGGTGAAGAGAGAGCCTCGGCGGCCGTATGGGCCTGGCCTTCTACAGTTTTAAGGGGCTTGGACACGCGTAAACACCAGGTCCCAGACGCCATGCCCGAGCTGGATGCCGCGGTTTTCAAACTTGGTGAGCGGGCGGTAGTGCGGCTTGGGCGCGTAGCCGCCGCCGGTGCTGTCGGCGGTGTTTTCCAGCAGAGGTTCGGCCGCCAGCACGTCGAGAATCTGCTCGGCATACGGCTGCCAGTCGGTGGCGCAGTGCAGGTAGCCGCCGGCTTGGAGCCGCGTCATCAACTGCGCGATCAGCGGCGGCTGGATCAGCCGGCGCTTGTTGTGTTTTTTCTTGTGCCAGGGATCGGGAAAAAAAATGTGCACGCCGTCCAGGCTCAGCGGCGCCAGCATGTGCTGAAGAACTTCCACGGCGTCGTGCTGGACGATGCGGATGTTGGTCAGGCCCTGTTCGCTGATGCGCTTGAGCAGGGCGCCCACGCCGGGCGTGTGGACCTCGCAGCAGAGAAAGTTTTTCTCTGGCATCAGTGCGGCGATGTGGGCCGTGGCCTCGCCCATCCCAAAGCCGATTTCGAGGATGGTGGGCGCCGTACGTCCATAAACCGCCGCAAAGTCCACGGGCGCGGGCGCATAGGGCAGCAGGTAGGCTGGACCCACGTCCTCGAAGGCCTTGGCCTGGCCGAGGGTGGTGCGGCCGGTGCGGCGCACAAAGCTGCGGATGCTGCGATGGTGGGCGACCTCCGTCGCATCTGTCGCAGGAGGGGAGGTATCGCCGGGGGAAGTTGTTTCAGTCACAGGTGTGATTTTACGGGCGCGTGTTGACCGACGGCGGGTACAGGGCCGCCCATTGCTGCACCGCCTGAGCCAGCCAGTCCCCAACGCCGCCGCCAGCGGCCACCTGCAGGCCCAGCAATCGCGCTGTGGCATTCAGGCTGGCCAGCGGCGCGCCAGTGTCCAGCGGCTGCGCGCCATTTTGCTTGGACAGTTTGTCGCCGTCTGCCCCCCGCACCAGCGGCACATGCAGGTAGCGCGGTGTCGGCAATCCCAGCGCGCGCTGCAGCAGGATCTGGCGTGCGGTGTTGTCGGCGAGATCCTCGCCGCGCACCACGTCGCTGATGCCTTGTGCGCCGTCGTCCACCACGACGGCGAGCTGGTAGGCCCACAGGCCGTCAGCGCGTTGTAGCACGAAGTCTCCAACGGTCTGGGCCACATCCTGATGCTGCGAGCCCAGGCGTCTGTCTTGCCAGTCGAGTCCTAGATTTGCTATTAAATTAATAGCTACTTTCCCATGTCCAGCATGGGCTGGAGGCCAATTTTGTTCAATATTCCCAGTCTGGAAGCGCCGGGCGCGCGCAGGGCGGCCGCCCAGCCCGTGGCGGCAGGTGCCGGGGTAAACCAGCTCGCCATGGCGGGCTTTGGGCTGTCCAGCCTCAGCCAGCGCCAGCGCGATGTCCTGCCGCGTGCAGCCGCAGGGGTAGGCAAGCTGCTTGCCGATCAGCGCATCAAGCGCGGCCTGGTAGGCCGCGCTGCGTTGCGACTGGTACAGCGGCGGCGCATCGGGCAGCAGTCCGCAGGCTGCCAGCTGTTGCAGGATCAGGGCATCGGCACCCGGAACGCAGCGGGGCGTGTCGATGTCCTCGATGCGCACCAGCCACTGGCCGCCGTGGGCCTGCGCGTCCAGCCAGCTCGCGAGTGCCGCGACCAGCGAGCCGGCATGCAGCGGCCCCGTGGGCGAGGGGGCGAAACGACCGATGTAGCCCGCTGGAAGTCCTTTGGCTGAAGTTTGCATGGACAGAAATATGCCTCATCGGCAGTGAAAGCGTGGGAGCACTATGCGAGGCGCTCTCCCCTGCAAGCAGGGGCCGCGGGACTGGCTTTGCCAGACCGCAGGCGCAGCGGCCCCCTCGGGGGGCAGGGCGCTACACGCTAGTGAGCAACCGTGGGGGCTAACAGATCTTCAGTGCCATTTCCAGTCCCGAGACAAAACCGTCTTCAACACGGTGACCGGTACACCAGTCGCCGCAGGCGCCGATGCGGGATTTGGCGTCCCACAAAAAGGGCTTGCCCAGCACCTCGGTGGTCTGGGCGTAGCGCCAGCGGTGCACGGCGACATGTGGGGGTTGTGCGCGTATGCCGGTGACCTCGGTGAAGGCTTTCAGCAGTTTGGCCTTGACGCGTTCGTCGTCATCCTCGAGATGGCGTTCCGACCATTCGGGGCTGGCCTGCACGGTCCAGCGTTCGATCGCACTGCGGCCGGGCTTGGACGACTCGCGTGCCAGCCAGGCGATACGGTGATGGGTGCTGCGCGCGGCATTCCACTGCGGGCCCAGATGCGGCAAGGTCGGCTGCAGGGCTTGCGGGAAGGCCAGCATCAGGGTCCAGCAGGGGGCGATGCTGACGTCGGCGAGTGCCGGCATCAGGGCCTTGCCCTGTTGCGAGCTCAGCAGCAAGGCATGCGCCTGCGGCGAGGGCACGGCCAGGATCACCGCATCAAAGCCCGAATACACCAGAGGGCGCGCGCCTGGGCCCTCGGTCTGCAACTGCCAGCGCTCCGGGTGCAGCTTGTCTGTTTCCATACGAATCACCTGGGTCTCCAGCACCAGCGCATCGGCGGCCGCCAGCGGCTGGGCCCACTGTTTGACCAGCGCGTTCATGCCCGGTGTCGGCACCCAGTGCGCCTCTTTGGGCGGCAGCGAGGACGCCACCACACGGCCGGCCTCGTCGAGAATGCGCACGGTGTTGGCGCTCCAGGGCCGTACCAGGCCAGCACTGGTGGCCAGGGCTTTTTCAAAACGGCTGTCGCGCACCGTGAAGTATTGGGTGCCATGATCGAATCCGCCGAACTCGGTGTTGCGAGTGGCCATGCGCCCACCCGGACCCCGGCTTTTCTCAAACACCGTCACGCGGTGGCCTGCCTGCACCAGAGTACGTGCGCAGGTGATGCCGGCCATGCCTGCGCCGACCACGGCGATATGGCGGGGCGTGGAAGGGGTAGCAGGACGGGGGCGGGATTTTTGAGTCATGTCTTTGTTATTTCTGGATGTAGTCACAACGCAACCTTAAACGAAAACCATAGACGCACTCTACACGCAGCGGCGGTTGATGCCGGTTTTTACAGACTGGGGTCGCGCTCCAGCAGCGCCTTGCGTGTGGCTGGGCGGGCCAACTGCTGCAGCCACCATTGCAGGGCGCGCCCCTCCTGGCCGCTTTCGCTGCGGCGCCAGGCGTAACTAATCGGCATCACGCACGCAGTCCGCTGCACGCGCTTTTCCACCAGCCGGCCGGTGGCGATGTGTGGCCGCGCCAGGTACTCGGGCAAAAAGCCGCCGCCCAGGCCACGCAGTTGAGCGGCCAGTTTTTCCTGCATGCCGGGCACGGTGAAAATGTCCTGTCCGCCCAGCAGGCCGACAGTGACGCCTATGCCGCGCTGCACCGTGTCGGCCACCGCAACGGCGCGGTGCGGCATCAGCATCGCGTCGGTCACGGGCTCGGCGGCCAGCGCCAGCGGATGATGCGGCGCCACCGCGTAAATGAAGTGGATGTTGCCCAGTGGGTTGCTCTGCACCGATTTGTGCACGCCGGACTCAATCGCCACCCCAATGGCCAGGTCGGCCTGACCGGAAGTCAGCGCTTCCAGCGTGCCGGACAAGGCCTCTTCGCGCAGTCGCAGCCGGGTAGGCGGGTTCAGCGCGAAAAAAGCCTCACACAGCTCCATCACCGTGGTGCGCGAGATCACGCTGTCCACCGCCAGCGTCAGCGAGGGCTCCCAGCCGGTGGACACCCGCTTCACTCGATTGGCCACCGCATCAAGCTCCAGCAGCAGGCGGCTGCCCTCGCGCAGCAGTTCCTTGCCGGCTTCGGTCAACTTTGCCTGCCGCGAGGAGCGGTCAAACAGCAGGACGTCCAGCGCATCTTCCACCTGGCGGATCCGGTAGGTCAGGGCGCTGGGCACCACGCCGAGCTCGCGTGCGGCCGCTGCCATGCTGCC
Source organism: Polaromonas sp. (assembly GCF_030689685.1). Taxonomy (GTDB): domain Bacteria; phylum Pseudomonadota; class Gammaproteobacteria; order Burkholderiales; family Burkholderiaceae_C; genus Polaromonas. The sequence goes on along the minus strand of NZ_JAUYEY010000067.1, from coordinate 40,945 downwards.
GGAGCGGTGCACGGCTTCAATCAGGCCCAGGGTTTCCGGGGTCAAGGCATCGCGCACGCGGTTTCGGATCATTGTTGCCTGATGAGCGTTTCAAACGCTTATGACAGTCGGAACGCTCAATTCCTCACCCCAACCCTCTCCCAAAGGGCGAGGGGGAGAGCGGTCCCATTCATTGTCGTGTATTTGGAAAAGAGCAACACTGGAATTCAAATAATTTGAATGATGCCATCAAACCGGCGCAACGGCCAGACTGCTGGCTGCCCCTACATTGGAGCTATTCACAGATCCGCTCGAAAGGCGCCATTCATGATCACCCAACGCCGTTCCAGCGAACGCGGTTATGCCGACCATGGCTGGCTCAAGTCGTTTCATTCCTTCTCGTTTGCCGGCTATTACGACCCTGCGCACATGGGCTTCGGGAATCTGCGCGTGATCAATGAGGACCGCATTGCTGCGGGCCGGGGCTTCGGCACCCATGGCCACCGCGACATGGAAATCATCAGTTATGTGCTCAGCGGTGAGCTGGCGCATCAGGACAGCCTGGGCAACGTCAAGGGCATCCCGCCCGGCGACGTGCAGCGCATGAGTGCCGGTACCGGTGTGCAGCACAGCGAGTTCAATCACGCCGTGGGGCAGACCACGCATTTTCTGCAAATATGGATAGAGCCCAATGTCACGGGCATACCGCCGAGCTACGAGCAAAAGAGCTTTTCTGACAGCGACAAGCGCGGGCAGCTCCGGCTAGTGGCCTCTGGCGATGGTGCGCAGGGTTCGGTAACGGTACATGCCGATGCTCAGCTGTATGCCGGCCTGTTTGACGGCGCAGAGGCTGCCGACCTGCGGCTTGATGCCTCGCGGAAAACCTATGTGCATCTGGTGCGCGGCGAGCTTGAGGTCAATGGCGAGCTACTGCACACCGGTGATGCAGCGATGCTAGAGGGCGAGAGCCGCCTGCAACTGTCCGGTGGCAAAGCGGCCGAGGTGCTGGTTTTCGATCTGGCACCCCATTGATCTTTTACCAATCACACGGCAGTGAATGGGACCGATCTCACCCTCGCCCTCTGGGAGAGGGTCGGGGTGAGGGATTTGAGCGTATCGACTGTCATGGTTTCATGAAACGCGCACGCTGAGGCAGGCCGGCATGACACTGAGGAGGCAACTTTCATCACCCTGCTGCATACTGACTTGCGTACCCCGGCTGCCGGGGTCAACACTTTTTCTTTTCAATCATTTTTAACCGAGGATATTCACCATGCTTAACTCACTTCAAAACCCGTTCTCACTGATCGGACGTGCACTGATTGCCTTGCTGTTCATCCCGTTCGGTTTCGGAAAAATCGGCGGCTTTGACCGTACCGTGGGCTACATCGCTTCCCAGGGTGTGCCGTTTCCCGAGGTGTGTGCAGCCATTGCCATCGCGGTTGAACTGGGCCTGGGTTTGCTGCTGCTGGTGGGCTGGCAGACGCGCTGGGCGGCGCTCGGCATTGCTCTCTTTACCGCGGTGATCACCTTCATCTTCCACCAGTACTGGGCGATGCCGCCCGAGCAGGTCATGATTCAGCAGCAACAGTTCTTCAAAAACATCGCCATCGTTGGCGGCCTGCTGACCATTGTTGCCTGGGGTCCAGGCGCGTGGAGTGTTGATGGCCGCAAAGGCTGAGTAGCGCGGGCTGTTGCCTCCCGAGCAGGCCAGCCTTTGAGTTGGTCTGTGTTTTTGATTCAGCCAAGGAGAAACAATGACAACAGTCGTGGTGCTTTACCATTCCGGCTACGGCCATACCCAGCGCATGGCGCAGGCGGTGGCCGATGGCGCGGGCGCTGACCTGCTGGCCATCGATGCCGATGGCAATTTGCCGGAAGGCGGCTGGGACGCCCTGGCTGCGGCCGAGGCCATCGTCATGGGCTCCCCCACCTACATGGGCAGTGTGAGCTGGCAGTTCAAGAAGTTCGCCGACGCGTCCTCCAAGGTCTGGTACACCCAGGGCTGGAAGGACAAACTGTTCGCCGGTTTCACCCACAGCGCGGCCATGAATGGCGACAAATCCTCGACGCTGAACTACCTGTTCACGCTGGCCATGCAACATGGCGGCCTCTGGATCAGCCAGGGCGTGATGCCCAGCAACAGCAAGGCGTCGCAGCGCAACGACCCGAATTACCTCGGCTCCTACAGCGGTGCCATCGGCCAGGCTCCGGCAGATGTAGGCGCCGGCGACATGCCGCCCGGCGACCTGGCGTCCGCGCGCGCTTTCGGCCAGCGTGTGGCCGAGGTCAGCGTACGTTTCAAGTCCTGAGCGACACCCCGCCCATCCAGAGTTGTCCACGCGTTCAAGGAGGCCTTATGTCTGTTGAACTCAAGCGCGACAAAACCCACGAGCTTGCACAAGCTGTCGCGATCAATCGCCATTCACCGATCACCGATGCCAGTCTGAAGGAGGGCGGCGACGACGCCGGTCCCAGCCCGCATGACGACGTTTCTGGAGAGCGCAGCGGAATTTACAAGTTGGCAGTGACCCTGCAGATTCGCGGCGCGCTCAGCGATGCCCAGTTGCAGGAACTGGAGGCCGGGGCGAGCAAATGCCCGGTGCACAAACTCATGGTTACCGTCCCCACAGAGACTGACACGCAGGTGCAGCGGCTGTCATGAGTGTGCTGATGACACTCGGCGGGCACGACAAGGACCTCGGTGGCGGGTTCAAGGTGCGTCGCCTGCTGCCCGATGAGCAGCGCCAGTCGGTCGACCCCTTTCTGTTTTTCGACCACTTCGGTCCCGTCACCCTTGCTCCGGGCGGCTCGCATGATGTGCGCCCGCACCCGCACATCGGCCTGGCCACCGTGACCTATCTGTTCGACGGTGCCATCATGCACCGCGATAGCCTGGGTTTCGAACGGCGCATTGCACCCGGCGCGATCAACTGGATGACGGCGGGCTGCGGCATTGTGCATTCCGAGCGCAGGCCCCAGGACTTGAAAGCCACCGCGTATGTCAACCACGGCATCCAGCTCTGGGCCGCGCTGCCGCGCGAGTTTGAAGAGGTGGCGCCCGACTTCGAACATGCGCCGGCTGAATCTATTCCGTCGGTGGTGCGGGGAGGCACACAGGTGCGTGTGCTGATCGGCGAGGCCTTTGGCAAGAAGTCGCCGGTCAGGACCTTTGCGCCCACGGTTTATCTGGATGTGCAACTGGCCGCCGGCGTCGCGTTCGAGTTGCCGCCCCTGGCGCAGGAACTGGCGGTGTACGCGGTGAACGGTGACATCGAGATCGATGGAGAAAACCTGCCTGCCCACAGGTTGGCGGTGCTGGCGCCCGGTGCTGCGGTGACCTTGCTGGCCGGTCAGGCCACGCGCCTGATGGTGGTAGGTGGCGATGCACTCGACGGTCACCGCTTCATGTGGTGGAATTTTGTGTCCAGCCGCAGGGAGCGCATTGTGCAGGCTTCGCGCGACTGGGAGGCTCAGACCATGGGTCAGGTGCCAGGTGACACGGAGCTAATTCCGCTGCCTGAGCGACGTTTTATCGCGGAGTGAGGCTCAGGCGATATCGCGCGCCAGGCGCAGACCGCTGAACTGCCACTGCGCGTCGGGCGGAAAAAAATTGCGATAACTGGCGCGGATGTGGCTTTGCGGCGTTGCACAGGAGCCGCCGCGCAGCACAAACTGATTGCACATGAACTTGCCGTTGTACTCGCCGACCAGGCCTTCCCAGGGTTTGTAGCCGGGGTAGGGGTTGTAGTTGGACTGCGTCCACTCCCAGACATCGCCGAACATCTGCGCCGGGCTGCCGGGGCTTTGCTGCTGCAGCGGGATCGGGTGGTAGGCGGCGCCCTCGACAAAGTTGCCCTGTGCCATCTGCTGGGCTGGCACGCTGCGTGCCGCCAGTTCCCATTCAAATTCGGTCGGCAGCCGCGCACCGGCCCAACGCGCGTAAGCGTCGGCTTCAAAATAGCTGAGGTGGCACACCGGGGTGTGCGCGTCCACCTGCACCCCGCCCTGCAGCGTGAAGTTCTGGTAACCGCCACCGTCGGCGCGCGCCTGCCAGTACATCGGCATGGCTGCACGCGTGGCCTGTACCCAGTCCCAGCCCATAGACAGCCACAACTCGGACCGGTGGTAGCCGCCGCCTTCAATGAAGGCCATCATTTCGCCGTTGGTGACCAGCTTGCTGCCGATTTCAAAGGGCGCTGTATAAACCTTGTGGCGCGGCGTTTCATTGTCGAAAGCAAAGGTGCCGTCCAGCGACTCCTGAAAACCATGCTCCAGCAATCCGCCTTCAAAGGCTATCCAGCGCAGCGGCTGCGGGCTGATGCCGGCCAGCGGCCATTGGCGCGCATACGCCGGCCGTGCCGGGTTGAAGGACAGCGCGTGTTTGATATCGGTCAGCAACAACTCCTGATGCTGCTGCTCGTGGTGCAGGCCCAGCGTGAGCAGCGCTCCCAGCTCCGCATCATGCGGATACCGGGCCAGCAGGGCGAGGATTCGTTCATCTACTTCCGCCCGATAGTCCAGCACCTGCTCCAACGTCGGGCGGCTGATCAGCCCGCGCTGCGGGCGCGGGTATTTATCGCCGATGCCGTTGTAATAGCTGTTGAACAGCACCCGGAAAGCCGCGTCAAAGGGTTTGAAGTCCGGCTCGAAGCGCTCGAGGATGAAGGTCTCAAAAAACCAGGTCAGGTGGGCCAGATGCCATTTGGCGGGACTGGCATCCGGCATGGACTGCAACTGGCAATCTTCGGCGCTCAGCGGTGCGGTCAGTGCGAGCGTCTGTCCGCGTATCTGCCTAAAGCACCGGGCCAGACCGGACAGCGTGGCATCTGCCGGCAGTTTGTGTGAAAGCATGGCGTCCACGGGTGGGAGTCAATTGAACTACCAGCATTTCACGGTTTGTACCGGGCGGATGTCAGACAAGGCGCCGACATCGATCCTGGGCGCCAGTGCCGCATCCACGGCGCGGCGTTCATCGAAAACAAAACACTCGCCGTCGAAGTGTGCATGCCCCTTATCCTCGAAATATTTCAGGATCCCGCCATCGAGCTGGAACACATTCTCTACACCGGCTTCGCGCATGAAGATCGCGGCTTTTTCGCAGCGTATCCCGCCGGTGCAAAAACTCACCACGGTCTTGCCTTGCAGCTCATGGCGATGGTCCAGCAGGGCCTGCGGGAATTCGGTGAATTTGCTGATGCGCCAGTCCAGTGCGTTTCTGAAGCTGCCGACATCGGCTTCAAAATCATTGCGCGTGTCCAGGGTCACCACAGGCCGGCCGTTGTCGTCCTGTCCGGTGTCCAGCCAGCGCTTCAGGGTCTTCGCGTCCACCGATGGCGCGCGGCCAGCCGCTGGCCGGATGGCCGGGTGGTCCATGCGGATGATCTCGGGCTTGATTTTGACCAGCAGCTTGCGAAACGGCTGCGCCGTCGACCAGCTTTCCTTGACCTTGAGGTCCTGGAAGCGGGCATCCAAGCGCAGCCACGCCAAAAAATCATGAATATCGCTGCTGCCACCGGCCAGAAAAAGGTTGATGCCTTCCTCGGCCAGCAGCACCGTGCCGCGCAGTGCGCGGCTTTGCGCGGCATCACGCAGCGCGCCCTGCAGCGCCGGCAGGCCGTCCAGTGTGATGAATTTGTAGGCAGCAATGTTCAGAATCTGCATGATGCGGATCATTGTAGGAGGAGGCTCAGGACGAACGGAGGACAGCGATCAGGGATACCGGTTTTTTCAAGCAGACGCAGCGGCCCCTGAGGGGCTGGAGTCTGCGGCTCCAAAGCTGCCTGCGCAGCTTTGGACAGGCGACAGAGGCGAAGCGTCTCGCAAGCCGCGGCCTGCAAGGCCTCGGGAGTTACACGCAGTGAACGACCGTGGGGGCAACATCGCCCCTAGGAGCCTGGGCGGCAGAAGGAACGTCGGCTGCAAAGCGGCCGCGACGGTCCATTTTTCACCGGCTTTTTGCCCCATAGCTACGGCTATTAGGCTGCAAACCCGGCAAAAACTGTCCTCGTCGGGGCCACTTTTCGCTTCGACGCCTTCTGCCGCCCAAGCTCCTAGAATGAAGCCATGTTTGTCCATTTACGTCTTCACACCGAGTTTTCCGTCGTTGACGGCACCAACCGCATCGATGAAATCGTGCAGGCCGCAGCCGCCGACGGCCAGCCGGCGCTGGCCATCACCGACCTGGGCAACCTGTTCGGCACGGTAAAGTTTTATAAGGAAAGCCGCAGCGCCGGCGTCAAGCCGCTGATAGGCGCGGACGTGTGGGTACAGGTGCCCGGCAAGGATGCCACGGCGCCACCGGCGCGGCTGCTGCTGCTGGTGCAGAACCGCCAGGGCTACCTCAATCTGTCGGAGCTGCTGACACGCGCCTGGACCCGTGGCGTGGTGCGCGACCAGGCCGTCATCAGCCTGGAATGGCTGCAGGAGCTTGGCGAGGGCCTGGTTGCGCTGTCGGGCGCGCAAGGCGGAGCAGTGGGGCAGGCGCTGCTGCAGGGCGATGGCCCGCGTGCACTTGAATGTGCGCTGTATTTTGCGGGACTGTTCCCGCACCGCTTTTACATCGAGCTGCAGCGCGCCCAGCGGGTTGACGATGAGCAGCACGTGGTGGCGGCGGTGCAACTCGCTGCCCGGCTCAAGCTGCCGGTGGTGGCCACGCACCCGGTGCAGTTTCTGGGCTACGAAGACTACGAAGCTCACGAAGCCCGCGTCTGTATCGCCGGCGGTGAGATCCTGGGCAATGCGCGGCGCGTGCGCAAGTTCACGCGCGAGCAGTATTTCAAGTCCTCGGCGCAGATGGCCGAGTTGTTTGCCGACCTGCCTTCGGCGCTGGACAACACGCTGGAGATCGCCAAACGCTGCAACCTCAAGCTCGAACTCGGCAAGGCCATGCTGCCTGAATACCCGACCCCGGAGGTCAATGGCGTGCGCATGCCGCCAGACGAATATTTTCGTCATACCTCGTTTGAGGGGCTGGAAGAGCGGCTGAGGCATCTGTACCCCAATGAGGCGATCCGCAATGAAAAGCGGCCGCAATATGTGGAGCGGCTGGAGTTCGAGATCAACACTATCCTCAAGATGGGGTTCCCGGGTTATTTCCTGATCGTCGGCGACTTCATCAACTGGGCCAAGAACAACGGCTGCCCGGTCGGGCCGGGACGCGGCTCCGGCGCCGGTTCACTGGTGGCGTATTCGCTGAAGATCACCGATCTGGACCCGCTGCAGTACAACCTGCTGTTCGAGCGTTTCCTCAATCCGGAGCGGGTGTCCATGCCCGATTTCGATATTGATTTCTGCCAGACCAACCGCGACCGTGTGATCGACTATGTGAAAGACAAGTACGGGCATGCGGCGGTCAGCCAGATCGTGACCTTCGGAACCATGGCCGCACGCGCCGCGATTCGCGATGTGGGCCGTGTGCTCGACTTTTCCTACGGCTTTTGCGATGGCATCTCCAAGCTGGTGCCGAACAAGCCCGGCCAGGCCGTGACCCTGCAACTGGTGCCTGCCGACCGCAAGAAAAACGACAAGATGGTCTACGCGCTGGAGGCTGAACCGCTGCTGGCCGAGCGCGAAGCCAAGGAAGAAGACGTCCGCACCCTGCTTGAGCTGGCGCGCAAGCTCGAAGGCCTGACGCGAAACGTCGGCATGCATGCGGGCGGCGTGCTGATTGCACCGGGCAAGCTCACCGACTTCTGCCCCCTGTACCTGCAACCCGGCAGCAGCTCTGCGGTGAGCCAGTTTGACAAAAACGACGTCGAGGCGATTGGCCTGGTCAAGTTCGACTTTTTGGGGCTGGCTACGCTGACCATCCTCGAGCTGGCAAAAGACTTCATCGTCCAGCGGCATCCGGTGCAAAAGGACTTCAAATTCGAGAACCTGCCGCTGGACGACCCCAAGGTCTATGCGCTGTTTGCGGAAGGCAAGACTGAAGCCGTTTTTCAGTTTGAAAGTATCGGCATGCAGCGCATGTTGCGCGACGCCAGGCCGAACCGTCTGGAAGACCTGATTGCGATGAACGCGCTGTACCGGCCGGGTCCGATGGACCTGATCCCGACCTACATCGCCCGCAAGCAGGGCAAGGAAACACCCGAGTACCCGGACCCGCGCGTCAAGCCCATCCTGGAGGAGACCTACGGCATCATGGTCTACCAGGAGCAGGTGATGCAGACCGCGCAGATCCTGGGTGGCTATTCCTTGGGTGGCGCCGACATGCTGCGCCGCGCGATGGGCAAGAAGGACGAGAAAGAGATGGCCTCGCAGCGGGAGATTTTCCGCAAGGGTGCCGGTCTCAACGGCCTGTCGCAGGAGAAGGCCGACGAGGTTTTTGACCTGATGGAGAAGTTCGCCGGCTACGGCTTCAACAAGTCGCACTCGGCCGCCTACGCGCTGCTGGCTTATCACACCGCCTGGCTGAAGTGGCATTACACGGCCGAATTTTTCTGCGCCAACATGACGGTGGAAATAGGTGACACCGACAAGCTCAGGATTCTTTTCGGCGATGCGCAGAAGATGGGCATCAGCTTCGAGTCGCCCGACGTCAACCGTGGCCACTACCGCTTCGAGCCGATCAGCAACACCAGCATCCGTTACGGCCTGGGCGCGGTCAAGGGCACCGGCCAGCAGGCGATTGCCGCCATCGTGGCGGCGCGCGAAGAGGGTGGTGCTTTCACCTCCCTGTTCGACTTCTGTTTGCGCGTCGACAAAACCAAAATGAACAAACGCACGGTCGAAGCACTGATCAAGGCCGGTGCTTTCGACAACCTGCAGCTGAACCGCGCATCACTGCTGGCTTCGGTGGACCGGGCGTTTGAATTTGCCGCCCAGGCCGAAGCCAATGTCGATCAGGGTGGCTTGTTCGACATGGATTCGCACGCAGCGAGCACACAGGAGCCGCCACTGGTCGAGGCCGTGCCTTTCGGCGTGAAGGCGCGCCTGGTGCAGGAGAAAACCGCCATCGGTTTTTATCTTTCCGGGCATCTGTTTGATGAAGTGGAAACCGAGGTGCGGCAGTTCGTCAAACGCACGATCGACGATTTGATTGACTCGCGCGATCAGACCCTGCTGGCAGCCATCGTCAGCGATCTGCGGGTGATCAACGGTAACCGCGGCAAGCTGATCATTTTCAAGCTCGACGACAAGACCGACACGCTGGAAGCTTCGGTGGACGAGGCCACCTTCAACGCCAACCGCAACCTGCTCAAGGACGATGAGCTGGTGATTGTGCAGGGCACGCTTCAGCCTGCATCTGAGCGTTTTGGCCGACGCTTCAAGGTGACGCAGGTCTGGAGCCTGGAGTCGGCGCGTTGCCGCTTCGGCAAATACCTGCGCGTGGCGGTCAACGGCAGTGCGCCGGACGTGCAGCGCATCGTGCGGGACTTTCCGCCGCGCAAGGAAATGTCGGAGCAGGGTGAAGTCAGCCGCGGATTGCCGGTGCGCCTGAGCCTCAAGCGCAGCAGCGTCGTCGCCGAGTTGCAACTCGGTGATGCCGCGAAGTTTTTCCCGACCGATGCGGCGCTGGCAAGCTGGATGGCCCAGGCCGACCAGGGGCTGGCTAAAATAGTTTATGAATGAAATCGGGCTCTAGCCCATACCAGTTGGGCGAGAGCAGCTACTTTATTGATAGCAAATAGTATCGTTGCGACCCGAGCTTACTCCTTGGGCTTGAATTGCAACACCATCGGCGTCGGCACCCGGCCATCCACGTCTTTCGGCATGGTCTCGGTGCGAATGATGGCCTTGATCACGGCATCGTCCCAGGCTTTGTTGCCACTGGACTTGATCAGCCGCTGGCTGATGATGGAGCCGTCAAGCGCGGTACGCACCTCGACCTCGGCCGTCGGATTACCGGAGAGGTCTTCGGTGAACACGATGTTGGGCTTGACCTTGGCGCGTACTTTGCCGCCGTAGCTGGCCGAGGGGCCGCTGGAGGCCAGCGCCGTGCCTTTGGCGTCAGCCCCTCCCGTGGAGCCAGCCAGTTCCCTCATGCGTTTCATGGCTTCATCACGCGTTCTTTTTGCTGCGGCGTCTGCGAGCTTCTGCTTTTCCGCGTCTTTCGTGTCCTGCTTCTTGTCCTCGGCTTTTTTGGCTTCGAGTTTCTTCGCTTCCTCAGCCTTGCGTTTGGCCAGCTCTTCTTTCGCCTTCTGCTCTTTTTCCTTTTTGGCCTGAAGCTCTTTCAGCTTGTCCTGCTCGGCCTTGGCCTGGGCCAGTTCCTCTTCTTTTTTCTTGAGCTCAAGCTTGCGTTTTTTCTCGCGCTCAAGCGCGATGTCCACATCCGGCGCGGGTGGCGGTGGCGGCGCCTTGACCACGGGCTCGGGCGGCGGGGGAGGAGGGGGCGGTGGTGGGGGCGGAGCTTCCACCAGTTTCGGTGCGGCCTCCTGGGGCACGCTGGACCACAGTTCGGCTTCAAATGACAGGTCGGGGTCGCTGCGCTTCCAGTTGATGCCCCAGGTCAGCGCGCCTATCAGCAGCGCATGGACGAGCAAGGCCAGGCCGAAGGACCGCAGCGCACCGGGATCGCGTTGCGGCGCAAGGTCGAGGCGGTCGGCGGGGCTGGGCATTGATGGGGGGAGCTCCGGGTCAGTTGCCGGTTTGCACCGACAGGCCGACGCGGGCCACGCCGGCTTTTTGCAGCGCGTCCATGACCTTGACCACGGTTTCGTACTTGATGGATTTGTCGGCGCTGATCACCACCGGTGTGATCTGCTCGCCGGCCGGAACCGACGGCTGCAGCCGCTTGACGGCTGCGCCGACCTCAGTCAGGCGTGCGGGCACCGACTGGCCTTCCGACCTGATCTGGATGACTTCGTCCTTGCTGATTTCGATCTGGATCGGCCTGGGCGGCTGGCCTGGCGCCTTGCCAACCTTGGGCAGCGCAATCATGCTGGGCGTGATCAGCGGCGCCGTCACCATGAAGATGATGAGCAGCACCAGCATCACGTCGATAAAGGGCACCATGTTGATCTCGCTGATGGTGCGGCGGCCCCGGCCGCGGGAGTTGACTGCTGGCATGTGTGTCTCCTCTCCTAGAGCGGCCGCAGCGCCGGGCCGCCCCAAGCAAGGCAAGCCCCCTCGGGGGGCAGCGTATTACACGAAGTGAAAAGCGTGGGGGTCCACATCTTAGTGGCCGGAGGGGGAGGTCGCACCCAGATTGCGCTGCAGGATGTTGGAGAACTCCTCGATGAAGGTCTCCAGCTTGTTGGCGACGCGGTCGATGTCGTGGGCAAAGCGGTTGTAGGCCACCACCGCCGGAATGGCCGCAAACAGGCCAATGGCGGTGGCCACCAGCGCTTCAGCGATGCCGGGCGCCACGGCAGCCAGCGTGACCTGCTCCAGAGCCGCCAGGCCGGTGAAGGCGTGCATGATGCCCCAGACCGTGCCGAACAGGCCGACATAAGGAGAGACCGAGCCAACCGTTGCCAGAAAAGAAAGGTTGGACTCGACCGCATCGACCTCGCGCTGGTAACTGGCGCGCATGGCGCGGCGGGCGCCGTCCAGCAGGGTGCTGGGGTCGGCCATGCGGCGCTCACGCAGCTTCTGGAACTCGCGCATACCGCTGGCAAAAATGCGTTCCATGGGGCCGCTGCTTTTGGCGTTTTGCGTAGCCGCAGCGTACAGGTCGTTCAGGCTGGTGCCGGACCAGAACTCGCGGTCAAATTCGTCGTTGAGCGACTGCACGCGCTTGAGTGAGATGATCTTGCGGAAGATCGCTGCCCAGCTTGCAATCGACACGCCGACCAACAAAGCCACCACGCCCTGGACCACCCAGCTGGCGTTGAGGAGGAGGTTGACGATGGATAAATCCTGATTCATGTTGTGGTTTCCAGACGGTCGAGGAGGTGAGCAGGAATTCTTGCAGGTTTCAGAACAGCGGCGTCAACCCAGCCAATGCGTATCGTGTCTTCACACAACAGCACCTGTGCGTGCTCTGATTTTAATAGCGCACTTTGACCGATTATCAAGGACGCGCGGCCTTTTTCGATCAGGCTGGCGGTAACAATCAGTTCGTCGTCAAGACGCGCGGGCCGGTGATAATGCACATTGGTTTCCGTCACCACAAACATGCCGCCGGTACGCTCGCGCAGTGCCTGTTGTTCAATCCCCAGTGATCTGAGCCATTCGGTACGCGAGCGTTCAAAAAATTTCAGGTAGTTGGCGTAAAACACGATGCCGCCGGCATCGGTGTCTTCCCAGTACACGCGCAGCGGCCACTGGAAGGCGGCCGGCTTAAGCAAGCACCGCCTCCAATCGTGCGACAGCTTCTTTCAGTTGTGCCATCGAACTGGCTGTGGAAAAGCGGATGTAGCGCTCGGGCGCCATGGTTCCGAAGTCACGGCCCGGTGTCACGGCCAGGTGCGCGCGCTTCATCAGTTCGAAAGCGAAGTCCCAACTGCCTGACACACCCAGCCGTTTCGCGGCATCCGTGCAGTCAGCGTAGGCATAAAACGCCCCGTCCGGCGTCACCGGTACCGTCAGGCCAAGGCGATTCAACTCGGGAATAAAGTAGTCGCGCCTGGCCCGGAACTCGGCGCGGCGCCGCTCGTATTCGGCCAGGCTCTCGGGCTCGAAGCAGGCCAGCGCCGCGTGCTGCGCCACCGTACTGGGGCAGATGAACAGGTTTTGCGCAATACGCTCGATCACCGGCGCGAGCTCTTCGGGCACCACCAACCAGCCCAGGCGCCAGCCGGTCATGTTGAAGTACTTGCTGAAGCTGTTGATGCTGATGATGCTTTGGCCCAAGCCATCCCCCATGGCCAGTGCGGTGTGACCGAAGTCTTCTTCGTAACTCAGGCCCAGGTAGATTTCGTCGACCAGCGTGATGCCGCCGCGGCTGTGCACAAATTCGTGGATGCGACGCAGTTCATCCGGGGCAATCGAGGTGCCCGTGGGATTCGAGGGCGAAGCCAGCAGGACACCGCGCGTGTGGTCGGTCCACGCCGCCTGCACCTTGGCGCTGCTGAGCTGGAAGCGTTCATCGACTGTGGTCGGCACCAGCACCGCATTGCCTTCGGCGGCGCTGACAAAATGCCGGTTGCAGGGGTAACTCGGGTCCGGCATCAGGATGTCGTCGCCGGCCTCGATCAGCGCCAGGCAGGCCAGTTGCAGCGCCGCCGATGCGCCGGCGGTGACGATGATGCGGGACGGCGCCACATCTGCCTGAAACCGTGTAGCGTACCAACTGCTGATACGCTCACGCAGGCTCTGCAGGCCGGTGGCCTGGGTGTACTGCGTGTTGCCATCGTGGATGGCGCGTGCTGCGGCCTGCTGGACCAGCGGCGGCGCGGTGAAGTCCGGCTCGCCAATGTTGAGGAAGATCATGGGCCGGGACGTGTGCGCGACCTCCCTGGCCAGGCTGGCCGCCGCCTTGGCGACTTCCATCACGTAAAAAGGCTCAATGCGCTGGGCGCGCCGGGCGATCCGCAGGGGCGTCATGCTGCGTATCATGCTTTTTTGTCGGCAGCCACTTCGGCTGCCCGAAAGCTGGGCGCCAGCTTGTGCAGCACGCCGTTGACGTATTTGTGGCCGTCGGTACCGCCAAAAGCCTTGGCCAGTTCAATGCACTCGTTGATGACAACGCGGTAAGGCACGTCCAGGCAGTGCTTGAATTCATAGGCGCCAATCCACAGCACCGCGTGTTCGACCGGCGAGATCTCAGCCATCTTGCGATCCAGCAGCGGCATGAAGCTGTCGTCGAGTGCAGCCGCTTCGCTGATGCAGCCGTGCAGCAAGGCGTCGTAGTGCGCGGAGTCCGCCTTGTGAAAGCCGACCAGGTCGCGGGTGAAGGCGTCAATAGCCGCCGCTTCGTTACGCCCCACCAGGTGCTGGTACAGCGCCTGCAGCGCAAATTCGCGCGCGCGGGTGCGGCCTGATTTGTCGGCCGCTTTTTTCACGCCGGTGTCGGTCAGGCCAGTGCGGGTTTGTGGCGGGCGCTTGGATTTGCTGGAGGTCTTTTCAGTCATGGCGCTCTTGTGTGGGGGGGGTAGGCATCACGCCAGTTCATTGAGCAGATTGGCCATCTCGACCGCTACACGCGCCGCGTCTCGGCCTTTGTCGGTTTGGCGGGCTTCGGCCTGCGCCACGTTTTCAACGGTCAGGATGGCGTTCGCGATAGGCAACTGGTAGTCCAGCGCCAGGCGGCTGACCGAGGCGCCGCTTTCATTGGCAACCAGCTCGAAATGATAGGTTTCGCCGCGGATGATGCAGCCCAGCGCGATCAGCGCATCGTACTGGTCGCGTTCGGCCAGGGCCTGCAGCGCCGTTGGCACCTCCAGTGCGCCAGGCACCTTGACGTGGGTGATGTTTTTCTCCTCGACACCCAGGGCCAGAAGCTCTTGCCAGCAGGCTTGTGCCAGGGCGTTGGTGATGCCTTCATTGAAGCGCGCCTGCACAATGCCGATGGCCAGTTTTTTGCCGTCGAGCTTGTCAGCTTTTCCCTTGTCTGCACCAAACACGTTTACTCCTTTGGGTTTTTGGCGATGTAGCCGGTAATTTCAAGTCCGTAACCCGTCATGCTGGGCATGCGGCGGGGGTTGCCCATCAGTTCCATCTTGTGGACGCCGCACTCGCGCAGGATTTGCGCGCCCACGCCGTAAGTGCGCAGGTCCATGCGGCCGCGCTCGGGCGCCTGGCTGGCGCGCGCCGTGCCTTCAAACTGCGCCAGCAACTGGGCCGCGCTTTCGCCGCAATTGAGCAGCACCGCCACACCCTTGCCTGCCTTTGCCAGGTGCGCCAGACTTTGGTCCAGGCTCCAGGAATGCATGGAGCGGGCGGTTTCCAGGGCGTCCAGCACGGACAGCGGCTCGTGCACGCGCACGGCCACGGTTTCGCCTTCGGCCCATGGGCCCTTGACGAGCGCCAGGTGCAGCCCCTGGCTGGGCTTGTCCTTGAAAGCATGCACGGCAAACTCGCCGAAGGCGGTCTGGATGGTGCGTTCGCCGATTTTTTCGATCAGTGAATCATGGCGGCTGCGGTGCTCGATCAGGTCGGCGATGGTGCCGATTTTCAGGCCGTGTTCTGCGGCGAAGACTTGCAAGTCCGGCAGACGCGCCATGGTGCCGTCGTCCTTCATGATCTCGCAGATCACGGCAGACGGCGAGCAGCCGGCCATGCCGGCGAGGTCGCAGCCCGCTTCGGTGTGGCCGGCGCGCATCAGCACGCCCCCATCAACCGCCTGCAGCGGGAAAATATGGCCGGGCTGGACCAGGTCGCTGACCTGCGCGTCCCTGGCCACGGCGGCTTGCACCGTGCGGGCCCGGTCCGCTGCGGAAATACCGGTGGTCACACCCTCGGCGGCCTCGATCGACACGGTGAAGGCGGTACCCATCTTGGTCCCATTGCGCGCCACCATGGGCGGCAACTGCAGTCTTTCGCAGCGCTCGCGCGTGAGCGTCAGGCAAATCAGGCCGCGGCCGTAGCGGGCCATGAAGTTGATGGCTTCGGCGCTGACATGGTCTGCGGCCAGTACCAGGTCACCTTCATTTTCGCGGTCTTCCTCATCGACCAGGATGACCATGCGGCCGGCGCGCATGTCAGCCACGATGTCTTCAACAGGGGAGATGGCGATCATCATGGGTCAGGTGTTCTTTCCGTTTTGGAGCATGCGTTCGACATAACGCGCGACGAGGTCGATTTCGAGGTTGACCTGCGATTGGACGCGCAGGTGACCCAACGCCGTGTTCTGCACGGTGTGGCTGATCAGGTTGATGCTGATCTCGCAGCCGGGCGCCGCGCCGTCGAGGTCGGCCACCCGGTTGACCGTCAGGCTGACGCCATTGACGGTGATGGAGCCCTTGTAGGCCAGGTATTTGGCCAGTTCCCTGGGCGCCAGAATCCGCAATTCCCAGCTTTCCCCTATCTGCGCAAAATGCGTGATGGTGCCGACGCCGTCCACATGGCCGGCGACGATGTGGCCACCCAGGCGGTCATGGGCGCGCAAGGCTTTTTCAAGATTGATGGGGCCAGCTTCCGCCAGACCACTGGTTTTTTTCAGCGACTCGGTAGAAATTTCGATGGAAAACTGGTTTTTTTCGAGAGTCAGCGTCGTGACCGTCATGCAGGCGCCGTTGAGCGCGATGCTGTCACCCAGGCCCACGTCGTCGAGGTAGCCCGCCGGCGCCTCGATGTCGAGGCGCTTGCCGTGGTCCAAAGAGCTGCCCAGGCGATGGACAGCGACGATGCGCCCCACGCCGGTAATGATTCCGGTAAACATGGGCGTATTTTCGCAGAGATTGCCGCAGCGTATGGCGCGGCTCCGTAATCAGGGCTTAAAAGGAGTCGCGCCCGCGAACCCTGGCGACAATGCGCAGGTCGGGGCCGAGACGCTCGCTGGAGCGGAAATCCAGTTCCACCGCATGCGAAAGCTCGGTAATCGGTCCAAAGCTGGCCATGCCGCTGCCTTGGCCTATCAGCTTGGGGGCGAGGTAGACCAGAAACTCATCGACTAGACCCTCGCGGATCAGCGACCCATTGAGTTTGTGTCCGGCTTCTACATGCAGCTCATTGACCTCGCGGCGCGCCAGGTCGTGCAGCATGGCCGCCAGGTCCACCTTGCCATTGACGCCCGGCTGGTAAACGACGGTGGCGCCGCGTGCCTCCAGTGCCGCCTTTTTGGCGCCGTTTTGCTCCGCTGCGTAGATGTAGATGGTGCGGCCGGGGATGAAAAGCTGCGCGTCCAGCGGCGTTTCCAGCCGGCTGTCGACCACCACCAGGTGCGGCTGGCGCGGCGTGTCCACCAGCCGCACGTCGAGGCGGGGGTCGTCTTCCAGCACCGTGCCAATCCCGGTCAGCACGGCACATGAGCGCGCCCGCCAGGCATGACCGTCCGCGCGGGCGGTGTCCGACGTGATCCACTGGCTGGCGCCGTTGTCCAGCGCGGTCTTGCCGTCCAGCGAGGCCGCGACTTTCATGCGAACCCAGGGGGTCTTGCGGACCATGCGGCTGAAAAAGCCGATGTTCAGTTCGCGGGACTCGGCGGCGCCGGGGCCGACCTCAACCGCGATGCCGGCAGCCCGCAGCCGCGCAAAACCCTGTCCTGCAACCAGCGGATTGGGGTCCGCGATGGATGCCACTACCTTTTTGATGCCAGCGGCGATCAAGGCGTCGCAGCAGGGGCCGGTGCGGCCGTGATGGGAGCAGGGCTCCAGGGTGACGTAGGCGGTGGCGCCAGCAACATCGTGGCCCTTCAAGGCCGCGTCACGCAGTGCCATGATCTCGGCGTGTGGGCCGCCGGCGGCTTGGGTGTGGCCTTGGCCGAGAATGCGTCCGTGAGAGTCTGGGATCAAGCAACCCACGCTCGGGTTAGGTGGACTGGGCAGTCGTGCGCGCAATGCCAGTTGCAAGGCTTGCTGCGTCTCGTTGGTCAATGCAAGATGAGTTGAATTTGTCATGTGCCGCTTAGCTAGGTGCGATAACCGTTCGTCGGTACTGTACCCGCTGGTCTGCCTCGCTTGCGTAACATCCTCTATATGGACAGAGAAACTTCGTTTGGGTTAGGGGATATGGGCCAGCAATCCCGAATCAGACTTTTGCCGAAAATCGGGTGGTTTTCGGCGGGATTTACTCTTATTGAGCTGATGGTAGTGGTCGTGATCGTGGCTATTTTGGCAGCCCTCGCCGCGCCTTCTTTTGCCGACATGTTGCGACGCAACCGTCTTTCCGCAGCGGTATCCGCGTTGCAAGTGTCTCTCAGCCTGGCAAGGTCGGAGGCTGTCAAGCGCGGTGCCGACGCGCGAGTCACGGTTGCAGCAAATACTGTAGCTGGCGTCTGGGTCAACGGCTGGACGGTATTTGTGGATGGTACAGGGACCGCTAACGCAGGGGTGGCTCCAACGGCCGATACGACGGGCGTTACAGGCGTGACTCGCGTGGAGGTAGTTTCAGCGCCATCGGGACCTATCAGCACAGGGCAAACGGGAACACTCAATTACTTTACCTACAACGGAGTGGGGCGATTGATTACCACGACAGGAGCGTCGGCCAATCGGTCGTTTTGGTTCTTTGACGATACCAGTGAACGACATTGTCTTGTTCTTAACGTGTCAGGTCGTGTACGAACCACCCGTGTGGCCAGCGGTGCAAGCTGCCCTACGGACTAGAAGTGTAGAAGCAACCTCATATGACAAAAGAGCCTCACTTCTTCCCGCGTGCACCAAAACGCGCTACCAAGGCGACCAATAAGCAGGTAGGCTTCAGCTTGATAGAAGTTTTGGTCACCATGGTGATTCTGTCGTTTGGACTGTTGGGCGTCGCTGGACTGCTGGTCAAGGGTATATCCAATGCTGCGGCGTCCGAAGCTATGTCCAAAGCCAGCCAACTGGCCGCAGACATGGCTGACCGGATTCGCGCCAATCCGACGGTGGCATTGTCTGCAACCAGCCAATACATTACGGCTTACGCAGACACGCCGCCCGCCAGTCCTACAACAATAGCCATGAAGGATAAAAAAGAGTGGCTGGAGGCCCTAGCGGTTCAATTGCCGCAGGGTGACGGAAAAATCACCAATACCGTCTCCGGTGGTGCTCGCAAACTGGAGATTGAGGTGCGCTGGTCCAATTGCCTGGGAACCTTGAGTGAAGCCGCGACCACCGCGTGTACGGATAATTCAGTTGCAGCTTTCCAAACTTTTGTTTTTGAGTTGCGGCTATGAGGAAATTTCAAAGTAGTCGTCGTGGCAGTGGGCAAAGGGGGTTTACGCTGATCGAGCTAATGATTTCGCTCGTGTTAAGTATGGCCGTGCTTATAGGACTGTCTTCGGTGTATGTTGCGGTAAAAAGCGCCTTTCGCTTTCAGGAGAGTACTGGCCGATTGCAGGAAGACGCGAATTTTGCACTGGATACCATCGCAAGAGAGCTTCGCATGGCTGGTTTTGCGGGTTGCTCCGGCATCCAGACGCTGACGGTGGCGGGTGTGACGACTCGTTATCCGGGCAATGTCCTGGCGTCGTCAAATCCGAACACCATCAGCGGCCCCAATCCGTTGGCAACTGTTGAATCCGGCAACGCGGAGGTGACGGTGCAGCCCTTCACGTCGCTTAATTTCATTCGCGGTTTTGACAGCGTGCCAAGCGCGATGTTCTCGTCTGGAGCGGTTCCTGCATCCAATGGCACAGACAGCCTATTTTTCGCGGGCGGCGGCGCTAATACTGTTGGCGTCACGGTGGAGATGCCGTCAGGCAATTCGCCGTTGACTATTTCTTCCAATGTGTATGGCTGGAGCGGTGCAAACACCATGATCGTTTCTGATTGCAATTCATCCAGCATTTTTGAGGGGACGGTGAGTACCAGCGCAGGCGTTACAACCATTGCCCACGACGGAACCGGCAACAGTGCGGACACATTCACCAACAGCTACCAGTTTGGTCCTCCTATCACCTCCGGCGCGAGCGCCCGAGCTGGGGCGATTGTCATGTTGGCGCAATGGAATTTTTTTTATGTCGCAACCCGCAGTGGTTCTTCCACGCCTAGTCTGTATCGAATTACTTTCAATGGCATAAGCAGATCCAACCCTGAAGAGCTTGTGTCTAACGTAGAAAGCATGCAACTGCATTATGGTGAAAATACCCAGGTAGATGCTAGCGGGTCCGCTACGCTTGTCGCTGATGAGTGGCGTAGCTCTGCGGCAACTGTGACTGACTGGGGGCGCATCGTTGCAGTACGTGTAGGGCTGATGATGGTCAGCGCAGAGGACCACACCAGCCCCGATGTTGCGTTGACGACACCCACATTGTTGGGGCAAGCCTATTCCCTGCCTACTGGCTCATCGACCAACCGGCTTCGTAAAGAGTTTTCCACTACCGTGGTTATGCGCAACAGTGTTGCAGCACGATAGAGGGACGGACAGACCATATGCCAGATAGCCACATTGCAAGTATTTTCCTTCGAAACCAGCACGCTGTGGATTTAGTGCGAAGACCGTTTTCATGTCGCCTTCCGCTCCAGAGGAAATCGCAGCGCGGCATGACCTTGATTATTGGTTTGGTTTTGTTGGTCATGCTCATATCAATCGGCATGATTGGTTTTCGTAACACGACCCTGTCCGGACGCATGACAGGTAACCTGCTGGATCGAAATGTTTCTTTCCAGTCCGCCGAAAGTGCGGGCAAAGAAGCTTTGCAGGTTATTGAGAGTGGCGGATTTTCGACGGCCGCACTCGGCCATTACGACCCCCCATTCAGCGAGGGTGACAATGGAAATTTCTGGACGCAAGGCGCAGGAGCGACAGTTGCAGCAGGTGCATGCGTTGCAACGACCCCGTTCAGCTGGACAAGCTGTGCTGCGTCTGTGGGCACGCCTTATGCCAACAACTCCGAGAGTGCGAAATATGTGATTGAGTTAGTGAGTACTGTGGTAGGTGCCACTACCACTGCTCGCACATACAGAGTGACTGCACGCAGTACCGGCGGATCAGGCGCTGCAGAGTCCATTGTGCAGGTCATGTATGTCCAGACGACAACGCCATAGCAAGTTTTAAGGGGTTCACCATGAACAAGCCAGCAATTTTTTCGGAAAACAAACCTGTGATTGGCCTGGGCATGGGGCCGCGAAGGGCGTGGACTGTGCCAGCGAATTGGCGGCAGCGGGTTGTCTCCACCGTCTGGTACCTTGCAGCGCTGGTTTTAGCGCTGGCGCTGGGCGGCATGCCGCTGAAAAGCGCAAATGCGCAAACCACCGTGAGTATTGCAGGTGTACCGCTGTTGGCTCTGAAAAGTGCGCCTGGTCTTGTCATGTTGACCATGAGCAAGGACCATCGACTTTTTTATGCCGCCTACAACGATGCCAGCGATCTGAATGCCGACGGCATACCTGACGTCGGGTTCAAGCCCTCCATTACCTACTATGGCAACTTCGCGTCGGATCGCTGTTATTTGTACGACTCGGGTAACTCAAGATTCAGTCCTAAAGATGTAGCCAAGAGCAGTGACGGGTGTTTGACGGCTTCATCAAGCGCGCGGTGGCACGGAAATTGGCTGAACTGGGCCACGACTTCGCGCATGGATGCGCTTCGCCGCGTACTGTACGGAGGTCATCGCGTGTCAGACCCCACCTCAGCGTCAGGCACCACGGTTTTACAAGGGGCGTTTATTCCCCAGGACAGCCATGTCTGGGGCAAAGAATACAGGCCGGTGACGGGGCGCGACAGCTACAACATCACCCACTACACCGACCTCGCGGCGCCCGCAGCGGGCAAGCAGCATCTGTTTGCCGTGAGAAGTGATGCTTACGCATCAGGGACTACGCCTGCGAATGCGGGTTCGGGTGTCTATCCATTTCCAATGCCAGCCCCGAGACTGCGGGTGATACTTAATGCCGATCAGGTTACCAATCGCATCTGGAACTGGACTTCTGCAGATGGCAATGCCAATATTGCCGCCAGTACTGCCTTTGGTATCACCAGTACAGCCTACACCCTTAGGGTCGAGGCCTGCGTTACCTTGAGCGGCGCCCGGGAAACAGGCTGTACGGGGTACCCTGCAGCGGCACCTGTTATATGGAAGCCAACGGGTGTGTTGCATGACTATTCGGTCAGCGACCAACTGAAATTTGGCTTGCTCACTGGTTCATTCAGGAACAATTACTCTGGCGGGGTTGTCCGTCGCAACATTGCCAAATTTTCAGATGAGGTAACTCCTTCCAATGGCGTTTTTCGGCAGGTGACCGAAGGCACGGCGACGGTTGACGGTATAGCCCGAACCATCGACCGCATTTCCATCTATGGCTGGAAAGGGGACGGATATTACTGCAATAACAATTTCAATTCATTGCAGATAGAAGGTGCTTGCCCTTCATGGGGGGCTCCTATCGGGGAAATGATGTACGAAGGGCTACGTTATTTTGCGGGGAAAGGCTCGGGATTTTCGGCATATGCGAATGGTGTCAATGTCAACAATTCACCGGACTCAAGGCTTCAACTGCCATTGATGGGCACGGGCTCCTCACCGTGGCAAAACCCTTTCAGGGCCAAAGCGGATGGGGGCAGTCCCATCTGTTCGCGTCCTGTACAGATGGTGATTGCGGACGCGGTGACCACATTTGACAATGACGGGATTCCGGGGGCGTACTTTCCGGTACTGGCGCAAATGGGCAACCCGCTTGCTCCTCCCCAAGGCGACCTTGCCGGGGTGAATGTGACCACCCAATCCAACATCATCTGGGGCCCCCCGCCGGTGACGTCTCCGGTTACAAAGTCGGAAAATCTGGGGACACGGAACGTCTTCATTGGCCAGTCGGGCACGCTCAGTGACGGAAACCCTACGGCGAAACCTGCCAGTTCTTTTGCGCAGCTCCAGGGACATGTGCCGGACGCCACGCAGTCGCGCGGGAGTTTTTATTCTGCGGCGATAGCGCGTTTTGGAAAAGTAACAGGCTTCCAGATTGGCAACCCCCCATCGGTGCCCATGACGACGACCAACGCAACAGTAGACACCATTGCTGTGGTTCTTGGTAGCGTAGTGCCAAAAATCGAAATTTCATACAACGGTAAAACAGTCTCAATGGTTCCTGTTTCCAAATCGGTAGGTCCCAGCAACCTCGTCAGCAGTTCAGCCTATGGCGCGTTTCAGCCAACGGGTTCCATCACCGGCTTTTACCTGGACACTTTCAACAACACCAGCGGAACCACGGGGCCCGACTACAACGCAGCCATCAACGGCGGGCGGCCAACGATGTCTTTTGTCGTGAACTTTTCTGACACCGACGCTGGCGGCGACAACGAAACCGATGCGGTGGTTGGTTACACCGTCAGTATTAATGCTGCTGGCAAGGTGGTTGTGGCGCTGTCACCTATCAATACAAGTGCTGCCGACATTGAAATGCACCTTGGTTACACCATCACCGGAACGACCAAAGACGGCCTATATCTGGACATGTCCAGCAGGCCCAAAATCGGTAACCCCAGCGTTCGAGTGAATCCTCAAATCAAGTATTACCTGGATACGCTCCTGACTCCGACGGTTCAGGACCCCGCTCCTGCGGACGGGTCTCGAGCCAACAGCACGGTGTTGCCGCACCTTGCCACTTCCCGCACCTTGGATTTCGCGGCAAGTTCGACAGTCTCAGGCTACATACCGCATGACACCTTGTGGTACGCCGCCAAATACGGTGGCGCGGGCCTGCTGGACTCCAACGGTGATCCCACCAATTATTTCAAAGTCAACAATCCAGCCAACCTTCCGGACCAGATGGCCAAGGCCTTCCGTTCTGCTGCTGCATTGGCGGCAGTGGCCAGCACCAGCGTGGTGGGTGTGGGGCAGCGGAGCTTGGGATCAGCCGCCATTTACCAGGCCAACTACGATTCGCTGACATGGACTTCGCGCTTGTACGCTTTTTCCATTGCAACGAGCGGCGCGGTATCTGACACACCTATTTGGGAAGTTTCTTCAAAAATCCCTGTCCCGGCGTCGCGCACCAAGCTGTTTCTTGGCCAGGGGGGAGCAACTGCACCTCTTGCCTTGACTTCTGGCGGCTATGCCACGTTGCCAGGTACTGTGCAAACTGACTTTGTTAACGCCCCAACTTATGAGTACCTTCTAGGCGACAAAACTGGAGAGGAGCGAAGAGGGGGCAATTTCCGAAACCGCGGCAGTACAGCAGCGGCCGATTACGGCTCGGTATTGGGCGATATTGTTAATTCTGATCCGCAAATTATTTCAGCGAAAAATTTGGACTATGCAGCGAGTGACTCGACTTACACAAGTTTTTTGAGTTCAATTAATTTTGAAACGCTCGCAGTGGGGACAAACAGCGGATTTTTCCATATTTTTGATGCAGAGCCGGACGCAACTGGCGGCGGCGAATTGCTCGGTTTTATGCCGCAGGCGGTGAGGGGCAGTGTTAAAAATTTGGCAGACCCAGGCTACCAGCACCAAAATTTTGTGGATGGCTCGATCGCTGTCGGGCACGCCAAGATCACTGTGCCCGGTGATGCCACCACCAATTGGCGGACCGTGGTGGTTGCTGCTGGCGGTAGTGGCGCCAAAACAGTGTTTGCTGTCAATGCCAGTTCAAAAACATTTTCTGCCAACAGCATTTTGTGGGAAATCAATTCGTCCACCTCTGGTGTTGGCACGACATTTGGCAACATCATGGGCCGGCCCGGTATCGGCAAGCTGGCAGACGGAACTTGGGTTGCTATTTTTGGCAATGGCTACAACAGCAGCGCGGGAACAGCGAATCTCTACGTCGTGAGATTAAGCGACGGTAATATTCTCCGGGTCATACCGACCAACGCTTCCCTCACGAGCAATGGTATGGGGGCAGTCGAGCTGGTTCGAAAAACATCGGGCAACCGAGACACGATCGAGTACGTGTACGGCGCGGACTACAAAGGAAATATCTGGCGCTTTGATCCAAGTTCTGGCAGTGCCGGCGCCCTGATTTACACCACCCCGACGGGAAGACCTATCACAGCCGAGATCAAGGTCGGTGCAGCGCCCTTGCACGCTAACACGACGGGTGGCAAGATGATCTACTTTGGAACGGGTAGTTATTTGAGCGCGGCGGACCCGGCCATCACTACAGTGCAGGCGTTGTATGGCATTTATGACGACTTGCTGCATACCCTCAGTTCCACGCCGTTCGTCGCGGAGTCGACGCTGTCGTCGATGACTATCAATATGCCTGCCCCGGTCGGGGGTGTCACCAGTGACGTTCGTACGACATCAGCGGGCGCAACGCCAGATTGGTATACGGTGGCAGGAAAGAAAGGATGGGTGGTACCGTTGACAGGAGCTAATATCACCGCAGGGGAGCGGGTGATAGCTCCACCGGTACGTTATACCGTCTCCGGTGTAGTGGATGCGTTTTTGTTTACCTCGATTGTTCCGAGTGTGGATGATTGCGAAGCCGGATTGGATGCTTGGATCACAGGAGTAGATGCCTTGACGGGTGGATACAAAAAAGTATTCAGCGATATCACTGCAAACTCGGTTCGCATTCGCGGTGGGTCGCCCCGAGGTGTTTTTGTGCTGCAGGACAATGGCCCGCCAGCTCTGTATATCAGTCAGACTATATTTAATGACACTATTTCTACGACGACCTTCTCAACCAGTGTTGGTGGTCAACAAACGGTCTGCATCAATGGGGTTTGTGGAAAAACTCAGGTGCTCCAGATAAATTTAAGGCCTTCAACCACTTCTGGCACCAGCAGCGGAGTTAGTCGGCAGATCTGGCGCCAGCTTAAGTAGGTGACTTGTGGCCGCATTAATCTCAGCAAGAGGGGAGAAAATTGAAAACACGCAAGCACACCAGTGGTTTTACGCTAATTGAATTAATGATTGCTGTGGCCATCATCGGCATTTTGGCTGCGATTGCACTGCCTTCGTACACGTCCTATATTGAGCGTGGACATAGGACCAGTGCGAAAACTGTATTGCTGGAGGCGGCGCAGTTTATGGAGCGGTATAGGGCGGTCAATTTCCGGTACGTTAACAGCGGTGGAGTTGCACCTGCCTTGCCAACCGCGCTTACGCTGTCGCCGACTGCGGGTACAAAACGATATGACGTGGCATTGAGTGGGACCACAACTGCCACATCTTTTACCCTGACTGCAACGCCCTCTGGCTGGACGGACACTGTGTGTGGCAATTTGACGCTGACCAATCTTGGTGTCAAAGGGCAGAGCGTGGGAGATGCCGCCAGTTGCTGGAACAAATAGCTCACTGCAGCTCAGCTCAGCGCCGCACCTCATCAACCAGCGTCTTGAACTCGTCAATATCCTCAAAGCTGCGGTAGACGCTGGCGAAACGCACGTAGGCTACCTTGTCGAGCTTTTTCAGCTCGCGCATCACGAGTTCTCCGAGCCGGGTGGAGGGCACTTCGCGCAGGCCCAGGTTCAGCAGTTTTTCTTCGATGCGTTCTATCGCCGCGTCCACCTGCTCGGTGCTGACCGGGCGTTTGCGCAGGGCCAGGCTCATGGAGCCGAGGATTTTGCTGCGCTTGTACTCAATGCGGCGGCCGTCCTTTTTGACGATGGCCGGGAAGTTGACGTCGGGCCGCTCGTAGGTGGTGAAACGTTTTTCACACGCGCCGCACTGGCGACGGCGGCGTATGAAGTCTGCGTCTTCTGACACCCGGGTTTCGACCACCTGGGTTTCGAGGTTGCCGCAGAAGGGGCATTTCATGCTGCCTTGCCTGAGTTTATAAGCACAATTGGCCTCCAGCCCTTGTTGGATATGCGCAGGCAGCTATAAAAATAATAGCGTCTGCGCAGTGCTGCGGATTCAGCGGTAAACCGGGAAACGGCTGGTCAGTGCGTTGACCTTGGCGCGGACCGCTTCGATGTTCGCCGTGTCACGGGGATTGTCGAGCACGTCTGCGATCAGGTTGGCCGTCAAACGCGCTTCTTCGTCCTTGAAGCCGCGCGTCGTCATGGCCGGGGTGCCGATGCGCACGCCGCTGGTCACCATGGGTTTTTCCGGGTCGTTGGGAATCGCGTTTTTATTGATGGTCATGTGCGCGCTGCCCAGCACGGCTTCAGCCTCTTTGCCGGTGATGCCCTTGGCGCGCAGGTCGACCAGCATGAGGTGGCTTTCAGTGCGGCCGCTGACGATGCGCAGTCCGCGCTGTGTCAGCGTCTCTGCCATGGCCTGTGCGTTTTTCAACACCTGCTGCTGGTAGGTCTTGAACTCGGGGGCCAGTGCTTCCTTGAAGGCAACGGCTTTCGCCGCGATCACATGCATCAGCGGGCCGCCCTGCAGGCCGGGGAAGATGGCGCTGTTGATGGCTTTTTCGTGTTCGGCCTTCATCAGGATGATGCCGCCGCGTGGGCCGCGCAGGCTTTTGTGTGTGGTCGATGTCACCACGTCGGCGTGCGGCACCGGATTCGGGTAGACGCCCGCAGCGACCAGGCCGGCGTAGTGGGCAATGTCCACCATGAAGATCGCACCGACGGCCTTGGCCACTTTGGCGAAACGCTCAAAGTCGATCCGCAGGCTGTAAGCCGAGGCGCCCGCAATGATCAGCTTGGGTTTTGACTCGTGAGCCTTGCGTTCCATGGCGTCGTAGTCGATTTCTTCCTTGTCGTTCAGGCCGTAGCTCACCACCTTGAACCACTTGCCACTCATGTTCAGCGCCATGCCATGGGTCAGGTGGCCACCTTCGGCCAGGCTCATGCCCATGATGGTGTCGCCGGGCTTGAGAAAAGCCAGAAACACGGCTTCGTTGGCAGATGCGCCGCAATGCGGCTGCACGTTGGCGGCTTCTGCGCCGAATATTTTCTTGACGCGGTCAATCGCCAGTTGCTCGGCCACGTCCACATGTTCGCAGCCGCCGTAGTAGCGGCGGCCGGGGTAGCCTTCGGCGTATTTATTGGTGAGCTGCGAGCCCTGCGCGGCCATCACGGCGGGCGAGGCGTAGTTTTCGCTGGCGATCAGCTCGATGTGGTGCTCCTGGCGCGCGTTTTCAGCGAGGATGGCAGCCCACAGTTCGGGGTCGGTTTGTTCGACGAGAATGTTTCGGTTGTACACGGCAGTCCTTCAAGACGTGGTCCCTGTCCTGGCACGGGGGTGCATGAAACAAGGGCTGCCCAGGCGAACGGCTGAACGCCGCTGTCACCGATGACAGCCGACGGTGCGCTTCCCAGTGGTAATCCCACGTCAGCCTTGCCCCGTGATCAGGGCAAGCCTATCGCCAGTCGCGCACCGCCTTAGTGTAACGGAGTCGCTGCCGAAACCCCAGATCGGACGCCGGCCAGACCCTTCAGGACACGGACAGGCTGGCGACTTTTTCGCTGGCTTTTGGCCCGGACAATTCCGGACTTTCGGAATTGAGCGGCATGGAGGCCGGAATAGCCAACGGTGGCCGCACCGGCGCATAGACCGGAGCCCGGCCGTTGGCAACGGCCAGTAGGCGGGCATGTTCGGCCATGACCTTGGCGGCATAACCGCCGTCGCTTTCAAGATTGGCCGCACCGACATAAAACTTGAGGCCTGCTTCGAGCGAACCGGCGCGGGCAATGCACTCCTGCAGAACCTTGACGCCGACACGCAGGTTGGTCACCGGGTCGAAGGCGGCCAGCTTGCCGCCGAAGTTCTCATACTTGTCATGGTGAATCTTGGTCATGACCTGCATCAGGCCCTGCGCCCCCACCGGGCTTTGGGCGAAGGGGTTAAAGCCTGATTCGATGGCCATGATGGCCAGGATGAGGGTGGGGTCGAGCTTGGCTTTTTGGCCAATCTCAAAAGCTTCGGCCACCAGCACGCTCAGCGGCTCGGGCGCAATGCCGTATTTGCGGCTGAGCCAGAAAGCCACTGCAGCCTGCTGCTTGGGCAGGTCCTTGGGGTTGGCGGCCGTGGCGCGGTCAATCGCGCCGGGCTCGGTAAAGCCGATGGCTGCTTCCTGGCGCTCCTGCAGCCACGTCATCAGACGCGATTCACCCGCCTGACGCAGGTCGGGCCGGGCGGTGAGTGTGATCACGGCAAACACCACGGCCAGGCCGACCAGTGCAAAACTGTTGTGCGTGATTTCGAAAAAGCCCTGAGCAATGTCGTCTGCGATGCTTGCAAGACTGTTGCCCACATTTTTCTGAATTGCCCGCAAGGTGGCTGCGGGGCTTGATTGTCCTAGCGCTGTCATAGCACTCCTTTCTACGCGCGGCGGCTTTTTCGAGCTCTCACGCTTTGATTGGGTCGCCATCAAACCAAGGCCGTGCCTTGAGGTGTTGACCCCTTTGTCTGACTTTGCCGGATTCGGCAGCGGGTTCGGGTTGTCCCTTGGTTTTCTTTGGAACGGCGAATTCTATGGGCGGTCTAAATAACTTGTCAATAATATCAAATAAAATTGATATATAAATATATGGATAAAAGGCTGAATTTCAAGGCGGCAACCACCTGTTTCTGCCGATTCTGTGGATTTTCGGGTGACCGCTCTAGTTAATTCGAATTTAAGAAAATTCAGAAATAGCTGTAGTTTTTTCCAGTAAATTGAAGCAGCTCAAGGCCTTGCAGCATTTTTAAAGAAACCGCTGGAGCATTGAGACAGGCGCCAAAAAAACCTCATCGGTGTTTGTTGCCGACTGTATGTAGGACAAAACCCCAAGATGTAAAACCTTCCAGAAAACAGCAATCGTCCGCTCTTTTTTGATTACAAATATTGACTTGCCCGCAGCGTGCGGGAGGTTTATTCTGCAATTGCTTGAGTACCTCAAGCATTCGCTGGGTAACCATTCCCGGTAAACCTGAGAGCAATCACTTGCTCTCATCGCACTGAAGACGAACTTCTCTTCTTTGCGAAGCCCGACGGCATGAGCATCATGTTCGCCGTCAGCCCCGGTCAGCCTAAGCTGCCCGGGGTTTTTTATTTGGGGTGTTCTGATGGCATCGCCGGATTGATCTTTTTCAATTACACGACAGTGATTTGGACGGCTCTCACCCTCGCCCTTGCGGAGAGGTGTGGGGTGAAGGATTGATTTGAAACGCTCAATAAAAGTCATTGACCTTTGCGCATGGGCACGAAAGACTCGACGCCTATGCTGGGGGAAGGGCGCTACGACATCGACGACATTCTGGAGCGCCTCCAACCGGCCGCCGATGATCCGGCTGGCAAGCCGCAGCGTTTTGCGCTGTACAACCTGGTGCTCAGCGGCGGCCGAGCCGACTTCAACGACCTGGCCGTGCGCAAGCGCCACGAACTGCGGGACCTGAACCTGTCGATGCCTTTTTTGAGCAAGCTGCGCTCCCAGCGCGACATCAAAATCGCGCCGCACCTGACCTTCACGCTCAATGGCAGCCGCTTTGACACCGCCGCCGAGGGCACGCCCTTTGCCCAGACCCGCAAGACCGATGCCACTTTCCGGCTCAGTGCGTTGGACCTGCAGCCTTACCTGGGCTACCTGCCGGCCCGCCTGGCGAGCCGGGACCTGGCGCCGGCGCGGCTTTTTCTGGGCGCCCCCAAAACGCTGCCGCCCGACCCCCATGGACACCGCGTGCGGAGCTTAATTTGGCGATGCCGTAAAAACAGCGAAAATACCCGCAGTGCTTTATTTTTAAAGCGTGGGTGTGTTCAGGCCTTGCGAGCCGTGACCCCTTTTTTTTCGCTGACCGTTCACCTTCCCTACCCTTCCTGGCCGCGTGTGCTGGCCTACCGCCAGCACGGTTGATCCGACCGGCTGTTATTAATTTTTATGCTGCGTTTTCCCATGTCCAAACCTTCCAAGCCAGAAACTTCCGCCGTGAAAACGCCGTCCACCAAACCGGCCGACAGCCATCCCCTGGACGGCCTGACCGGCGGTGCCTTCTCGGCGCCGACCTCCGGTGAGCGTACGGCGCGCATCCGCGAGTGGCTGGCCACCGAACCCAGCGCCGAGCAGATGGCCGAGGTTTTTAAAGACCTGGCGAATCGCGACAAGGGTGCCGCCAAGCCGCTCAAGGAAAAACTCGACGAAGCCAAACGCGCCAAGAACCAGGAGGCTGTTGCGGCCGAGTGGGCTGAAAAAGGCCAGGCCCTGCTGGCGCTGAAAAAACTCAACCTGGCCGACGCGCTGGCCTGGCAGCGTGATGCGGCCAAGGCCGGTGCGCCGCTGTCGCGCGAACCCCTGGCCGGCCTGAAGGGCCAACTCGCTGACCGCGTCAAGACGATTGAAGACCTGCAGCACCGCGCACAGGTGCAGCGCGAGGCCGCCGTGCTGATTGCGCAGCGCATTGAAGTGTTGTCGACCAAATCATGGCGCGATGCCCAGTCCGCCTGGGACGCATTGCGTGCCGACGTGGCGCACTGGCAGGCCCAGGCCGACGAGATCGCGCAAGACGCCAATTGGGCCAGCGTGGATGCCAAGTTTCCGCCGCTGCTCGAAGCCTCGCGTGGCCAGTTGCTGGCCGTGTGGGAAGCCTTCCAGGGCGCTCTCTCGCTGGCCGTGGCCGCCGCCGAAGATGCGGCCGCGCCGCTGCCGGCCGTGCCGGTCTGGGCTGACGAGTTGCGCGCAGCACGCGGCACACCACGCGGCGGTGACGCAGCAGCGGGGGATCATCCCGCGCGCGCGCCCAAGGCCAAAATCGATCCTGCCGTGCTCAAGGAGATGCGCGAAAAATCGACCGCCATCGTGCAGGCTGCGCTCGCCAGGCTGGAGCATGAAGTCACCGAGGGCCACGGCAAGTCCACCCCCAAAGTGGCCGCTGAGTTGCGCCAGGCGCTGAAAGAAAACATCCGCAACATTGACAACACCCTGGAGGCCGCCGCCCATGCGGCGCTCACGGCTGCTGGCGAACTGGAAGGCTGGCAACGCTGGCGTGCCGACCAGATTCGTGAAGAGCTGGTGGCCAAGGCCGAAGCCCTGGTGGCCAAACCCCTGGGCGGTCGCAAGCAGCAGGAAGCCTTGCGCGCGATGCGCGAACTCTGGAAAACCAGCGACCAGGGCGGCACACCCAATCACGCCATGTGGAAGCGTTTTGACGACGCCTGCAACGAAGCCCACAAGGTCGTCGAAGCCTGGCTCGACAAGGTCAAGGAGCAAAGCGAAGCCGTCAAGGCCGAGCGCCGCGTGTTGATCGACGAGGTGCTGACCTGGGCCGAAGCCAACCAGGGCAACACCGACTGGAAGCACCAGATCCGCAGCCTCAACGGTTTTGTCGAGAAGTGGACTGCAGCCGGCCACCTGAGCGAAAAAGCCTTTGCCGAGATCCAGCCGCAATGGAAGACCGCGATGGATGCCGCCGATGCCGCGCTGAAAGCCGCGCGTGCCGACAGCCTGGCGCGCCGCAGGGCGATGATTGAAGAAGCCCAGGTGCTGGGCGCCGAGCCGCAACTGCATATCGATGCGGTCAAGCACCTGCAGCAGCGCTGGCAGCACGAGGCGCAGGCCGTGCCGATCGAGCGCAAGCAGGAGCAAAAGCTCTGGGATGCCTTCCGCAAGCCGATTGACGATGCCTTCCAGCGCAAGACCGTTGAGCGCGAAAAAGCCGCATCCGCGCTGGGTGAGCATGACCGCCGTGTGCTGGAAGCCGCCAAAGCGGTGGACGCTGCCGCTGCGACGGGTGATGCGCAGAAAATTCATGCCGCTGCCAAGGCGCTGGAGGCGGTGGTTCGCGGGCAGGTGCCTGTTGCCTCGGCGCTAGCTGAAGTTCTAGCTCCAGTGCAAATGCCCGAAGAGACTCCGGATTCAGAGCAAAATCGGGCTGTAGCCCACGCTGTACCTGCGCAAGCAGCTATCGAAATCATAGCAACTCCCGAGACGCCAGAAGTTGTACCGGCTGAAGGGAATGCCGCTACAGAGCCCGAAGCGGAAGCGGAAGCGGAAGCGGAGGCGGAGGCGGAGGCAGTAGCGGCTACAGCGCCAGAAGCTGCCGCGCCGCCGCCCGCGCCCAAGCCGGCCCCGAAACCGGTGGTCGCCATGCGGGGCGACGACCGTCCCGGCATGCGCAAAGCCGATCCTGCATCTACAGGCCGTGGCGGCAAATTTGGCGACCGCAAGGATGCGCGTCCCGGCGGCAAGCCCGGCGGTCCGCGCGCCAGCACCGACAACAAGTTTGAGCCTTACCGCCCGGAGCGCAGTTTTGAGGCGCGTCCGGATCGCGGCGAGCGCCCGGCTTTTGAAGAGCGTGGTCCGCGGCTGGGCGACGCGGCCTTCCGGGCCCAGCGTGAGGCGTTTGAGGCGGCCAACCAGGCCTTGAAAAAACTCTCTATGCATGCGCATGGTGAGGTACTGACGAATCTGCTGAGCGCATGGGAAAAACGCGATCCGGCGCAATTGCCGGCCGCGCAGGAGTTGGGCAAGCTGGTCACGCCAGCGGTGCGCAGCAGCTGGGTTCAGGCGCTGGGTGCCGCGCCTGGCAAAGACGCTTCTGAAGCCCTGCTGCGCCTGGAGATCGCCGCCGAGTTGCCGACGCCTGCCGAACACATCAGCGCGCGCCGCATGCTACAGCTGCAGTTGCTGACCAAACGCAATGCGCCTGCACCGGCAGAGACCTGGGGTGAAGACGCTGCCAAGGTGCTGGCCGCCAGCTTTGACGCCAGCAATGCACGGCGCGTGCAGAATGCGCTGAAGGCCCTGCTCAAACGTTGAGTGGCGACTGCCCGCTCAGCGCGCGGGCCGGACGGCTGATTTCGGCCTGAAAGCCTTGCAGACTGCTTCGTTGGTTTCCAGGTAAGGCCCGCCTATCAGGTCGATGCAATACGGAACAGCCGCAAAAATGCCGGCTACCGCCTGCGAGCCGTCGGCGTTTTTCAGGCCCTCCAGCGTCTCGGCAATTGCCTTGGGCTGACCCGGCAGGTTCAGGATCAGGCTCTGGTCGCGAATCACCGCGCACTGGCGCGACAAAATCGCGGTCGGGACAAACCTCAGGCTGATCTGGCGCATCTGCTCGCCAAAACCCGGCATTTCCTTGTGCGCCACCGCCAGTGTCGCTTCGGGCGTCACGTCGCGCAGGGCCGGGCCGGTGCCGCCGGTGGTCAGCACCAGCGAGCAGCCGGCGTCGACCAGGGCTATCAGCGTGGCGCTGATGTGTTCTTTTTCATCGGGGATCAGGCGTTCTTCAAAACGGATCGGGTTGCGCAGCGCGCGGCCCAGCCATTCCTTGAGCGCAGGCAGGCCCTTGTCTTCGTAAACGCCGCTGGAGGCGCGGTCGCTGACCGAGACGATGCCGATGGTTACTGCCTCGTAATTGGCACTCACGCGTCCTCCTGCGCCAGTGTTTCCCGCACCAGCTGGAAAATTTCGCGGTAGGACTTGGCGTGGCGCGGTGCTTCGCCGGGCTTTTCGGGTTTGGCGTCCTTGCGGGCCTGGCGGATCAGCGCGCGCAGTTGCTGCGAATCGGTGTCCGGGTGCTCGGTCAGCCAGTCGCTGAGTGCGTCGTCCGAGGCAATCAGCTTGTCGCGCCACTGTTCGGCCAAATGCAGCGCCAGCGTCAATTGCGCCGAGCCGTTTTTCTGCTCGTCAATCGCGGCGCGAATCGGTTCGGTGTCCAGCGGCCGCATCAGCTTGCCGATGAACTGCATCTGACGGCGCTTGCCCTCGAAGTTGGTGATTTTTTTGGCCTGGGCAATCGCGTCAATCAGTTTTTCAGGCAGGTCCAGGCGCGCCATCAGGTCGGCGCGCAGGGTCAGCAGGGCTTCGCCGAGGGCTTGCTTTTCATCGGCCTCGGCCTTGAGCTGGGTCTTGCTCGGCGGGCCGACTTCTTCGAGCGCGATTTCTTCGGGTTTGACGAAGCGGCCGTGCGACCAGTAGCCCTTGATGGCCTTGGGAGTCTTGTTGTTCATAGCAGTCAGTATCATAGCTACCCATATGACCCCAAAGACCCCCAAGACAACATCCGCCGCTTCCCGCCCCGAGTCGGGCTTCAGTTATCACCGCGATTTCTTTGAAGGCCTGGTTGACAGCGCACTGGCCCACGCCAAAAAAATCGGCGCCACCGACGCTGCGGCAGAGGCCTCCGAAGGCTGCGGCCTGAGTGTCAGCGTGCGCAAGGGCGAGCTTGAAAACGTCGAGCGCAATCGCGACAAGTCGCTGGGTATCACGGTTTACGTCGGCCAGAAACGCGGCAACGCGGCCACCAGCGATTTTTCCAAAGCCGCGATTCAGCAAACCGTCAAGGCGGCCTACGACATTGCGCGTTTCACCGCCGAGGACAAAACCTCCGGCCTGCCGGCCGACCGCGACATCGCGCGGGTGCATCGCGAGCTTGATCTGTTCCACCCCTGGGCCATCGACTCTGCTGGCGCCGCCACCCTGGCACTGGAATGCGAAGCCGCGGTCTTCGATACCAGCAAGCTGATCACCAACAGCGAAGGCGCGGGCGTGTCGGCCCAGCAAAGCCATTTTTTCAGCGCGCACACGCGCGGCTTTCGCGGTGGGTATGCCAGTTCGCGCCACAGCATCTCTGCCGCAGCGATTGCCGGCAAGGGCAGCCAGATGCAGCGCGATGCCTGGTACAGCTCCATGCGCGACGCCAGTGAGCTGGCCAGCGCGCAGGCCGTGGGACGCTACGCTGCCGAACGCACGCTGGCGCGCCTGAAGAGCCGCAAGATCAAGACCACCCAGTGCCCAGTGTTGTTTGAGTCGCCGCTGGCCGCCGGCCTGCTGGGCGGCTTTGTGCAGGCCATCAGCGGCGGCGCGCTCTACCGCAAGAGCACGTTTTTGCTGAACAGCCTGGGCAAGCCGGCGTTTCCGGCGCACATCGACATCACCGAAGATCCGTTCGTGAAAAAAGGCAAGGGCAGCTCGCCCTTTGATGAAGAAGGCGTCAAGACCCGCGCCCGCACGGTGGTGGACGCCGGCATCGTGCGCGGCTACTTCCTGAGCACCTACTCGGCACGCAAGCTGGGCATGCGTACCACCGGCAATGCCGGCGGCTCGCACAACCTGGTGATGAGCAGCCGCCAGACAAAAGCCGGCGACGACCTTGACGCCATGCTCAAAAAGCTCGGCACAGGTCTGTTTGTGACCGAGCTGATGGGGCAGGGCGTGAACTACGTGACGGGCGACTATTCGCGCGGTGCGTCGGGCTTCTGGGTCGAGAAGGGCCGGATTGCCTATCCGGTGGAAGAGATCACGATTGCCGGCAACCTCAAGGACATGCTGATGGGCATCCAGGCGGTGGGTGCCGATGTCTACAACTACGGCGCCAAAAGTGTGGGCTCTATCCTGATCAACAGGATGAAGGTCGCAGGAAGCTGATGGGTAAACACGCTGGCAATACGCGTGTTCAGGTGAGCCAGGGATTGGTCAGTGACAAGCCGGTGATTTTCACAAAATCTGAGGTATTTCGTGTTGCCAGATTCTTCTGATTTGCCAGGCTGATCGCCGCTATCTGCGCGTCCTCAACAGAAATGGGCAAACCCTGGCGGGTGCGTGACGCCACAAGGTCCGCATAAAGCGGCGCGCAGCGCTCGTCAAATGACAGGCACCGGCCTGCAAAATCTTCATCAAACATGGCCTGGGCCTGAACGGCCAGAGCCGTGCGGCGCTTGCCTTGGGGCAAGAGTGTTATGCCGAGTTCAATCTCGGCACGGGTGATGGCGCAGATAAACAAGTCCTGGCCAGCTTGCGCATCCATCCATGCAAGCAAGGCGGGTGAGGGCGCGGCGCGCATCAACTCCGACAACACGTTTGTATCGAGCAAATACATAGGGCGTTAACGCTTCTCTGGCTAAAACGTCGGGGCTGATCTTGTTTTTTGGCGAGCGGGCAAGTCCAGCCCGCCAATCTTTTTGAAGCGCTCATGAATGCGGCTGCCAAGTTTGAGCTCAGGCCGTTGGCCTTGCGTGGCCTGCGTCAGGATGCGCCTGGCCTCTTCTTCCATGGCCCAGCCGTGTTGCGCGGCTTGAACGCGAAGCATTGTTTTGACAGACTCGTCGAGGTTGCGAATGGTCAGCATGGCCACATCGTTCTCCTTTGAAGTTACAGCGACTTCATTGTATGCAATGCATGCAATGAAGTCAATTGACAAGCTTATCCCGCCAGCTCCGCCTTGACCGCAGCAGACACCTGCCCCATGTCGGCCTTGCCAGCGAGTTTGGCTTTCACCGCGCCCATGACCTTGCCCATGTCGCCGGGGCCCACAGCACGCCCAAGTTCAACGCCCAGTTCCGTGACGATGGCCTTGACCTCGGCGGCGACCTCTTCACTGCTCAAACGGGCGGGCAGGTAGGCCTGTAGCACCAGCAACTCTGCGGCTTCCTTGTCGGCCAGGTCTTTGCGCTCGGCCTTCTGGAAGGCTTCAATCGAGTCCTTGCGCTGCTTGATCAGCTTGTCGACGATGGCGACCACGGCGGCGTCGTCAAGCACCACGCGCTCATCGATTTCTTTCTGTTTGAGCGCCGCCAGCAGCAGGCGGATGGTGCCCAGGCGCTCGCTGTCCTTGGCGCGCATGGCGGTTTTCATGTCTTCGGTGATCTGGTCTTTGAGGGACATGGGGGTCTCCAGGAAAAGAGGTTTCGGTCAAAAAGAATTCAAAAACACAAAAGCCCGCAGAGCGTCCTCGTGCGGGCTTTTGGTTTGCCGTAAGGCGTGTACTTTTAGTACAGCTTTTTAGGCAGCTGCATCGAGCGGATGCGCTTGTAGTTGCGCTTGACGGCGGCAGCTTTCTTGCGCTTGCGCTCGGCGGTGGGCTTTTCGTAAAACTCTCTAGCGCGCAGGTCGGTCAGCAGGCCGAGTTTTTCGATGGTGCGCTTGAAACGGCGCAGAGCCACGTCGAAGGGCTCATTGTCTTTTACACGAATGGTCGTCATTGATGAAGGGGGTCCAAAAGTATGCATCTTGTTCAGCCGTGAGATTTGATCAGAATCAGGCCAGACGCGGGTTTGCTAGCAAAGCCTGAGATTATAGCAGGCAGAAAGAATCGCCCGCTGCGACATGAAATGACGTGAAGGTTGCCAGACTGGGACTCCCCTATGGAATCAGAGCCAGACATGACTTTACCCAACGCTTCAAAAGCATCTCGCTTGAGCTGGAGTTTTGACCTGGATGCACTTTTTTTTTTGAAGAAGAGGCACAGCGGTCGTGTCAGGGGGCTGATTTCCAGCCGATTCATGCATATGTCGACGAAGGGATGGACCGCTATGAAGACCAGGAAAGTAACCCAGGTTGCCTAGCAGGCATCTCAAGCGGCTTCAAGGCCATCGATGACATGACATCCGGAATGCGCGCGGGGGATTTGATTGTCCTGGCCAGTCAGTCCTTGGAGCATGCCTCAACCCTGGCACTGAATATTGCAGAACATGTCGCGCTCAGGGAATGTCATCCGGCGGCTGTTTTTTCCATGCGAATGAGCGGCAGGGAGTTGGCTCGAAGGATGTTGGGTTCCCTGGGGCGAGTTGACCTTCACGGCACGCGTGCGGGTGCTTGGACGGAGGATGAACGAGCCCGATTGGCAGCAGCCTATGCCGAGCTCCAGACTGGGGGCTTGCATGTCCACTCCGGAATTGGCTTGACCCCCACTAGCTTGAGAACGAAAGTACTCAAGCTGGCCCTTGCCCTGAAGCCCACGAGACTTGGTTTGCTGGTCATTGATGCTCTCGAATTGATTCGCCCAAGCATGGTCAACGGCGGCGAAGCCGCGCTGCTCGCAGGAATCACGCTCCGCAGTCTGAAACTTGTTGCCAAGGAATTTCAACTCGCCGTGATGGTTCTCACGCAAATCCCATGCATCGTTGATGCGGATGATTCACGTCAGCCAGGTTTGAACGGACATCCCCTGGCCGAGGTCATCGGTGAAGTTGCTGATGTCGTCATGATTCTTCATCCAGCAGCTTGCAGCGACCCGACTCAAAGCTGTGACGCAGGCAAGGTAACTCTAGGCTTCAACAAGCTCAGCGATGGTATCGCCGGTGAGGTTCAACTTAGATTTGATAGAGACCCACTGCGCTTCAAAAATCTTCCCGGCATTTGAGGCGGGAAAACGTAGCTTTCAAATAGCACGGTTGATGACTAATAGAGCCTCAAAACCAGTTTGCCCGCCACTGCAAGAATGGGCAGCTCATCCATGTCATATGTATTGGACGAGATTGCACCGTTTTTTGGTTTGATTTTTCTTCCTTCCACCATCCATGTATTGCTCGACAGCGCGCCATTCTTGGGTTTGAGCTCTTTCCCGTCCCAGAGCCATGTATTTGAGGAAGTGGCTCCCGACTTGGGTTTAATTTCTTTGCCATCAAAAACCCAGGTGCTTGATGACGTCGCACCATTTTTCGGTTTCAGCTCGCGGCCATCGCAAACCCAGTTGCTTGGCAAATCAATTTTTGTATTCATGGGCAGTCTCGCAAAAGGTTAATTGTTGAAAAACGCGGAGTGTAAAAAGTCTTGCCTAGGCCATCAATGTTCTTCGCCAGACTGAACCGTGGGTATGAGTTCGATATCTGCCCCTGTGAGCCGTGCCATCACTGAACCTGTTTCAAAGCTCCATCCTGCTGGCATAGTTGTTTTCCACTTGTGGTGGTAATCAATTCGTCTTGCCTCTTCTGCTGTAATGTGTGCGACCCGCAAGAATTTCTCAAGCATTGAAGCAACTTCTTCGACGCTCTTTTTATCCCAGTACATTTCAAAGGCTCGATTGCGCAGCATGGCGCAGGGCACCAGATGCTCTTTATAGCTGCCACCTTTAGTTGAAGTGCCTGCAAAAATATACTTCTCGTAAATAAGGGGATCAAACAGCCTGGAATGCACTCTCGCATCTTCTCGGCTTCCATCGCGCTTGGTGTCGTGTTGTTGCTCCTCCCAGTAGTGTTGCAAAACCCGTGCTGCGCGTATAAACGCGCGTTGGCGTAGTTGTTGAGGCGTAAATTTTTCCATGTTGATTTTGCAAGTTTTCGTGAGAATTATTGTATTTGCGGTGAACTACGCTCGATATTGCTCACGCTATCCCCAAACCCCTGTAGCCACCACTCAAGCATCGCAGACTCCACAACCGTTGCCGTAATTTCATAGGTGATGAACGAGCCCGATTGGCGGCAGCCTAGGATTCGTATGCGACACGCATTGACGCAGCAATAACGAAACTGTTCTGAAATGAACAGTGAAACAGCATTCAATTTACATGCGGATTGTTGCTCTCAACCGAGGCAGCTTTCGTTATTTCCGCTTGAGTCATGGGGTGCTGAGTACGCATTTGAGGTGGTTGATCGCCCAACACCCGGAATTTCGCGAGCGATGATTGGCCCGTTGCCACTGGGTAGCAGCTACAAACCAGGCAAGATTAAATGTTTAGCCACCACAGAGGACGGAGTTTTTGCAGCTGCGATTTGGATCGACCAACCACCACTTGAAGAGCCCAAAATACTTTGGGAAAAAGTAGAAAACAAGTTGGTGGTGGCGCGACATGCGCCGATAGCGCTTAACAGCATGAGTTTGCGCCTTGGTTCAGATGATTGCCTGAAAAACTGGATCAAGCCGGAACTCTGGGATGCGTTGTCAACCAGTGGCAAAACCGTTCCTCGTTGCGTCCATTCAATATCTAAGCTACTGCGCTTCCATGAATTTGGGAAAGAGATATTCGTTGATGATGAGGCTCTTAAAAGGATTGAAGTCAAGGCTTTGGCAATACTCCGCGAGCAACTCTGCTCGGCTGTGCATTGGGTTATCGGCGGGCTTGAGTCTGCCCTTGATTCCATCCTGCTACACCGCCCTAGCCTGAGCATGGCATTGGTAAATCGAATAGTCAGCCGAGCCAAGCAACACGGACCGACCGCAGTTGTGTACGCATTGCAAGCCTTGAGAACTGAATCAATCGGCGTTCTTCACTTGATTGCCAGCGGCCAACCCGAAATTGACGCGCAGCGGGTACAAGACGCACTTTTCAACGGGCACAGCGTGCCAGATACGTTTGCGAATCTCGGCATCACCAAGTCAACCCATCGGCGTACAGTTTTACGGCCTATTCCATGCCCTGCATTGCCGCATGTGCCAATCTTCAGTCTGAGTAATCTTCCTATGGCTGGCCGTGACTGGCTATTCGCTATGCGGTTGACAACACTTTTCCCCTTTCATCGCAGCGAAGATTTTTTGGAATTCAGTCGATTGTTGAATCAAATCCAGGCGATTGACTTTCAGCGAGTTGAGTCAGCACCTCGGTTGCTGCAATGGTGCATTCTCCCTGGGCACTCTAAAAGCTGCGTTCGACTAAACCTGCTGATGAACTACGCGCAAGCACTGATCAGAGCCTGTCGCGGGCTAGTCGGCGCGCGCGTGACTATCGATGAGGCTGTTTCAGTGGCGCTGGACTGTGTGCAGAATTTGCAGCGGGGGTAAGAGCCGGGACAAATTTCAGTGAGGCGCTTGATCCAGATGACCATGCCATGGTGCTGGCTGGCGTCTCGTTGATTACGAGTCAACCGATCAAGCAGCTCACGCAGACTCTCTTTGAGGTGCATCCTGGGCTATCAATCAACTTGCAGATGCCAGAGTTTTTAACCTTATTCCATTTCCACAACATTAGTGCAATAATATCCTCCATCATACTTGATGGAGAAAGTCATGGCACGTCCAGTTACCGGGGATGATGAGACGATCGAAATTGCGCAAATAGCGATCTCGCAAGCCACAACGATGGATG
>NZ_JAUYEY010000064.1 GCF_030689685.1 Polaromonas sp. | reverse complement strand
GTCAAGTCCAAAGAGGAACTAAAAACCCGCATCCTCAAAGGGATAGCTGAAATCAACGCATCGCCTGTCGTTTTTCGATGGAATAAGTTCGATCTTGGCGTCGTTTAGTACGTAATTGCTTTAATGGAACTAACTACTAGTACGTGCCGGGATAAGCCCCACCGTCGAGCAATACGTTCTGACCGGTGAGGTAAGCGGCCTGCATGCTGCATAAAAAAGCGCACATCGCACCGAACTCTTCCGGTGTGCCAAAACGCCCGGCCGGAATGGTTTTTCGCCGCGCGTCCATCAACACATCCATCGACTGGCCGGTCTTGGTGGCCGCTCCCTGCAGGGTGCCGCGCAGGCGGTCGGTGTCAAAGGCCCCGGGCAGCAGGTTGTTGATGGTCACACCCTGCGCTGCGAGCTTGGTGCGCGCCACACCGGCGACAAAGCCGGTCAGCCCGCTGCGTGCGCCGTTGGACAGGCCAAGGATGTCAATCGGTGCCTTGACCGAGCTGGAGGTGATGTTGACGATGCGGCCAAAACCGCGCGCGGCCATGCCATCCACCGTGGCCTTGATCAGCTCGATAGGCGTCAGCATGTTGGCATCCACCGCCTTGAGCCAGGCATCCCGGTCCCAGTTGCGAAAGTCACCCGGCGGCGGGCCGCCGGCGTTGGTGACGACGATGTCGAAGTCCTTGCGCTGCCCAAACACTGCGGCACGGCCCTCGGTGGTGGTGATGTCTGCCGCAACAAATTGCACACTGGCCCCCGTCGGACGGGCTCTATCAGCTATCAATTTAGTAGCGGTGGCTTTCAGTACTTCGGCACCCCGCGCGACGATCAGCACGTTCACGCCTTCGCGCATCAACGCCTGGGCGCAGCCCAGACCCAGCCCCTTGCTCGCGCCGCATACCAGCGCCCATTTGCCTGCGATACCCAAATCCATAATAATTCCCGCTTCATTTCCGTGAAAGTGACCGGCCATGATACTGAGTAAATTCAATCGCCTGCACGGGCTGGTCTCTTGTGCGCTGCTGTTGGACGGCGGGCTGGTCCAGGCGCAAACCGAAGCGCTCCTGGTCAAACGCGCGGCCGAACTGCGCGAGGCACCGGGCGAGAGTTCACGCAGCCTGGCTGCGCTGGCGGCACGCACGCCGGTGACCCGCTCCGGCGGGCGGCAAGGTGCCTGGATCCAGGTACGCACCGCCGAAGGTGCATCCGGTTGGGTCCACATATTTGACATCGGCTCCGCCGCCAGCGCCGCACCGGCCGGCGCTGGCGCCAACGCATTGCGCGGCTTGAGCAGTTTTTTCAACAAAGGCAGTGCCCCGGGCGGCACCGTCACGGCCACCTCATCCCCCAGCCCAACAAAGGCTGGACCTGTTGGAGCAGGCCATGGGCAATCGCATGGACGGCCTGAGCGGGCAAAGCGCCATCACGGTGGCGCAGCGCATGGAGCGGCTGGCAGCTTCACGCACGGCCAGCCGTGCAGATGCGCCCGCGGCTGCCGCGCCGGCGGGGCGGCGGGTCCCGGTGAAGAAATAGGACGGTCTTCTCCGCGGTTGGCTTGAAGCTGACTGTGGTCTGCACTGGACAGCAGGGCTTGACTCCCCACTCCCTCCCCTAGGAGCCTGGGCGGCAGAAGGGACGTCGGCTGCAAAGCGGCCGCGCCGGTCCATTTTTCACCGGCTTTTTGCCCCATAGCTGCGGCTATGAGGCTGCAAACCCGGCAAAAACTGTCCTCGCCGGGGCCACTTTTCGCTTCGACGCCTTCTGCCGCCCAGACTCCTAGCCCCTCCCTCGCCCCGCTGGGCGATAGAGGGGGACTTCATTTGGCCGCGTGCGCTACGCTCGCGTGCAAACATGGCCGACTCTTGGGATTTCCGTGCAGGAAGCGCTTCGCGCTTCCTGCACTCCGGACTTGAATTTGGTATTAGATATTTGCCTCCTCCTTCACCCGTCGGGCTGGGCCGAGGAGCGCAGGTCAAAGCGGATCAGGGCGAGCGATTGTCTGAGCCGAAGGCGAGTTCGAGCTCGACCCCGCTTTTACCAAGCACCGCAGGTTGCCCGCAGCGAAGCGGAGGGACCCAGACCATCGGGTCGCCTTTTTCTTTGCTTACTTTCTTTTTGGCGACGCAAAAAGAAAGTGAGGTGCCGCCGGGCAACCCCCGGCCAACAGACGTGGGCGAACTGGAAAGGTAAGTCGTCAACAAGCGTGACGCAAGATCCGCACGACTATCAGCCTATCCTTTGCCAGATCGGCTGAACACAAAAATCCCGGCAATCACCAGCACCGTCCCCGCCGCGACCCAAGCCGTGAACGGCTCACCCAGAATCAGCACACCCATCAGGATGGTGGACATCGGGCCTATCATTCCGGCTTGCGCCGCCATGCCAGCGCCTATGCGCTCAATCGCCATCATCACCATCAGCACCGGCGCCACCGTGCACAGCGTGGCATTGAGCAGCGACAGCCAGATCACCTCGGGCGCCACCGCTGCGGCACTGAGCGGCCTGAGCAGCACAAACTGCAGCAAACAGCACAGGCAGGCCACGGTGCTGGCCAGGCCCACCAGCCGCAGCGCGCCCAGGCGTTTGACCATCTCACCGCTGTAGACCAGGTAAATGGCATAACTCACGGCGCTCAGAAAAACCAGCAGCGCGCCCCAGGCCGCGTCGGGGCCCATCAGCGTGATTTCATGGCCGAACACCAGCACCACACCGCTGTAACTGATGGCCATGCCAAGAATCTGCCGCGCGGAGATGCGCCGGCGATAAAGCACCAAGCCCAGCAACAGCACCAGCGTCGGGTTGAGGTAAAGGATCAGCCGCTCCAGCGACGCGGAGATGTAGGCCAGCCCGGCAAAGTCGAGAAAACTCGCCAGGTAATACCCGGTGAAACCCAGCCAGAGCACGCCCAGCCAGTCCTTTCGTGTCAACGCCGCCTTGCCCCGGCTGGCCCACCAGGCCATCAGCGCGAAGATCGGCAGCGCAAACAACATGCGGTACATGATCAGCGTGACGGCATCGACGCCGTAGCGGTAGGCGAGCTTGACGATGATCGCCTTGCCGCTGAAGGCAATCGCGCCCAGGGTGGCCAGCAGCAGGCCTGTTGCTATGCTTTTCGTAGCTGCTTGCGCACGTGGATCATGGGCTGGAGGGCTTTTTTGCTCTGAAATGTCAGACAAGGCTTGGTTCAGAAACCGACGGCCTGGCCGTCGCGCCGGGCATCGCTGGCCGCCACATAACCTTCGACGCCGGGGTCACCAGCGCACCAGATGAACTGGCCCGCACCGAAGTCCTGGTAGGAGTCGTTGATCACTTCCATGCGGTGGCCGCGGTCGGCCAGCCCCTGCACGGTGGCCTTGTCCATCGCCGATTCCACATTGATTTCATAACCCGCGTTGTAGCGCCAGCGCGGTGCATCGCAGGCGACCTGCGGGCTTTGTTGGTAGTCGAGCATGCGCACCAGCGTCTGCATGTGGCCCTGCGGTTGCATGTTGGCGCCCATCACGCCGTAGGACATGACAGGCTCGATGTTGGCGACCGTGAGGCCCTCACCCCGGCCCTCTCCCGGAAGGAGAGGGTGAGAACGGGCCTTCGGCTTACTTAGGAAGGCTGGGATGATGGTGTGAAAGGGCCGCTTGCCCGGCGCAACCTGGTTGGCGCCTGGCTGCAGGCTGAAGGCGTGGCCGCGGTTTTGCAGGCTGATGCCGAACTCTGGCTCGACGCAGCCCGAGCCGAAACCCATGTAGTTGCTCTGGATGAAGCTGACCATCATGCCGTTTTCGTCGGCAGCGGTCAGATAAATGGTGCCGCCCTTGACCGGGTTGCCGGCACCAAAGTCCTGGGCCTTTTTCATGTCGATGAGTTTGGCACGCGACGAGAGGTAGGCGTCGTCTAGCATTTGATCGACG
The DNA here is from genome assembly GCF_030689685.1 of Polaromonas sp. GTDB lineage: Bacteria > Pseudomonadota > Gammaproteobacteria > Burkholderiales > Burkholderiaceae_C > Polaromonas. Next base: position 52,417 of record NZ_JAUYEY010000064.1, on the reverse strand, counting down.
CTCACCGCCATGGCCGATGGCTCGGCCACGTATTTGTAGACATCGGCAAAGGCCAGTTTCATGGCTTCGATCTGCAGATGCTGGGAATCAACGCCATCCACCGCCAGGCCGGCCACATCAAATTTGCCCAGGATGCCCAGCGCAATCAGCGCGGCAATGCCCTGGCTGTTCGGTGGGATCTCGTGCAAGGTGTAGCCACGGTAGTCCTTGCCAATGGGTTGAACCCACTCCGGCTTGTAATTCTCAAAATCTTTTGCGGTGATGCTGCCACCGTTTCGGGCAGAAAATTTTTCGATGGCATGGGCGATCTCGCCGCCGTAATAGGCCGTGCCCTTGCTCTGCGCAATCGCGCGCAAGGCCTTGCCCGCCGCCTTGAACTGGAACAGCTCGCCAACATTCGGCGCGCGCCCCCAGGGCAGAAAGGACTGCGCAAAACCCGGCTGGCCTTTCAGCTCATGGGTGGCTGCCGCCCACTTTTGCTGCACCACTGGCGGCAGCAGGTAGCCGCGCTCGGCAATCTCGATGGCCGGCTCCATCAGGTCAGCAAACGGCAGCTTGCCGAAGCGCTCGCTCATCGCCACCCAGCCCGCCACCGCGCCGGGGACGCTGACCGAGTCCATGCCGCGCTTGGGTGGGGTTTGCGCGTCGGCGCCGTATTTCTTGCTGAAATAGTCCGGCGTCCAGCTCTGCGGCGCGCGGCCAGAGGCGTTGAGCCCGTGCAGCGCCTTGCCGTCCCAGATCAGGGCAAAGGCATCGCTGCCCAGGCCGTTGCTGACCGGCTCGACAATCGTCATCGCCGCCGCAGCAGCAATTGCGGCGTCCACTGCATTGCCGCCCTTGAGCAGCATGCGCAAGCCGGCCTGCGCGCCCAGCGGATGGGAGGTGGACACCACATTGCGTGCGAAAAGCGGAAGCCGGGTTGAGGTGTAGGGGTTGTGGTAGTTGAAGTTCATGGCTGATTAAAAAGTAAGCGGTTACGGGTCAGGCACCGTGCGCACGGTCACTCGGTGGTGATCTTGCGTTCTGAAATGATTTTTTTCCACTTGGCGTTGTCAGCCTTGACCATCGCGGCAAAAGCCTGCGGCGTGCCGCCCGTGGGCTCGGCACCCAACCGTGCAAAACGCTCCTTCACCTCGGCGTCAGCCAGCGCCGCATTCATCGCCTGGTTCACGCGGGCAGTCAGCTCGGCATTGAGGCCCTTGGGGCCATAGACGCCAAACCAGGTCACCGACTCGAAGCCCGGCAGAGTCTCCGACACCGTCGGCAGATCGGGCGCCAGCACCGAGCGTTTGAGGCTGGTCACCGCCAGGGCGCGCAGCTTGCCATCTTTGACATGCGGCATGCCAGTGACAAAAGAGTCAAACAGCACATCGAGTTTTCCGCTGATCAGGTCCGGCATGGCCAGGGCCGTGCCGCGGTAGGGAATGTGAAGAATGAAGGTGCCCGACTGCGCCTTGAAGTATTCGGTGGTCAGGTGCACGATGGTGCCATTGCCGCTGGACGCGTAGTTCAGCTGCCCCGGATTTTTGCGCGCATGGGCTATGAACTCGCGCATGTCTCTGGCCGGCGAAGAGTTGGGCACCAGCACGATGTTGGGCGAACTGGCCACGTAGGCAATCGGCGTAAAGTCCGTGTCGGCGTTGTAAGGGATCTTCGGGTTGATGGCCGGACCGATGCTGTGCGTGCTGGAAGTCGCCAGCAGCAGCGTATAACCATCAGGCGCCGCCTTGGACGCAGCGTCGGCGCCTATGGTGCCGCCAGCGCCGGGCCGGTTGTCCACCACCACGGTCTGGCCGATTTTTTCTCCGAGCTTTTGCGACAGCGCGCGCGCCAGGATGTCGGTCGCGCCACCGGCCGGGAACGGAACAATCATGCGAATGGGCTTGTTGGGATAAGCCCCACTGCCCGACGCCGTCTGCGCGGTCGCTGAAAAAGCCGTGGCAAAAACCAAGGCTGCAAAAATAATATGTGTACGTTTCATCTGGTGGATTGTGAACGATTTTGACCTTTGACGGCGACACAGGTGCATCGCACCAGCCGGCTCAGGGGCATGAAAAAAGGCGCCCAAAAGCGCCTGTTCCCAGGAGTACGGAAAATCAATCCTCGACAAAGGCCTCTTCCCGCTTGTGCTTGACTGCCGGCAGCAGCACGATGACCAGCAACAGCACACCTGCGCCGAGCAAACCGGCCGACAACGGACGCGTGACAAACGTGCTCCAGTCGCCGCGCGAAAGCAGCAGCGCGCGGCGCAGGTTTTCTTCCATCATCGGGCCCAGGATGAAGCCCAGCAACAAGGGAGCGGGCTCCGCACCCAGCTTGATGAAGAGGTAGCCGATGACACCAAAAATCGCGACCATCCAGATGTCCCAGGTGTTGTTGTTGGTCGAATAAACACCAATCGCGCAGAACAGCACAATCGCGGGAAACAGATAACGGTAAGGCACGGTCAGCAACTTGATCCAGATACCGATCAGCGGCAGGTTCAGGATCACCAGCATGGCGTTGCCTATCCACATCGAGGCAATCAAGCCCCAGAACAGCTCGGGGTTGCTGGTCATGACCTGCGGGCCGGGCTGGATGTTGTGAATCGTCATGGCGCCCACCATCAGCGCCATCACGGCGTTCGGTGGAATACCCAGGGTCAGCAGTGGGATGAAAGAGGTCTGCGCGCCAGCGTTGTTGGCGGACTCGGGGCCGGCCACGCCGCGTATGTTGCCCTGGCCAAAGGGAACTTCGCCCGGCTTCATCTTGACTTTCTTTTCCAGCGCGTAGGCCGCAAAAGCCGCCAGCAAGGCACCGCCACCGGGAAGAATGCCGAGGGCGGAACCGAGGAAAGTCCCGCGCAGCACGGCCGGCACCATGTTCTTGAAGTCCTCTTTCGTCGGCATCAGGCCCGAGACTTTGGCGGTAAACACCTCCCGCTCATGCTCGGGCTGCGCCAGGTTGTTGATGATCTCGCCGTAGCCAAACACACCCATGGCAATCACGATAAAACCAATGCCATCAGTCAATTCGGGAATGTCGAAGCTGAAGCGCGCCACGCCGGAATTCACGTCAGTGCCGATCAGGCCCAGCAGTAAACCCAACACAATCATGCCCACAGCCTTGAGCAGCGAACCGGAGGCCAGCACCACGGCACCGATCAGGCCCAGCACCATCAACGCGAAATACTCGGCAGGGCCAAATTTGAAAGCCAATTCGGTCAGCGGCGGAGCGAACGCCGCCAGGATCAGGGTGCCGACGCTACCGGCAAAAAAGGACCCTAGTCCCGCAGCAGCCAGTGCCGGCCCCGCTCGCCCTTTGCGGGCCATCTGGTAACCGTCGATACAGGTCACCACCGACGACGATTCGCCCGGCAGGTTGACCAAGATGGCGGTGGTTGAGCCACCGTACTGGGCGCCGTAATAAATACCGGCCAGCATGATCAGCGCCGACACAGGCGGCAAGGCATAGGTGGCCGGCAGCAGCATCGCGATAGTCGCAATCGGACCAATACCGGGTAACACGCCAATCAGCGTGCCCAAAATACAGCCGGCGAACGCGTACAGCAGGTTGATCGGCGTAAAGGCCACGCTGAAGCCCAGCGACAGATTTGAGAGGAGATCCATTTTTCTTCCTTAGCCCGTGATGAAAGTAGGCCACACCGGGAATTGCAGCTTCAGCGCAATCACAAAGGCAAGGTAGCTACCTACCGCCAGTACCGTGGCGAGAATCAGGGTGTTCTTGAACTTCCAGCCGGGTTCCGCCATGCTGGCAATAAACACAAGGGCATAAATCGCAACGATCAGGCCAAAAGCCGGAAACCCCATGGCGGGAAGACCGGCCAGCAGGATTCCGAAAATGACGTTGGCGGCAATGATGAAGAATAGCTGTTTCCAGGCCCATTTGCCGATCTTGTCGCCGCCCACGGTTTCAACCACCAGCGCCTTGAAGGTAATCGCCGCGCCCAGGACGGCCATCAGCACACCCAGCATCAGCGGGAAATAACCCGGCCCCATGCGTGCGCCGGTACCCACGTTGTAGTTTGTTGCCCCCCACGCAAACGCCACGCCGACACCCATGAACATGAGGCCGGCAAAAAAGTCTTTCTGACTTTTGATATTCACGGTTTGTCTCCTGTAATAGAAATAAATGGATCGCTGGATTGTGCATGGGATCGTCCCTGCGCGGCATGTGGCTTTCACTTATGCAAAAAAGCGGAAAAATCTGTGTCTCTGTGTGTCGCGGCCGGGACAGGCAAAAAAAACTGTTCCTCCTGTTCCTCTTCAGGACATCGGCGGTGTGGTGGAAAGGATTTCCTCAATGGTGGTCACACCCCCGGCCACCTTGAGCGCACCGGCCAGTCGCAGCGGCCGCATGCCGTCGGTCACCGCCTGGCGCCGCAGCGCGTCGATGTTGGGCTCTTTTGTGACCTTGTCTTTGAAAGCCTCGGTCACCGTCAGCAGCTCGTACAGGCCCATGCGGCCCATGAAACCCGTCATGCGGCAATCGACACAGCCCATGGGCTTGTACGGCTGGTAGCCGCCGTTGATCTGCCAGGGTTTGACGATTTCGGCCAGCGCTTCGCGCGAACTGCCCTCGTCCTTTTCGCGGCATTGCGCACACAGCGTACGCACCAGGCGCTGCGCCAGCACACCCAGCAGCGTCGCGTTGATCAGGTAGGACGGCACGCCGAGTTCCATCAGACGCGAAACCGCCGAAGGCGCGTCGTTGGTGTGCAAGGTGCTGAACACCAGGTGCCCGGTCAGCGCCGCCTGCACCGCCATCTCGGCAGTCTGCAGGTCGCGGATCTCGCCGACCATGATGATGTCCGGGTCCTGCCGCATCAACGCGCGCAGCCCTTCGGGGAAGTCGAAATCCAGGTGGGCCTGGACCTGCGTTTGGTTGAAGGCCGGCTCGATCATCTCGATCGGGTCTTCAATGGTGCTGACGTTGACTTCCTCGGTGGCGATACGCTTGAGGGTGGAGTACAGCGTGGTGGTCTTTCCCGAACCGGTAGGGCCGGTGACCAGAACAATGCCGTACGGGCGCTTGACGAGTTGCTCCCAGCGGGTCGCGTCGTGCTGCGAAAAACCCAGCGCATCGAGGTCCTTGACGGTGGTGTCGGGGTCAAAAATCCGCATCACCATTTTCTCGCCGAAGGCCGTCGGCAGGGTGGACAAACGCATCTCGACCTCGTCGCCGCGCGGGTTGCGGGTCTTGATGCGGCCATCCTGCGGGCGGCGCTTTTCAACCACATCCATGCGGCCCAGCAGCTTGATGCGCGCGGTCATGGCGTTGTGCACACCCATGGGCATCTGGTAAACCGGGTGCAACACACCGTCGATGCGGAAGCGGATCACGCCCTGATCGCGCCGCGGCTCCAGATGGATGTCGCTGGCACGCTGGTCGAAGGCGTATTGCCAGAGCCAGTCCACCACCTGCACCACGCCCTGGTCGTTCGCGTCGAGCTGCTTGTTGCTCTTGTTGAGCTCCACCAGTTGTTCAAAACTCGCGGCACCGCTGCTGCCGCCGGCCTTCATCGCCGCCTTGACCGACTTGGCCAGCGCAAAAAATTCGGCCGTGTAGCGGGCAATCTCGGTCGGGTTGGCCACCACCAGGCGCACGCTGCGTTTGGCCTGGCGCTCGACCTCGGACACCCAGTCGGTGATAAACGGCTCGGAGGTCGCGATCACCACTTCGGCGCTTGTCACCTGCACCGGCAGCACCTTGTGGCGCTCGGCATACACCGCCGACATGGTGTCGGCCACCTTGCCCACATCCACCTTCAAGGGGTCGATGCGCAAATAAGTGAGGCCAGCACGGCTGGCCAGCCATTGGGCAATGGTTTCGATGTCCAGCGGCTTGCCGTCGGCCACCCGGGTCATGCTGACACTGGCCAGCCGGATCAGCGGATGCTGGGCGCTTTGCACCTGCGCACAACGGGCGATGGTGCGCTGCGCCTCGGCGGCAGAGATCACGCCGTCTTCGCTCAGCCATTCGACCAGGCGGCGCCAGTCCAGCGGTCCCACCGGGACGGGCTTGCCAGTCGTTTCAGGGCGGGGTTTGAAGGGCGTGGCGGGGCGCATGGGGGCACTTTAACTGAAGCGCTCAGCAAACAGGCTTGAACAGCCGCAGCCATTTTTTAGCGGGCAAGCCAAAACGCGATTCAATAACGTCGGCCTTGTGCACCAACTCGGAGCGATCAGGCCGGATCGGCTCGCGTTGCGCGGCCACGATGGTGTTGCCCTCGCGCGTCGGCTTGAAAGCCCAGACCGACTCTGGGCCAAACGCCTCGGCAATTTTTTCGAGGGAGCGCAGGTAGCTGGAGTCGCGGCCAAACAGGTTGACCGTCATGAGACCGTCCTCGCTGAGCGCTTCACGGCAATCGGCATAGAAGGCCTCGCTGTCAAGCACCGGCGCCGCCGCCTCGTGGTCGTACAGGTCCACCTGCAGCACATCGACGCGGCCCAGGTGCAGAGGGTGGCGGATTTCCTGCGCCGCATCGGCCAGGATGACCTTCAGCCGCGCATCGTCCTTCGGCAGCTTGAACCACAACCGGCAGGCGGCAATGACCTGCGGGTTGAGTTCCACCGCCGTGGTTTTCATCTTCAGCTTTTTGTAGCAGAACTTGGTCAGCGCCGCCGACCCCAGGCCCAGCTGCATCGCATGCCGCGCCGCCACCGCGTCCGGCTCGACAAACAGCAGCCAGGCCATCATGCGCTGGACGTACTCCAGCTCAATGTCGAAAGGTTTGTCCAGCAGCATCGAACCCTGTACCCACTCGGTACCCAGGTGCAGGTAACGGACGTCGCCAAAGTCGGAAAAGTTGACCTCGGGGAGGTCCAGCGGGGTGTCGGTGTTTTTGCGGGCCATCGGTAAGCAGTCGGCTATCAGTCAATCAATCGGTGTTTTTCAAAGACCTCGCGCCAGGCCGCGAGTTTGCACTCGAAGGACCAGGAGGCATTGGCGGGGCTGGAGGACGGTAACCGGTAGACCGGCAAGCCCAGCAGCAAGGTGTGACGCGAAAGCTTGAAGCTTTCTGCGCCGTTGTGGGCGACCGCTTCAAGCTGCGGGCACAGCCGCTGCAGCGCCGCAAAATCATTGACCACCGGCTTGCGGATACGGCTGTCCAGGCTGCCCTCGCGCTCGCAGGCCGCGTACACATCCCACACGCCGAGCTTCCTGGCCAACAACCATTCGCTACGAATTTGATAGCTGTCTACGCCCGCTGGACATGGGCTGGAGGGCCAAATGGCTTGTAAAATCTTCCAGAAGTGGTTTTGCGGATGGCCGTAGTACTGCTGGGCCGCCAGCGAAGCCACGCCCGGAAAACTGCCCAGAATCAGCAGCCGGGTGTGGGCAGATACCAGCGGTGGCAGGCCGGTCAGCATGCCAGCAACTTTTCCAGCCGGGGCAGCGCCGACAGCGCATTGACTGTGCTGGCTGCCGCCAGTTCATCGACACTCAGGCCGCGCAGTTGTGCCACCGCGGCAGCAATTTGCGGCAACTCGGCCGGCTCGTTGCGGCCCTGGGCCTGGCCCTGGGCGCGCTGTTTAGCGGTGGCGTACAGCCAGTGCGGGGGAATATCGGGCGCGTCGGTTTCCAGCACCAGTGCCGCCAGCGGCAGCTCGGCCGCCAGGCGTCGCAACTGCAGCGCCCGCTCGAAGGTCACGGCTCCGCCGAAACCGAGTTTGAGGCCCAGCTTGATAAATTCGCCGGCCTGCTGCACGCTGCCGTTGAAGGCGTGGCCTATGCCCCGCCAAGGCTCGCCTTGCGGCGCCAGTTCGCGCAGATGTTTGAGCAGCCGGTCGGCCGAGCGCCGCACATGCAGGATCACCGGCAAGCCGTGTTTTCGCGCCAGCAAAAGCTGCTCGCGGTAAAAAAACTCTTGGCGCTCGCGCAGCGGGCTCTGGCTGAGTTCCGGCACCAAATAATCGAGTCCGATCTCGCCCACCGCCACCAGCCTGGGGTCGGTTTTTCGCGAAGCCAGTTCGGCGTCCAGCAGCGCCAGGTCACCGTCCTGGGCCTGTTTGACATACAGCGGGTGAATCCCAAGGGCATAACTGTCGCCAAATTGGTTCGCCAATTCCCGCACCGTCGCAAAGTTGAACACCCCCACTGCCGGCAACACGCAAAGTGCCACCCCTGCGGCGGCAGCCCGCGCGCGCATGGCGGCGCGGTCGCCGGCGAACTCGGCGGCATCAAGGTGGCAATGGGTATCTATCCAGACAGACATGAGCCAATGATGCCTCAATCGTCCGGGGCGTCTTGCGGAAAAATGTCCCCGGATCACCGAACAATATGCAGGGATGGACAAGACGTGATACCGTGCAATGTCAGTCCAAAAAATCATTTTTACAGGTGACACGGATGCGCAGGCCAGCCCGCTACAGCAGCTCCAGCAGACCCTCCACGGACACGGCGCGCAAGCAGCCCCCCGCTGCTGCTGCGCAGGACACGTCAGCCCCGGACGCGGCGCCGGCCACCCGGTTTTTCTCCTCGTCCAATCCCCGGCTGCTCTGGTCGGCGCTGCTGGTTCTGACTGCCCTGCTTTGCCTGAGCCTGTTGCTGTCGCTGCGGCCAATGCCGCGCAAGCTGACCCAGGAAGACATCAACGCCGCCGTACTCAAGACGCTGGAAACCACCCAGTTGCCGTCGGCGGTTGCCAAGGCCTACGAAGCGATTCGCCCCTCGGTCGTGCGCGTGGTGTCCTACGGCAAAAGCAAGGACGGCAAAGAGGATGTGGAATTCGGCGTCGGCACCGGCGTCGTCATCGTCGACAAGGGCATCATCCTGACCAACCTGCATGTGGTGCAGGGCGCGCAAACCATCAAGGTGGTGTTTGCCGACGGGCTGGAGTCCACGGCGCACATCACTGGCCTGCAGCCTGAAAACGACCTGGCCGTGCTGCAGGCGCACAAAATTCCCGACGACATGATTGCCGCCACCATGCGTTCGACCGGCGACCTGGCGCCCGGCGACCACGTGCTGGCGGTCGGCTATCCCTTCGGCATCGGGCCCTCGGCCTCGTCCGGCGTGATCTCGGGCCTCAAACGCACCTTCCGCTCGCCAGAGGGCAAACAGGACATCCGCAACCTGATCCAGTTCGACGCCGCCGCCAACCCCGGCAATTCGGGCGGCCCGCTGGTCACCATGGACGGCGAGGTGGTCGGCATCGTGACCGCCATCCTGAACCCAAACCAGCACCGCAGCTTTGTCGGCATTGCGTTTGCGGTTCCGATTGAAAACGCCGCCTCGGCCGTCGGCCTGACCCCTTTCTAAGGACACTCACCCATGCCAGCCCCCTCATCCTCGCAGGACGCCCACACCGCGCAACTGATGGAGCAGATCCTCTATGAAGTCAAACGCGTGGTGGTCGGGCAGGACCGTTTCCTGGAGCGTGTGATGGTCGCCATCCTGGCCCAGGGCCACCTGCTGGTCGAAGGGGTGCCGGGCCTGGCCAAGACCCTGACCGTCAAGACCCTGGCCAACACCATCCAGGGCAATTTCAAGCGCATTCAGTTCACACCCGACCTGGTGCCGGCCGACCTGGTGGGCACCCGCATCTACAACCAGAAGACCGGCGACTTCAGCACCTCTTTGGGCCCGGTGTTCACCAACCTGCTGCTGGCCGACGAGATCAACCGCGCGCCTGCCAAGGTGCAGAGTGCACTGCTGGAAGTGATGCAGGAACGCCAGGTGACGATTGCCGGCGAAACCCACCGCGTGCCTGAACCCTTTCTGGTGATGGCCACGCAAAACCCGATTGAAACCGAAGGCACCTACCCGCTGCCCGAAGCCCAGGTGGACCGCTTCATGATGAAGGTGCGGGTGGATTACCCGACCGACGAGGAAGAGTTCGTCATCGTCCAGCGCGTGATTGGCCCGGCCGTCGCGGTCAGCCGTGTGGCCACCACCGAGCAACTGGCCGAACTGCAGCGCGAATGCCGCCGCGTCTATGTGGACCCGTCGCTGATTCAGTACGCGGTGCGCCTGGTGTCAAGCACCCGCACGCCCGAAAAACATGGCCTCAAGGAGCTGGACCGCTTCATCACCTTCGGCGCCAGCCCGCGCGCCACCATCAACCTGACCGAAGGCGCGCGTGCGCTGGCCATGCTGCGCGGCCGCAGCTACGCACTCCCCGAAGACATGACCGACCTGGTGCCCGACGTGCTGCGCCATCGCCTGGTGCTGTCTTACGAAGCGCTGTCCGAAGGGCTGGACGCCGACACCGTGGTCGCGAAAATCATGTCCAAAGTGCCCGCTCCGGCCCGGCCGCTTGAACATGAAAAACTGGTGGCGTGAATATGGCCCCCACGCTTTTCACTTCGTGTAGTGCGCTGCCCCCCGAGGGGGCGCATTTTTCCTTGGGGCGGCCCGGCGGAAAAACATGGCCCCCACGGTCGTTCGCTCGCCATGAAGAACTGGTTTCTTAAATCCGTTCGGGCTGAGCCTGTCGAAGCCGCAAGCACTTCGGTGGCGGCGATATCGGCCCCCGGCGCCGGCGCCGAACATGTGCTGCGCCGCCTCGAATGGACCGTACTGCGCCGGCTCGACGGCCTGCTGCAGGGCGACTACCGCACCCTGATGCGTGGCACTGGGATGGACCTGGCCGACCTGCGCGAATACCAGCACCACGACGACGTGCGCCATATCGACTGGAACGTCACCGCACGCCTGCAGTCGCCGCATGTCCGGGTATTCACCGAAGACCGCGAAATGGCCAGCTGGTTTTTGCTGGACTTGAGCCCCTCGGTCGATTTCGGTTCCGGCAACCAGCGCAAAAGCCAGGTCTCGGCGGAATTTGTCACCGTGCTGGCGCGCCTGCTCACCCGCCACGGCAACCGCGTCGGCGCCATGCTTTACGGCAGCGGCGTGGACACCGTGCTGCCCGTGCGTGGCGGCCGGCCCCATGTGCTGCACATGCTGCACGCCATGCAGACACGCCCCGAAGCCACCGGCACCACCACCACGCGGCTGGACGATTTGCTGCGCTCGGCCGCCAGGCTGCTGCGTCGGCGCTCGACGGTGTTTGTGGTGTCGGACTTCATCAGCGAGCCCGGCTGGGAGAAAACCCTGGGCCAGCTCGCGCAGCGTCATGAAGTGGTGGCGGTGCGGCTGCTCGATCCACTCGAGCTCGAACTGCCCGACCTCGGTCTGATCCCGATCCGCGATGCGGAAACCGGCGAGCAATTGCTGGTGGACACCCACGACGCCGGTTTTCGCAAGCGTTTTGCGCGTATTGCCGCGCAGCGTGAAGCCGAGTTGCGGCAAGCGCTGGTGCGTGCCGGCGTTGATACGCTGGAGCTGTCCACCGACGGAGACCTGGTGGACGCCATCATGCGCTTCACCGAACTTCGCAAGCGCCGCAGCCAGTCGTCCGGCGCCGCCGGCAAAGGCCAGCGCAAGCTGCCCGACCCTCTCAAGGCGGCCGCCTGACAGCGGCCCGCAGGAGTCCCTCCCATGAACTCACCCGTCACTTTTCTCTGGCCCCAGTTCCTCTGGCTCCTGCTGACCCTGCCGCTGCTGGTGGCCGTGTATGTCTGGCTGCTCAGGCGCAAAAAGAAAATGGCGCTGCGTTATGCCAGCCTGTCCATCGTGCGCGAAGCCATGGGCAGCGGGCAGACCTTCCGGCGTCACATTCCGCCACTGCTGTTTTTGCTGGCGATGGCGGCAATGCTGCTCGCCTCGTCACGGCCGTTTGCCGTGATCACGCTACCCTTGCAGCAGGAAACCATCATCCTGGCGATGGACGTGTCGGGCAGCATGCGCGCCACCGACGTGCAGCCCAACCGATTGGTGGCTTCGCAAAACGCCGCCAAGGCTTTTCTGGCCGAGTTGCCGCGCAGCGTGCGTGTCGGCATCGTCGCTTTTGCCGGCACCGCTTCCGTGGTGCAGCCGGCCACACTGAGTCGCGAAGACCTGGTGACAGCGATTGACAAGTTCCAGCTACAACGTGCCACCGCCATCGGCAATGCCATTGTGGTGTCGCTCGGTGAGCTGTTTCCCGATGCCGGCATCGATCTGGCATCGCTGACCTATGGCCGCAACCGCAGCAGCGGTGTGGCCATCGACCAGGCACCGAAGGAAGCCAAAAAAGACTTCACACCGGTGGCGCCCGGCTCCTACACCTCGGCCGCCATCATCTTGCTGACCGACGGCCAGCGCACCACCGGCGTTGACTCCCTGGAAGCGGCAAAAATGGCGGCCGACCGCGGCGTGCGCATCTACACCGTGGGGGTGGGCACCGTGGACGGCGAGACCATCGGTTTCGAAGGCTGGTCCATGCGCGTCAAGCTCGACGAAGAAACCCTCAAGGCCATCGCCACCAAAACCCAGGCCGAATATTTTTATGCCGGCACGGCCGCCGACCTGAAAAAGGTTTATGAAACTCTGAGCTCGCGCCTGACCGTTGAGAAAAAGGAAACTGAGATTTCTGGCCTGCTGGCGCTCGCTGCGGCGGTGCTCGCGCTGATGTCGGCCTCGCTGTCGCTGCTGTGGTTTAACCGGATTCTTTAAGGCGAGCGCACCTTACCCGTGCGCGGCAGTTTGCAGTACCTCTGTCGCCCACTGATTAAGGCTTTTCCCCGAAGCCTGAGCAGCAACCAATGCCGCCCCATGGACCTCGGACGGAACGCGAAGCATCAGCTTGCCCGAGGCCGGCCGTTCTGGCGCTAACCCTTGTTCCTTGCAATCGAGCAAAAAGTCGTCAATCGCAGCTTCAAAAGCCGCATGCAATTCGGCAACTGTCTCGCCGTGAAAGCTGATCATCGCGCGCAAGCCCAGTACACGCCCAACAAAAATGTTGTCGCGCTCGTCAAACTCAATGCGGGCGGTATAGCCTTTGTGGTTCATCGTATTCATGGTTCAACTCCAACGCGCTCAAGCAGTTCCCGGATTTCTTCGACCTGGTAACGCTTGGCTTCTTTACCGGGATGTGGACGGTGGCAGCGCCACTGCTCCTGTTTCAAGACAAGCTTGACGCGCGAACCCGCCCTTTCATGAACCTCGCCACCCAATCCCCCAATCAAAGCCTCAATGTCTGAGAAAGCAATAGTTGCGGAAGTAGGCTTTGCGAAGATGGCGCGCAGCGTTTTACGTTGCTTGGTGTTCACGCCGTGATGCTAGCAAATTGCGCAAGCAATTGCAAGCGTTTTATGCTTGCACGCGCGCACCCTCAGTCTGCCAACTTGCCAGTGGTCAGGCGCAACATTCGCCCACAACGCCCCGCCAGCGCCTCGTCGTGCGTCACCATCACAAACGCCGTGCCGTGCTCGCGCGCCAGTTGAAGCATTAGCTCGAACACGCCGTCAGCGGTGGTGCGGTCCAGGTTGCCCGTAGGTTCGTCGGCCAGCACGCAGGCTGGCCGCGTGACCAGGGCACGGGCAATCGCCACGCGCTGGCGTTCACCGCCTGAAAGCTCTGCGGGGCGGTGGTGAACGCGGTCTTTCAGGCCCACGCTGGTCAGCATGGCCGTGGCGGTTTGCGCCGCTTTTTCGCGGTCTTGACGCCGTATCCACAAGGGCATGGCCACGTTGTCCAGGGCGCTGAATTCGGGCAACAAGTGATGGAACTGATAGACAAAACCCAGGTGCTGGTTGCGCAGATGGCCCTGCTCGGCCGCCGACAAGGAAGACAACAACTGGCCCTTGAGTTCGACCTGGCCGCTGGTCGGTGCGTCCAGCCCACCCATCAAGTGCAGCAAGGTGCTTTTGCCGGAGCCTGAAGCGCCGACGATGGCCAGGGTTTCGCCGGCGATGACCTCTAGGTCCACGCCGTGCAACACGGTCAGGTCAATCGGGCCTTCGTGGAAACGTTTGGTCAGGCCGCTGGCCTTCAGGACCACTTCGTCTGCGTGCGTGGCCGGAGAGCCCTCACCCCTGCCCTCTCCCAAAGGGAGAGGGAGCAAAACCGGCTTATTCATATCTCAGTGCCTCTGCGGGGTTGACACGGCTGGCGCGCCAGCTCGGATAAATGGTGGCCAGAAAAGCCAGCACCAGCGCAATCACGGCAATCGGCATGATGTCGGCATATTGCGGATCGCTGGGCATGCGGCTGATCAGGTAAATGTCCTTGGGCAAAAAGTCGGCGTTCAGCAAGCGCTCCAGGGCTGGCACCAGCACGTCGATATTCAGCGCAACGCCCAACCCCAGCAGCAGGCCAGAGAAGGTGCCGATGACGCCGACCATGGCGCCTTGCACCATGAACACGCCCATGATGCTTTTCGGGCTGGCGCCCAGCGTGCGCAAGATCGCGATGTCGGCGCGTTTGTCGGTCACCGTCATCACCAGCGTGCTGACCAGGTTGAAAGCGGCCACCGCGACGATCAGCGTCAGGATGATGAACATCATGCGTTTTTCAAGCTGCACTGCGGCAAACCAGGTGCGGTTCTGCCGCGTCCAGTCGCGGATCAGCAAATCGCCGCTGAGGCTGCGCGACAGCTCTGCAGCGACTTCGCGCGCCTGGTGCAGGTCCTTGAGCTTGATACGTATGCCGGTCGGGCCTTCCAGGCGGAAAATTTTTGCGGCATCGTCCTGGTGCAGCATGACCAGCGCCGAGTCATACTCGAAGTGGCCAGAGTCGAAGGTGCCAACCACCGTCATCTGTTTGAGGCGCGGCACGACACCGGCCGGTGTCACCTGACCGCTAGGAGCAATCAGGGTCACCAGGTCACCTTCACGCACACCCAGCGCGCGTGCCAGCTCGCCGCCGAGCACCACGCCAAAGCCGCCCGGCACCAACTTGGGCAAGGCGGTGTCCTTGAGGTCCACGGCGAGGTCCGTGACCTGACCCTCCAGCGCCGGGTCAATGCCGCGCACGATGGCGCCTTTCATGTCTTCGCCGCGTGCCAGCAGGGCCTGCGCAGCGATGAAGCTGGCCGCACCGACGACTTGCGGGTTCTGCCTGATTTCGGCCAGGGTGGTCGCCACATCGGGCAGTGGCGCGCCATTGGGTGCAAACACCTCAATGTGCGAGATCACGCCCAGCATGCGGTCGCGCACTTCTTTCTGGAAGCCATTCATCACACTGAGCACAATGATCAGCGCCGCCACACCCAGCGCAATGCCCAGCATGGAGACACCCGAGATGAAGGAAATAAAACCGTTGCGCCGTGTAGCGCGGCCGGCGCGGGTGTAGCGCCAGCCCAAAATCAGTTCGTAGGGGATTTGCATGGGCCAATTGTGGCATCAGGCTAGTGAGCCCTCTTGATCGTCCTGGCAATCCCGGACAATAGGTCCATGCCGGACCAACTCCATCTGATCATTGCCGGGGCCGTGCTGCCTCAAGGCGGCGGCGAGCCTGCGCCGCCCCTGCAGCCGCTGACGACCCATCTGCGCGCGCTGCTGGCCGTTATGGCACCGCATGAACGCATCGAATGCCGCGAGGACGACCCGTCCACGCCTTTTGAACTTGCACTCGCACAAGCCTATGGGCTGCCGGGCAGCTCCGGCCAGATTCCCTGGGCCGCCTTCAAAACCGGCAGCATCGCCCTGCCCTGTGCCTTCATCAAGCTGTGCCACTGGCAGGTCGGCGCCGACCATGTGCGGCTGTCGCCCCCTGAGGATCTGGCGCTCGACGAAGAAACCTCCCGCACGCTGCTGGCCGCGATGGCGCCCTATTTCCTGGAAGACGGCATCACGCTGGCGCCCTGCGGCACGCTGCCCGGCACCTGGCTGGCCACCGGCGACGTCTTTCGCGGCCTGCGCAGCGTGTCCATGGACACCCTGATGGGCCGGCATCTCACGCGTTCTCTGCTGGACGGCGCCGGCACGCCGGCTGCCACCCTGCGCCGCCTGCAAAACGAGATGCAGATGCTGCTCTACACCCACCCCACCAACGAGGCGCGGCAGCAGCTCGGCCTGGCGCCGGTCAACTCGTTCTGGGTCACTGGTGCCGGTGTGCTGGACCATGCCATTGCCCCTGCCAGCGATGTGCAGGTTGAATCGCGCCTGCATGCGCCCGCGTTGCGCGGCGATATGGCCGCGCATGCGAAGGCCTGGCAGGCGGTGGACGCCGACGCCTGCGCTGCGCTGCTGGTCGTTCTGCGTGCCGGTGGGGACGCACGACTGACGCTGTGCGGCGACCGAGCAGCGCAAAGTTTTTTACCCGCTGAAACCGGCCTCTGGTCCCGATTCAAACGTGTTTCAGGCCTCCAGCCCATATGGGACGGGCGTGAACAGCTATGAAAATCATAGTACGTGAAGCCCCGCCGCGCAGCGTCTGGGCGCTGGAGCAGGCTGGCATTCACCCGCTGCTGGCGCAGCTCTATGCGGCGCGCGGCGTGCGCACCGCCGACGAACTCGACGACGGCCTGGCCCGGCTGCTGCCGCCGTTGGCCATGAAGGGAACGCAGGAGGCCGCCGCGCTGCTGGCCGACGCCATCGCCGCGAACAAAAAAATCTGTGTGGTGGCCGACTACGACTGCGACGGCGCCACCGCCTGCGCCGTCGCGTTGCGCGGCCTGCGCCTGCTGGGCGCAAAGCAGGTCGGCTACATCGTGCCGGACCGCGTGGTTGACGGTTACGGGCTGACCGCACCGATTTCCGAACGCGTCAAGGCCACGGGCGCCGACCTGCTGGTGACAGTGGACAACGGCATTGCCAGCATGGACGGCGTGGCGCGCGCGCGCGCACTCGGCATGCAGGTGCTGGTGACAGACCACCATTTGCCGGCACTCAGGGACGGTGCCATCGTGCTGCCCGACGCCGATGTGATCGTGAACCCGAACCAACCCGGCTGCACATTTGAAAGCAAATCGATTGCCGGCGTCGGCGTGATGTTTTATGTGCTGCTGGCCCTGCGCGCCGAGTTGCGACAGCGTGGCGTTTTCGATTCAGGCAATCAGCCCAAACTGGACACCTTGCTGCCCCTCGTTGCCCTCGGCACGGTCGCCGACGTCGTCAAACTCGATGCCAACAACCGCCGCCTCGTGGCCCAGGGTCTCAAACGCATACGCAGCGGCGCCTTGCCAGCCGGTGTGGCGGCGCTGTTCACTGCGGCAGGCCGTGTGGCCGCCGTGGCCACCAGTTTCGACTTCGGTTTTGCGCTCGGGCCGCGCATCAACGCCGCCGGCCGGCTCAGCGACATGACCCTGGGCATCGAGTGCCTGCTGACCGACGATGCGGGCCGGGCCGACGAACTTGCCAAAACCCTAGACGGCATCAACCGCGAGCGCCGCGACATCGAGGCCGGCATGCGCGAGCTGGCCCAGTACGCCGCCGACGCGATGATCGACGAAGACGAGCTGCCGCCGCCGGCGATTGCCATCTTTGACCCCGACTTTCACGAAGGTGTGGTCGGCATCGTGGCCTCGCGCATCAAGGACAAGCTGCACCGCCCGACCTTTGTATTTGCGGCCAGCCAGGCGCCGGGCCGGGAACATGAACTCAAGGGATCCGGCCGTTCGATTGCCGGCTTTCACCTGCGCGACGCGCTGGACCTGGTGGCCAAGCGTCATCCCGGCGTGCTGCTGCGTTTTGGTGGCCACGCCATGGCGGCAGGCTGCACCATCCACGAGGAGCAGTTCGAGGTCTTCGAGCAAGCGCTGCAGCAGGTCGCACATGAGTGGCTGGATGCCGCCACCTTGACGCGCCGTCTCGACACCGACGGCCCGCTGGCGCCGCAGTACCGACGCGCCGATCTGGTCGACACGCTGCACCGGGAGGTCTGGGGCCAGGGCTTTGCGGCGCCGACCTTCAGCGAGGAAGTCGAGGTGGTGTCGCAGCGCCTGGTCGGCGACAAACACCTGGCGCTCAAGCTCAAGCACCAGGGCCAGCCGGTGGACGGCATCTGGTTCGGCCACACCGAGTCCCTGCCGGCGCGCGTCAAACTCGCCTTCCGGCTCGATGCCGACGAATGGCAGGGCATCAGGCGGGTTCGTTTTCTGGTCGAGGCGGCGGAGCTGTAGCGCGTTTGTCCGACGGTGCCTGGCAGGCAGGGCCTACAGCCGCAGGCGCTGCATCCCGCCATGATCTGTTCTCGGAAGGCAAGCCAGCCCGGCAACGCCAACAAAAACTCCAGAGGACATCATGAATACCATCATTTACATCGTCGGCCTTGTCGTCATCATTGGTTTCATCCTGTCTTACTTCGGTTTCCGCTGAACCGTAGCCAAGCACGTCCCACCCCGGCGTGCCCGACGCACCGCCGGCCTCTTCTTTTGCTCCTAAATCAATAGCTATTGGCGCCCGCCCCTCAAGGGCTGGAGGCCAAAAAGGCTTAAAATATCAGGTCAAAATGGCGTATTCACCGCCGCGCTCTATCGCCCGCTGGTAAGCCGGCCGGGCGTGAATGCGGCGCAGGAAATCCATCAGCTTGGGCCGACTGCCATCAAGCCCGCCACGCGCTGCGGCCGCTTCCAGCACAAAGCTGAGCTGCACATCCGCGCCGCTGAAGGCCTCGCCGGCAAACCAGGAGCTTTGGCCGAGTTCGCCCTCGAGGTAGTCCAGGTGCTGCCTGATCTGCGGTTCGATAAACGCGCTTTTGGTTTTGGCGCAGACCGCGCGCACAAAGGCCGCGCTGGCGAGCCAGGCAATGAATACAGAACAAATTGGCGCAGCACTAGTTCACTGAATCAATGAGATTGCTTGTAATCCGATGCTTTGGATTGGCGTATTTCCATCGAATGGGTTTGGAGTGTTTGTTGTGCTCGCGGATGTAGCGCATGATTTTCTTGTCCAGGTCCTTGGTGCTGGGGAAGATGCCGCGCGCGATCACATCGCGCTGGATTTTGGCGAACCAGATTTCCACCTGGTTGAGCCAGGACGAATAGGTGGGCGTGTAGTGGATATGCACGTTCGGCGTCAGCAGCAACCAAGTCTCGACCAAGGCCGTCTTGTGGCTGCTCACGTTGTCGCAGATCACATGGATTTGCTGGTCCTCATCGTGATCGGCCACGATGTCTTCGAGGAAACGCACGAACTGCTCGCTGGTGTGCCGCTGGGCCGTCTTACCCACCACCTCACCAGTGGCCGTATTCAGGGCCGCAAACAGGCTCAGCGTGCCATTGCGCTTGTACTCAAAGCCGTGACTCGCGGCGCGCCCCTGTGTCAGCGGCAATTGTCTGTCCCTTCGGTCCAGCGCCTGAATGGCGGTCTTCTCATCGACACAGAATACGACGGCGTGCTCAGGCGGCTGCAGGTACAGCCCGATGATCTCGGCGGCTTTGGCCTCGAAGTCCGGATCATCCGAGACCATGTGGGTGTCCAGCCGGTGGGGTCGCACGCCGTGCTTGCGCCAGATGCGCTGCACGGCAGAGAAGGACACGTCGCCCAGCTCGGCAGCCAGTTTGCGACTGCTCCAGTGCGTGGAGCCATCACGCGGCTTGCACTTCAAGGTGCGATCGAGCACCCGCGCTTCCAACTTGGCCACAGGACGAGAAGGTGCTCGTCCCGGATGGTGGGATACCAGCCCCGCCAGACCCGCAGCAGCATAAGCGCGCGTCCAGCGGCTGATAAAGCCATCGTCGCAGCCCAGTGCCAGGCGGATGTCAACGCGCCGAGAGCCTGCAGCGCACAGCAGCACGCAACGCGCCCGACGCGCCAGCGCCGCATTGCCCGTTTGTTTGCGCATCACGCTTTGCAGATCGGCCATTTCTTGTGCGTTCAGTTTCAACGGTGTCATACCTCCAGATATAGAGGCTACACTGTTAATTTCAATGATTCAATCTACTAGTGCAGCCTCGTGTGGAGCTGCTGTGCGACCAGCAGCGTGACCTGCCGGAATGAGCGCACAGCGGGCATGTCTTCCTTGGCGCGCAGCCATCCGAGCGCCACATGGACCGGCTCCGGCCGGTCGAGAATCTCCAGGAAGTGCACGCCCTTCGGGTGCAGGTTACGTGCCGTGCCCGGAATGATCGCCAATCCGAGGCCGGCACCCACCAAGCCTGCGACAGTGTGAATCTGGGTGGCCTGCTGGACCACTCGCGGCGTGAAGCCGGCGCGCTCGCACATCGCCGTCACCCGCGAGTGAAACAGCGGGCTGCCGCGCTTCGGGAACATGATCATCAGCTCGTCGACGAGTTCCTTCAGGTGAATCGATTCCCGCTTCGCCAACGGATGCGTGTGCGAAACGGCGACCAGGAAGGGATCCTCCATCACCGGTTGAATTTCCAGTTCGGCTGGCGCCGGCTGGGGACGCAATAGGCCGATGTCGATCAGGCCCCGCATTAGCGCCACATGCTGTTCACTGATCGGCATCTCATGCAGCTCGAGTTCGATGTCCGGGTACAGGTGCCGGAAGCGCTCGATGATCGAAGGCAGCAGGCCATAGGTGGACGAGTGGATGAAGCCCACCGACAGGCGTCCGAACTGGCCTTCGCCGGTGCGGCGCGCATCGATCGCGGCGCGCGCCACTTCGTCCAGGATCAGGTTGGTCCGCTCCAGAAAAACCTTGCCTGCGGCCAGCAGCTCGACGCGGCGCTGCGTGCGGCGCAACAAGAGGGTACCGACTTCCTCTTCCAGCTGCTGGATCTGGCGCGACAGCGCCGGCTGGGCGATGCACAGGCGGGCCGCCGCTCGCCCGAAGTGCAGTTCCTCGGCGACCGCCTGAAAGTAACGAAAGTGCCGGATGTCAATCATCTTTGATGCCGTATAAGTATCAATCTAGAACCCATTATGTATTAGACGGCATTCTTTCAGGGTGGAACAATTGCGCCAAGCTAGTCGTCTCCCCCGAGGCGCCAAACCAAGCCCCGTTTCAGTGCATCGAGAGAACCATGACCTCCACCATACCCACTTTCAGTTATCACAACCCCACGGCCATCGAATTCGGCTGGGGCTCGCTCGCCCGCCTTCCCGAACTCGTGAAGAGCGTCGGCGGTACGCGGGCCCTCGTGGTCGGAGATCCCGGGGTGGTCAAGGCCGGCTTGGTGGAGCGCGTCGTCGGCGTCTTGGGGGGGATGCCGGTCACGATCTTCACCGACATCGAAAGCGACCCGGACGCGCGTTCCGTCGACGCCGGCGTAGAGCTCGCCAAGTCCAAGGAATGTGACGTCATGATCGGCGTTGGCGGCGGCAGCGCGATGGACGTTGCCAAGGTGATCGGAGTCATGATGACCAACCCCGGCAACATCCGCGACTACGCGGGCATGGGCAAGATCGGCAAGCCTGGCGTGCCGGTCATCGCCATCCCGACCACCTCCGGCACGGGCAGCGAATTGACCATCTGGTCGGTGCTTTCGGAAAAGGAAAAGAAGCAGAAATTCGGCGTCGGCAGCGTTCTGAACTGCGCCCGCATCGCGCTGCTGGACCCCGAGCTGACGATGTCGCTGCCGCCGGCAATCACCGCCGCCACCGGCATCGACGCCCTGACCCACGCGCTGGAGTCGTACGTGAGCACCGCGACGCAGCCAATTTCCGAGGCGATGTCCGTGCAGTCCATGACGCTCATCGCCCGCAGCCTGAGACTCGCCGTCGCCCAGCCCGGCAACAAGCAGGCGCGCTCCGACATGCTGCTGGCCAGCACGCTGGCGGCCATGGCCTTCAACAGTACGCGCCTCGGGCTGGTGCACGCCTACGCGATGCCGCTCGGCTCGCGCTTCCATATTCCGCACGGCCTGGCCAACGCCATCATGCTGCCTGTGGTCATGCGCTACAACCTGCCGGGCAACCTGGTCAAGTTTGCGCGCATCGCCGAGATCTTCGGCGAGCCCATCGCCGGCCTCAGCCTGCGCGATGCGGCCGAGCGCTCCGTCGTCGCGATCGAAAGCCTCAAGGCCGACGTCGGCATCACCGCCAAGCTGGGCGAGTTCGGCATTACCGAAGCCGACCTGGACGCCGTGGCCGGCGAGGCCATGCTGTCGGGCAACGTCGCCGTCAACCCCCGCCAGCCGACTCTGGAAACGATGAAAGCGCTGCTGCGGGCCGAACTTTAAGACAACAGAACCACCTCAGGAAAGTGTCCCTATGAACATGCAAAGCTGGCTCGACCAGAATATCGGCGGCCGCCACGGCAACTTCATCGACGGCGAGTGGCAACACGTCGCCAAGGCCGTCGCCGTGCCGAACGCGGCACGCCGCGACCAGGTGCTGGGCCATTTCGCCGAGAGCACGGCGGAAGACGTCGAACGCGCCGTCAGTTCCGCGCACCGCGCCTGGAAAACGTGGCGTGAAGTGCCCGGCCCCGAACGCGGCGCCATTCTGTTCCGCGCAGCCGACATCATTGAACGCCGCGCCGAAGAATTGGCCTTCGTCGTTTCCGCCGAGCAGGGCAAGATCCTGGTCGAGTCCCGCGGCGAGGTGGGGCGCGCGGTCAAGGAACTGCGCTTCGCCGCCGGCGAGGCCAGCCGGATGGAGGGCCACACGCAGCCCAGCGAGAAGCGCAACGGTTTCGCGATGACCTTCCGCGAGCCAATCGGCGTAATCGGCTCGATCGCTCCCTGGAACTTCCCGGTCCTGACGCCAGTGCGCAAGATCGGCCCGGCCCTTGCCTACGGCTGTACCACCGTGTTCAAGCCCTCGGACCTCACGCCCTGGTCCTCCGTCAAGCTGATGGAAGTGTTCAAGGAAGCCGGGGTGCCCAAGGGCGTGATCAACCTCGTTCTGGGCACGGGTCGCGGCACCGGCGAGGCGCTGGTGCGGCATCCGCTGGTGCGCGGCATCAGCTTCACCGGTTCGACCAAGACCGGCACCGAGATCAATGCCCAGGCGGCCCGCCGGCTTGTGCGCACCCAGCTGGAGCTGGGCGGCAAGAATCCGGCCGTCGTCCTCGGCTACGCCGATGTTGCCAACATCGCCAAGCAAATCTCGTCCGCCGCGTTCACCACCACCGGCCAACGCTGCACTGCTGTCAGCCGGGTGATCGTGCTGCAAAGCCTTGCCGACGAACTGACCGAGGCGCTGGCGGCGGAAATCGCGGCCATCAAGGTCGGCCCGGCCTGGGACCCCTCCAGCAAGATGGGCCCGCTGGTCACCGACCAGCACCGCGCCTCCGTGCTGCGCAACGTGGCCAGCGGCCTGGACCAGGGCGCCCGCATCCGCTTTGGCGGCCGGGTGCTGGAAGACGGTGAACTTGCCCTGGGCAATTTCCTGGAACCGACGCTGATCGACAACGTGTCGCCGGAAAACCTGCTGGCCAAGCACGAAGTGTTCGGTCCGGTGCTGTCGATGATCGCGGTGCGCGACGTGAACGAGGCCTTCGAGGTGGCGAATTCGGTCGAGTACGGCCTGGCCGCCTCCATTTTCACCCGCGATGTCGACGAGGCGCTGCGCTTCGTGCGCGAGAGCGAAAGCGGCATGGTGCACGTAAACCACGGCACCAACAGCGAGGCCCACATGCCTTTCGGCGGCATCAAGGGCTCTGGCCTGGGCGCTTACTCCATTGGCCACAGCAACCAGGAGTTCTTCACGAACCTCAAGAGCGCCTACTTCCAGGGCTAGGCGGACAGATCAAACCAGGGCAGTGGTTGAGCGCGGGTGCATCGGCCGCCGCGCACGGGCGAAATGGGGCTGCCCCCCAACAACTATATGGAGACAAAACCTATGAAATCAGTATTCGAAGGACGCGCCACGCGGCGCGGGGTGTTGGCGGCGATCGGCTCCATCGGAGCGGTTGGAATCGGCGGCGCAATGATCTCCTCGCCGGCGCATGCGAAGGAGCTGACTATCCGGTTCAACCACACCGATGGTCGCGGCGGCGATGGGTTCCACTTCGCCGAGAAGCTCAAGGCCCTGGCCGCAGAGCGCAGCGGCGGCCGCATCAACGTGCAGAATTTCCATTCGGGGCAGCTCGGCGCCGAGAAGGATATGTACGACTCGATGCAGATCGGATCGATCGAGATGGGCCGCAGCGGATCGCTGATCATCAGCGTCGCCGCCCCCCAGTACGGCGCACTGGAGCTGCCCTACGTGTTCCGCAGCCAGCAGCACCTGCGCAACGTGCTGGCCGGACCGATCGGCCAAGCCATGCACCAGGAGTTCCTTACCAAGAAAGGCGTGCGAGTCCTGGGAATCGTGAACCGTGGGGCCCGCCATCTGACCACCAAGACCCGTCACGTGAAGACGCTGGCGGACCTCGGCGGACTAAAACTGCGCGTTCCGGAGATTCCCGTCTACATCGCCGCATGGCGAGCGCTGGGCGCCAGCCCGACGCCGATGGCGTTCCCCGAAGTGTTTACCGCACTCCAGCAGGGCACGATCGACGGTCAGGAGAACCCGCTCGCCACCATCCATGGCAACAGCTTCCATGATGTACAGAAGTACCTGGTGCTGACCGCCCACGTGCGCGGCAACGGCTGGATGGTCGCCAGTGAACGCTTCTGGCAATCTTTGCCCGATGCGGACCGAAAGCTCCTGCAGCAGACGGTGGACGATTCGGCCGCCTTCGCCGACGAGCAGATCGCCAAGCAGGAAACGGATCTGCGCAAGGCGCTGCAGGACAAGGGCATGCAGGTCATCGAGCCGGACACCAAGGCCTTTGCCGACGTGGTGCTGAAGGAAGTGCCGCCGAAGTTCGCCGACAAGTGGAAGCCCGGCCTGCTGGACCAGATCCTGCGCACGGCCGGTTGATCGGTTCCTGATAGCGGGGCGCGTGAAGCACTGGCTCCGCCGTCCCCCGCTCGCCCATCCCCCCGCCTGAACCAGGCAATCACATTCGAGATGGAAGCCATGCAAATACAGACAACTCCCGAGCCGCCGCTGGGCGGAACGGCCTCCTGGAGGGGTTATCCCCTCAAGGCCGCCAGCCTCCTGTGGCGTTACGGTACGGAAACGGTGGTCGCGCTCCTGATGGCGGTCATGGTCGGCACCGTGATTCTGCAGGTGTACTGCCGCTTCGTCCTCGGCAACCCGCTGTCCTGGAGCGAGGAACTGGCGCGCTACGCGTTCGTCTGGATCACCTTTCTCGGCGCCGCAGTGGCCTATCGGCACGGCGGGCACATCATCGTCGAAACCATCGTGGTGCTACTGCCGCGGCGCGCCCAGCTGGCGCTGGCGTGGCTGGTCGACGCGCTGATGGTCGTGGCCTTGGTGGTGCTGCTGGTGCAGGGCCTGGGCATCGTCGAAGTGAACTCCAACGTGGAAGCCACGATGCTGGAGATCCCGATGTCCTGGGTCTACGGCGCGGTGCCGGTGAGCGCCGCGATCATGCTCGCCTACCAGGTCGAGCGCACGGTGCGCCGCATCAAGGGGACGCTGCCGACAGTGGCCGTACCGGGCGGAGAGGAGACCGCGCCATGATGTACGTCCTGCTTGGAACCACGCTGGTGCTTTTCGCCATCGGCATGCCGGTGGCCTTCGCCATGGTGCTCAGCGCGATGGCGGCCTTCCTCTCGCTCGGCGACGTGCCGCTGATGGTGCTGCCGCAGCGCATTGTCACCGGCGCTGACAGCTTCCCCCTGATGGCGATCCCGCTGTTCCTGCTGGCCGGCAACCTGATGATGGGCGGCGGCCTGACCGAGAAGCTGAGCAAACTGGCGACTGCACTGGTGGGGCACCTGCGCGGCGGCCTGGCCCAGGTCAACGTTGTCAACAGCATGGTGATGGGCGGCATGACCGGCTCGGCGATCGCCGATGCGGTGTCGGACTGCAAGATCCTGGTGCCAGTGATGATCAAGTCGGGCTACAGTGCGCGCTTCGCCGCGGCGCTGAGCGGCGCCACCGCGGTGATCGCCCCGATCATTCCGCCCAGTATTCCGTTCATCATCTACGGCTCCATCGCGGGCGTCTCGATCGGCCAGTTGTTCCTGGGCGGCGCGATCCCCGGCATCCTGATGGGTCTGTACCTGATGATCGCGGTGAACGTCATCGCACGCCGGCGCAACTTCCCACGCGGCAAGCGCCCGACGCTGCGCGAGGTCGGCTCGGCGCTACGCATTTCCGGCCCGCCCCTGATGCTGCCAGTGATCATCCTGGGCGGCATTCTCGCTGGCGTGTTCACGCCGACCGAAGCCGGTGCCGTGGCGGTGCTGTACGCGCTCGCGCTGACCCTGATCGGCTACCGATCACTGCGCTTGCCGGAGCTGCCAAAAATCCTGATTGACACCGGCATGCAGACAGGGGTGGTGATGCTGGTGATCGCCGCTGCCGCGCCCTTCAGCTGGCTGCTGGCGCGTGAGCAGGTCGGCCAGGCGGTGGTGCAGTTGCTCGGCGTCATCGGCGACGACAAGATACTGTTCCTGCTGCTGCTGAACGTGGTGCTGCTGGTGCTCGGCATGTTTCTCGATGCCACCGCCATCCTGATCATCGTGGTGCCGGTGCTGGTCCCGGTATTCGACACCCTCGGGCTAGACCCGGTGCACATGGGCGTGATGGTCGTCATGAACCTGATGATCGGCCTGGTGACGCCGCCGTTCGGGCTAGTGATGTACGTAGTCTGCAACTTGCTGAAGGTGAGCATCACCGACTTCACGCGTGAGCTGTGGCCTTTCCTGCTCGCGCTGGTGGCGATGTTGCTGACGATCACCTACGTTCCGGAACTGGTCCTGTTCCTCCCCAACCTGGCCATGCGCTGACGCCGGAGTTCCAAAACATGCAGATCCATGAAACCGCAGAAGGCGCAGCGATGTGCCGGGCCGCCCCCGCTGCCGGCGCCGCCTCTTCCGCACCAGCCGGCGTGCTGCCGCCGCGCCTGCGCCCCATCCTCTGCCTCGACGATTTCGAGGCCGCCGCGCGGCGTAAGCTGCCGAGGCCGATCTTCGCCTACATCTCCGGCGCGGTGGAGCGCAACCGCTCGCTGCACGCCTGCCGCGAAGCCTTCGAGCAGTACGACTTCGTGCCGCGGGTCCTTGTGGACATCTCGCGCCGTTCCACTGCCACACCGCTGCTGGCGCGCACCTACGCGGCGCCGTTCGGCATGGCGCCGATGGGCATCAACGCCCTGTCCGCGTATCGGGGCGACCTGGTGCTGGCGCAGGCCGCCGCGCGCGCGAACATCCCGATGATCATGAGCGGCTCGTCGCTCATCCGGATGGAGGAAGTGGCGCAGGCCAACCCCGCCGCCTGGTTCCAGGCCTACCTGCCGGGCGACGAGGCCAACATCACCGCGCTGATCCAACGCGTGCAGCAGGCCGGCTTCAAGACGCTAGTGATCACGGTCGACACGCCGGTGGCATCGAACCGCGAGAACAACGTGCGCGCCGGCTTCTCCACCCCACTGCGGCCCAACCTGGCGCTGGCCTGGCAAGGCCTCACCCATCCGCGCTGGCTGTTCGGCACCTTCCTCAAGACCATCGCGCGCCACGGCCTTCCACACTTCGAGAACAACTACGCCCGTCGCGGTACGCCCATCCTGTCAGCCAGCGTGGAGCGCGATTTCTCCGACCGCGGCCACCTGAACTGGCAACACTTGCGCCTGATCCGTCAGCTGTGGCCGGGCCAGCTCGTGGTGAAGGGCATCCTCGATGCGCGCGACGCCCGCATCGCGGTAGACCACGGTGCCGATGGCCTGATCATCTCCAACCATGGTGGCCGCCAGCTCGATGGCGCGGTGGCGCCGCTGCGCGTGCTCCCGCAGATCGTGGCGGCCTGCCCCGAGGTGCCGGTCATGCTCGACAGCGGCGTGCGCCGCGGCAGTGACGCGCTGAAAGCGCTGGCGCTCGGTGCCCGGTTCGTCTTCGTCGGCCGGCCGTTCAACTACGCAGCCGCGGTGGCCGGCGAGGCCGGCGTGCTGCACGCGATCGAGCTGCTGCGGCTGGAGGTCTCGCGCAACATGGCCATGCTGGGCGTGACTTCGCTGCAGCAGTTGGACGACAGCTTCCTCCTTGCTTCCTTCCCCATCCACTCCACGAGAACACCATGATCGGTCTCCAGATCCTCAAGCGGCACCGCTGCATCGACGCCAGCCTCGTGCAGGCCTTCCACGGCCTGCCTGTCGCCAACATCAGCGACTCCATGTCGCGCATGACCGCCGGCGGCGCCGGCCTGCGCCCGATGCACAAAGCCGGCTACCTGTCGGGCCCGGCGCTGACGGTGAAGACGCGGCCGGGCGACAACCTGATGATCCACAAAGCGATTGCTCTGGCCCAGCCTGGCGACGTGATCGTGGTTGACGGCGGCGGCGACCTCAGCAACGCACTGATCGGCGAACTGATGGTGACGACGGCCAAGCGGCGCGGCGTGGCCGGCTTCGTGATGAACGGCGCGATCCGCGACCTGGACATGATCGCGGCCGGCGACTTCCCGGTGTTTGCTGCCGGCGTCACGCACCGCGGCCCCTACAAGGACGGCCCGGGCGAGATCAACGTGCCCGTCGCCATCGACGGCATGGTGATCCATCCCGGTGACCTGGTCGTCGGCGACGCCGACGGCGTGCTGTGCGTGCCGATCGACCAGGCGCCGATCATCCTCGAAGCGACGCAGGCCAAGGGCGTCGCCGAACGGAAGACCCTGCAGCAGATCGCCGAAGGCACCCTCGACGTCGCCTGGATCGACGCCACGCTCAAGCGCATCGGCTGCGACCCCTATTGCGCGCTGACCCCATGTCGACGATGAAGCAGGCGGCGGCAGGGACCTTTGGCTCGACGCCGCCTTCGATGCGCGGCTTGCGCCCGAGGGTTCGGTCGCGATAAGGATGAAAAATGACCGAGAAAAGGTGAACTGGGCCACATACCAACGCATCCACGTCAGCATCACTTCGAGGGGATAGTGAAACCGGTTGAGGACCTTGGGCAGGGCGCTGTTGATTGAACTTTTGCAAAAATCAAGCATGGCCCGGATTGTCGGATACCCTTATCGCGACAGAACCGCCGGCCCTGGCCTTGTCCCCGGCATGCGTGCACACCCTGCAGCCGCAGGGCAGAGCGCCTAAAATGCAGCCGTGACACCCAAAAACATCCTGAACGCCGACCTGCATTGCCACTCCGTGGTGTCGGACGGCACGATGACCCCGGAGGCCCTGGCCGAACGCGCCAAAACCAACGGCGTGGAACTCTGGGCCCTGACCGACCACGACGAAATCAGCGGCCAGCACCGCGCGGCGGCAGCAGCCAAGGCCCAGGGCCTGCACTACCTGACCGGCACCGAAATCTCCGTCACCTTTGCCGGTGAGACCGTGCACATCGTCGGCCTGGGTTTTGACCCCGACGACGCGGCCATGAAGCAGGGCTTGTACGACACGCGCGGCGGCCGGGAGCAGCGCGCCATGGAGATGTCAGACGGGCTGGCCAAGGTCGGTATCAAGGGCGCTTATGAAGGGGCACTCAAGTTTGTCGGCAACCCGGAACTGATCTCGCGCACCCACTTTGCGCGCTTCCTCGTGGAGTCCGGCGTTTGCAAGGAAACGTCGGAAGTGTTCCGCAAGTACCTGACCGAGGGCAAACCGGGTTATGTGCCGCACCGCTGGGCCAGCCTGCGCGATGCCGTGCAGTGGATCACCAGCGCCAAAGGTTTGGCGGTGATAGCGCATCCGGGCCGCTACAAGTTCACGCCCAACGAGGAATACGCGCTGTTTACCGAGTTCAAGCTGCACGGCGGCCAGGGCGTCGAGGTGGTGACCGGCAGCCACACCACGCAGGAATACGTGAAATACGCCGAAACCGCCAAGGAATTCGGTCTGGCCGCCTCGCGCGGAAGCGACTTCCACAGCCCGGACGAAAGCCACACCGACCTCGGCACCCTGCCCTACCTGCCGGGCGACCTGACACCGGTCTGGGCGCTGCTGGAAGACCGCATCCAGTGAGCCCGGCGCCGTCTGCCCTGGCGGGCATCGCGCTGGTCATCGCGGCCGTCGCCTGTTTCGCAACGCTGGACACCACCACCAAATTTGTCAGCGCCAGCGTGCCGCTGCTGATGGCGCTGTGGTTTCGCTACTTCTTCCAGGCCATCGCCACCACGGCCGTGGTGCTGCCGCTGCGCGGGCTGAGCGTGCTGCGCACGGCGCATCCGAAGTTCCAGTGCCTGCGCGGCCTGCTGCTGCTGATGAGCAGCCTGTTTGCCTTTCTGAGCCTCAAATACATGCCGGTGGCCGAGTTCACCGCCATCGGTGCCATTGTTCCGCTGCTGATCACGCTGGTGGCCGCCACCGCGCTCGGAGAAAAGGTCTCAGCGCTGCGCTGGTCGCTGGTGCTGGGCGGTTTTGTGGGCACGCTGATCATCATCCGGCCGGGCGGCGAAGACTTCAGCTGGGCCCTGCTGCTGCCGCTGGGCATGGTGGCGACCAACACCGGCTTCCAGGTGCTCACCAGCAGGCTGGCCAAAACCGAAGATCCGATCACCATGCACCTGTACACCGGCTGGGTCGGCACGCTGCTGGCCTCGCTGGCCCTGCCTTTTGTTTGGGTCTCGCTGCCCTCCTGGTCGCTGTGGGGCTGGCTGCTGCTGATGGGTGTTGCCGCCACCGTCGGGCATTTCCTGCTGATCCTGGGCTACATGCGCGCGCCGGCCGCGACCCTGACGCCTTACCTCTATGCGCAGATTGCGTTTGCGATGGTCGGGGGCTGGATTGTCTTTTCACATGTGCCCGACGGCTGGTCCCTGATCGGCATGCTGCTGATTGCCGTCTGCGGCGCGCTCGGGGCCTGGCTGACGGCGCGCGAAAGCCGCGCGCTCAAAGAATTCAGCGTGCTGCCCGCGGAGTCCTGAACCCGCCCAAATGCCATGGCCCAGTTTTTTGACATCCACCCCGACAATCCGCAAGTGCGTCTGCTCCGGCAGGCCGCTGCGCTCCTGGCCCGTGGCGCGATTGTGGCCGTGCCCACCGACTCCAGCTACGCCCTGGTCTGCCACCTGGACGACAAGACCGCCGCCGACAAGCTGCGCAGCATTCGCGGTGTGGACGACAAACACCACCTGACCCTGCTGTGCCGTGACCTCAGCGAACTGGCCAACTATGCGCGCGTCGACAACCGGCAGTTCCGCCTGATCAAGGCGGCCACGCCGGGGCCCTACACCTTCATCCTCGAAGCCAGCAAGGAAGTGCCGCGGCGACTGAGCCACCCCTCGCGCAAAACCATCGGCCTGCGCGTGCCCGACCACAAGACCCTGCAGTGCCTGCTGGAGATTCACGGCACGCCCCTGCTGGCCACCACGCTGATCCCGCGCGGCGAAACGGAAGCGCTGAACAACGCGCAGGACATCCGCGAGCAGCTTGAGCACGAGCTGGCCGCCGTGATAGCCGCCGGCGCCTGCCCGCTGGAGCCAACCACGGTGATCGACCTGACCGCGATGGGCCAAGGCGGCGAACCGGTTGTGGTGAGGCAGGGACGCGGTGAGCTCGCGGCCCTGGGCTTGTAACCGGGATGATGCACCGCGCAGACACTTCCCTGCCAGCCGGGGCCGCAGAACCGGCTTTGCCGGGGGCCGCAGGCGCAGCGCCCCTCGGGGCTGGAGCCTGCGGCTCCGAACCTGCCTGTGCAGGTTTGGACAGGCGACAGAAGCGAAGCCTCTGGCGAGCGGCGGCCTGCAAGGTGCAGCGACCCGCGCAGCAGCGGAGCGTGGGGGCGATAATCAGCCATGGACTTTGCCAAGCTGATTCAAACCGTCGCCATCTACGCGCTTCCCGTGCTGTTCGCCATCACCGTGCACGAGGCGGCGCACGGCTACGTGGCCCGCTACTTTGGCGACAACACCGCCTGGAGTCTGGGCCGCGTGACACTGAACCCGGTCAAACACATCGACCCGCTGGGCACCATCGCGATGCCGCTGCTGCTTTACATCGCGACTTCGGGCGCTTTTTTGTTCGGTTATGCCAAGCCGGTACCCGTGCAGTTCGGCAATCTGCGAAACCCCAAACGCGACATGATCTGGGTGGCGCTGGCCGGGCCGGGCGCCAACCTGATCCAGGCCTTGTTGTGGGGCATCCTGCTGTATCTGTTGCAAGGTGCCGCCGTCAGCGAACCGTTTTTCATCAAGATGTGCCAGGCCGGCATCCTGGTCAATATTGTGATGATGGTCTTCAACCTGTTTCCCCTGCCGCCGCTGGACGGCGGCCGCGTGCTGGTGGGCCTGCTGCCCTACCGCCAGGCCGAACTGGTATCGCGCATCGAACCCTGGGGCTTTTTTGTGGTGATGGCGCTGGTGATTGCGGGCGTGCTGACCGACTGGTGGATGCGCCCCCTGATGACCTTGTCGTACGCCCTTCTTGAAATTGTGTTGACGCCGCTGGCGATGTTGGTTCGATGATGATCATGACAAACAAACAGACCTCCGCGTCGCAGCGCTTTCTCACCGGCATCACCACCACCGGCACACCGCACCTCGGCAACTTTGTCGGCTCCATCCGGCCTTCAGTCGCGGCAAGCAAGGGTGCCAGTGCAGAGAGTTTTTACTTTTTGGCCGACTACCACGCGCTGATCAAGTGCGACGAGCCGGCCCGCATCCAGCAGTCCACACTAGAAATTGCGGCGAGCTGGCTGGCCGCAGGGCTGGACCCGGAGCGCGTGACCTTTTACCGGCAGTCGGACATTCCGGAGATTCCCGAGCTGACCTGGCTGCTGACCTGCGTGACCGCCAAAGGCGTGCTCAACCGCGCCCATGCCTACAAGGCGTCGGTCGACAAAAACACGGCCGCCGGTAACGACCCGGACGCCGACGTGAGCGCCGGCCTGTTCATGTACCCGGTGCTGATGGGCGCAGATATTTTGATGTTCAAGGCGCACCATGTGCCGGTCGGGCGCGACCAGATCCAGCACATCGAAATGGCGCGCGACATGGCCCAGCGTTTTAACCACCTGTACGGCGAACATTTTGTGCTGCCGCAGGCATTGATCGAGGAATCCGTGGCCTTGCTGCCCGGCCTGGACGGCCGCAAGATGAGCAAGAGTTACGACAACACCATCCCGCTGTTCACACCGCGCGAGCAGCTCAAAAAACTGATTGCCGGCATCGTCACCGACTCGCGCACACCGGGCGCGCCCAAGGACACCGAGGGCTCGGCGCTATTCCAGATCTACCAGGCGTTTGCCAGTGCGCAGGAAACGGCCACGCTGCGCAAGGCCTTTGCCGAAGGCATCGCCTGGGGCGATGCCAAACACATGCTGTTTGAACGCATTGACCGCGAAGTTGCACCCATGCGTGAGCACTACCAGGCGCTGATCGGCAACCCCGCAAAGATCGAGGCCAGTTTGCTGGCCGGCGCCGACAAGGCGCGCCAGTTGGCGACACCTTTCATGCGCGAACTGCGCCAGGCCGTCGGCCTGCGCAAACTCGCTGCCGCACCCGCAGCAGCAGCCAAATCAAAAGCCGCCAAGACCAGCGAGCCCGTCTTCAAACAGTACCGTGAAGCCGATGGCAAATTTCACTTCAAGCTGCTGGATGGCCAAGGTCAGTTGTTGCTGCAAAGCCACGGCTTCGAGTCGCCCAAAGAAGCCGGTAAAGCGATTGCACTGCTGCAGGCCCAAGGAGAAGCCGCACTGGCAACGCTGCAACAAAGTCTACAGCCCGTGCCCGGTGTCACGGCCGAAGCTATCGCAGCGGCCCTGCACCTCAGGACCTCCGCCGCGCCGTAAAACCGCTCTCTTGATCTTTTCCAAATACACGACAGTGAACTGGACCACTCTCAGCCCCGCCCTGTGGGAGAGGGCTGGGGCGAGGGATTGGGCGTTCCGACAGTCATTGATTTTGAAACGCTTCATAGAGGCATTAAGTATTACGACATTTTTGACATGTCTGCAATGTGGATCAATTCCGAACTTAATGTTTATAGTTGGTGCGCTAACCTGTCACACAGAGGGTATGCTTACTTTTTAAGCCGAAACTCACACCCGCTCACACCTCACAACAGCTCCCATGCGCATTTTTGTCATTGACGACCATCCCCTCATGCGGGAAGCCGTGGTCATGCTGATTCGCCGCCTGCACAGCAAGGCCAGCGTCATTGAGCTGGACCGGCTGGCCGCGATTGGCCCGGCGGTTGAGCAACACGGCATCCCGGACTTTGTCTGCCTGGACCTCAAGTTGCCCGATACCCACGGCGTGTCAGGGGTGCGCGAGCTGCGCCATCAGTTTCCTGAAGTTCCCATCGTGGTGCTGTCTGCGGCACCGGCTCAGGACTACCTGGAACTGTCG
Organism: Polaromonas sp.; assembly: GCF_030689685.1. Classification (GTDB taxonomy): domain Bacteria; phylum Pseudomonadota; class Gammaproteobacteria; order Burkholderiales; family Burkholderiaceae_C; genus Polaromonas. The sequence continues at coordinate 18,497 of NZ_JAUYEY010000064.1, read as the reverse complement.
CTGGAAGCCGGCGCCGACATCTACATTGAAAAATCGGCCGGTGCCACCGAAATCTCCAGGGTTTTAAAAACTTTTCTGGACGACGGTGCCGATTCCGAAGGCGGCACCGAGCCCGAAAAACTGTCCAAGCGCCAGAAGCAGTTGCTGGTGATGCTGGACAGAGGCATGAGCAACCGCGACATTGCTGCCGAACTGCAAATCAGTGAACACACGGTCAAGGTCCACCTGTGGCGTCTGTTTCGCAGGCTCAATGTCAAAAGCCGTTCGCAAGCCAGCCACCTGGCCCGAAGGCAGGGCTTGCTCTGATTCGACTATTGAGCGTTTCAAAATTCCTGCCCGTTGGAACGCTCAATCCCTCACCCCAGCCCTCTCCCACAGGGCGAGGGCGAGAGCAGTCCCATTGCCTATCGCGCAGTTGGCAAAGATCAATAGGCAGATGATCGCGAGGCGCCCGCCGCGTCATCAAACGGCTCCAGCGTCAGCCTGAACACCGTGCCTTTGCCTGGCCGGGAATGCATGCTCAGCGAGTGTTTCAAGGTCTCGCAAAGCCGCGAGACAATCGACAGGCCCAGACCGAACCCCTCTTCCGTGCCGTTGTGCGCGGCCACCCGGTAAAACTCCTGAAAAATCGCCTGCCGGTGCTCAGGCGCCACCCCGACGCCGGTGTCCCAAATTTCGATACACAGGCCGCTGGGTCTGCGGCGCACGGCAATCAACACGCCGCCCTGGATCGTATGCCGCACGGCGTTGGACAGCAGGTTACCCAGCAAGCGCTTGAGCAACACCATGTCAGACAACGCCCTGGCCTGCGCCACACGGGTACGCAGTTGCAGACCTTTTTCGCGGGCCAATGGGGCGTACTGCAACTCCAGTTCAGCAACCACCTCCGACAGCTCGACCGACTGCCAGCCCACCTCGACGGCACCAGAATCCAGCTTGGCCAGGTCAAACAGGGAGTTGAACAACTTATTGACCGCCTGCGTGGACTGCACAATTTTTGGCGTGATCTGCGCCACCAGTTCGGGCTCTGCTCGCAGCCAGTCGGCGTACAGGCTCAGCGCATGCACCGGCTGACGCAAATCGTGCGCGGCACTGGCCATGAAGCGGTTTTTGGTTTGCACCGCCTCCAGCGCCGTGCGGGTTTGTTCGGTCAGCGACGCAATCAGCATCGTATTGGCGAACTGGAGCTCAAGCGTTTTGCGCTGCCCCTTGTGAAACCGCCTGCCCGCCATGCGTATGGCAGCCCAGTAAACCAACACCAACACAACCAGGCTATAGGTTTGTGCCGTGCCCATGAAGGGGCGTTCCAGCCCCACGCTGTAGACCACGGCAGCCAGTGTGCTGTAGGCCAGCCCATTGATGTAACCCACAAAACAGCGCAAGGACGCGGAGAAAGCGCCTACCGCGAAACCCGCCATGCCAGCCAGCACCAGCAGGCAGATGAACTGGTCGTACACCGGCGCCTTGCGGAAATGTAGAAACATCGAGGCGCCCCATATCACGGCGCTCAGGGTCCAGGTCCAGCTGTAACGCGACATGAACTCCCGCAGCCGCGCGGCGTCGGCACTGGCATAGTCGCGGTGATAGAGGTTGACCACCCGGTAGCGCACCAGCGTCATCACCACCGCCGCCAGCCCCCAACTCAGCAAGGCTGTGTTGTTGACATCGTTGTAGAGAATCGCCAGGAAGACCGGAATAATCACCGAGGCCGAATGCAAGGCCGGCCGGCCATTGCGCATGAAGCTGCGCGTCAGCTTGGCCTCCACCCAGTCGTCCCGCGCAACCAGGTCCGGCTCGGCATGCGGGCTGCCGCTGGAAGGGGGAAGGACAGCGGAACTCATGGGGGAAGTTTAGCGTTCACGGTGACTGCCCCACCCCGCATCAACCCTGCGCCACAGCTTTCGCCGAACGCAAAAAAGCCCCGGCTTGCGGGGCTTTCAGGGGCTTGGCCATGCACGGTGAGGTGATGTGAAGCCGGTTTGGCGGAGAGGGTGGGATTCGAACCCACGGTACCTTGCGGTACGCCTGATTTCGAGTCAGGTACATTCGGCCACTCTGCCACCTCTCCTGAGTGAAGACGAGATTCTATCAGCCCCCACGGTCGCTCACTGCGTGTAGCTCCCTGCCCCCCGAGGGGGCCGCTGCGCCTGCGGCCTGGCAAAGCCAGTTCCGCGGCCCCTGCTGGGTTGGGGTGACCCTGCGCAAAAAAAGGGCTACTTTCCGGCACAGGCCAGAACCGTAATGCCGCCCATGTAGGGCTGCAACACGGCCGGTACCGCAACGCTGCCATCCTCGCGTTGGTAGTTCTCGAGCACGGCCACCAGCGTTCGGCCCACCGCCAGGCCAGAGCCGTTGAGGGTGTGGACGAATTCGTTTTTGCCCTGGGCATTCTTGAAACGTGCCTGCATGCGGCGCGCCTGGAAGGCCTCGCAGTTGGAGACGGAGCTGATCTCGCGGTAGGTGTTTTGCGCGGGCAGCCAGACTTCGAGGTCATAGGTCTTGCTGGCGCCAAAGCCCATGTCACCGGTACACAGCAACATCACGCGGTAAGGCAGACCCAGCTTTTGCAAAATTGCTTCGGCGTGGCCGGTCATGGCCTCCAGCGCTTCGTAGCTTTTGTCGGGGTGGGTGATCTGCACCATCTCGACCTTGTCGAACTGGTGCTGGCGGATCATGCCGCGGGTGTCGCGGCCATAGCTGCCGGCCTCGGACCTGAAGCAGGGCGTGTGGGCGGTGAACTTGAGCGGTAGTGCGGCCTCGGCCACGATCTCGTCGCGCATGAAGTTGGTCAGTGGCACTTCTGATGTGGGGATAAGGTAAAAATTTATTGGCGCCTCACCACTCTCACCAATGCCTGTCATGGCCATATTCACTCCGTCAGAGCTATGTGCACTGGCAAACTCCGATGTACCGCGCCCGAAGCTTCTCGGAACCCTAAAAAGATCTTCTTCAAACTTCGGCAGTTGGCCGGTGCCGCGCAGTGAATCTGCATTGACGATGTAGGGCACATAACACTCTGTGTAGCCGTGTTCTGCGGTCTGCACATCCAGCATGAAGGCGGCCAGCGCGCGGTGCAGCCGGGCCAATTGGCCCTGCATCACGGTGAAGCGTGAACCCGTCAGCTTGGAGCCGAGTTCAAAATCCAGTCCCAGCGGCTGACCGACATCGACGTGGTCTTTCACCTCAAACGCAAAGGCCGGCGGCTCGCCACCCGGGCCTTCGACCGGGCTCCATTTGCGCACCTCAACATTGCCGGCCTCACCCGCACCCACAGGCACACTTTCGTGCGGCAGATTCGGCACGGCCAGCAACAGCGCTTGCATCTCGTTCTGGATCACTTCCAGGCGTATCGTGTAGCTGTCCAGCTCGGCCTTGAATGCCGTGACTTGGGCCATCACCGGCGCCGCGTCTTCACCCCTGGCCTTGAGCTGACCTATCTGCTTGGACAAGGTGTTGCGCTGGTTCTGCAGCTCTTCGGTGCGTATCTGCTGCGTTTTGCGCTCGGTCTCCAGCGCCTGGAAGGCCTCGACGTTCAGGAAGGCCTGCGGGTTCTTGCGGGCCTGCAGGCGCGTGATCACGGAGGGCAGGTCTTTACGGAGCAGGTTGATGTCTAACATGCGCCGATTTTAAGGGAGGGCCGATGCGCTCAGGCCAGCGTCGCCGGATCGAGGTTGGCGCCGCAGAGGATCAGGCAGATTTTTTCGTCGGGGCGCGGCTGGTAGGCGCCGCTGTGCAGCGCAGCCAGTGGCAAGGCGGCTGCGGGTTCGACAGCCAGCTTGAGCTCTTTCCACAGCCATAGCTGGGCCGCGCGTATGGATTCGTCGCTGAGCAGCAAGGCATCCCCCACATGCGCCTGCGTGGCGGCCCAGGCCAGATCGCCTATGCGCTTGGCGCCCAGTGAATCGGCGGCAATGCCACTGACCGCCACATCGACCGGCCGGCCGGCTTCACGCGCGCGGAACAGGGTGGGCGCCAGCACTGGCTCCAGCGCAACCACGCGCGAGCGCCGCTCGAACCAGCCGGCGACGCCGGCAATCAAGCCGCCACCACCGACGCTGACCAACACCGCATCGGGCAGCCCGGCCTGCTGCTCGATTTCCAGCGCCATCGTGCCGGCACCAGCCACCACTTCGGGCTGGTCGTAGGCATGGGTCAGCAGCGCGCCGGTTTGCTGCTGACGCGCCAGGCAGGCCTGCAGCGCATCGGCGTAAGCGGCACCCAGCACCACAACTTCCGCACCAAGGGCGACGAGTTTGGCGCGCTTGGCGGGGCTGGCCACTTCCGGCACAAACACCTCGCAGCGCACACCCAGTTCGCGGGCCGCTGCCGCCGTCGCAATACCGGCGTTGCCGCCGGAGGCCACGATCACCCCACTGGCCGGAATCGGGTTGGACAGCAGGCGGTTGAGCATGCCGCGCGCCTTGAAGCTGCCGCCGGTTTGCAGCTGCTCCAGCTTGAGCCAGACTTGGTCGCAATTCACACCCAGCGCCTTGCCGGGCAGTTTCCACACCGGGGTTTGATAAATAAAGTGGCTGTAGCCCTTTTGGAACGTGCGTTGGCAGCTCTCAATTTGATAGCGTATCGGCATAAGCTCAGGGCTCGGCATGCAGATCGCTGCCCAGGGCATCCAGTGCAGTGCCATCCATCCGCAGACCCTTGGGCAAGGGGAACTTGATGGTCTCTTCGATGCCCGACATCTTGCGCACCGACACCGCGCCCAGCGCCTTGATGCGGTCTATCACCTGCTTGACCAGAATTTCCGGGGCAGATGCGCCGGCGGTCAGCCCGACGCGGCCTTTGCCATCAAACCATTCGGGCTTGAGCTCGCTGGCGTCATCGACCATGTAGGACTCGGTGCCCAGCTTGACGGCCAGCTCGCGCAGGCGGTTGCTGTTGGAGCTGGTGGGGCTGCCAACCACAATCAAAATATCCACCTGCGGGCTCATGACCTTGACGGCGTCCTGGCGGTTTTGCGTGGCGTAACAAATATCCTGTTGCTTGGGCTCGCGCACATTTGGAAAACGCGCTTTCACGGCGGCGCTGATCTCTGCGGCATCGTCCACGCTGAGCGTGGTCTGCGTGACCACGGCCAGTTTGTCGGTCTGCGCGGGGTTGATACGCGCCACGTCGGCCACATCTTCCACCAGATGGATGCCGCTGTCGAGCTGGCCCATGGTGCCTTCAACCTCGGGGTGGCCCTTGTGGCCAATCATGATGAACTCGTAGCCTTCCTTGTTGAGCTTGGCCACCTCCACATGCACCTTGGTCACCAGCGGGCAGGTGGCGTCAAAAATACGGAAGCCACGTGCTTCGGCCTCGCGCTCGGTGGCCTTGCTGACGCCGTGGGCGCTGAACACCAGCGTCGCGCCCGGCGGCACATCGTCCAGGTCTTCGATAAAAATCGCGCCTTTGTCTTTCAGCTCATTGACGACATAGGTGTTGTGCACAATCTCATGGCGCACATAAATCGGCGCGCCGAACTTGCCAATGGCACGTTCGACAATTTCAATCGCACGGTCCACACCGGCGCAGAAGCCGCGCGGCTCGGCCAAAATGATTTCCTGGGGCAAGCGCGGCGACGGGCCGCCCCTAGCAAGCACGGCCCCCTCGGGAGGCAGTGAGGACACGGCAGCGCCGAGCGTGGGGGCTTTTTTATCGGTCACAGGACGCCAATCAGATGCACTTCAAAGGTCACCGGCTGGCCGGCCAGCGGGTGGTTGAAGTCAAACAGAACGGCCGCGTCATCACGCACCTGCCGTACCACCCCGGCAAATCGGCCCTGACCATCGGGCGTGGGAAACTGCACCACATTGCCCACGCTGTATCGCTCATCGGGGTCGCTCATTTCCATAAGCATCTTGCGCGCCAGCCATTGCTGCATGTCAGGGTTGCGTTCGCCAAAGGCCGCCCCAGCAGGCAATTCAAACGTCGTGCGGGTGCCCTCCTCCAGCCCCAGCAGGCATTGCTCCACGGCAGGCGACAGCTCGCCCGCGCCCAGCGACAGGGTGGCGGGTTTGTCCGGGAAGGTGTTGATGATGTTGCCGGCTGGCCCGGCCAGCCGGTAATGCAAGGTCAGGAAGGAACCCGCCTGAACCCGGGGAAGTGCAGAGGACATAAAAACTCTCTATAAACTGGCCTCCATTGTAGAAACTTTGAATCATCCATTCGGGTTGAGCCGCTCAAAGGCAACAGCCCCTTGCTTGGGCTTGCGCCGCTTGATCCAGGCGACGTTGCAGGCTTCGGTAACTTCTGTGCCGGTCATTGTGGGTACCTTCACGTCTCATGTGCTGCCCTCTGACACAAAATTCCGGACCGGCCTTCATGTGACAGAGCTGCCGCATTCAGGGCTTTGGTGGTGAGTCAGCCGCTCTGGCGCCGCGCAGCAGCGTGAATGCCAGCAAGGCCGACGCCACCATCAAAAACAAACTGACCGCATTGAGCACCGGCGTGGCGCCTTCACGCATGCGGCCGTACATCATCACCGTCAGGGGCGCGTCCGAGCCCACCAGCATCAGCGTGGTGTTGAAGTTCTCAAACGACATCAGGAAGGAAATCGCGGCGGCCCCGATCAGGGCGGGTTGCAGATAGGGCAGGGTGATGGTGACAAGCACCGCCGCGCGTGAGGCGCCGAGGTTGTAGGCAGCGTCTTCCAGCGTGACATCGAAGCGTTTGAGCCGCGCCATGATGGTCAGGGTGGTGATCGACACAATGTAGGAAAACTGTCCCAGCACCACCAGCGGCAGGCCCGGCCGCAGAAAATCCAGCTCCAGTCCGAACAGGTCTTCCGACAGGTTGGCAATCCGGCTGGCAAAAGCCAGGATCGAGATGCCCAGAATCACGCCGGGGATGACCAGCGGGGCCAGCATCAGCATGGAGAGCGCCGACTTGCCGCGAAACTGCGTGCGTTCAATCAGAAAGGCGTTGGCCGTGCCGACCAGCACCGACAGCACGGTGACCCAGCTTGCCACCACCACGCTGGTCCACAGACTGCCCAGCAGCGCTGTGTCGGCAAACAGGCCCTCGCGGCCAGCAGCGTTACCCAGAAACCAGTCCAGCGTGAAGCCGCGCCAGGGCGGCGCGGGGTAAGGCGCATCGTTGAAGGCGAACACAGCCACCACCAGCAGCGGTAAAAATAAAAAAGCAAAAAAGACCAGCCCGTAGGCAACGGTGCTGGCACGTAACCAGGCCGGGCGGGGCAATGAGGGGATCATGAGCGCTGCATCACTTCGCCAAACTTCTGGCCGCTGAGGTTCAAACCCAACCAGACTATTGCCGTCGACAAACCCAGCAGCAGAAAGCCGAAGGCCGCTCCCTGTTCCCAATTGAAGCGGGTGATGAACTGGGTGTAAATCTGCTCGGTGAACCACTGCGAGTTTTTGCCGCCCAGCAGCGTGGGCGTCAGGTAGTTGCCCAGGGTGAGCATGAACACCACAATGCAGCCCGCCACGATGCCGGGGGCGGCGTGCGGAATGACGATCTGGCGCAGAATGGACCAGCCGTTGCCGCCCAGGTCGTAGGCGGCCTCGATCAGCGAGTCGTCCAGGCTTTCGAGCGCGCTGACCAGCGGCACCACCATGAACAGCATTGAGGTGTACACCAGACCGACCAGAATGGTGGCGTCGTGGTACAGCATCTCGGGCGGGACTGGCGTCAGGCCCAGAAACACCAGCAAGCTGGGCAACACGCCGGACTCACGCAGCAAAATCATCCAGCCCAGGGTGCGCACGGTCTCGCTCACCCAGAACGGGATCAGGCACAGGACAAACAGCATGGCCTTGTTGCGTCCACGGGCAATTTTGGCAATCGTCCAGGCAATCGGAAAAGCCAGCAGCAGGGTGAGTGCAGTAGCCAGAATCGACATCACCGCCGTGCGCACAAAAGTGTGCCAGTACAGCGGCTCTTCAATGAAGGTGCGGTACTGCGCAAAGCTGGCTTCGTAGACACGGGGTGCGACACGGGCACGCAGCGACAAAATGCCCAACTCGACGTGCGGCAACACAATCAGCCCCACCAGCCATAAAAGCGCCGGCGCCAGCAGCAGCATGAGCATCAGCCGCGCGTGCGGCCGGGTGCTGCCTGTGGATTCAGCTTGCAAAGCACACCGCCCGTTGCGGATCAAAGCTGAAGCTCACAGTCTCGCCGACAGCCAGGTCGGACAGATGGCCGGTTTGGGGCAACGCAATACGGAATTCAGTGCGCGAGCTTTCCTCGCGCAACAACACCGCCGAATTGGCGCCATCAAACAGCAGGCTGTCGATCCGGGCCTGGTAGGGGGGAAACGCAGCATCCGGAAACACGGCGTCTGAAAACCCGGCCGCGTTGCGCGCGAGGCTGACCGCCTCGGGCCGTACAAAGGCATCGACCGCAGCACCCGGCCGGATTGTTCCGATGGCGCGTGCAGACATCACCAGGCCTTGCGCGCTGATCAAGCTCACCCGGTCCCCCTCTACCCGCGTGGCGCGGCCTTGCACCCGGTTGTTGGTGCCGACAAAGCCCGCCACAAACGGCGTCTGCGGCTCGTAGTAAAGCTGTTGGGGTGTGCCCAGTTGCTCGAAGCGTCCGTGGTTCATCACCGCCACGTGGTCGGACAGCACCAGCGCTTCGGACTGATCGTGTGTGATGTAGACAAAGGTGGTGCCAAAGGCGGCCTGCAACTGCTTGAGCTCGATTTTCATGTGCTCGCGCAACTTGAGGTCGAGCGCACCCAGGGGTTCATCAAGCAGCAGCAGGGTGGGCTCCAGCACCAGGCTGCGGGCAATGGCAACGCGCTGCTTTTGCCCGCCCGAGAGCTGGTCAACACGTTTGTCCTGCGCGCCCGGCAGGCTCACGCGCTCGAGCATCTCGCCCACGCGCCGCGTGATTTCGGCACGGGGCACACCGCGCCGTGCCAGGCCGTAGCCCACGTTCTCGCCCACCGACATCATGGGAAACAGCGCCAGGTGCTGAAACACCATGTTGACTGGGCGCTGGTTGGGCGGCACACCGTTCATGGCCTTGCCGCCAATGCGGATGTCGCCCGCGTCAGGGAGCAGAAAACCCGCGATCATGCGCAAGAGTGTGGTCTTGCCGCAGCCCGAGGGACCCAGAATGGAGAAGAAGCTGCCGCGCGGGACGCTGAACGACAGATCGTCCACCGCCTGAAACCCGCCGTAGTGCTTGCCCACGCGCACGACTTCGAGATCCGGCTGCGCCGCCCCAGACGTTGGGGTGAACGCAGCAACGGTTGAACTCAACGCAGGTCGCTTCAGTTGGCGGCCTTGATGCGGTCGAGCACGAGGCCTTCGATGGCTTCAATGCCAGCCGGCACCGCCGGATACCACTTCACGTTTTTCAGCGCGGCTTCCGGGAAGCTGGCGGCAAACTGGGCCTTCAGCTTGGCATCCGCCAACTGGTCCGCACCTTTGGAGGCGGTGAAGTTGCCAGCCGAGGCACCCACCTTCGCTGCAATCTCGGGACGCATGTTGAAGTTGATCCAGGCGTAAGCGGCGGCATCGTTCCTGCCTTTGGCGGGAATGGCAAAAGTGTCAATCCAGCCAAGTGCGCCTGACTTGGGGGCAATGAACTGGATTTCAGGTTTTTCGCTGTTGAGTTTCCAGCCGCCCGTGTCCCACATCATGGCGCCAACGATTTCGCCGGTGCGCATGCCGTTGAGCAACTGGTCCTTGTTGTCCCAGAAGAACTTGAGGTTGCCCTTGCAGGCGATCAGGGTCTTGCCCACTTCGTCCATCAGCGCTCCGTAAGCTTTTGCGTCGTTGTACAGCGCAAACGGGTCTTTGCCCGAGGCGAATGCAAACGCCAGCAGGGTCGGGCGCTTCAGGCGCACGGCGGTTTTGCCTTTGACGTCGGCGCGGCACAGGTCCGGGTAGTCCCCCATTTTGGTCAGCTTGGTGTTGACCACCAGGCCATCCGTCCCCCAGATGTGGGGCAGGCCATACACCTTGCCCGCCAGCGTGGTGTTTTTCTTGGTGGCTTCCAGCATGGACGGGATGAACAACTCGGCTTTGAGCTTGCTCAGGTCCATGGGTTTGTAAATGCCGAACTCCTGCTGCGGTCCGGTAATGCGATCCTGTGACGGTTGTGCCAGATCGAAGCCGGCACCACCGGTGGCGCGCAGCTTGGAGATCATTTCTTCGTTGTTGGAGAGCGTGAGCTCGACTTTGTAGCCGCTTTCCTTTTCGAACTGGGCCACGACGGCGGCCGGTGCATAGTCGGCCCAGGTAAGCAGGCGCAATGTTTTGTCCTGCGCGTGTGCAGCGCCGACAACGCCGAGCGCGAGAACGCTGGCAACAACAAAGGCGTGGTGAGTTTTCATGCGTGTTTCCTTGAACGAATGTATCAGCATTGAATCTGAATGGCGACGACCAGAAGTCTGCGCAGACTACTGCAGACAAATGACATTTTGATGTCGGCCCTATGCTGGCGATAGGGTATTTCCCCCTAGTGCTGCAACCCGGAAGTAGCGGAACAAGATGAAAGAGATGGCTTCGTGCCCAGGGCAAGGCGCAAGCCGCAGCGAAGGCTGGCCGCCTTCGCAAGGGTTGCAACGCCGCCATGGGTGCGAAGACGCGCTTTCATGTTTCGATATTTTCGGGTTGCGGTACTAGGAGCCTGGGCAGTGAGTTCATAGCTTGCCTACCTGGGCGAATGTCGACGCAAAGTGTCAGAGGGGCGTTCGCCAAACATTGCCTGGTAATCCTGCGAGAAATGGCCAAAATGCCAAAAACCAAATGCCGTGGCGGCCTCGGTGACTGAGCTGACCTTTTTCAGCGTACACCGGGCCTGGTGCAAGCGCACCGCCTTCAGGTAGGTTAAGGGGCTGACGCCCAGCACCCGTTGAAAGCCATTTTGCAAAGTGCGGCGGCTGACACCCAGATCCAGACAAAGCTGCACCACTGTGGGCGCCTGCTGCAGCTTGTCGTGCACCATGGCGCAGGCTTGCTGCACCAGCTTCCAGTGGGTACAGGCAGCACCAGACACACCACCCCCGCACCCACGGTTGTCTTGTGCCATGCGATCCAGCAGAAAATCGGCGACGGTTGCCACCACCGCCGGATTGGACAGCAAGCGCGGCCTGGACTGCGCCGACTGAAACAGAGTCAACAGGTAAGTCTTGAGCTCCGAGAGTGCCGCCGGCATCATTCGCAATGCACAAGCTTGCAACGGCAACCCCTGGTTTTCCCTTTGATCCTGGCCAGCGGCACCAGCGTTCGACCACCCATGCCCCAGTTGCAATTCAATCCCCAGCATGGTGTGCTGGCGCGAGGTGCGAAACTCGAAACCGGAAGGTCCGGAAAACACATGAAAAGTATCCGCCTCGCAAGCCTTGCCACAAAACATGCCGACACCACTGGCGTCCAGCGGGATTCCAACGGCCAACACATCACTGGGCAGCAGACCGGTCTGGAACACAGACTGTTGCACTTGCTCGAAAAATAGCCTGATACCCGTGCCATGGAGCTGATATATCTCGCCTTGAAAGGCGCCGGGACTGAGCTGTAGATAGTCCTGATTCCAGCCAGCGAGGGCCGAAGCCTGCTCCTCGACATCACAAAAGCGCAACGAGCCGACATTAGGCGCGGCTGGCGCGCCTGGCCCGAGATACCTGGCGCTCAGGGGCAAGCGACTGGTAGCGTGAGCATGCATTTTTCATTCTCGCAGGATTGCCTGCGCCATCACAGTTCGGGTTATTACCGATGGAGCCTGCTGCCTGCCGCAAGCGGCGAGGCAGCCATTTCACAGTGTGCCGATTTGGGATAGTCAAATGCCGAGCACGCTTCTACGATGACCACGATTCCTATCCGATAACCGTTTGAAGGAAATAGGTATGAAAACATCTTCCAGGGCCAACTACACGCAGGTTGACCAAAGTTACTTCGAAAAACGTGGGCTGAGGCGTTACGCCGGGGTCTGGTCGCTTTGGGCCCTGGGCGTCGGTGCCGTGATATCCGGTCATTTTTCGGGCTGGAATCTGGGGCTGGCCAACGGCTGGGGCAGCATGTTCCTGGCCACCGTCATCATTGCCATCATGTACCTGGGCCTGACGTTTTCTCTGGCCGAAATGTCGCCCGCCCTGCCGCACACAGGCGGGGCCTATTCCTTTGCCCGCACCGCCATGGGCCGCTGGGGGGGCTTTGTGACGGGTCTGTCGGAAAACGTGGAATACGTACTGGCACCGGCGGTCATTGTGTATTTCATCAGCAGTTACATGACCGGCATTTTTGGCACACCCCAGGCATGGCTGCCGCTGTGGTGGATCGGTTTCTACATCCTGTTTGTGGGCCTCAATGTCGTCGGCGTGGAACTGTCCTTCAAGGTGACCCTGGCGGTCACGCTGCTGGCTCTGGCCTGTCTGGTGGTGTTCTGGATCAGCGCTCTGCCCCATATTGATTTTGCCAAATGGGCCATGAATGTGGGTGCCGATGGCAAGGCCTTGCCGGAAGGCAACGGCCCTTTCCTGCCCAAAGGTTTCATGGGTGTGCTGGCCTGCCTGCCCTTTGCTGTCTGGTTGTTCCTGGCGATTGAACAACTTCCGCTGGCGGCGGAAGAGTCGGTCGACCCCAAACGCGACATGCCGCGCGGCATACTGGCAGGCATCTTTACGCTGATCCTGTCGGCCTTCATGATCTTGTGGCTCAATCCAGCCGTCGTCGGCATTGGTTCACACAAGCTGAGCACTTCCGGTGAGCCGCTGCTCGACGGCTTCAAAGCCCTGTATGGCGACGGCATCGCGAAGATATTGGCCACCGTGGCGGTACTCGGTCTGGTGGCAAGTTTTCACACCATCATCTTTGCCAAGGGCCGCCAGATATATTCACTCAGCCGCGCCGGTTATTTTCCGTCCGGCCTGTCCGTGACACACGGCAGCCGCAAAACACCCCAACTGGCCATGATTGTCGGCTCCGTGGTGGCCTTGACCGTCATGTTCATCCTCTGGTTCAGCCTGGGTGCGGACAGGGGGGCAGCGGTCATTGGCGGCACACTGCTCAACATGGTGGTGTTTGGCGCCATGTTCTCCTACATCATGCAAGCCTTGTCTTTTATCCTGCTGCGCCACAAGTTTCCTCATCTGCCGCGCCCCTACCGCAGCCCCTTTGGTATTCCGGGGGCCGTTCTGACCATCCTCATTGCTGCCGTGACCCTGTACTTTCAGCTTACCGACCCGGTGTATCGGCAAGGTGTGCTCTGGGTCGCGATCTGGTTCGGCATCGGCATCGCGTACTTTGCCCTGGTAGGTCGCAAGCGCCTGATCCTGTCTCCGGAAGAAGAGTTCGCTCTGAATCACGCGAAACCGCAACGCGGCTAACGCGAGCACGGCCTCTTTATTGATCTTGTCCGGCAACACAATGGCCACATCAAAAAAAAACGTCCCCGGCGAACATCCTGCCCTCAAGAACATCAAGCGTTCCGGTGCCACGAAAGTGAAAGTCGCTGTCAGTGACATCGACGGCATCCTGCGTGGCAAATACCTGCACATTGACAAGTTTCTCGGTGCCGCAGAGCCTTACCCCAATGGTGGGTTTGGCTTTTGTGACGTGGTGCTGGGCTGGGACATGATGGACCATACCTATGACAACACCAGCGCAACCGGCTGGCAGCATGGCTTCCCCGATGCGCTGGCGCGGCTGGACCTGGACACCGCGCGCCAGGTGCCGTGGGACGAAGGCGTGCCTTTTTTTCTGGGTGAGTTCGTCAATGCCGACGGCACACCGCATGCCGTGTGCCCACGCCAGACCTTGAAGCGCGTGCTCAGGCGCGCCGAAAAAATGGGCTTGAAGGTCATGACCGGCATGGAGTTCGAGTGGTACAACTTTCTTGAAACACCGCAAAGCTGGGCGGCCAAGAAGGGCGTAGCGCCTGAGCCGCTGACGCCCGGCATGTTTGGTTACTCACTGCTGCGCGTCAACCAGAACCGTGGATTTTTCAACGCCATCATGGACGAGATGCTGGCGTTCGGGGTGCCGATTGAAGGCCTGCACACCGAAACCGGCCCTGGCGTGTACGAGGCGGCCATTGGTTTCAGCGAGGCATTGGAGCAGGCCGACCGGGCGATTCTTTTCAAGGCCGGTACCAAGGAAATCGGCGCTGGTTTTGGCATCATGCCCAGCTTCATGGCCAAACCGCATCAGCAACTACCGGGTTGCAGCGGGCATATTCACCAAAGCTTGACGGATGGCAAAACCAATCTGTTCCTTGACGCCAAAAACCCGCGCAAAATGAGCAAACTCTTTGAGAGTTACCTCGCCGGGCAGGTGGCCTGCATGATGGAATTCGCGCCGATGATCTGGCCCACCATCAACAGCTACAAGCGCCTGGTGGACGGTTTTTGGGCGCCTGTCAAACCGACCTGGGGCATGGACAACCGCACGGCGAGCTTTCGCGTGATTGCGGGCGCGCCCAAGTCCACCCGGCTGGAGACCCGTTGCCCCGGCGCGGATGTGAACCCCTACCTCGCCATGGCCGCCGTGATCGCCGCCGGTCTGGACGGCGTTGAGAAGGGCTTAAAGTTGACGGCGCCACCCATCACCGGCACCAACCAGGGCGCGGAGCACATCCCGCGCGCGCCGCGCACCCTGATCGAGACCACGCGCAACTTCCAGCAGTCGGCCATCGCCCGTGACTGGCTGGGCGACGCCTTCGTTGACCATTTTTCTGCGACCCGCGACTGGGAGTGGCGCCAGTGGCTGGACGGTGTCACCGATTGGGAAATGAAACGCTACTTTGAAGTCATATAAACGACCATGGCCATTACCAACTTCTCCTTTCCTACACCCATCAAATTCGGCACAGGCGCACGCACACTTGTTGCCGCGCATTTACTGGAGATGGGCTACAGGCGCCCGCTGATCGTCACCGACAAGGCCCTGGCCGCCTTGCCCGTGCTGGCCGAGTTCAAAACCCATCTGGCGGGGCTGGACGTGGCCGTCTTCTCCGGGGTGTTTGGCAACCCCACCTGTAGCCAGGTGATGGACGGCGCGACCGCCTACAGGGCGCACCGGGCCGACTGCATCATCGGTTTTGGCGGCGGCGCCGCGCTGGACGTTGCCAAGGTGGTCGGCGTCGCTGCCACGCACGCAGGCGATATTCTGGAGTACGTGTGGGACCACCCCCAGGTCAGGCCGATTGAAAATGAGTTGCCATATTTTGTGGCGCTGCCCACCACCTCGGGCACCGGCTCGGAAGTGGGCCGCTCCAGCGTGGTGAGCGAAAACGACACACATTTGAAGCGCGTCGTGTTCAGCCCCAAAATCCTGGCAAAAATGGTCTTTGCCGACCCTGAATTGACGCTTGGTTTGCCCCCCCATGTCACCGCCGCTACCGGCATGGACGCCCTCACCCACAACATCGAGAGCTACCTGTCACCGGCCTATCACCCGCTGTGCGATGGCATTGCGCTGGAGGGCACACGCATCGCCGCAGCGGCACTGCTGACCGCCGTGAAAGAGCCCGGCAACCTGCAGGCGCGCAGCGACATGATGATGGCCTCGATGATGGGTGCCATCGCCTTCCAGAAAGACCTGGGCGCCGTGCACTCCTGCGCCCATGCGTTAGGCGCCGTGTGCGACCTGCACCATGGGCTGGCCAATGCGCTGATGATAGACACCGTCATGGCATGGAACCAGGAGGCGGTGCCGGGCAAGTTCGACGAATTGGCCCATGTGTGCCAGGTGGCGGGCGGCGGCAAGGCCTTTGCGTCGTGGCTACGGCAACTCAAGACCAGCGCCGGCATCACCGGTGGCCTGGCCGCGCATGGTGTGCAGCCGGAGCACTTGCCGCGCCTGGTGCAGATTGCCACGGCTGACATCTGTCACCAGACCAATCCGCGCCCCTGCACGGCGGCGGACTTTGAGGCGCTCTTCAGGGCAGCGATGTAAAAATGAAAGAGCGCCTGAAAATCGGCATCAGCGCCTGCTTTTTGCACCCCGACCCGGCGCGCGCGGCCTTTGCCAGCAAGACGCTGCAATACGTCGAACAATCGATGGCGCACTGGGTGATGTCGGGCGGCGCTTTGCCCGTCATGATTCCCTCGCCCGCCGGGGACACAGCGCGGGGCGAGGTTCATCTCGACGACTACGCCCGCTGGCTGGACGGCCTGGTGCTGCACGGTGGCGCCGATGTCTGGCCCGGCAGTTACGGCGAGACACCGCTGCAAGAGCACTGGAGCGGCGACCGCATTCGTGATGCGTACGAGCAAGCGCTGGTGAAAGCTTTTGTCACCGCCGGCAAGCCGGTGTTTGGGGTGTGCCGGGGCATGCAGTTGATCAACGTGGCCTTTGGCGGCACTCTGCTGCAGGACATCTCCACCCAGCGGCCCGAGGCCTTGCCGCACCGCGATGCCCAGGTGTACGACCAGAATTTCCACACCTTGGAAGTTGTGCCGAAAACCCGGCTTGACGCCCTTCTGGCGGGCGCCGACAGCTATAAAATCAACAGCATCCATCATCAGGGCATCAAAGACCTGGCACCCGGTTTTGTAGTGGAGGCACACTGCCCGGAGGACGGCATGATCGAGGCCATTCGCTATACCGGTCCGGCTTATGTGGCGGCCGTGCAGTGGCATCCCGAATTCCACCGGCCCGAACTCGGCACGCTGGATGACACGCCCCTGCTGCAGGATTTTCTTGAGGCGGCCCAAGCCGCCAAAGACACAACGGAAAAAACCGCATGAACCAACTCGCCATCCACAACCCCGCCACCGGTGCGCTCATCACTCAAGTGCCAGCCGACAATGCCGCCTCTGTGGCTGCCAAGGCCGCCCAGGCCCGCGCCGCGCAGCCCGGCTGGCTGGCCACGCCACTGGCCGAGCGCAAGGCCTGCATCACGCGCTTCCGCGCGGCAGTAGTTGCGCAGCTCGAATTGTTGGCTGCCACCATGACCCGTGAAACCGGAAAACCAATCAAAATGTCGCGCAACGAGCTCAATGGCCTGCTCGGACGCATCGACTTTTTTCTGAAAGAAGTGGACGCACAGTTGGTGCTTGAGACCGTCTTTTCCGAGGGTGGCATGACCGAGCAGATCCAGCACACACCGCTTGGTGTGGTAGCCAATATCTCCGCCTGGAATTACCCCTGGTTTGTCGGCGGCAACGTTTTCATTCCGGCGCTGCTCACCGGCAATGCGGTGCTCTACAAGCCATCTGAGTACGCCACCCTCACCGGGCTGGCCATGGCGCGCCTGCTGCATGAGGCCGGTGTGCCCCAGGACGTCTTCATCGCGCTGGTGGGGGATGGCGAGGTCGGTGCTGCCTTGCAGGCGCAAAAAATTGATGGCTTGTTCTTCACCGGCTCCTATGGCACCGGCGTCAAAATTGCCCAAGCGCTGGGGCCCCGCATGGTCAAGCTGCAGTTGGAGCTGGGCGGCAAGGACCCTAGCTACGTCTGTGAAGACGCCTACCCCAAAGTGGCCGCCGAGTCGCTGGCCGACGGCGCCATGTACAACACTGGCCAGAGCTGCTGTTCGGTGGAGCGCATCTATGTGCACGAGAAAATTCACGACGCCTTTGTAGCCGCTTTCATGGACACGGTGCACGGCTTCAAGGTGGGCGACCCGATGAGCGAGGACACCTACATCGGCGCCATCACGCGCGCGCCGCAGCTCGATGTGCTCGACGCCCAGGTGGCGGACGCCCTGGCCAAAGGCGCCACGCTGCTGACTGGCGGCAAGCGGCTGCCGGGGCCGGGCAACTGGTATGCGCCCACCGTCTTCACCAACGTCAGCCACAGCATGGAACTGATGCGCGAGGAAAGCTTCGGCCCCATCGTCGGCATCCAGAAAGTGTCGGGTGATGCACAGGCCGTCCAGCTCATGAACGATACCCGCTATGGCCTGACTGCCGGGGTGTTCACGCCCGATGAAGCGCGTGCCCGAACCCTGTTGGCCCAGGTCAGCGCCGGCAGCGTCTACTGGAACTGCTGCGACCGCGTCAGCCCGCGCCTGCCCTGGAGCGGGCATGGTGACTCTGGCGTGGGCCTGACGCTGTCCACCTACGGCATCCAGACCTTCACGCGCCCGAAAGCCTGGCATTTGCGCCAGGCCTGACCCTGCCTTCGCGTGCCGATCAGCAGTGACCCTAGTGTGGTATTGCACGCTATCTGGAACATAAAACCGCGTCTTTTTGCCCATGGTGTCGTTGCAAATCCGCGCCATAGCGGGGCTATGGCTGTGGTTTGCGCCTAACCCTGGCCAAAAATCCATCGGTTTTATTTGTTCCATCAAGCATGCAACACCACACTAGAAACCGCAGTTGGACTTGCCAGAGCGCACCAGGGTGGCTCAATCGGGTACGTAGCGTTGTCACCCAAAAGGTGAGATCGTTCGTGCGTACAGAAGTCAGGGTCCATGCGGCCTTGCAAGCGCAAGTGATTCCATTTCCACAACATTAGTGCAATAATATCCTCCATCATACTTGATGGAGAAAGTCATGGCACGTCCAGTTACCGGGGATGATGAGACGATCGAAATTGCGCAAATAGCGATCTCGCAAGCCACAACGATGGATG